>JAUJOW010000009.1 GCA_030447445.1 Acidimicrobiales bacterium | reverse complement strand
AGGAAGTTGTGCTTGGTGACCGACTGGGTGATGCCGGTGGTGTCGCACTCCTGGAAGGCGTCGGTGCCGATGGACGACAGCGGCACCTGCCCGGTGATGCAGACCATCGGCACCGAGTCCATGTAGGCGTCGCAGAGGGGGGTCACGATGTTGGTGGCGGCCGGCCCGCTCGTCACCATGGCCACGCCGGGCCGACCGGTGGCGTGGGCGTAGCCCTCGGCCATGTGCCCGGCGCCCTGTTCGTGGCGCACGAGGATGTGGCGGATGGGCGAGTCGATGATGGGGTCGTACACCGGCAGGATGGCCCCGCCGGGCAGCCCGAACATGACCTCCACGCCCTCCATCTCGAGGGCCTTGATGAGGGCCTGGCCACCGTTGAGTTCCATCCGTGCCTCCGGGGTCGGGGCGGGTCGAGGGCGAGAAACAGGGTCCGAAAACTGCGACGACCTCCCGGCTGGGAGGTCGGATGCACACGCGAGCAGTGTGAGCTACGTGCGCCAGGCGATGCCTACGAGGGTCGGCGACGGCGTCATGGGCACGAGTATCGCAGCTGCCCGTCGCTGCCGCCAAGCCGATGGCCGTTCGAAGGCCCGACTGTTCCGACGGGCCGGGGGCCTCGAAACCGCCGGTGCGAGCCCTCGGGTTCCGCCGGCCAGAAGAACGGAGGGCCGGGGCCTCGGAAACCGAGGGTGCGAGCCCACGGGTCCGCCGGCGGGCACGACGGGGGCCACCTCCGACGCCACCCGCCCGGCATCACCTGGCCTCTCGACGACGGCGCCTGAGGGAGCCCGGTTGGGTAACCTCCGGCCGCTGCGCGGCCCCTCCGAGCCAGCAAAGGACCAGACGTGCACCTCGACCACGCCCGCCTCGTGCCCACCGCCGGGGACTCTGGCCTGGTCTGCCGTGACGCCGGTGTCGTCCTGTGGGTGGCGGCCCGCACCCCGCCCGATGTGGTCGCCGAGCTCATCGAGCGCTTCGTCGCCGCCGAGCACCCGGCGAGTGTGATCGAGCAGCTCGGCGCCGTCGTGGCCACCAACGACCACTCCCGGGTCCCGCCGTTCGCGCTGGTGGCCATGGTGGACGACGGGTGCGGAGTGTTCGTGTTCGGCGCCGTGCAGGTGCGAGTCGAGGGGCCAGGGGTGGCCGAGACGGTGACCGCCGGTCCCCGGGCCGTGGCCGGGGTCAGGCAAACGCTGACCAGCGAGCTCACCACCGTGGTCGCCTCGGCCGTCGGTGGCCCCGGCCCCTTGACCATCGACCCCGTCGTCGACGTCCGTGCCGGCATCGTGGCCGGCGGTGGCTTCGCCCTCACCACGGCCGACCAGCCCGTGCACCTCGACAGCCAAAGCGGCGCACGGGTCGAGCCCGAGGCGGAGCCCGTGGCCCGGCCCGAGCCCGCGGCCGTGCCCCCGGGCCCGTCCGAGCCGGCGGCGGTGGCATCGGCGGATCCCGTCCCGGCTGAGCCGCTGCCCGGGACCGTCGCCTCGCCACCCGGCGAGTGGACCGAACGGGTCTCGCCGGCCGTGTCCGGCCCTGGTGGTGAGACGGTGGCCGTCCCCCACGCCGCCCTCTCGACTTCCGCGCCGGCGCCTGCCCCCGCTCCCGCCGAGGACGACATCGAGCTGGCCGCCGAGACGGTGCAAGGGGTCCTCTGCGGGCAGGGTCACCTCAACGACCCCCGGACCCGGAGCTGCCCGTTGTGCGGTGCACCGGTGGTGCCCGGTAGCCCCATCGTGGCCGGTCCCCGCCCGTCGCTCGGGCGGTTGCTTTTCGACGACGGGACCGAGTGCAGGCTGCTGGCCGACCGGGTGATCGGGCGCCAGCCCGAGGCCAGCCCACTGGTGCAGAACGGGTCGGCCCGCCCACTGCGCCTCGAGGACCCCGAGCGGTCGATCTCGCGCGCCCACGCCGAGATCCGGTTGGTCGGCTGGGATGTCCACTTCCGCAACCTCAGCACCACCAACGGCTCCTTCCTCTGGGACCCGACGTCGGGCCGATGGGTCCCCCTCGGCCTCGACCAGCCGCTCGTGCTCCAACCCGGGATGCACATCGCGTTGGGTCGGCGCCCGGCCTACTTCGAATCGGCCACCCGCCGCTGACCGACCCGTGCTCGACGTCAGGGGGAGGTGACCGCTCCCCGCTCGGCCCCTTGGGCGAGGCGGGCGTACTTGGCCAGCACGCCAGTGGTGTAGCGGGGCTGGGGCACCTTCCAGTCGGCTCGCCGGGACTCGAGCTCCCGGTCGGGCACGTCGAGGTCGATGCGGTGCGATTCCACGTCGATCACGATGCGGTCGCCGTCCCGGACGAGGGCGATGGGTCCGCCGTCGACCGCTTCCGGGGCGACGTGGCCGACGCAGAAGCCGTGGGTTCCACCCGAGAACCGGCCGTCGGTGACGAGGGCGGTGTCGGCGCCCCGACCCGCTCCCTTCATGGCGCCGGTGACGGCCAGCATCTCCCGCATGCCGGGCCCGCCCTTGGGGCCCTCGTAGCGGATGACCACAACGTCGCCGGCCCGGATGGTCCCGGCCAGGATCTCGTCCATGGCCGCCTGCTCGCCGTCGAACACCCGGGCCGGGCCCTCGAAGCGGTCGACGTCGATGCCGGCCACCTTGACCACGCCTCCCTTGGGGGCGAGGGTGCCCGTGAGGACGGCGATGCCGCCGACGGCGTGGATGGGCCGGTCGAGCGGGCGCAGCACCTCCCCGTCGGGAGCGGGTGGATCGATGGCGGCGAGGTTCTCGGCCACGGTGCGACCGGTGACCGTGAGGCAGTCGCCGTGGAGCAGCCCGGCCTCGAGCAGCTCGGCCATCACCACCGGGATGCCGCCGATGCGGTCGAGGTCGCTCATGTGGTAGCGGCCGTGGGGCCGGGTGTCGGCGATGTGGGGGACGCGGGCGGCGATCCGGTTGAAGCCGTCCAGCTCGAGCTCGACGCGGGCCTCGGTGGCGATGGCCAGCAGGTGGAGCACGGCGTTGGTGGAGCCGCCGAGTGCCATCACCACGGCGATGGCGTTCTCGAACGCCTCCATGGTCATGATCTGGCGGGGGCGGATCCCCCGTTCGAGGAGGTGGACGACGGCCCGCCCGGCCCCGTAGGCGCCGTCGTCTCGGCGCCGGTCCACGGCCGGCGGTGACGCGCTCCCCGGGAGCGCCATGCCGAGGGCCTCGGCGGCCGACGCCATCGTGTTGGCCGTGAACATGCCGGCGCAGCTGCCCTCGGTCGGGCAGGCGTTCGCCTCGACGGCCCGCAGCCCGTCGTCGTCGACGGCCCCGATGGCGTGGGCTCCCACCGCCTCGAACACGCTCACGATGTCGAGCGCGGCGCCGTTCAGGTGGCCCGGGAGGATCGACCCGCCGTAGACGAACACCGACGGCAGGTCGAGGCGGGCGGCGGCCATGAGCATCCCCGGCAACGACTTGTCGCAGCCGGCGAGGGTGACCAGGCCGTCGAACCGCTCGGCGTGCATCATCGTCTCCACCGAGTCGGCGATCACCTCACGGCTGACGAGCGAGGCCCGCATCCCCTCGTGGCCCATGGAGATCCCGTCGCTCACGGCGATGGTCATGAACTCGAGGGGGAAGCCGCCGGCCGCCCGCACCCCGTCCTTCGACCGCTTGGCCAGGCGCTCCAGCGGCAGGTTGCACGGCGTCACCTCGTTCCACGACGAGGCCACGCCGACCTGGGGCTTGGCCCAGTCGTCGTCGGTCATGCCGACGGCCCGCAGCATGGCCCGGGCCGGGGCCCGTTCCCACCCGTCGGTGACCTCGCCCGAGCGCGGCTTGATGGCCACTGGTCGGCCGTCGGTGGGGGTGGCATCGGTCATGGCCGGGCAGGCTACCGGGGCGGCCGGAGCGGCGAGCCGGGGCGGCCGGCCTACGCTCGGCGTCCGTGCGCACCCGCCCCCACCGCCTCGCCGCCGGCCGGCGCTCCCCCGCGCTGGTCGTGCTGGCCGCCCTGGCCGTGGTGGCCGCCTGCGCGTCGGGCGACGACGGCGACGGCGCCTCGCCCGGCAACGGCTCATCGCGCCGGTCCCGGTCCGGGGAAGGCAGGGGTGGAGCCGCCGAAGAAGCCACCACCACCACGACGACGCCGCCGCGGGAGCTCCCCGGCGGAGGACGGGAGCTGTTCCCGGCCCGACGAGTGGTCGCCTACTACGGCAACGCCACCACCGCCGCCCTTGGGGTGCTCGGCGAGACCAGCCCGGACGAGGCCGCCGCCCGGGTGCGGTTGGCGGCGGCCCCGTTCGCCCAACCCGGCCGACCGGTGCTCGGGGCCTTCGAGCTCATCGTGTCGGTGGCTCAGGCCTCGCCGGGGCGCGACGGCGACTACAGCGAACCCACCGATCCGGCGCTCATCCAGGCGTGGCTCGACGCTGCTCGCGAGAACGACATGCTGCTCCTGCTCGACGTCCAGCCGGGCCGGACCTCCTTCGTGGACGAGGTGAAGCGCTACGAGCGGTTCCTGCGGGAGCCCGACGTCGGCCTGGCCCTCGACGCCGAGTGGCGGATGGGCCCGAACGAGGTGCCCGGCCAGCAGATCGGTCAGGTGTCGGCGGCCGAGGTGAACGAGGTCTCGGGGTGGCTGGCGCTCATCTCCGCCTCCGAGAACCTGCCCGAGAAGCTGTTCGTGCTCCACCAGTTCACCCTCGGGATGATCCCCGACCGGGGCGCCGTGCTGGACCGGCCGGAGTTGGCCACCGTCATCCACGTCGACGGGTTCGGCAGCCAGGAGGACAAGCTCGAGAAGTACGGCATCCTCCACGCCAAGGCACCCTTCGCCAACGGCTTCAAGCTCTTCTACGACGAGGACATCGACATGCTCTCGCCGGCCCAGGTGCTGGCCCTCGAGCCCACCCCCGACCTCATCACCTACCAGTAGCTGTGCCGGCGCCGGTCTGGGCCGGCGCCGGTCTGCGCCGGGGCCCCACCTCGTAGTCTCGGAGCGTGACCGTCGCTCCGCCCGTCGCCGCCCCGCCGGTGATCCGGGCGGGCGGGGTGGTGAAGCGCTGGGGGTCCACGCTGGCGCTGGCCGGGGCCACCCTTGAGATCGGCCCCGGGATCACCGGGTTGCTGGGCGCCAACGGCTCGGGCAAGACCACCCTCCTCGGCCTGCTGCTCGGCCTCCACCCGCCCGACGGCGGCCGCATCGAGGTGCTCGGCCTCGACCCGACCCGGGCCGGTCCCGAGGTCCGCGAGCGGGTCGGCTACTCACCCGAGCACCACCTGCTGCCCCCCGACGTCAAGGCCGTGGACTTCGTGCGCCACATCGGCGAGCTGCACGGGCTCCCCCGCCGGGAGGCCACCGGCCGGGCCAGCGACGTGCTCTGGCAGGTGGGACTGGGCGAGGAGCGAGTGCGCCCCCTCGGGACCATGTCGACCGGGCAACGGCAGCGGGTCAAGCTGGCCCAGGCCATCGTCCACGACCCCGTGCTGGCCTTGCTCGACGAGCCCACCGAGGGGCTCGACCCCGTGCAGCGCGAGGACATGCTGGGGCTGATCGGCCGCATCGGCGGTGAGTTCGGCATCCACGTGCTGCTGAGCTCCCACGTGCTCGACGAGGTGGAGCGGGTGTGCGACAACGCCGTCATCCTCCATGCCGGGCAGGTGGTGGCCTCCGGCCGGCTCGACGAGCTGCGCTCCGGCGGGGGTGGGGTGGTGCTCGAGCTCGACGGTGACGTCGCCCCCGTCGGCGCCGCCCTCGAGGCTCGGGGCGCGACGCTGCACTGGGACGGCCGGCGCCTGTACGTGAGCGGGGCGGTCGACGTGTTCGACGTGGTCCGCGACGTGCTGGCCGACCAGGGGGCCGCCGTCCGGCGGCTCGCCCCCCGCACCCTCAGCCTGGAAGAGGTGTTCCTGGGCGCCGGGCGCACCGGCGGCCAGGCCGGCGCCCACCCCGCCGTCGCCGAGGCCGCCCGCCGAGTGCTGGCGCCGGCGGCCACGGCCCCGGTGCCCGGCGCCGGTCCGGCCCGGGGTGTGCGGCCATGAGCGCCCTCCCGCCGGCGGCGTCGACGGGGGGCGCCCGCATCCTCGACCGCGGCTATCGCCGCTACGAGGGGGGGCGGCGGGGTGTGGGCGGCGCCGTGCGCACGCTGACCCGCCACAGCGTGCAGCGGGCCCTCGGGTTGCGGCGGAGCCCGTGGGCCAAGGTGCTCCCGGTGCTGACCATCGTGATCTCCTACCTGCCGGCGGTGGTGTTCGTCGGCATCGTGTCGTTCTTCTCCGACTCGGTCTTCTCCGAGGGTGACCTCAGTGACGCCGAGCTCGCCCTCCCCAGCTACGGCGAGTACTTCTTCTTCATCCAGTCGGCGGTCATCCTCTTCGTGGCCTTCGTCGGCCCCGAGCTGCTCTGCCCCGACCGGCGCACCGGCATGCTCGGCCTCTACCTGGCCTCGCCGCTCACCCGCGACACGTACCTGGCCGCCAAGGCCATCGCCACCGGCGTGGTGCTGGCCTTCGTCACCATCGGCCCGCCGCTGGTCATGCTGATCGCCTTCATCATCCAGGGCCAGGGGCCCGACGGCCCTGCCGCCGTGGCCGCCACCCTGGCCCGGATCGTGGGCGCCGGGCTGGCCATCACCGTGCTCTTCACGGCCGTGTCGCTCGGGATCTCCAGCCTCACCGACCGCAAGGCCTTCGCCACCGCCGGGCTGATCCTGGTGGTCTTGGCCAGCAGCGCTGTCACCGGCGTGCTGGTCGGCGTGCTCCAGGCGCCCGAGGGCCTGTTGGTGCTCGACCTGTTCGCCCTGCCCTTCGCCCTGGTGGTGCGCATCCACGGCGAGAGCGACGCCTTCGACGGGGTGACGCTCGGCGCCGCCATCCTCGGTTCGCTGGCCTGGACGATCCTCGGCGCCGCCGTGGCCCGACTGCGCTACCAGCGCCTGCAGGTCACCAGATGACCACCATCGCACCCGCCGAGAGGGCGGTCGCCGACGGCTCCGGGCCCCGCCCCATGATCACCGTCGACAGCGTCTCGAAGTGGTTCGGCGACGTGGTGGCCGTGTCGGACGTGTCCTTCACGGTCGGCCCCGGCGTCACCGCCCTGCTCGGCCCCAACGGCGCCGGCAAGTCGACGATGCTCCGCCTGCTGTGCGGGTTGGTGGCTCCGGACCGGGGGACGCTCTCGGTGCTCGGTCGTGACCCTCGCACGGACCTCGAGGTGCACCGGTCGCTCGGCCTCGTGCCACAGCAGGAGAGCGTGTTCGATGCCCACACCGCCCTCGAGTTCGTGCGCATGGCCGGCGTGCTCCACGGCGTCGAGGACCCCGACGGGGCCGCCCGCCACGCCTTGGCCCTCGTGGAGATGGACGCCGACGATCGTCGTCGCCTGAGCACCTACTCACGGGGCATGCGCCAACGGGTGAAGGTGGCCCAGGCCGTGGTCCACAACCCGTGGGTGATCGTGCTGGACGAGCCCCTGACCGGCCTGGATCCCCGCCAGCGCCGGCACATGACCGACCTGTTCCACTCCCTCGGCGGGCAGGGACGCTGCGTCATCGTGTCCAGCCACGTGCTGGAGGAGGTCGAGCGGTTCGGCTCCGACGTGCTCGTGATCGCCCAGGGCCGCCTGGCCGCCGAGGGTGACTTCCACGCCATCCGCGACCTGATGGACGACCGGCCGCACCGGTTGCGGGTGCGCACCGACCGCCCCCACCAGGTGGCCGGCGGGCTCCTCGCCGCCGGCACCGTGGTCGGCATCCGCCTCACCGCACCCGACACGGTGCTGGTCGACACCACCGACGTCCACCGGTTCCGCCGCTGCGTCGCCGCCGTGGCGCGCGATGAGGACGCCCACCTGTGGGAGGTCATCCCCCTCGACGACGACCTCGACTCGGTCTTCCGCTACCTGGTGGGACGGCCGTGACCGCCCCGACCCCACCCGTGTCGGCCCGGCCCGGTCCACCGCCGCCGATCCCCGCCGTCGCCGGTAGCGGGCCGGGCGCCGTCGGCGCCGCCCGCTCGGGCCGCGGGGCAGCGGCGGGATCGAGGTTCTCGGTCATCTACCGGTTGGTGCTGCGCAACCAGGTGACGGTGGGCCGGCTCCTGGCCATGGCCGCCCTCGGAGCGGTGGCGGTGCTGCTCGGCCTGGCCGTCGGCCTCAGCTCCCAGAGCGATCCGGTCGACGCCGGCGCCACGCTGATCGACCGCTACGGGCTCCAGCTGCTGGCCCCGGTGGTCGCCCTCGTGTTCGCCTCGTCGGCCCTCGGCGACCTGGTCGACGACCACACCCTGGTGTACCTGTGGATGCGACCCGTCCCCAGGGTCACGGTGGCCGCCGCCGCCGCCCTCGCCGCTCTCACCGTGTGCGTCCCCGTGGTGACCGTCCCGTTGGTCCTGAGCGCCGCCCTGACCGGCGCCGGCGCTGCCCTCGTGGGGGGGACGGCGGTGGCCTGCCTCGTCGGGGTGGTCGGCTACGTCGGCATGTTCTGTGCCCTCGGCCTGCGGTTCAAGCGGGCTCTGGTGTGGGGCATCGCCTACATCCTGTTGTGGGAGGGCTTCGTGGCCAACGCCAGCAAGACGGCCAGCCGGCTGTCGCTGCGGGCCTACACCCGGTCCGTCATCTCCGAGTACACCGGGGTCGGCCTCGACCAGGCCACGCTCCCCCTCGCCGTAGCCGTCGCCGTCCCGCTGGCCGTGGCCGTCGCCATGGTCCTGTACACCGGCCGCCGACTGGCCCGGACCGACGTCGACTGACAGCCCCTCCGTCCCAGGTTCAGAACATGGTCCCGCAGAAGGGGCGGGGTTCGCAGAGGAAGACCGAGTCGGCCCTGGCCAGCGCGCCGGGTGTGGGCTCGTCGATCCGGCCGGCCCGGGCCAGGAGCGACGGGGCCACACCGCCGAGCACCATGGCCCCGAGCTCCTCGGCCCCGAGGATGAGGTCGGCGCCGGCGGTGGTCGGCTCACAGTCGGCGCCGTCACCACCGGTCTCCAGGCGGAAGCGGCCACCCGACGCCGGCCGGAAGCGGTCCTCCACCGTCAGCACCAGCGAGTCCTCGGTGGCGTAGCGGCGAGCGGTGAGGGCGGCGGGGACGTCGAGCACCCGCACCCACAGCCAGTCGGACAGGTCCTTGGTGCGGAGCTGACGGGGCTCGGCCAGGCGCCAGCGGAGCGGGTCGTCCTCCGGGCGGGTCCGGGCGCGCACCGTGGCCACCAGGTCGATGTCGCACAGGAAGCGCCACAGGATGGCCTCGATGTCGGGGTCCACGCCGTAGAGGTCGGTGACCACGGCGGTGTGGTCGGGCAGGCCCGACGGCCATCGCTGCTTGATCCGGTAGGTGGCGTATCCGTCGGGTTCGCCGTCGTCGTCGGTGTGGGTCACCACGAACAGGGCGCTGGCCCCGTCCCGCGAGGAGGGGCGGTCGCGCTGCACGCGCTGCCAGTACTCCTTACGACGGTCGACGGCACCGGCCCGTTGCCGGCGGCAGCGCTCGTAGGCGGCGGCCATGGCGTCGCCGGCCTCGGCCAGCCGGACCACCCGCAGCCGTCCCCGCCCCTCGAGCGGGTCCCGAAAGCGGCTTCGATCGGTGCGCAGCTCGAGCTCGGTGGAGAAGGTGGCCGGCCCGTACCCGAAGCGCCCGTAGATGGAGGACTCCGAGGCGGTGAGGATGGCGAAGGGATCGCGCCGCTCGGCCACGTCGTCGAGCTGGGCGGCCATGAGCGCGGTGAGCACACCCCTGCGTCGATGGGTCTGGGCCACGCCGACCATGGTCACCCCGGCGGCGGGAGCGGTGGTGGCGCCGGGAAGGGTCAGCTCGAAGGTGAACGCGCCGGTGGCGCCCACCCACTCGGAGCCGTCGACGGCGCCGAGGCTGCGCTCGGGCTCCCAGAGGAGGCGTTCGTCGTCGATCTCCTCGGCGCTCGGAGCGGGCTCGCCGAAGGCCCGCCACACGGGCTCCATGAAGGCGACGAAGTCATCGGGTTCGGGGACGCGCAGTTCGAGGCCCATGGGTCGGGAGTCTGCCAGCGCCACCCGCTCGGCCCCAGCGGGTTCCGCGGTGCCTTCAACCGCCCGGCGCGCAGTCCTCCACGATCGTCTGGATCTCGGGGGGCAACCCCCCCGTCGGGTTCTCGGCGAAGTCGAGGTAGACCTCGAAGGGCACCTCAGCCTCGATGCGGTCGATCACGCAGGTGCACTGCTCCTCGGTACCCGCCCTGGTGCAGCCCTCTATGAACTGCTCGCGGTTCTCCTCGGTGTACCCGGTGGGGAGCGTGTCGTCGGGGTTCGTGGTCACCACCATGGTGGACGTCGTGTCGTCGGTGCTCGTGGGAGGCGCCGCCGTGGCCGGGCTCGCCGTGGTCGGGTCGGTGTCGACCCGGTCGCCTCCACCGTCGTCGTCGCCGGCCACCACGAGCGCCAGGATGCTCCCGGCCACCAGGAGCACCACGACGGCTGCCGCCACCGCCACCAGCGCCGTCCGACCCGCCCTCGAGGGAGCCGGGCCGGCCGGCGGGGGTGGCAGCGGCGGGGGCGGCAGCGGTGCTGGGGTGGGGGGCGCCGGGGGCGGGGGGGGGGCGCGGGCGCCGCGGGGGCGCGGGGGGGGGGGGGCGGGAGCGTGGCCGGCTCCGGGGTGGTGGGCCCGACCGGGGGGACGGCCGGTGCGGCGGTGGCCGGCGGCGCCGGTGGTGGCGGCTGGCTGGAGGCGGCCCGCAGGGTGGTGAGGGGCAGGCCGTGGTCGCGCTGGATCTGCTGGAGCCACTGACCGACGTCGACGGCCGAGCCCGGCCGGGCGGCGGGGTCCTTGGCCATCAGGCTGAGCACCAGACCGGTGAGGGACGGTGGGGCGCCGGTGGCTTCCAGGGGCGCAGGAGGGACGGTGGCGACGCGGTACATGACCGCCATCACCGACTCGTCGCCGCCGGAGAGGAACGGCGCCCGCCCGACCAGCAGGGCGTGCAGGGTGGCCCCCAGGGAGTAGAGGTCGCTCGCCGGACTGGCTCGATCGCCCCGCAGCACCTCGGGGGCGGTGTAGGCGGCGGTGCCGGTGATGACGCCGGTGGCCGTGCGGGTGGCGTCGCCGAAGCGGGCGATGCCGAAGTCGGCCAGGCGGTGCTCGCCGAGGCGGTCGGCCAGCACGTTGGCCGGCTTCACGTCGCGGTGGAGGATGCCGGCCTGGTGGGCGGCCGCCAGCGCCTCGGCCAGCTCGGCGCCGACCCGCACCACCTCCTGCCACGGTGCCGCACCGTGGTCGTCGAGCTTGGCCTGCAGCGACCCTCCGGGGAGGTGCTCCATGGCCAGGAAGGGATGACCAGCGCTGGTGGTACCGGTGTCGTAGACGGTCACGACGTGGGGGTGCCACGACAAGGACCCGACGGCCTGGCACTCCGCCTCGAAGCGTCGGTGGGCCTCGGTGTCCCGGGCGTCGATGTGGGTGAGCACCTTGACGGCGACGGTGCGATGGAGGCGGGGCTGGCGGGCCAGGAAAACACGGGAGAAGCCGCCCCGGCCGAGCTCGCTCTCGATCTCGAACCCGGGGAGGTCTCCGACCGATCCCCCCAGGTCCTGGCCGTCTCCCTCGCTCACCGGCTCGTCGCTCACGACCGGAGGCTACGTGGTCCACTGTGCCGGTCAGCCGGCGGCCCGGTCCCGCAGGAGGGCGGTGACGGCCCTGCCGTCGGCCTTGCCCTGGGTCGCGCGCATCACCTGGCCCACGAAGAAACCGGTGAGCTTGCCCTTCGCCTTGTCGTCACCGGTCCGGAACCCCTCCCACTCTTCCGGGTGGGCGGCGATCACGCCGTCGAGCGCGGCGGCGAGCGCGTTCGGGTCCATGGCCTCGTACCCCCGGGCGGCGGCGATCTCGGCGGCGCCGGCGTCGGTGGCCAGCATCTCGGCCAGCACGGCCTTGGCCTGGGTGGCGGTGAGCGCACCGCTGGTCTCGAGGTCGATCAGCGCCACCAGCCGGCCAGGCTCGAGGGCGGCACCCCCCTCGACCGCCAGGTTCTGCTCGACGTGGACGAGCACCCGGGCCGGGTCGGCTCCGCCTTCCATGGCGGCGAGGGCCTGGCTGTCCTGGCCCCGACCGACGATCACGGCGACGCCCTCATGGGGCAGGGAGACCCCGGCGGCGGCAGCCAGCCGGGCCCGGCGCTCGGCCGGGAGCACCGGCATGGAGGCCCGGATCCGCCCGACCCACTCGTCATCAGGGGCGAGGGGGACGAGGTCGGGCTCGGGGAAGTAGCGGTAGTCCTCGGCCTCCTCCTTGGACCGCATGGCGTGGGTGCGGCCGTCGGCCTCCCCCCAGTGCCGGGTCTCCTGGCGCACCCGCTCGCCGCCGTCGAGCAGGTCGACCTGGCGAAGGGCCTCGTACTCGACGGCTCGGCCCAGCGACCGCAGCGAGTTGAGGTTCTTGATCTCACAGCGGGTGCCGAGGGTGTCGCTGCCGGCGGGCCGGACCGACACGTTGGCGTCGACCCGCATCGATCCCTCCTCCATCTTCCCGTCGCTCACGCCGGTGGCCACGAGCACGGCCCGCAGCTCGGCCACGTACTGGCGGGCCTCCTCGGCCGAGCGCAGGTCGGGGCGGGAGACGATCTCCAGCAGCGGCACCCCGGCCCGGTTGTAGTCGACAAGGGAGTGGTCGGCACCGGTGATGCGCCCCGCTCCCCCCACGTGGGTCGACTTGCCGGTGTCCTCCTCGAGGTGGGCCCGCTCGATGCCGACCCGCTTGCCCGACGGCAGCTCGAGGAACCCGTCGACGTTGATGGGTTGGTCGTACTGGGAGATCTGGAAGTCCTTCGGCATGTCCGGGTAGAAGTAGTTCTTCCGGGCGAAGATCGACGGGCGGATCTCACAGCCGAGGGCCACGCCGAGGCGGATGGCCAGCTCGACGGCCTTCTCGTTGAGCACCGGCAACGAGCCGGGCAGGCCGAGGGTGACGGCGTCGATGTCGGTGTTGGGCTCGGATCCGAAGCGGTTGGGTGCCCCCGAGAACATCTTGGTGGCGGTGGCCAGCTCGGCGTGGACCTCCAGGCCGATCACCGTCTCCCATCCCTCGATCACGGACCCAGGCTAGGGCCGAGGTTCCCTACGCTGGCGAGCGGTGGATGATCTGGAGACGCGGTGGCGGCGGCCCGGGGGCCGGGAGCTGGCCGTGGACGGCGCCCGCGCCGCCGGCGAGCTGTCCCGCATGGGTGCCCTGGTGCCGGTCCTGCGGCGGGCCCCTCGGGGCGACGGCCACCCCGTGCTCGTGCTGCCCGGCCTGACCGCCAGCGACCGTTCCACCCGACCGCTGCGATGGTTCCTGCGGGACCGCGGCTACTTCGTGCACGGCTGGCGCCTTGGCACCAACATGGGCCCCGACGATCGCGTACTCGCCGGCCTCCGAGACCGCATGGCCGACCTGTCCGGCCGCCATGGTCGCCCCATCAGCATCGTGGGCTGGAGCCTCGGTGGCATCTACGCCCGGGAGATCGCACGGGCCACGCCGGCCGACGTCCGCCAGGTCATCACGCTGGGGTCACCCTTCCGCCTCGCCGACGCCCGCGGGGGCCGGCGCGGCCGCCCACCGGTGCCGGTCACCGCCGTCTACACCCGCACCGACGGGGTCGTCCCGTGGCAGAGCTGCATCGAGTACCCCGGGCCGCGGCACGAGAGCATCGAGGTGAAGGGCAGTCACACCGGCCTCGGCCACAACCCGGCCGTGCTGCTGGTGGTGGCCGACCGGCTGGCCCAGCCGGAGGGCACCTGGTCCCGCTTCCGGGCCAGCTCGGGCTGGCGGCGCCTCGGCGGCGTCGGCCCGAACAGCGACGCCTGACCCGTAGGCTCCGCCCATGACCGAGACCGTGCTCACCACCGGCGCCAACTCCGGCATCGGGCTCGCCACCACCGTCGAACTGGCCCGCCGCGGGTTCCGCTCGGTCGGCTCGGTGCGCTCGAAGGTCAAGGCGGCAGCGGTGGCCGACGCCGCCGGCGAGGCCGGGGTGGAGGTCGAGACCGTGCTTCTCGACGTCACCGACGCCGACTCCTGCGTGAAGGCGATCGAGGAGGTGGGCCCCCTGTACGGCCTCGTCAACAACGCCGGCTACGGGCTCACGGGAGCTGTCGAGGACGTCGACGACGAGGAGGCGCGAGCCATCCTCGAAACCATGGTGCTGGCCCCCATGCGCCTGGCCCGCCTCGCCCTGCCGGCGATGCGGGAGGCCGGTGATGGACGGATCGTCAACGTGTCGTCCATCTACGGGCGCACCACCACCCCCCTGACCGGCTGGTACCAGGCCGCCAAGCACGCCCTCGAAGCGGTGTCCGACGCCCTGCGCATCGAGGTGGCCGGCGCCGGGGTCAAGGTGGTGCTGGTGGAGCCGGGCGGGTTCCGCACCAACATCTGGGAGGACTTCCAGCGCGACGTCGCCGCTCGGGACGGTTCCCGCTACGACGGCGCCTACCAGCGCACCGGCCAGCTCATGCGCCTGTCCTCGCCGATGATGGGCGATCCGGCGCAGTGCGCCCGCGTGATCGCCGGCGCCGTCGCCTCCTCCCGCCCCCGGGCCCGTTACCTGGTCGGCTACGACGCCCAGGCCCTGGCCCTGGCCGACCGCTTCACCCCGACCACGATCAAGGACGCCGTCTCCCGCCTCGCCCTCGGGCTCTGAGCGCCCGCGCCGTCCGTCGGGCGCCGATCAGCGGGGGGCAGAGGCTTCCAGGGCGGCGGCGGCGCGGAACAGGTCGATCTCGGCGAGGGCCGGGGCCATCACCTGCACGCCGACCGGGAGCCCGTCGTCGCCCGTGCCGAAGGGCACCGACACAGCGGGGTCGCCCGAGAGGCTCGAGGGGATCGTGCAGACGTCGTTCATGTACATCGCCATCGGGTCCGCCGTCTTGTCCCCGAGGGGGAAGGCGGTGGTGGGCGAGGTGGGGGCGAGGAGCACGTCGACCCGCTCGTAGGCGGCGGCGAAGTCGTCGGCGATGAGCGTGCGCACCCGCTGGGCCTTGCCGTAGTAGGCGTCGTAGTAGCCGGCCGAGAGGGCGTAGGTGCCGAGCATGATGCGGCGCTTCACCTCGGGCCCGAAGCCCTTCGTGCGGGTGGCCACCATCATCTCCTGGGTGGTGGGGGCGTCCACCCGGAGCCCGTAGCGCACGCCGTCGAAGCGGGCCAGGTTGCTCGAGGCCTCGGCCGGGGCGATGAGGTAGTAGGCCGAGAGGCCGTAGACGGCGGCCGGCACCGCCACCTCCTCGACCTTGGCTCCGGCCTCCTCGAGGGCGTCGGCCGCTGCCCGGGTGCGGACGGCCACGTCGGGGGCGATCCCCTCGCCGAGCAGCTCGGTGACCAGGCCTACCCGCAGGCCCTCGACGCCGTCGTCGAGGTGGGCACCGACCTCGGGTACGGGCTCGGGGATGGAGGTGGAGTCGAGGGGGTCGTGGCCGGCGATCACCTCGAAGAGGAGGGCGGCGTCGGCCACCGTGGCCGTCAGCGGCCCGATCTGGTCGAGCGACGACGCGAAGGCCACGAGCCCGGACCGGCTCACCCGGCCGTAGGTGGGCTTCATGCCGACCACCCCGCACAGGGCGGCGGGCTGGCGGATGGAGCCGCCGGTGTCGGAGCCGAGGGCGAGGGGGACGAAGCCGGCGGCCACGGCGGCGGCGCTGCCCCCCGACGACCCGCCGGGCACGCGGCTGGTGTCACGGGGGTTGCGGCTGGGGCCGAAGGCCGAGTTCTCCGTCGAGCTGCCCATGGCGAACTCGTCGAGGTTCGTCTTGCCCACGACGATGGCGCCGGCAGCGGCCAGCCGCTCGACCACGGTGGCGTCGTAGGGGGGGCACCAGCCCTCGAGGATCCGGGACCCGCAGGTGGTGGCCACCCCCCGGGTGCACATGTTGTCCTTCAGGGCCACCGGGACGCCGGCGAGGGGGCCGGGGTCGTCACCGGCGGCGACCCGCTGGTCGATCTCGGCGGCGGCGGCGCGGGCGGCCTCCGCGGTGACGGTGAGGAAGGCGTGGAGGGCGCGGTCGCCGGCATCGATGGCGGCCAGGCACTCCTCGACCACCTCGACCGCCGACCGGTCCCCGCCCCGGACCGCTGCCGCCAGCGAGGCTGCCGTCGTGTTCTCGCTCACCGGTGCACCGTGATCGTCAGATGCCCACTTCCACGTCCTCGGATCAAGGTGGCACCAGTGAGCGCTCGCCGCTCCGCGGCGAGACCACCCGTGCCTTCTGGTTCGCTCGCCTGCGGCTCGCTCACCGGCCGTTCGCCGTCACGGGGCCTCACCGAGGATGGGCGGCACCCGGAAGCGGCGGTCCTCGACGGCGGGGGCGGCGGCCAGCACCTCGTCGGGATCGACGGTGGCGGTCGGGATGTCGGGGCGCAGTACGTTGCGCAGCGGGTAGGGGTGGGTCATCGGGGCCACGCCGGCCACGTCGAGGGCTTCGACGTCGGCGGCGTGGTCGAGGACGGCAGCGAGCTGGTCGGTGAACGTGTCGAGCTCGTCCTCGGTGAGCTCGAGGCGGGCCAGCCGGGCGACGTGGGCCACCTCCGAGCGGGAGATGCGATCCGACATGGCGCTCATCGTAGGGGTGGCCCAACCGCACCCCAGCGGGTCAGTGCCGGATGCGCACCCGGCGAGCGCTGCCCACGGCCACCAGACCCAGGCCCAGGGCAGCCAGGCCGGCGACGGCGAGGACCTGGGTGGCGTCGTCGGGACCGGTGGCCGGCAACGGGTCGGTCCGGACCGGGTCCTCCTCTCCTGGTGCGGTCGTGTCCGGCACCGTGGTGTCCGGCGCCGGGTCGACGGGCATGCGCTCTCCGTCGGGCGCCGTGGTGGTGGTGGTGGTCGTCTCGTCGGACTGGCCGGGGCCGGCGAGGGCCGGGGCCGAGAAGCCGAGGGTGGCGACGAGCACGAGCAAGAGGGCGGAAACGGTGCGGCGGCTGGTCATCGCGGCGAGCATACGACGCCCCGACGGTGGCGGCTGGCACCGCCGGGTGGCCTCAGCCGGCGTGGGCGCCGGCGCCGGTGACGCGGGCGGCGAAGGCCAGCGCTCGCTCGATGACCAGGTGGCGGTCGTAGTCGAGGGTGGCGACGTGGTAGCTGCGCTGCAGCGAGACCCGCTCCACCGGTCCCTGCACGGCGGCGGCCAGCACGTCGCTGTTCGAAGGCTCGACCACGTGGTCCTGGGGGCTCGTGCAGATGAGCACCGGGCAGGTGATGGACCTGAGCGCATCGGCCAGCTCGGCGGCGGCGTCGAACATGGTGAGCAGTGGCCGCAGGGGCGTCTGCGGGTAGGCGCTCTCCACCGAGTCAGGGTCGGCGATGTCCGAGCCGATGCCGTCCATGTACTCGGTGCCGGTGTCGAGCATGGCCGTCACCACCTCGTGCATCCCGTCGGGGGCGACCACCACGGGGTTGACGCAGATGATCCCGGCGATGGCGGGGTGGCGGGTGGCCAGCCACGCCGTCAGCGCGCCACCCATGGAGAGCCCGGCCACGACCACCCGGTCGCAGCGATCGGCCAGGGCCAGGAAGCGCTCCTCGGCACAGGCCGACCAGTCGGCCCAGCCGGTTTCGGCCATGTCCTCCACGGCGGTGCCGTGGCCGGGCAGGAGCGGAAGGTCGACGGCGAACCCGGCGGCGGCAAAGGCCTCGGCCAGCCCGCGCATCGAGTTCGGGTTGCCGGTGAAGCCGTGGAGCACCAGGACGCCGTGGGGTCCACCGTCGGCTGACCACGGCTCGGCGCCGGGCATGATGGGAGCGGTCATGTCACCTCGCGTGCGCTACCGGTAGGGGTCGTCGGTGCGGGGTTCGTCCCACCAGTCGGCCGGGGCGGGAGTCCAGTCCGGGTCCTCGTAGATGCAGTCGACGGGGCACGGGTCGAGGCACTTGCCACAGCCCGAACACAACTCGGGGATGATCACCACGTCGATCCCGTGGTTGAAGATGGCCCCGAACTGCGGCGGACAGTGGCGCAGGCAGGTGTCGCAGTTGATGCACTCCGCCATCTCGATGCGGAACGGGGCGGGGCGCCACTTCGGGTTGCGCTCCTGGTGCTCGAGGCGCTGGGCCCGGTTGGCTGCCGGCATCGACGTGATGCTACTGCCCGGAGCGTGTGATTGACCCGGCGGTCAAGCCGTGGTCCACTGCGCGGGTGGCGACCGGCCCGGTTCCCGTCGAACCCGACCAGCCGACGGCTGACGACGATGACCGCCGCCGGTTCACCGCCCAGGGTCAGGAGCGCAAGCAGCAGCTCCTCGACGGCGCCGCCGAGCTCTTCGCCGAGCGGGGCTACGCCGACACCCGGGTCATCGACATCGTGCGCCGGGCCGGCGCTGCCAAGGGCCTCTTCTACTGGTACTTCGAGAACAAGGAGGCCCTGTTCCGGGAGCTGGTCGAGCACAACCGGCACCGCCTGCGCCACACCCAGGCCAGGGCCATGGACGCCGACGCCGAGCCGCTGCTGCGCATCCGTCAGGGCGTGGAGGCGTCGGTGGCGTTCATGTCGAGCCACGCCCACTTCTTCGCCCTGCTGGAGGTCGAGAACCTCGACAAGCAGTTCGCCGACGTCCTGCGCCTCGGGACCGAGGTCCACGCCGCCGACGTGGCCGCCATCGTCGGCGAGGGCATCGCCGACGGGACCATCCGGGACGAGGACTCGCTCCTCCTCGCCTACGGGGTGGTCGGGGCGGTCGGCTACTACGGGCACTTCCACCGCACCGGTCGCATCGACCAGCCCGTCGATGAGCTGGCCGCCTTCGTGGGCCGGTACGTGGTCTGCTCGCTGGCCGCCGAGGAGCGCATCGCCCGGCGGGTGCTGGCCGCCCGACTCGCTCCGGTCGGCCGCTGACCCCACGATTAGGGTGCGGCGGTCACCGTGCCCGATGCCGAGAAGGAGTGACCGTGCCGCAGTTCCTGAGCGACGAGTGGATGCTCGAGGCGGAGAAGATCCGTGAGGAGTTCCAGGGCAAGGGCGGGCCGCCGCCCCACCGGATCCGGATGAACCTCGTCATCACCGACACGCCCGAGGGCATCGCCGACGGCGGCTCGGTCGACGCCCACATGAACACCTCCGAGGGCGAGATGAGGATGGACATCGGGCACCTGGAGAACCCGGAGCTGACCGTGACCCTCGAGTACGAGACGGCCAAGGCCATCTTCGTGGACCAGAACCCCCAGGCCGGGATGCAGGCCTTCATGGCCGGCAAGATCAAGGTGCAGGGCGACATGACCAAGCTGATGGCCATGCAACAGAGCGCCCCCGACCCCACCCAGCAGCAGGTGGCCGCCCGCATCAAGGAGATCACCGACTAGGGCGGTGCTGCTCCATCCAGGCGACGGCGTGGTCGACGACATCCCGCTGCCGCATCAGTCGAGCGGTGGCGGCGCCGACGGTGCCTCGCCGTTCCCTGCCGGCGGCGGCGAAGTCCTCACCCAGCCGCTCGAAGTCCCCGTCATCGCCCTCCAGGTCGGCATAGGAGACCCACTGGCGTCGTCCGTCGACCAGGACGGGCGAGGCGTGCGTGGTCCACGCCTTGATCGGGAGGTCGGCGCGGTACTCGGCCAGGTGCAGTGACGTGTTGTTGGCGTGGGTGACGCCGAGCAGGAGGACGAAGGCATCGAGGTCGTAGAGACGGGCGAGCGGAGACTGCTCTCCCAACCCGTGCTCCAGTGAGTGGTCGCCGACGATGAAGGCAGCGTGCGGACCGGCGGCGGCCACCGACACGGTGGGGTGGCTGCTCCTGATGGCGCCGGGAAGCCGTCGCAAGCAGTCGACGACGGCCCCCATTCCCCGCGTCGGCGTCATCTGCGGGTCATAGGCCGGCATCTCCCGGCGAAGGGTGTCCCACCACGCCTCCGGGACCGGCGGTCTCGACCATGCCGCCGGATCGCTGAGGTCGCCGGAATGGGTCGGCATGGCGATGGTGCCTTCCCGGCCGAGGACCTCGAGGAGGGCGATCACCACGGCGTGGGCACCGCCGGACACGTAGCCGAGGCGGGACAGCGAGGAGTGGACCATCACGGTGGCGCCTGCGTCGAGCCCGAGGCTCCGCAGCTCGGCCACCAGGGTCGGCACCGTTGCGGGACGGTCCACGGCAGCGATGGCTCGTGCTGTGCCCATCGGACCATTCTCGGCGATGATCAGCGGCTGACGGGCTCCAGACGGGGCGCCGCCTGCTGGGCGGCGAGAGACGACCCGGCGGCGGGGCCGGCCACTGGGCCACGACCGGCCGGAGCCGCCGTCGCCGCCGTGCGGCTGTTGCGCACGAAGGCCGCCGCCACCAGCCCGAGGGCGCAGACGGCACCGCCGACGAGGTAGGCGGTCCCGTAGGAGCCGACCACGCCATCGGCCGGTGCCCGCACCTGCTGGACGGTCTGCATGAGCTGGATGCCGGCGACGACGCCGATCTGCTGCATCATCTGCTGGGCGGCGCCGGCCACCCCGAGGTCGCGGTCGTCCACGGCGTTGGCGATGGTGGCCGCCATGGCCGGTGTGGTGGCCCCCATCCCGACCCCGGACAGCGCCAGAGCGCCCACCACCAACAGGTCCGAGGAGCCGGGCGCCACCGCCGACAGGCCCAGCATCGAGGCCACGATCGCCATCACCCCGAACACCGCCGTCGAACGCTCACCCACCCGTACTGCGAGGTACCCGGCCACGGGACCCACCACGGCGAAGGTGAGCGGGCGGGCGATGGACAGGAAGCCGGTGCGGGACTCGTCGTAGCCGAGCACGTTCTGCAGCAGGAGCGGCGTGAGGAAGAAGCCGCCCATGTAGGCGAAGTTGGTGAAGACCTGGGTGGCGATGGGGAGGGCGAAGTTGCGGCGCGACAGGTAGCGCAGCGGGATGAGCGGGTGCTCGGCCCGCTGCTCGGCCTTGAGGAAGGCGGCCACGGCGAGCGGGGCGACGGCGAAGCCGGCGACCACGAGCGGGTGGTCCCAGCCGAGCTCGGGGCCCCGGTTCAGGGCCACGAGGGCGGGGGTGACGGCCAGGGCCAGGTACACCGTGCCGGCCACGTCGAACGGTGCCCGCTCGCCCCGCACCGAGGGGAGCACCAGCCATCCCACGGCGAAGGAGGCCAGCACGAGGGGGACCTGGGCCAGGAAGATCACCCGGAAGCCGAAGGTCTCGACGATCGGCCCGCCGGCGACCACCCCCAGGACCGGTCCGCCGGCGGCGACGAGCGACCAGAAGCCCATGGCCTGCACCCGCTTGGCGGCGGGATAGGCGCGGTTGATCATGGCCAGCGAGGCGGGGCCGACGGCGGCCCCGGCGGCGGCCCCGAACAGCCGGAAGGAGATGATGGAGCCGGCGTTCCACGACAACGCGGTGAGGGCGGCGAAGACGGCGTTGAGGAACAGCCCGATCAGGTAGGTGCGGCGGTGGCCGTAGATGTCGCCGAGCTTGCCGACGGTGGGACCGACCACGCCGAAGGCCAGCAGCGGTCCGGTGACGATCCAGGTGAGAGTGCCCTGGGTGGTGTCGAGGTCCTCGGCGATGCGGGGCACCGACACGGCCAGGATGGTGATGGTGAACCCCACCGTGAACAGCCCGAAGAGGACGGTGGTGAGGAGCAGGGCCGGGTACCGGGAGCTGGTCTCGAACCGGTGGCGGATGCCCTGGCGCGTCACCTCGGGCACGGTACTTGACCCGCCGGTCAAGGCGCCCGGGGAACGCCGGTGACACCCTTCACACCGGCCCGCACCGGTGGGCCGGGGGCCGCCCTACAGGACGATGATGTCGACCGCGGTCCCCTTCGGCACCTCGGTGCCGGCCGGCGGATCGGTGGCCACCGGATCCCCGTCGGCGTCCCCGATGAGCAGCCCTGGCTCGAGTCCGGCGCCCCGGACGATGGCGATGGCGTCGCCGAGCGTCGCCGCCGCGCTGACGTCGGGTACCGGCACGGGGCGCGGGCCGAGGGAGACGTCGAGGACGACCACGGCGCCCGGCTCGGCTCCGAAGCCGGGGCCGGGCTCGGTCTCGATCACCGACCCCTTGGGCACCGTGTCGCTCCAGTTGCCCTTGGTGTCGACCAGGAGGCCGACGGCCTCGAGCCGGGCGGCGGCCTCGTCGGCGGGGAGGCCGGCCAGCCCACCGGGGACCGGGACCAGGCCAGCGCCTCGTGAGACCCGCACCGCCACCGTCGCACCCGGCGCCACCTCGGCCCCGGCATCGGGGTCGGTCCCGATGACCCGGCCCGCGGGCATGGTGTCGCTGTCGGCGTCCACGACCTCGACCCGGAGGCCGAGCGCCTCCAGGCGACCGCTCGCCTCGTCGGCGGGGAGGCCGGCCAGCCCGCTCGGCACGGTGATGGCGGGAACGCCACCGGACACCCGCACGGTCACCGTGGAGCCCCGCGCCGCCTCGGCCCCGGCGGTGGGGTCGGTGGCGATGACCCGGCCGGCCGGCACGGTGTCGTTGGGCTCCTCCACCGAGGCAACCTCGAAGCCCAGCGCCCGCAGGCGGTCGGCGGCCTCCTCGGCGGGGAGGCCGGCCAGCCCTTCGGGCACCGTCCGGGGCTCGGGTCCCTCGGAGACCACGAGGTCGACGCTTGAGCCCCGCTCGAGCTCTACCGCCGTGCCCGGGGCGACGTCGATCACCGAACCTGCGGGGACGTCCTCGTGGGGGCCCTCGGTGACCTCGCCCTGGGTCAGCCCGGCGTAGGCCAGCACGTCGGCAGCGACGGCGATCGGCTTGCCCCGGAGCTGGTCGACGGGCACGGGCCGCATCGTCTGCCCCGCCGACACCACGAGGAGGACCGTCTCGCCCTCGGCCAGCTCGGCGCCCGGCCGGGGGCGCACGGCGAGGACGTCGCCCCGTTCGCTGCTGTCGCGCCGCTGGCGAGTGGTCTCGACGGTCCAACCCCTGGCGGTGAGGGCCCGGGTGGCGGCGGCCTCCGGGAGGCCGACCACCTCGGGCACGGTGGGCAGCGTGGGCTCGGGATCGGCGACCAGCGCGAACCCGCCGGCGCCGGCACCGAGGAGGAGCGCCACCACGACGGCGGCCACGAGCGGCCACCGTCGGCGCCGCGGCGACGAGCGATCGGGCCCGAACGGAGCCGGGTCTGGGTCGGCCTCGTCGACGGTGGCGGCCGTCGAGCGCCTCGGCGCCGTCGCCGTGCGGGGGGCATGGGTGCGATCGACCACGGTGGCGGCGGCGTGGTGGGAGGCGCCACTCGTCTTCCTGTCGCCGTCGCCGCGCCCCTCGGGCCGCTCGGCGCCGTGCCTGCCGGTGGCCGGAGAGGCCAGATCGGCGGGCACCCCGCCGGCATCGGAGGCGTCGGCTGTACCGGCGGCGGTGAGGTCGATCGTGTCCGAAGTACGGGCGGCGCCGGCGGCACTGAGGAACGCCGGCACGTCGAGGTCGTCGTCGTCGGACCCGCGACCACCGGCCCGGCCGGCCGGCCCCAGCTCCGTGGGGTCGGCGTCGGGGCCGAGGCCGGCGCCTTCGAGGGTGCCGACCAGGGGCAGCGGCTCGGGTGGGTCGAGCTGATCGGCGGCGGCCATGAGGGCGGTGCCGAGACGGTTGGCGTCGAGGCGCTCCTCCACGTCGGGGCACCCGGCCCGCTCCAACGCCGGGCGGAGGGGACCGAGCGCCTCGGGCACCACGAGGGGCCGGTCGACCCGGGCCATGAGGGTGCCGATGGTGGTGTCGGCGGCGAACGGCACCCGGCCGGTGACGGCCTCCACCAGCACGAGGGCCAGCGAGTAGACGTCCCCGCGACCGGTGAGCGCCTCACCTTGGGCCTGCTCGGGGGAGGCGTACCGGGCGGTGCCGAGCACCGCCCCCTGCGGCTCCGTCCAGGCTGCTTCGGCGAGGGCCCGGGCCAGGCCGAAGTCGGCGATCCGCAGTCGCCCGTCGTCGCCGAAGAGCAGGTTGGCCGGTTTCACGTCGCGGTGCACGAGGCCCCGCCGGTGCGCGTAGTCGAGGGCTCGGGACGCTTCCAGCCCGATCTGGAGGGCCTGGGCGGGGCTGAGCCGGTGGCCGGCGTCGAGCATGGCCCGCAGGCTCCCGCCACCGAGGTACTCGAGCACGAGGTAGGGGGCGTCGACCTCCTGGCCCCAGTCGTAGACCGCCATCACGTGGGGGTGGTTCAGGGCCGCCGCCGCCTGGGCCTCGGCCCGGAAGCGACGCAGGAACTCCACGTCGTCGGCGAGGGCGGCGTGGAGCATCTTGACCGCCACCCGGCGCCGGAGCCGGACGTCGTCGGCCAGGAACACCTGCGCCGACGCCCCCCGACCGATGACGGCGATGAGCCGGTAGCGCCCGCCCAGCACGCGACCGATCTCCTCGCTGCCCCGCAGCGACGCTTCAGGTGCCTTCCCTCCCCCTCGGGACTCGCTCAGATCCGATGTCGCCACCGGCCCGAGGGTAGTGAGGCGCCTGTTCCCATCCGTGTACCCCCGATGGCGGCAACCGGTCCCGGCGGCGGCAGAATGGCCAGGTCATGACCGACGTGAGCGACGCCGAGACCGATCCGGGAGCTGGCGCGGCGACGATCGTCGACCCGCCCCGCCAGCCGCTCTTCTCGCTCCGCCGGCTCGGGGTGATCGCCGTCCTGGCCGTCGCCGTCGCCGTGCTCACCGTCACCTTCTCCCGCGGAGAAGACGCCGGGCCGCAAGGTGTCGGTTGCAACGACACGGCGGTGGTGGCCTGCACCCCCCGGCCGGGGAGCCACGTGCTGCGCCAGGCCGAGGTGGGGGTCGAGCTGCGCTCCGGCTACGACGGCCGCATCACGATCGGCAACGTGGCCATCCCCGAGGAGCAGATGCAACAGGCCCTCGATCCCAGCTCGCCCGAGTTCCAGCGCCTCCCGGCCGACCAGCGCAACCTGGGCCCACGACCCAACAACCGCAACGTGGTCAAGTTCCAACCCGGGCCGGGCAAGGCCGTCGAGCGCTTCCCCACCGGGGAGGTGCGCATCACCATCGAGCTCTGGCGGGAGTCCGAGGGCCGGGAGTCGTCTCGGAGCTTCAGCTACTCGGTGATCGTCGCCTAGACGGAGGGCTCCGCCTCCACGACCCCCGGCAGCTCGCCGGTGGACAAGAGGTGGGCGAAGGCGGGCTCGTCGAGCACGGGTACGCCGAGCTCCTCGGCCTTGGTCAGCTTTGAGGCTCCCGGGCCCTCGCCGACCACCACCGCCGTCGTCTTCTTGGACACGCTGCCCGGGCTCTTGCCGCCGCGGGCCTTGATGGCCTCCTCGGCCTCCTCCCGGCTCCAACCCTCGAGCGTGCCGGTCACCACGACCGACATGCCGGCCAGCACCGGCTCGACGCGGGGCCGGTCCGGTCCGGTGAAGTTGACCCCGGCCGCTCGGAGCTTCTCCACCACGGCCCGGTGGCCCTCGTCGGCGAACCACTCGTGGACGGCGCGGGCGATGACGGGGCCGACGCCCTCGGCCGCCGCCATCTCCTCGACCGACGCCGCCATGATCCGGTCGAGGTGGCCGAACGCGCCGGCAAGGGCGCGGGCGCCGGTCGGACCCAGGTGGCGGATGTTGAGGCCCACCAACAGGTTGGCCAGCGGGCGCTGCCGGGCGGCGTCGACGGCGGCCTGGAGGTTCGCCACCGAGGTCTCACCGAAGCCCTCCAGGGACCGGACCTGGTCCCAGTCGACGGTGAACACGTCGGCGATGTCGCGCACGAGCCCGAGGTCGAGGAACAGGCGCACCCGTTGCTCGCCGAAGCCCTCGATGTCCATGGCCGACCGCGAGGCGAAGTGCTCGATCGAACCCTGGAGCTGGAACGGGCACTGGAGGTCGACACAGCGGGTGTCGCTCTCCCCCTCGGGGCGCACGAGCGGGCTGGCCCGCGGGCAGGGGCAGGTGGTCGGGAAGGCCCAGGGCTCGGCCTCGGGCGGCCGCTCGGCCAGCACCGGCCCCACCACCTCGGGGATGACGTCACCGGCCCGGCGGACGATGACGGTGTCGCCGGGCCTCACGTCCTTGGCTCGGACCTGGTCCTCGTTGTGGAGGGTGGCCTGGCTCACGTTGGCGCCGCCCACGAACACCGGCTCGAGCTGCGCGTACGGGGTGGCCCGTCCCGTGCGCCCGATGGACACGTGGATCTCCCGCAGGCGGGTGGTGCGCTCCTCGGGTGGGAACTTGTAGGCGATGGCCCACCGCGGGGCGCGGGTGGTCGACCCGAGCTCGCCCCGCCGGGCCAGGCCGTCGACCTTGACGACCACCCCGTCGATCTCGTAGTCGAGGTCGTGGCGATGGCGCTCCCACTGGAGGCAGTAGGCGTGGACGTCGCCCACCGTGCCCACCACCCGCACCTCGGGGTTCACCGGCAACCCCAGCTCGGCCAGGAACTCGAGGGTCTGGCGGTGGCGGGTGAAGGGCGGAGCGCCCTCCACCGCGCCGAGCTGGTAGCACCACATCGACAGTTCCCGGCCGGCGGTGATCGACGCGTCCTTCTGGCGCAACGACCCTGCCGCCGAGTTCCGGGGGTTGACGAACAGGCGCTCCCCGGCGGCGGCCTGGCGCTCGTTGAGGGCATCGAAGGCGGGCCGGCTCATGAACACCTCACCCCGCACCTCGAGCACCGTCGGCGCGCCGGCGGGGAGGCGACTGGGGACGGTGTCGATGGTGGCGACGTTGGCGGTGACGTCCTCGCCGACCCGGCCGTCGCCCCGGGTGGCGGCTTGGACGAGCGCGCCGTCCTCGTAGAGGAGCGAGATGGCCACGCCGTCGATCTTGAGCTCGCAGGCGTAGTCGACGGGATCGTCGTCGCGACCCGCCCCCAGGCGGCGTTCGAGGCGCTCGCCCCAGGCCACCAGCTCGTCGAGGGCGAAGGCGTTGTCGAGCGACATCATGGGTTGGAGGTGCTGGACCGGGGCGAACAGGGTCGAGGGGGCCGCCCCCACCCGGCGAGTGGGTGACTCGGGGGTGATCAGCTCAGGGAACTCGTCCTCGTAGCGGCGCAGCTCGCGGACCAGCTCGTCGTACTCGGCGTCGGAGATGGTGGGGGCGTCGTCGGTGTGGTAGCGCCGGTCGTGCTCGGCGACCTCGGCCCGCAAGGCCTCGACCCGGGCCGCCACCTCGTCGGTGGCCGTCCTCTCTGGTTCGCTCACCGCGCTACGCGCCGACGGACAGGTCTACGCCGAAGAGCTGGTCGTGGAGGCGTCGGGCCACCGCCCGGGTGAGCTCGAAGACCTGGTCGGCATGGCCCTCGTCGTGGAGGGCGAGCCCGCATACGGGGGTGACGAGGGCCTGGCGGCGCAGCCGTGAGGGGTCGCAACCGGCCTGGACGAGATCACGCCAGTGGGTCGACAGCGCCCGCCACAGGCGGAGGGCGCTCTCGCCGACCGGCCCATCGGTGGGCACGGCTCCCCACGCCACCCATCCGCCCCGCTCGAGGAACCCGGCCAGGGCGCCGGCCGATGCGGTGATGCCGGCCCCGGCGGGCAGCGACAGGACCTGGGGACCGGCCTGCAAGAGCACCCGCCAGTCGGTCCGCCCGCAGCAGTGGACGCCGCTGACGGCGTGCGGTTCGATGGCGGCCAGCGCCCCCGAGACGAGGTCGATGGTGCGCTCGGCTCCGAGCGGGCCGGCCGGGCCGAGCCCACCGGCCAGGCTGGGCTCGTCGACGAACACCACCAAGGGGGCAGCGGGGACCGAGGCGTGGGCTCGGGCGATGAGCTGGAGGGCGCGGGCCCGGACGGCGCGGCTGGCCACGGCGAAGGCGACGTCGGGATCGGCGCCGGCCGCCCTGAGGGCCAAGCCGAGGGTGACGGGGCCGGTTACCTGCAGCTTGATCGGCTCGGTGCGGGCGGCGACGGCGGCGAGGAAGGCCCGCAGTGTGGCGAACGGGACGCCGGCCATGCAGCGGTCGCCGACGGGAGCGTCGGGGTCGAGCCGGCGAGGGTCGACGGCGAGGGTGCCGTCCTGGGCGACGGTGACCCCGCGGATCCCCCAGGCCGCCTGGGCCAGCATGCCCTCGCGAGGCTCGAGGGCCGGCAGGGAGGGCGACGCCGGCAGGCCCGGGGTGTGGTCGAGCACGAAGGCCACGGCGGCGTCCCGGTCTCGATGGGGCAGGCTGCCGATGGAGGTGGCGGTGCCGATCGGGAACCTCACGGGCCTCATGCCCCTGCCCCCTGCTGCACTCCCTCGGCCGTCACGTCGTTCCCCCGATCGTCAGCCGCTACCGGAATAGCCACCGCAGCATCCGGTGGGCAAATCTCACCGGCCGTGGGAACGCCCAGCCGACCATCGGCCGAACCCGGCCCGTGGACGTTCCGGACGGCGTGGGTGATCCTGCCGTTCACGGCCGGGCCGCTCCTCGCCGCCGCCCTGTCCGACCGCTCCCGGGCCATCGAGGCGGTGGCGTCGATCCTGCTGTGGGGCGGGTGGGTGGCGGTGCTGACGGCCTCGCTCGTGCCCCGCACGGTGAGCCTGACCGTGGTGCGGGTGACCGCCCTCGCCGCCCCGGTGGGCGTGGTGGGGGCGGCCACCGTCGAAGCCCCCGAGCAGGTCGGGACGGCGTCGGCAGCGGTGGCCGTGGTGAGCGCCTCGCTGGCGGCGGCGGCCGCCTTCTCCCCCCTCACCGGCGACGAGTTCGTCAACGGGTCCTCCTACGGGTCCGAGCGACGGTTCGCCCTGCGGGTGCCACCGGTGCTCCTGGCCGCGCCGGTGCCGTTGGCGTGGGCGGCGACCATCGCCGGCGTGGTGGCGGGACCGCTGCTGCTGGCGGCGCGGCAGTGGGTGCTCGGCGGGGTGCTCCTGGTGGTGGGGGCGGTCGTGGCCGTGATCGGGGTGCGAGCCCTGCACGGGCTGGCCCGGCGGTGGGTGGTGTTCGTGCCGGCGGGAGTGGTGCTGCACGACCCGTTGGGGCTCCCGGAGCCCGTGCTCTTCCCCCGGCGCATGGTGCGTCGGCTGGGGCCGGCCCGGGCCGGCACCGAGGGCCACGACCTGACCCAGCGGGCCCCTGGCCTCGCCCTCGCCCTCGAGCTGACCGAGCCGCTGCCGGTGGGCGTGCGTAGGACGCGCCGTGAGGTCGGCACCGTCGACGTCGACCAGGTGCTGTTCACCCCCACCCGGCCGGGCGCCGTGGTCACCGAGGCCGCCCAGCGGCGGCTCCCGACCGCCTGAGCGCCGTCCAGCTGCGGGCTCCCACCCTCGGAAACCGAGGGCCCCGACCCGACCATGGCCACCGCCGGAGGGCGCCTCGGGCGATGGCCGGTTCTCCGTGCCAGAACGACCACCGAGCGGTCGTCTCAGCACGGAGAACGGAGGTGCCGACACCCCCCGCTCAGAAGGCCAGGCCGCCGCCGAGGACCTCGGCGCCGTCGTAGAACACGATGCTCTGACCCGGGGCCACCCGCCGCTGCGGCCGCTCCCACTGCACGGTCACGTCGGTCCCGGGACGAGCGTCGCCGTCCACCCGCAGGACGGCCGGCGCCGCCGAGCCATGGGCGCTGGTCTGCACGAGGGCGGGGCCGCTCACCGGGGTGTCGGCCCAGGCGACGGCGGCCACGCGCTGGCTGTCCACCTGGAGGTCGTCGACGCCGCCCACCGTCACCGTGGCGGCCACGGGATCGACATCGACGACGTAGCGGGGCGCTGCTCCCCCGCCCACTCCCAGCCCGCGACGTTGGCCGAGGGTGACGAGCTCCACGGCATCGACCCGCCCCACCTGTCGCCCCCGGCCGTCCACCACCCGCCCGGGCGTGAGCGGCACCCGACCGTCGAGGAACCGGCCCCGACCGCCGGTCCCCGACGTGATGAAGCAGACGTCCTGGCTGTCGGCCTTGGTGGCCGTGCGCAGCCCGCGCCCGGCGGCGAGCGCCCGCACCTCGGCCTTGGTGTGGCCGCCGACCGGGAACACGACGCGAGCGAGCTGGGCCTGGTCGAGCATGTGCAGCACGTAGGACTGGTCCTTGGCGGCGTCGACGCCCCGGCCCACCCGGCGGGTACCGTCCCCCCGCTGTGACACCCGGGCGTGGTGGCCGGTGGCGACGGCGTCGAAGCCGAGGGTGTCGGCCCGGGCCAGGAGCCGGTCGAACTTGAGGTGCCGGTTGCACTCGATGCACGGGTTCGGGGTGCGACCGGCGGCGTGATCGGCGGCGTAGGGCTCGACCACCCGGGCCGTGAAGTCGTCGGCGAAGGCGAAGGTGTGGTGGTCGATGCCGAGCCGGTCGGCCACCCGCCGGGCGTCGTCCACGTCGGACACCGAACAGCAGCCGGTGTCGGACTCACCGCCCCACAGCTTCATGGTCACGCCGGTGACGGCGTGGCCGGCCTCGACGAGGAGGGCGGCGGCCACCGACGAGTCCACCCCGCCCGACATGGCGACGAGGACGTTCACCGGCGGCGGACCCGGGCCACGGCGGCGGGCACGGCCTCGAGCGCCGCCTGCACCTCGGCGTCGTGGGTGGACCAGCCGAGCGAGAGGCGCAGCGATCCCCGGGCGAGCCGGGGAGAGACCCCCATGGCGGCCAGGACGTGGGAGGCGACCAGAGCCCCGCTGGCACACGCCGACGCCGCCGAGGCCCACACCCCCTCGCGGTCGAGGAGGAAGAGCAGCTCCTCGCTCTCGACGTCGGCGAAGCACAGGTGGGCGTTGCCGGCCACCTTGTGGGTGCGGTCGGGAGCGACCCCGGTGACCCCCGTCTCGACGGCGCCGGGCACGGCGGCGAGGAGGCCCTCGACGAGCTGGTCCCGGCAGGCGCCGATCCGGGCCACGGTGTCGGCCCTCGTGTCGGCGGTGGCCCGGGCGGCGGCGGCCATGCCCACGATCCCGGCCACGTTGTGGGTCCCGCTGCGCCGGTCCCGCTCCTGGCCACCCCCGAGCAGCAGCGGAGCGAGGTCGACGCCGTCGCGCACGACCAGTGCGCCGACGCCCTTGGGGCCGCCGAACTTGTGGGCGCTGACCGACACGAGGTCGGCGGCGGCGGCCTCGGTGGCGACATCGACCCACGGGAAGGCGGCCACGGCATCGGTGTGCAGGACGGCCAGGGGGGCCCGCTCCCGCACGAGCGCGGCGACGTCGTCGAGGGGCTGGACGACGCCGACCTCGTTGTTGGCCAGCATCACCGACGCCACGACAACGTCGGCGTCGAGGGCGGCGGCCAGCGCCTCCAGGTCCACCACGCCCCCGCCGTCGACGGCGACGATCCTGCCGCCGGCCGCCTCCACGGGGGTGAGCACAGCGTGGTGCTCCACGGCCGTGGCCACGGCCACCGAGCCGGCCGGGCGGCGGGCCAGCGCCCCGGTGACGGCCTGGTTGTCGGCCTCCGTGCCGCCCGAGGTGAACACCACCTCGCCGGGACGGCAACCGAGCACGTCGGCGAGGTCCTCGCGGGCGTCGTCCACGGCCCGGCGGGCGGCCCGAGCACCGGCGTGGCTGCCCGAGGGGTTGGCGAACGTGCCGGCGAGGAACGGCAGCATGGCCTCGATGGCCTCGGGGCGCATCGGAGCGGTGGCGGCGTGGTCGAGGTAGGCAGCCGGCGCGGACATCGGCTGCAAGGCTACGAGTCGTGGAGGGCTACGACGCCGGGACCTACGGCGACCGCTTCGCCGACGTCTACGACGAGTGGTACGGAGCCGACACCGACACCGACGCCTGCGTCGAGACCCTCGCCGACCTCGCCGCCGGCGGCCCCGTCCTCGAGCTCGGCGTGGGCACCGGTCGGCTGGCCCTCCCCCTGGCCCACCGGGGTCTGGATGTGACCGGGGTCGACGCGTCGAAGGCCATGCTCGCCGCCCTCGCCGCCAAGCCGGGAGCCGAGGGCGTGCGGACCGTGGAGGCCGACATGGCCGGTCCCCTCCCCGACGGCCCCTGGGCGCTCGTGGTCGTGGCCCGCAACACCCTCTTCAACCTGACCACCGAGGCGGCCCAGCGGCGATGCCTCGCCGAGGTGGCCCGCGTGCTCGGCGCCGCCGGGGGGCTGGTCGTCGAGGGGTTCGTGCCCGACGACACCCGGGAGCGGTCATCGGTCGAGGTGCGGGAGGTGGGGGCCGACCGGGTCGTGCTCCTGGTCGACCGCCACGACCCCGACACCCAGCAGGCGTGGAGCTCCTTCGTGGAGATGACCCCGACCGGCAACCGGTTCCGGCCCTGCCACATCCGCTACGCATCGCCCGACCAGCTCGACGCCATGGCCACCGCCGCCGGCCTGGCCCTGGCCGATCGCTGGTCCGGCTGGGGCCGCCGCCCCTTCGACGCCGACAGCCCTGCTCACGTCTCGCTCTACCGCCGGGACCGTACGCTGGCCGAAGTGGCGTCGCCCGGTGATCCTTCGCTGCCTCGATGAGCCAGCTCCGGCTGAACCCGCTGACCGGGCGATGGGTCACCGTGTCCGTCGACCGCCTGGCCCGGCCCGACGAGTTCCTCCGGGAGCGCCAGCCGGTGGAGACCGGCCCGACCCGACCGTGCCCGTTGTGCCCGGGCCACGAGGAGGCCACGGCGCCGTCCCTCGAGGCCGACGGTCGGGCCGGGGAGTGGTCGGCGCGGGTGGTCCCCAACCGCTACCCAGCCTTCGACGGCAGCGAGCCGATGGCGGTGCGCAACCTCGGGCCCGTGTTCACCGAGGCTCCGGCCAGCGGCATCCACGAGATCCTCGTGTACCGCCGCCGCCACGACGGCGGTTGGGCCGACCTGGACGACGGTGAGGCCGGCCAGGTGATGACCGCCCTGCGCGACCGCTTCGAGGATCACGCCCGCATCACGGCCGTGCGCTACACGCAGGCCATCGTCAACCACGGCAAGGAGGCCGGGGCCTCGCTGGCCCACCCGCACGGCCAGCTCCTCGGTGTGCCGTTCGTCCCCGGTGAGGTGGCCGAGGAGGAGGCCGGCTTCCGCCGGTTCGACGGTTCCTGCCTGCTGTGCACCATGGCCGAAGCCGAGCGGGACGCCGGTGAGCGGGTGGTCCACGACGGGGACGGCGTGCTGGTCGTGTGCCCCTACTGGAGCGGGGCACCGTTCGAGATGCTGGTCGTGCCCGACACCCACGAGCCGCACCTGGCCAGCGCCGACGAGGACGCCCTCGCCGGCGCTGGCCGGGCGCTGCGCACCGTCCTCCGCCGGCTGCGGGACGGCGTGGGCGACGTGGCCCACAACCTCGTCTTCCACACCCTGCCCCATCGCCACCAGGACCCGTTCCACTGGCACGTGCACGTGCTGCCCCGCGTGCAGAGCATCGGTGGCTTCGAGCAGGGCACCGGCGTGCCGATCAACATCGTGGCCCCGGAACGGGCCGCCGCCCGCCTGTCCGGCTGAGCGTCGTGCGGCCACGGGTCCGGGTCAGCACGGTGATCGACGCCCCGCCATCGGCGGTGTGGGCCACCGTGCGCCCCCTCGACCGCCACGTCGACTGGATGGTCGACGCCGAGGCCATCCGGTTCACCTCGCCACGCCGCCGGGGGGTGGGCACGACGTTCGAGTGCGACACCCGCTTCGGCCCCTTCCGGCTGACCGATGCGATGGAGGTCACCGAGTGGCGCGAGGGCCGGGCCATCGGGGTGCGCCACACCGGGGTGGTGACCGGCACGGGTCGGTTCACGCTGCGCCGGGTCCGGGGAGGTCGCACCCGGTTCACCTGGGACGAGCGGCTGGCCTTCCCGTGGTGGATGGGCGGGCCGGTCGGGGCGCTGGCCGGCGGCCGGGTGCTCCGCCTCGTGTGGCGCCGCAACCTGAGGACGTTGAAGCGCTTGGTCGAGGGCCGCTCGGATCAGGCGGCGCCGTAGGCCACGACCACCGACCCGACGGCGAAGGCCGCCGCCAGCGCCGCGCACAGGGCCAGCCCCACCTGGTGGCCGGCGCTGCGCCGGGTGGTCACCGGTGCCCCGGTGCCGGCCGGGGGGCGCGTCGCCGCCGCCGCCCGACCGGCCAGGTCGAACAGCACGAAGCCAGCCAGGAACCCGCCGACGAGGCCACCGAGGTGGCCACCGATGGAGATGCGGGGGACGGCGAAGGTGATGAGCAGGTTCAGCATCAGCACCCCGAACAGGGGGCTGTCGCGGAAGGAGATGCCCTGGGCCCGTTGGATGGCGAACACCGCGCCCATCATCCCGAACACCGCCCCCGAGGCCCCGACGGTGAGCTGGTCGGGACTGAGGAGGAGCACACCGAGGGCGCCAGCCAGCAGCGACGTCAGGTAGATGGCGCCGAAGCGGAGACGCCCGACGCTGCGCTCGAGCATGCCGCCGAGGATCCAGAGCGCGTACATGTTGAACCCGAGGTGGATCCAGCCCGAGTGGAGGAACCCCGAGGTGACCACGCGGTACCACTGGCCCTGGGCCACCCCGACCTGTTCCACGCACACGGGCACGCCGCCCGCCCCCCGGACGGCCTCGACGCACCCCTCGGCGATCAGCCCACCGTCGAGCGTGAGCTCCCCCGAGGTACCGGCCACCCCGCCCGCCCCGCTGAGCAGGATGCCCACGAGGAACACGGCGACGTTGATCCCGATGAGGACCTTGGTGAGAACCGGGCGGGTCTGCAGCCCAGCCACCCCCCGGTACACCTTCTGGCTACCCTGCTTCACGCACTCGGGGCAGTGGAACCCCACCGAGGCGGTGTGCATGCAGCGCGGGCAGATGGGGCGATCACAACGCTGGCAGACCACACCGGCCCGCTGGTCGCCGTGCCGGTAGCAGGCTTGGAGCTCGGAGGCCACGGCCACCGACGCTACCGCCGCCCCCGCGGGATTCGACGGTCGGCGCTCGGCCGCGCCCGCTACACGAGCTGGAACCAGAGGGCCCCGTAGGGGGCGAGGGTGACGAAGTAGGGCAGCTCGCCGATGGCCGGGAAGCGGACACCGCCGGTGAGCTCGACGGGCACCTTGCCGTCGAAGCGGCGCAGCTCGAGCTGGGTGGGCTGATGGGCCTTGGACAGGTTGTTCACGCACAGCACCCGGTCGACCCCGCCGCCGTCGGGCCGGACGTACTCGCGGATGAAGGCCAGCACCTTGGGGTTGTCGGCGTCGAGCACCTCGAAGGTCCCCAGGCCGAAAACCGGGTGCTCGCCGCGCACCTGCAGGAGCCGTCGCACCCAGTGCAGGAACGAGCTGGCGTCGCGCTGCTGGGCCTCGACGTTCACCCGGGGGAAGCCGTAGACCGGGTCCATGAGCGGGGGCGAGTACAGCTCGGCGAAGTCGGCGGTGGAGAACCCGCCGTTGCGGTCGGGCGTCCAGTGCATCGGTGTGCGGACGGCGTCACGGTCGCCGAGGTGGATGTTGTCGCCCATCCCGATCTCGTCGCCGTAGTACATCACCGGGCTGCCGGGCATCGAGAACAGGAGCACGTGGAACAGCTCGGCGATGCGGCGGTCGTTGTCGAGCAGCGGGAACAGCCGCCGGGCGATGCCCACGTTGCGGCGCATGCGGGGGTCTCGGGCGTACTCGGCGTACATGTAGTCGCGCTCCTCGTCGGTGACCATCTCGAGGGTCAGCTCGTCGTGGTTGCGCAGGAAGAGCCCCACTGGCAGCCGTCGGGGATGTCCGGGGTCTGGGCCAGGATCTCGGTGATCGGGGTGCGCTGCTCGCGGCGCACGGCCATGAACATGCGGGGCATGAGCGGGAAGTTGAAGCACATGTGGCACTCGTCGCCCTCGCCGAAGTAGTCCACGACGTCGGCCGGCCACTGGTTGGCCTCGGCCAGGAGCACCCGGCCGGGGAAGGCGGCGTCGACCTCCTTGCGCAACCGGCGCAGGTAGTCATGGGTCTCGGGCAGGTTCTCGCCGTTGGTGCCGTCGCGCTCGAACAGGTAGGGCACGGCGTCGAGCCGGAACCCGTCGAGGCCGACGTCGAGCCAGAACCGCACCACGTCGAGCATGGCGTCGGCCACCGCCGGGGTCCGGTAGTCGAGGTCGGGCTGGTGGCTGAAGAAGCGGTGCCAGTAGAACTGGCCGCGGGGTTCGTCGAAGGTCCAGTTGGAGCGCTCGTCGTCGACGAAGATGACCCGCGCCTCGGACCACCTGGTGTCGTCCTCGCCCCACACGTACCAGTCGGCCTTGGGGTTGGTGCGGTCCGAGCGCGACTCGACGAACCAGGGGTGTTGGTCGCTCGTGTGGTTCATCACGAGGTCGGCGATGACGCGCAGGCCCCGCCGGTGGGCCTCCTCGATCAGCGCGACGGCGTGGCCCAGGTCGCCGTACTCGGGGAGCACGGTGAAGAAGTCGCTGATGTCGTAGCCGCCGTCGCGCAGCGGCGACTCGTAGAAGGGAAGCAGCCAGAGGCAGTCGACGCCGAGCCACTCGAGGTAGTCCAGCTTCTCGAGGCCCTGCAGGTCCCCGCTGCCGTCACCGCTCGAGTCTTGAAGCCCCGCACGAGGACCTCGTAGAACACCGCCCGCTGGAACCACCGGGGGTCCGAGCCGAGCGGGGCGGGCATCGCGGTCGATACTCGCGTACCCCGCTCCGAGCGGACGCCATGGTGGGGTCAGCGGCGGGGGGAGGCGAGGGCGTCGGCGGCGGCCGCCGCGCCCTGCTCGGCCAGCAGGTCCTCGAGGGGACGGGGCAGGGCCAGCGACCAGTTCGGCCACTGGGTGATGGTGCCGGGCATGTTCGGGCGCTCCTCCACGCCGGCCACGTCGTCGAGCTGGCCGACGACGACCCGGCTCGGCGCGCCGGCCAGCAGCCGGTACGTGGCCAGGACGACCTCGTCGGCGGGCGCGTCGTCGGCCACGCCGAGCATGTCCCGCAGCCGGGCCCGGGCCGCCAACGTGTCGGCGACGTTGGGGGCGAGGTCGAGGCGCTCCTGGGCGGCGAGGTCGGCGCCCGACCAGAAGCCGGGCACGGTGGGGAGGTCGTGGGTGGTGGCCGAGGCCACGGCCAGCTCGGGGAAGTCGTCGGGGTGCCCCTCCTCCAGCTCGAGCACCCGGTAGGCGAGCAGGCGGCGGGCGGCCAGCTCCTCGCGCACCGCCGGCTCGACCGTGCCGAGGTCCTCGCCCACCACGAAGGCGCCGGCCCGGACGCTCTCGAGGGCGACCACGTCGAGCAGCTCCTGGGCGGGCTGGCGGACGTACACGCCATCGGCGGGGCCGGGGTCGGGCGGGATCCAGAACAGCCGGAAGAGGCCCATCACGTGGTCGATGCGGACGCCGGCGCCGTGCTCGAAGGCACAGCGGAGCATGCGCACGAGCGGCTCGAACACCGCTCCCCGCGCTCGCCAGGGGTCCATCGGCGGCAGCGCCCAGTCCTGCCCACGGGTGTTGAACTGGTCCGGCGGCGCTCCCACCGTTGTGCCGTCGAGCACGAACAGGTCCTGCCAGTACCAGGCGTCGAAGCCTTCGGGGCTGGTGCCGACGGCGAGGTCGTGGACGATCGGCACGGTGCCCTGGAGAGCGCTGAGCTGGGCGGCCACCAGGCCCTGCAGCCATGCGTGGAAGGCCACGCGGTCGGCGTGGTCCCGGGTGAACCGCCCCCAGTCCGAGCCGTCGGGCCGTCGCAGGCCCTGCGGCCAGGTCGGCCACGACGGGCCGTGGCGCTCCACGGCGACGCAGTAGGCGGCGAAGGCGGCGAGCACCGGGTCGGCGGCGATGGCGGCCTCGGCGGCGGCCCGCCCGGGGGCGTGGGGCACCGACCAGAGGCGTTCGAGGGCATCGGCCTTGTACGCCCACACCCGGGCCCGGTCGATGCGCCGCTCGGCGAGCAGGGCACGTCCGGCCGCCGCCACCGGTGCGAGGTCCACACCGATGGCGGCGGCGCCGGGCAGCTCCTCGACCCGGAGGTAGAGCGGGTTGCGGAAGCAGCGGCTGCCGGCCGAGTACGGGCTCGGTTGGGGATCAGCGGTGGGGTTCACGGCGTGGAGCGGGTTCAGGAGCAGGAGGGGCTGTCCCCCGAAGTCGAGGCTCCACTCGCCGACGGTGCGGGCATCGGCCAGGTCGCCCATCCCCCAGCTCGCCCGGGATCGGGCGGCATAGACCTGGAGCGACCAGCCCCAGGCCACGAGGTCCTCGGGCAGCGAGCACACGCCGGGGCTGACCACGACGGTGGTGAGGCGACCATCGGCGCCCTCCAGCGTGTGGTAGCCGAGGGGCAGGTCGGGAGGGAGGCCGTCCACCGGGCCGAGGGAGGCACCGTCCTCGGTCACGAGCAGGCCGCCCCGCAAGTGCTCGGGCAGCGACCGGTCACCGGGCCGGCGCACCAGGAGGGCGTCGAGGGCCGGCGGCTCACTGTCCTCGGCCCCCGCCCCCTCGCGATCGAGGGCGGCGAGGACGTGGGCGACGCTGGCGTCCGGAGACCGTCGCTGCTGGCCACTCGTGTCGGTGTAGGTGACCTGCAGGCCCCAGCGGGCCGCTCGTTCGCTGTCCATACCCCTTCTTACAGGGCCCCTTCTTACAGGCCGACCGGATGCCGCTCGGCAGGCGAAGCCCCGTGCGCCGGCACGGCTACGGTCCCGGCCATGCGAGCCCTGCGCAGCTTCACGGTCCGCCCTCGGATCCCCCCCGAGCTCGCTCCCCTCGAGGCGCTGGCCATGAACCTGCGCTGGGCGTGGGACACCCAGACCCGCGACCTGTTCCGCTGGGTCGACCCCGAGGCGTGGGACGCGAGCATCCACGACCCGGTGCGGCTGCTCTCCCTCGTCTCCCAAGAGCGCCTGGAGACGCTCCGGGCCGACCCCGGCTTCACCCGCTTCATGGGGGAGGTGCACCACGAGCTGCGCCGGTACCTGGAGCACCCTCGCTGGTTCCAGTCCCGCCGTGAAGGCGACGGTGACGGTGACGGCGGTGGTGGCCGGACGGCGCTGCGCTCGGTGGCCTACTTCTCCCCGGAGTTCGGCATCGCCGAGGCCCTACCGCAGTACTCCGGCGGGCTCGGTGTGCTCGCCGGTGATCACCTGAAGGCGGCCAGCGACCTCGGTGTGCCGTTGGTGGGGATCGGGCTCTTCTACCGCCACGGCTACTTCCGCCAGGCCCAGAACCCCGACGGCTGGCAGGTCGAGAACTATCCGGACCTCGACCCCTACGCCATGGCCCTCACTCTCTGCGAGGGGGTGCGGGTCACCGTCGACCTCGCCCGCCAGCCGCTGCACGCCCAGCTCTGGCGAGCCGACGTGGGGCGGGTGCCGCTCTACCTGCTCGACGCCGACGTGGAGGAGAACCCCGTCGACCTCCGACAGGTCACCGACCGGCTCTACGGGGGTGACACCGAGCACCGGCTCCGCCAGGAGATCCTGCTCGGCATCGGTGGGGTGCGGGCCCTCGAGGCCGTCGGCGTCGACGCCCAGGTGTTCCACACCAACGAGGGCCACGCCGGCTTCCTCGGCCTCGAGCGGGTGCGCCGGTCGATGCTCGACGATGGCCTCGGGTTCGACGAGGCCGTGGAGGCGGTGCGGGCCGGGAGCATCTTCACCACCCACACCCCCGTGCCGGCCGGCATCGACCGGTTCCCGCGGCCGCTCATGGACGAGTACTTCTCCGGGTGGGCGGCCGAGTGCGGCGTGTCCGTCGACGACCTTATGGCGCTCGGGCACCGGCCGGGCGACCCGCCCGACGAGCCGTTCAACATGGCGGTGATGGGGCTGCGGCTGGCCGGGCGGGCCAACGGCGTGGCCCGGCTGCACGGGGCCGTGAGCCGGGAGATGTTCGCCGACCTCTGGGGGGGCGTGCCCGTCGACGAGGTGCCCATCACGTCGGTGACCAACGGCGTGCACGCCGACACCTGGGTGTCACCGGAGATGAGCGACCTGCTCGGTCGCCACGTGCTGCCCGAGTGGTCCGAGGCCGGGCCCGAGCGGTGGGGCCGCATCACCGCTGCCGGCGACGACGAGCTCTGGCGAGCCCGGGAGCAGGGACGGGCCCGGCTGGTGGCGTTCGTCCGCCGCCGGCTGGCCGAGTCGGTCCTGGCCCGGGGCCTGTCGAGGTCCGACGTGTCCTGGTGCGACCAGGTGCTCGACCCCGGCGCCCTCACCGTCTGCTTCGCCCGGCGCTTCGCCACCTACAAGCGGGCCACGCTCCTGCTGGCCCAACCCGAGCGGCTGAAGCTGCTCGTCGGTTCGGCCGACCGGCCGGTGCAGTTCGTGTTCGCCGGCAAGGCCCACCCCGCCGACGAGCCGGGCAAGGAGATGATTCGCCAGGTGGTGGCCTTCACCCACGACCACGACGTCCGCCACCGGTTCGTGTTCCTCGAGGACTATGACATCGCCGTCGCCCGCACGCTCTGCCACGGCGCCGACGTGTGGCTGAACACGCCCCGCCGGCCGCAGGAGGCGTGCGGGACGAGCGGCATGAAGGCGGCCCTCAACGGCGCCCTCAACTGTTCGGTCCTCGACGGGTGGTGGGACGAGCTGTTCGACGGCGAGAACGGCTGGGCCATCAGCTCGGCCGAGACCGTCGAGGACGAGGACCGTCGCGACGAGATCGAGGCCAACTCGCTGTTCGAGCTGCTGGAGGAGCAGATCGTGCCGCTCTTCTTCGACCGCTTCGGGGGGCCCGTGCCGAGGCGATGGGTGCAGCGCATGAAGCACGGGTTGCACACGCTCGGCCCCGAGGTGCTGGCCTCCCGCATGGTGCGCGACTACGTCGAGCGCCTCTACGAGCCCACCGCCGCCCAGGACGAGAAGGTCAACGTGGCCGGCCACGGACCGGCCCGAGATCTTGCTGCCTGGAAGGCCCGGGTGAGGGGTGCGTGGGACGAGGTGCGGGTGCGTTCGGTCGCGACCTCCGACCAGGTGGCCGACCTCGGCACCGAGCGGGTGGTCAACGCCGTGGTCGCCCTCGGGACCCTGTCGCCCGCCGACGTCGAGGTCCAGCTCGTCCACGGCCCCGTCGGCCAACACGACGAGATCGAGCTGGCCGAGGCCGTGACCATGGTCCCCGCCGACGGCGACGCCTCCCGCTTCGCCGGCCGGTTCAGCTGTGACCGCACCGGCCGCTACGGCTTCACCGTGCGCATCGTCCCCCACCACCCCGACCTGGCCAGCCCCGTCGAGCTCGGCCGCATCGCCTGGGCCTGACGGCCTTCAGCCCAAGGCGGCGAGGAAGTCCTTGAGCGGGGGGTTGACCTGGTCGGGGTGGGTGAGGTTGGCGGCGTGGGCGGCGCCCTCGACCCGGACGAGGCCTCGGCAGTCGGCCAGGCCGGCACACAGCGCCTCGGCCTGGTCCATGGTGATGGCCTGGTCCTCGGTGCCGTGCACGACGAGCGCCGGGCAGCCGATCTCGCCGAGGCGGTCGGTGATGTCGTCGCGGTCGAGCAGGCACAGGCCCGGGTGGAGGATGCCGGCCCGGTCCCGGACCTTCCAGCGGGCGATCCACTCCGCCGACAGGTCGGGGTCGCCGATGATGAGGTCGGCCACGATGCGGGCGACGGCGTCGAGCTCTTCGTCGGACCCGTGCTGCCACACCTCGAGCATGCCCCGGTACTGCTCGACCTTCGCGGGGTCCTCCACACCGGACTGGGTGTCGATCAGGACGAGGGCGCCCACCCGATCGGGGTGGGCCAGCGCCGCTCGCAGCGACAGGAAGCCGCCCTGGGACATGCCCAGCCACACCGCCCGGTCCACGTCGAGCTCGTCGAGCAGGGCGACGGCGTCGTCGGCGGAGTCCCAGTAGGTGAACGGCGCCGAGCACGCCGTCTGGCCGAAGCCCCGCTGGTCCCAGCGGATGCAGCGGTAGTCGGCCGGGTCGCCCTCGAGGGCACGGACCTGGGGGTCGAACATGGTGCTGTCCATGAGGAACCCGTGGCTGAACAGCAGCGGCGGCCCGGCGCCACCGCTGTCGTCGTAGAAGATCGACTGACCGTTGACCTCGGCGATCGGCACGGGCGAACGCTAGTGCCGATGGTCGGCTACCGGCCGGCGAAGGTGGCCTTGCCGGGACCGTCGGTGCGGAACGACTCGACGCCGGTGCGGGCGTCCTCGGTCCCGAAGACCTGCACGAAGAGCTGCTGTTCGAGGTCGAGGCCCCCGTTGAGCGTGATGTCGAGGCCGCGGTCGACGGCTCGCTTGGCCAGGCCGTGGGCCACCACGGGGCCGGCGGCGAGGGCGGCGGCCCGCTCGATGGCCCGGGCCAGCACGTGACCAGGGGCCACCACCTCGTCGACGAGGCCCATGGCGAGAGCCTCCTCGGCACCCACCTGGCGCCCCGTGAAGATGAGGTCCTTGGCCCGGGCCGGCCCGATGAGACGGGGCAGGCGCTGCGTGGCTCCCCCACCCGGGATGATGCCGAGCAGGATCTCGGGTTGACCGAAGCGGGCCCGGTCGGAGGCGACCCGGAAGTCGCAGGCGAGGGCCAGCTCGCAGCCGCCGCCGAGGGCGACGCCGTTGACGGCGGCGATGGTGGCCCGGGGGATGTCGGCCAGCGCGTTGAGGGCCCGCAGGAAGAGGTCACCGATGGCCCGGGCCTCCTCGGGACCGCCGAACTCGTCGATGTCGGCTCCGGCCGCGAACACCCGGTCACCGCCGGTCACCACCACCGCCCCGGGTGGCTCGTCGGTGAGGCGCTCGGCCACACCGAAGAGCTGGCGCAACACCTCCGTGGACAGCGCGTTGACCTTGGGGTTCTCCAAGGTGACGAGGGCAACCCCGTCGTCCCGGCGCTCCACCGACACGAGCGGCACAGGGGAGGTCTTCGGCTCCGGCATGGGCCGCGACCCTAGAGGGTGGGCCGCCGGCGGTTCTCCGTGCTCCAGCGACCACCAGACGGTCGCCACAGCACGAAGAACGGACGAGCGCTCAGGCGTCGACGGCGGTGAGGATGCGGTCGGCGGCGGTCCACGGGTCGAGCTGGCGGGCCACCACCGCGTCTTCGAGCTGCTGGCGGTCGTCGACGCCGACGAGCGACTCGGCCCGGAGCCGCAACCGCTCGGCCACGACCAGGCGCAGCTCGTCGCGCAACCGGGCCGCTCGCTTGGCCTCGAGACGCCCCCCGCCGGCCAGGAACGCCCGGTGCGACTCGACGGCGGACTGCACCTCGTCGACCCCCTCCCCGGTGCTGGCCACCGTGGTCACGATGGGCGGCCGCCACTCCCCCGGCTCGGACAGGTCGAGCATGGCGTCGAGGTCCCGCCTCGTGTCAGCGGCGCCGGGCCGGTCGGCCTTGTTGACCACGAACAGGTCGGCGATCTCCATCAGCCCGGCCTTGTTGGCCTGGACGGCGTCGCCCCAGCCGGGGTTGACCACGACCACCGTCGTGTCGGCCGCACCCACGATCTCGACCTCGACCTGGCCCACCCCCACCGTCTCCACGATGACGAGCTCCATGCCGACGGCGTCGAGCACCCGCACGGCCTGGGGGGTGGCGAGGGCCAGACCGCCGAGGTGGCCCCGGGTGGCCATGGAACGGATGAACACCCCCGGGTCGAGGGCGTGGTCGCCCATGCGCACCCGGTCTCCGAGGATGGCTCCGCCCGAGAACGGGGACGACGGGTCGACGGCGAGCACGGCGACGGCTCGGTCGGCGTCCCGCAGGATGCCGAGCAGGGCGTTGGTGAGGGTGGACTTGCCGGACCCCGGGGCGCCGGTGATGCCGAGGGTGTACGCCCCGCCGCCGAGCGGGTGGCAGATGCGGCCGATCTCGTGGGCCTCGTCCCCACCCCGTTCGACCAGCGAGAGGAGCCTGGCGAGGGCGGCCCGGTCACCGGCGCGCGCCGCGTCGACCAGCCCCGCGGGGTCGGGCACGGTCAGAGGGAGACGGCGCTCTCGGACTCGAGCCCGACCGCCTCGACGGCGGTGACGCCCGGTACCCGGTCCTTCATGATCCGCTCGACGCCGGCCTTGAGGGTGACGGTGGAGGCCGGGCAGCTGACGCAGGCCCCGATCAGCTCGACGGTGACGACCCCGCTGCCGGCGTCGACCCCACGCAGGATGATGTCGCCGCCGTCGGCCTGGATGGCCGGCCGGATGGCCTCGATCGTCTTGCGGACCTGATCTTCCACGTCGCTCCTGCTGCCGGGCCGGTGGACCAGTGTCCCACGGGTCCCTCGGGGCCGGGGAACCGGCTCGGTGGTGGCCAACGTCGGTGGTCGTCGCCGTGTTCCCAGGCCGCTGCGACGTCGGCCACACAAGGGCGCCGGCAGTCGGCGGCCGAAGGGCGCTCGTAGGCTGGACCGGGTGACCGCTGCGCTCCTGGCCCATGCCGCCGAGGGTCTGGATGCAGTCGGGCTGTCACCGGGGCTGCTGCTCTACACGGTCCTCGTGCTGCTCGGGCTCGTGGCCTTGGCGCTGCGCTCGTCGTGGGCCCGGCCGAGGTTGCTCACCGGGGCGGGGACGGCGGACGAGGACCGCTGGCCGACCGACGGTGCGCCCCGCCCGCTGGTGATCGCCGCCCGCGCCACCGGCGTGGCCGGGCTGGTGCTCGTGCTCACCATCGCCTGGTGGGGCAGCGAGCAGATCGGCGCCAACCCGGCTCCGCTCGCCGTGTTCTCCGCCTTCTGGACCGGTGGCCTGCTCCTCAGCGCGCTGTTCGGTGACCTGTGGAGACTCGTGCACCCCTTCGACGCCGTGGCCGCCGTGGTCCACCGCCGGCCCTCGGCCCCGGCCGGTGATGAGGACCGACGTGCCGACGGCGGCGACTGGTGGGTGCCCGGCGTCCTCCTCGGCACCTTCGCATGGCTCCTCCTGGCCTGGCCCGAGGGGTTCCAGCCCCGCTCGGTGACGGCGTGGCTGACCGCCTATGTCGCCCTCATGGTCGCCGGGGGGATGGCCGCCGGGCGAGCGTGGGTGCGGCGCAACGAGGCGTTCGCCGTGCTGTTCGGTGCCGTGGCCAGGGTCAGTCCCCTGGGGTGGCGGGACGGGCGACCCCAGCTGCGCAACCCCCTCACCGCCATCGCCGCCCACGACGGCGACAGGCGCACGGCTGCGGTGATCGCCGTCGCCCTCGGCGCCACCTTCTTCGACGCGCTGTCGTCCACCCGGTGGTACGCCGACCTGCTCGGCATCCGCAGCACCGCCGGCTACACCGTCGCCAACACGCTCGGGCTGGTGTGGACCACTGGGGCCGTCGTCGTCGCCTGGGCGCTGTGCGCCCGCACCAGCGACCGCTTGGCCGGCCTGACCGGGCCGGCGGGAGCGGACGTCGCACCCGTGCCGAGCGAGGCCCGGTCGGTCGGCGCCGCCGTCCACCCCGATGCCGTGGCCGGCCCGGCCACCCCGGCCAGCCCCGCCAGCCCCGCCAGCCCGGCCACCCCGGCCGCCCCGACGGCGGTCGGGCTGGCCACCGCCTTCGTGGCCGTGGTGGCCGGCTTCGCCGTGGCCCACGACCTCACCTCGTTCCTGGTCGACCAGCAGAACCTGCTGGCCCTGCTGTCGGACCCCTTCGCCCGGGGGTGGGACCTCCTGGGGATCGTCGACCTCGCCACCGACGACACCCTCCTGCCCCTCACCGTCCAGGCCTGGCTGCGGCTCGGCTTGGTGGTGGCCGCGCTCCTCGTGACCCTCGTCGTGGTCCACGACCGGTGCCTGGCCCGCCTCGGCCCGGCCGTGACCGCCAGAGCGTCCTGGCCGGTGCTCGGTGCCGTCGGCCTCGCCGCCGTCGCCGCCATGACCCTCCTCCTGGGGGGCTGACCCCGGTGCTGGTGGCCCACGAGGGAGGCTGGGACGAGATCCTCCTCGTGGCCACCCCCATCGCCCTGTTCGCCGGGCTGCTGTGGCTGGCCAACCGCCGGGCCGAGGCCCGCCTTCGGGCCGTCGCCCGTCCCGATGCCGAAGCTGACCCCGAAGGCGCGCCCCCGCCCCCGTCGCCCTGATCCCGGGTCGGTCAGCCCCGCTCGATGTCGGCGCCCACCGCCCGCAGCTTCTCGACGAAGCGCTCGTAGCCGCGGTCGATGTGGTCGGCGTCGGCCACCACCGTCTCTCCCTCGGCGCCCAGGCCGGCCACCACGAGGGCGGCCCCGGCCCGGATGTCATGGGCTCGGACCGGCGCCCCCGACAAGCGGGGGACACCCCGCACGATGGCGTAGTGGTCCTCGGTGCGGATGTCGGCGCCCATGCGCACGAGCTCGTCGACGTAGCGGAAGCGGCCGGCGAAGATGTTCTCGGCCACGATGCCCACCCCCTCGGCCACGGCCAGCATCGACACGAAGAGCGGCTTGTAGTCGGTGGCGATACCCGGGTACGGCAGGGTCGAGATGTCGGCGCTGGTGAGCCGGCCGGGGGCCATGCCCCACACGCCGTCGGGGTGCGACGAGGTGCGCACGCCCATCTCGCCCAGCTTCTGCATGAGCATGTCCATGTGGTCGGGTCGGGCGCCCTCCAGCACCAGCTCCCCGCCGGCCACCCCGAGGGCGGCCAGGAAGGTGGCCGCCTCGATGCGGTCGGGGATGACCTCGTGCTCCACCGGTGACAGCTCCTCCACCCCCTCGACGGTGATGGTGGAGCTGCCGGCGCCGACCACGTTCGCACCCATCCGGTTGAGGAAGGCGGCCAGGTCTGCGATCTCGGGCTCACGGGCGGCGTTCTCGATCACCGTCTCGCCCTTGGCCAGCACCGCCGCCATCAGCGCGTTCTCGGTGGCCCCCACGCTGGGGAACTCGAGCAGCAGGCGGGTGCCGACGAGGTGCTCGGCCCGCCCTTCGATGTAGCCGTGGGCGGTCTCGAACGTCGCCCCGAGCCGCTCGAGGGACTGGAGGTGCATGTCGATGGGGCGGGGGCCGAAGTCGTCGCCGCCGGGTAGGGCCACCCGGGCCCATCCCTCCCGGGCGAGGAGGGGGCCGAACACGACGATCGACGCCCGCATGGCCTCGACGAGCTCGTAGGGGGCCTCGGGGGTGATCTCGGCGGGACGGTGGATGGTGAGCACGTCGGCGGACCGGTCAACGGCGAGGCCCATCGAGCGGAGCAGCTCGGTCATGCAGCCCACGTCGGTGATGCGGGGGGCGTTGCGCAGCACGAAGGTGCCCTCGGCCAGGACGGTGGCCGCCATCAGCTTGAGGACCGAGTTCTTCGCCCCGGCGATGCGCACGGTGCCGGCGAGCGGACCGTTCGGCCGGACGGTGATGCGTTCCATGGGTCACCTCCGTCGTGGTGGCCTCAGTATGCTCCGGCTGCCCCTTGCCCTCGACCGGAGGCCTCCCCGAGCCCGTGGCCTCGGTCGTCACCACGTCCGTCGTCGATCCCGAGGCCCTCGACGAGCTGCTGTGCCCCCGCGACGACATCGTCCGGGAACGCCGGGTCGGCGAGGCCGCCTTCGAGGCGGTGTCGGGGCCGTTCCGGGACTACCGGCGGGAGGTGGCGGCCGTCCCCGCTGGCGATGGCCGGGTCGAGGTCACCGAGCGCACGAGCTTCCGCCTGGCCATACCCTTCTGGGGGGCGCTGTTCGTGTGGCCGATGAAGCGCGAGCTCCGGCGCCTGACGGATCGCCAGCGGGCGCAGCAACCGGTGTGGGCCCCCCCGGACCGGTTCGACGCCCGGGCCGCCAACGTCCTCGGGCTGCTCTGCACGGTGGCGCTCGTGGGCGGGTACCTGGGCACGCTCATCTCACAGACCATCACCTTCGCCATCGACGAGTTCGGCAGCAGCAAGACGGCCGAGGGCACGACCCTGGCCGCCGTCCGGGTCGGCGTGGTGCTGTCGCTCGTGCTCGTGGCCACCGCCGACCGACGGGGCCGGCGAAGGATGCTGCTCGGGTCGACGGCGGCCTCGTGCGTGACGGCCGCCTTCGGTGCCGTCGCCCCGAACCTCGTCATGCTGGGCGTGACCCAGACCCTGTCGCGGGGTCTGTCGACCACCGCGGTGCTGCTCGTGGGCATCGTCGCCGCCGAAGAGATGCCGAAGGGTTCAAGGGCCTACGCCGTCAGCGTGATGGCGATGACCAGTGCCCTCGGCGCCGGCATCTCGCTCTGGGCGCTGCCCCTCGCCGACCTGCACGTCCGGGGGTGGCGCATCCTGTACCTGATCCCCCTCCTCGGCCTGCCCGTGCTGGGCCTGGTCGGGCGGCACCTCCCCGAGAGCCGGCGCTTCGTCGCCCCCCACCCCGACACCCCGGTGGTCTCGGGTCACGGCCGGCGGTTGTGGGTGCTCGCCGCCAGCTTCTTCCTCATCTCCTCGTTCACCGCTCCCGCCTCCCAGCTGCTCAACGACTTCCTGCGGGAGGAGCGGGGCTTCTCCGCCGGCCGAGTGGCCCTGTTCGTGGCGCTGACGAGCACCCCCGGCGCCATCGGCATCGTCGTCGGCGGGCGGATGGCCGACGTGCGGGGCCGGCGTCTGCTGGTGGCCGTCGGCGTGGCCGTGGGAGCGGTGCTGACCACGCTGTCGTTCGCCACCGCCGGGTGGACCATGTGGGCCTGGAACCTGGTGGGCACCATCTTCGCCGCCGCCGCCGTGCCCGCCCTCGGCGTCTACGGCCCCGAGCTGTTCCCCACCGGTTCACGGGGACGGGCCAACGGCATCATCCAGCTCGTGTCGGTGAGCGGCAGCGCGCTCGGACTGGTCATCGCCGGGGTGATCGCCGATCGGACCGGCAGCTTCACCGACGCCATGCAAGTGCTCCTGGTGGGGCCGCTCGTCGTGGTCGTGCTCGTGCTCACCCTGTTCCCCGAGACGGCGCGACGGGAGCTCGAGGAGCTCAACCCCGAGGACGTGCCACCGGCGCCGGCGTGACCGTCGCGTGACGGTCGGGTGACGGCCGACGCTGACCGGTCGGTTGACGGCCGACGCCGTACGCTCCGCAACCGTGCCCGCCCGCCGCCGGTACCGGTCGCCGTCGCCGCTGCTCGCCGCCGTCGGGGTGGCGGCTGTGGCCGTCGCCATCGGCGGCGCCGGCCTGGCCGGGTGCAGCGGGACGACGCCCCGCCTGGCCGACGCACCGTTCGTGCCCACCACCTCGGCTCCCCCCACCACGACCCCCTTCGGCGACGACCCGCTCGCCACCGGAGCCAGCACCGTCCCCCTCCCCGACCCCGGGGCGGCGTCCGGTCCGGTCAGCGACGGTTCGCCGTCGTCCATCCCGCCCTCGTCGATCCCCACCACGTCGTCGGAGTCCGGTCCACCGTCGTCGGGGTCGGCCACACCGTTGCCTGCCGGGCCCACGCTCGTGGCCACGGCCCGACCCGAGCTGTCCTCGGTCCCGGTGTTCGACAGCGCCGACGGCGACGAGCCCAGCCGAACCATCGCCAACCCGAGCGAGTACGGGGTGGCCCAGGTCTTCGTGGTGCTGGAGCGGGCCGGGGAGCGGCTCAAGGTGGCGCTCCCGGTGCGGCCGAACGGCAGCGCCGGGTGGGTTCAGGTCGCCGACGTCGACCTGACCACCCACGAGTACCGCATCGACGTCTTCCTCGGTCGCCACCGCATGGTCGTGCGGCGGGGCGACCAGGTGCTCGTCGACGAACCCGTCGGCATCGGCCGCGAGGACCGGCCGACGCCGGGCGGCGCCTACTACACCTGGGTCCTCATCGCCCCGACCAACAGCGGCTACGGGGCCTACGCCTACGGCCTGTCGGGGTTCTCCGAGGTGCTCGACAGCTTCGCCGGCAGCGACGGCCGCCTGGGGATCCACGGCACCACCGACGCCTCCTCCATCGGGCGCGACGTCAGCAGCGGTTGCGTGCGGGTGAGCGACGCCGTGATCACCCGGCTGGTCGAGGACATCGGCCTGCCCCTCGGCGTCCCCGTCGACGTGCACCCGTAGGCACGGAAGACCGACGCGGCGTCAGGAAAGCAGCTCGATCTCGGCCTCGAGCGCTCGGTAGGTGTCGACGGCCCGGCGATCGAGGGTGACGAGGCGAAGTCGATGCTCGACCGCCGTGGCGGCGATGAGCGCGTCGTAGACCGATCCACCAGCGATGCCATGGGCCGGCAACACGGCCAGGAGGTCGGCGGCTCGGTCCGGGCTCAGGAAACGGCTGTGAGGGAAGTTGGCGCGGAGCAAACGGTCGACGACGACGGCCGTGCGGCGAGCGGGCGCCGGCAGCCGGGTCAGGACGGAGAAGGTCTCGAAGGCAGCATGGCCAGCCAGCCCGAGCCGGCGGCCGGCGAGCGCCTCGAACGTGGAGTCGTGCTGGTCGTGATCACCGACGAGCAACGCGACGGCAGCGCTCGTGTCGACGAGGGAGCCGGACCGGTTACCGCCGGTGGGCATCGCGCAGGCTACGGACGACGTCCTCATCGATGTCCACCCCGGTGGCTGGGATGACGAGACGGCCGGATCGCTCCTGCAGCTCGTCGCCGGCCAGCGGCTCAACATGAAGACCGGAGCCCTGGGCGGTGAGCTCGACCGGGCCCGGCCGGAGCCCGAGCTGGTCCCGCAGCGGCTTCGGGATGACCAATCGGCCTGCCTTGTCGATGGTTGCTTGCATGGCATCACGGTACCATCTGGACCGGAGCTGCCTCTCACGCCGACAGCGAGGAGATCCAGTCGGTCACGGCGGTGACCACCTGGGCCTGGCGGGGGGTCGAGGCGAGGTCCTTGACCTCGTGGCCGGCACCGTCGATCCAGAGGTGGGTCACGGGTCCGGGGACGGCGACGGTGGCCGCTTCCAGCTCGGCGGGGGCGGCGAACGGGTCGCGGGTGCCGCTCACGAAGAGGCACGGCACCTCGATGGCGGGGAGGTGGGCGATGCGGAGCTTGTCGGGACGACCCGGCGGGTGCAGGGGGTAGCTCAGCAGCACCAACCCGCCGGCAGGCAGCCCCTCGGCCACCGCCATGGAGCAGATCCGGCCTCCCATCGACCGGCCACCGAGGACCACGGCGGCCGGGTCGACCCCGGCGCGCTCGGCGAGGGCGGTCGCCTCGGCCACCACGCAGGCCACCAGGGTGGGAGCCCGATCGGGGCCACGGCGGCCCTGGCGCCGGTAGGGGAAGTCGATGCGGGCGGTGGGCAGCGGCGCGACGGCGGCCTCGATGGCCACGAGGGTCGGGTGGTCGCGGTCGCTCCCCGCCCCCGGTGCCAGCAGGAGCGCCCCGGCCTCCACCCCGCCCTCCTCAGGACGCCAGCAGGATCCGCCGGGCCTCGGTGAGGTCGGCGATGCGCTGGGCGGCGCCCTCGTGGGCCGCACCGTGGTCGGGGTGGGCGGCCCGCAGGAGCTCGCGGAAGCGGCGCTGCACATCGGGCCGGGCCGACGCCGCCCCACCAAGCCCGAGGACCCCGAGCGCCCACTCCACCGGGTCGGCGACGCCCGCCGAGAACCAGCTCCCCCCCTCGTCGGTGAGGAAGTCGAGGAGACGGTCGTCGACCGGACCTCGCCACCGCAGCCCCTTGCGGGCCACGGCCATCACCGCCGCCCGCGGCCCCGGTTCGAGCTCGCCGGCGGCGTACAGCGCGGCGAGGACCTGCGGCGCCGGCGACGTGCCGGGGGTGTCGTCGAGCTCGAAGCGGACAGCATCCCCCTCGGCGACCAGCCGGTGCACCCGGCGGTTGAGGCCAACGTGGTCGACCTGGAGGCGGTGTCGCAAGCGGGGCTGGGGGATGCGCAGGCCCTGCTCGAGCTGGTGGCTGAGGCGCAGGAGGTCGATGTGGAGGTCGTCGTCGATGCGCTCGGTGAACCCGGCCACGACCCCACCGAGCAGGATCCCCCCGAACCCCGGGCCCGGCGACACCGGCAGCTCCCGGCGACCGAGGGCCAGCCGCCGGGTGGGCGCGATCGGCCGCGACTGGAACACCTCCAACTCGGCCAGGACCACCCGGTCACCCTAGGGTGACCGGCGGCGGGCGAACACTCCGCCGGGCGGCCCGATCGACGGCCGTCGAGGGGCGGTTCAGACGTACTGGCGCAGCACCGTCCGCAGGCCGGTGGCCGCCTCGATCACCTCGTCGTCGTCGGTCTCGACGGCCTCGAGCAACTCCCGGAGGGCCACTGCTCGGGCCGTGATGTCCTTCCACACCGCCGGCGAGAACCCGTAGGGCAGGCCGATGCTCTCGACCATCCGGGCGGCGTCGCCCAGGCTCAGCACCCCCTCGTGGTCGTCGGGGTCGTGCATCAACCGGTCGGCGGCCACGAACAGCTCCGACATGGCGTCCTGGGCCGCCAGTCCGTCGTCGACGGCCGGGGCCTCGCCGGCCTCGTCCTCGTCGACCTCGACGTCGAGCTCCTCGACGGCCTCGTCGACGGCCTCGTCGACGGTCGCCCGCTCGGGACCGGGCTCCTCGTCGAGGTCGACCTCGTCGCCGTCCAGGTCGTCGGGGTCGTCACCGGGAACCGAGGGCAGGGCCGAGGTGGTGTCGATGCGGTCGAGGATGGGCTCGACCCGCTCCTCGTCGTCCTCGTGGACGACGAGGTCGTCGTCCTCGTCGAAGGCGTGGGGCAGGGCTGCGTCCACCAACGCCTCGACCAGGGCCGCTCGCTGCTCGTCCGGCCAGCCGTCGAGCTCGTAGACGACCTGGGCCCGGTCGGGATCGAGCTCGGGCAGCTCCGCCGCCTCCACCTGCTCGACCAGGGTGTCGACGGCCTCCTCGTCGGCGGCCCGGACCACGAGCGTCGTCCCCTCCCACACGTGCACGATCCCCTGCCCGGTGAGCAGCTGGTCGAGCAGCACCCGGCCGTTGCCGTCCCACTCCTCGAACTCGTACCCGAGCTGGGCGACCTCGGGGCCGTCGGTCTCGACGAGGGTGGCCCCGCAGTCGGCGCACTCCTGCACCGTGGCCACGTACTCGGCCTCGCACTCGGGACAGACCTTGACCGTCACGGCCGGGACTCTAGAGCCCGTCCTCAGAGGACCGGTTGCTCGACGTGGCGGCCGAAGACCTCGGCCAGCGCGTCGATGATCTCCCCCAACGTGGCGTAGGTGCCGACGACGTCGATCAGCGTGGGCATCAGGTTGACCTCGGGATCGGCGGCGTCGGCGCGGAGCCGGTCGAGGGCGGCGGCCACCGCCCTGCCGTCCCGGTCGGCCTTCACGGCCTGGAGGCGCTTGACCTGGGCCTGCTCGTGCTCGGCGCTGATGCGCAGGATCTCGACCGGATCGTCGTCGACGGCGTCGGTGAAGCGGTTGACGCCCACCACCACACGGCGGCCGTCGTTCACCCGGCGTTCGAGGTCGTAGGCGGCGTCGGCGATCTCACCCTGGAACCACCCGTTGTCGAGCGCGGCGTGGACCCCTTCGAGCATCGAACCGCCGCCGAGCTCGTCGAGGTGGGCGAAGACCTCCTCGGCCCGCCGCTCCATCTCGTCGGTCAGCGCCTCGACGTACCACGAGCCGCCGAGCGGGTCGGCCACGTTGGCCACACCGGTCTCGTGGGCGATCACCTGCTGGGTGCGCAGGGCGATGCGGGCGGTCCGCTCGGTGGGCAGAGCGAGCGCCTCGTCCATGGCGTTGGTGTGGAGGCTCTGGGTGCCCCCGAGCACGCCGGCCAGGGCTTCGATAGCAGTGCGGGCCACGTTCAGCTCGGGCTGCTGCGCGGTGAGGGACACGCCGGCGGTCTGGGTGTGGAAGCGCATCCGCAGCGACGCCTCCCGGGTGGCGCCGTAGCGCTCGGCCAGCCACCGCGCCCAGATCCGCCGGGCCGCTCGGTACTTGGCGATCTCCTCGAAGAAGTCGATGTGGGCGTTGAAGAAGAACGACAGGCGGGGCGCGAACGCGTCGACGGCCAGGCCGGCCTCGCGGGCCAGCTCGACGTAGGCGAAGCCGTTGGCCACCGTGAAGCCGAGCTCCTGGGCGGCGGTGCTGCCGGCCTCCCGGATGTGGTAGCCGGAGATCGAGACCGGGTGCCAGCGGGGCATCTCGGCGGCCGTGAAGGCGATCGTGTCCCGCACCAGCCGCATCGACGGGCGGGGCGGGAAGATGAACTCCTTCTGGGCCTGGTACTCCTTCAGGATGTCGTTCTGGAGGGTGCCGCCGAGCCGGCGTCGTTCGACCCCCCGGGCCTCCGCCGTGGCGATGTACATGGCGAAGACCACGGCGGCCGGCGAGTTGATGGTCATCGACGTGGTGACGGCCCCGAGGTCGATGCCGGCGAAGAGGTCCTCCATGTCGGCCAGCGTGTCCACGGCCACGCCGCACTTGCCGACCTCTCCCTCGGCCACCGGGTCGTCGGAGTCGCGGCCCATCAACGTGGGCAGGTCGAACGCCGTCGAGAGGCCATCGCCCCCGGCGGCCAGGATGGCCTTGAACCGCTCGTTGGTGTCCGTGGCGGTGCCGAAGCCGGCGAACATCCGCATCGTCCAGAGCTTCGAGCGGTACATCGAGGCGTACGGGCCACGCGTGAACGGGACCTGCCCGGGCCAACCGATCCGCTCGGGCGGCTCGCCGGCGGCGGGGTCGATGTCGCCCGGGCCGTAGACCGCGGCCAGCGGGACACCCGAGAGGGTGGTGGGCTCGTCGTCGCCCCGCCGGCTGGCCTCGTAGTCCCACTGCCACCGCTCCCGACCGTCCACGGCCTCCAGTATCGCCGTCAACGGCGGGCGGCGGCGACCTCGACAGGACGGCCGAGGACGTCGGCCAGGAGGGTGGTGCGCTCGTTGGCGTCGTAGATCTCCAGGCTGAGGTCGGCCCCGTCGGTGGGCACCACGCCGACGACCACCCGCTTGCCGGAGGTGTCGACCTGCAGCCCGTCGACGAGCTGTCGGTGGCTGCGGTCGAGCCCGATGGCCACCCGGAGCAGGCCGGCGAGGGTGCGGACCACCTGCTGGTCGTCGTGGTCGAGGGCGGCGTACTCGGGGTGGCGGAGCTTGGGTGCGCTCTTGCGGTGGTAGCGGGCGACCTGGGCGATGACCTCGATCTCGTCGTCGGCGAAGCCCACCAGCCGCTCGGAGTTCCTGATCACGTAGTAGCTGTGCTTGTGGTGCTTGGCGTGGGACACGAAGAGCCCGACGTTGGCGAGCAGGGCGGCAGCCTCGAGGTAGTCGCGGGATCCGCTGTCGAGACCGTGGAGGTCGGCGGTGGCGTCGAACAGCTCGAGCGCCAACCGGGCCACCCAGGCGGAGTGGTCGGGGTCGTCGTCGCAGGCGTCGACCAGGGCCTGCACGCTGCGCCGGGACACGTCGCTCAACAGGTGCAGCGACCCGCCACGGCGTCGATGGATGGTGTCGAGCAGCACGCCCTCGCGCAGGGCGTAGTCGCTCACCACCAGCTCCTCGATCCCGCAGGCCTCGAAGACGCCCTCGAGGATCAGCACACCGGCGAGGATGATGTCGGAGCGCTTCTCCTCGAGGCCGGGCAGGGCCTCACGCCTTCCCGTCCGGGTGGCCTTGACCACGGCCTTGACCACCCGGCCGAGCTCGATCCGGGTCAGCGTGGCCCCGTTGAGGGTGCGCAACGGGTCGGTGCCGGCGGCGGCATGGCTCAGCTTGACCACCTGTTGCACGGTGCCAGAGGAGCCGACGGCCACCGAGAACCCGTAGCGCTCCACCTCCCGCAGGAACGGCGCCAGCACCGACTGGACGTGGCGACGGCAGGAGTCGACCGCTGACGGGTGGAGGCCGCTGTTCGGGAAGAACCGGTCTGTGAGCCGCACGGCGCCGAGCTTCAGGCTGCGGGCGGCCCGGACGGTGCCTCGCTCCCCGATGAGCAGCTCGGTGCTGCCGCCGCCGATGTCGCAGAGCAGCAACTGCTTGTCGTACACCGGCAAGACTTGGAGGACCCCGAGGTGGATGAGCCGGGCCTCCTCGACGCCCGAGATGATCTCCACGTCCACGCCGGCCTCCTCCCAGGCCCGGTCGATGAACTCGTCGTGGTTCTCGGCCTCACGGACGGCGCTGGTGGCCACGGCCCGTACAGGGGCCTCGGACACCTCGGCGATCCGCCGGAAGCGGGTGAGGGCGGCCACCCCGCGGTCGATGGCATCGGGGGCGAGGCGCTTCATGTCGCCGGCGCCACGACCGAGGCGCACCATCTCCTTCTCCCGGGCGACGACCTCGAACCGGTCGTCGTCGGTGACCCGGGCCACCACCAGGTGCAGCGAGTTGGTGCCGACGTCGACGGCGGCGAGGGCGTTGGCCATCCACCGCGGAGGCTAGCGAGGGCCAGCCGGAGCCCTTCGCAGGGGGCAACTAGGGTCCAGCCATGACGCCGGAGAAGCAGGTCCCCACCCGCAACCTGGCCTTGGAGCTGGTGCGGGTCACCGAGGCGGCGGCCATGGCCGCATCCCGGTGGATGGGACGGGGCGACAAGAAGGGGGCCGACGGCGCCGCCGTGGACGCCATGCGGGTCGTGCTCGACACGGTGTCCATGGACGGGATCGTGGTCATCGGCGAGGGCGAGAAGGACGAGGCGCCGATGCTCTACAACGGCGAGCGGATCGGCGACGGCACCCCACCCTTGTGCGACATCGCCGTCGACCCCCTCGAGGGCACCACGCTCACCTCCCTCGGACGGGGCAACGCCCTGGCCGTCATCGCCGTGTCCGAGCGGGGAACCATGTTCGACCCCGGACCCTTCGTGTACATGGAGAAGATCGCCGTCGGTCCCGAGGCCGCGGACGTGGTCGACATCACCCGTTCGCCGACCGAGAACGTCAACGCCGTGGCCGAGGCCAAGGGTGAGGACGTCCGTGACGTGACCGCGGTGATCCTCGACCGGCCCCGCCACGAGGATCTCATCGCCGAGGTCCGCGAGGCGGGGGCCCGCATCCGCCTCATCCAGGACGGTGACGTGGCCGGGGCCATCTCCACGGCCTGGCCCGAGTCCGGCGGTGACATCCTCCTCGGCATCGGCGGCACCCCGGAGGGCGTCATCTCGGCGGCCGCGCTGACCTGCATGGGCGGCGCCATCCAGGGCCGCCTGTGGGCCCGCGACGACGGCGAGCGCGAGGCCGCCCGCGCCGCCGGGTACGACGTCGACCGGGTGCTGACCACCAAGGACCTCGTCTCGGGGGACAACTGCTTCTTCGCCGCCACCGGCGTCACCGACGGCGAGCTGCTGAAGGGCGTCCACTACGACGGTCGGGGGGCGACGACGCAGTCCCTCGTCATGCGGTCACAGTCGGGCACGGTCAGGCTGGTCAACGCCCGACACCAGCTCCAGAAGCTGAAGGAGTTCTCGGTCATCGAGTTCAGTTGACGACGATGAGCGACGTCACCATCTTCCACAACCCGCGCTGCTCGAAGTCTCGGGCCGCCCTGGCCCTGCTCGAGGAACGGGGCGTCGACGCCGAGGTCGTCGAGTACCTGAAGGACTCGCCGTCGCGGGCCGACCTCGAGCGCCTCATGGGCCTGCTCGGCATCGACGACCCTCGAGCGATGATGCGCACCGACGAGGACGCCTACCGCCAGCTCGACCTGGCCGGTGCCAGCCGGGACCAGCTGCTCGACGCCATGGCCGCCAACCCCGTCCTGATCGAGCGGCCCATCGTGGTGCGGGGCGACCAGGCCGTCATCGGCCGCCCCCCCGAGAAGGTGCTCGAGCTGTTCAGTCCTTGAAGCGGGTCGAGAGGACGCCGACCAACCGGCGCTTGGCCGCCCGGGGCAGCGCCGCCGAGCCGGCCGCGGTCACCTTGTTGAGCGTGCCGGGGACGACGATGGCCCGCCCCGCTCGGGTGGCGGCGACGGCCTCGGCGGCGCACTCCTCGGCCTCCTGCCAGACGAAGCTCGGCAGCCCGCCGGTGGTGCCGAGGCCGGCGCGGGCTTGGAACCCGGTGTGGGTGAAGCCGGGCAGCACGGCGGTGACCTTGACGCCAGTGCCCCGGAGCTCCTCGTGCAGCGACTCGCTGAAGGCGGTCAAGAACGCCTTGGTGGCCCCGTAGGTGGCGTTGCCGGGAGTGGGTTGGAGCGACGCCATCGACGAGATGTTCATGATCGACCCCGTCCCTCGATCGAGCATGCCACCGATGGCCGCCCGGGTCAGCCGCACCGGTGCGACGACGTTGACGGCGATCTCGCGCTGCTCCTCCTCGATGTCGAGGGTGTGGAACCGGCCGTAGGTCCCGAAGCCGGCGTTGTTCACCAGCAGGTCGACGGGCGGGTGGCCGACCAGGCGGGCCTCGACGGTGGCCAGGTCGTCGCCGTCGGCCAGGTCGGCCACCACGACGTCGGCCTCGACGCCGTGACGGCGAGCGTCGGCGGCGACCTCCTCCAGCGCCGCCACCGTCCGGGCCACGAGCACGAGGTCGGTGCCATCGGCGGCGAGGCGGGAGGCTATGGCCCTGCCGATGCCGCTCGACGCGCCGGTGACGAGGGCTCGGGTCCACGGGGCGGGCATCTGGGGAGGGTAGGCCGCCCGGCCGCCCGCGCCGAACCCGCCGGTGGGGGGGAGGACCGGCGGGCTCGAAGCGGGTGTTACGCGCCCACGTCTGATCGGAGGTGGGGCGGGGATCCACCGTCCGCAACGCGGCCGCAGGCTCGGTATACCGCCGGCCAGCGGTGAGTGGTGTTCAGAGGGGGGGTCTGCGGCTCTGCAGCGTCCCCGCGGCCGCCAGGGGCGGGCGCGGGTGTCCGTTCCGGGCGGAGCGCGCCAGCCGTGGACGCCCAACCACGCGTCGTGGGCGGCGGCGGTGGTCCGGGCCACCAGGGCGGTGCCGCCGACGTCGGCGGCCGCACGAGCGGCCCGCTCGAGCAGGTGCCCACCCACGCCCGTGCCCCGTTCGGCGGGGACCACGGCGATCCCGGTCAACCGAACCTGGTGACCTTCGACGGCGAAGGCGGCGGCGCCCACCACCCTCCCCTCCCGTCGGGCCGTGACCACGATGTCGGTCGGGCCGATCGAGTCGTGGTCGCCGGCGCCGAGCACGGCGGCCACCTCCGGGTCGGCCAGCGCGGTGACGGTCACCTCGAGTGGGAGCCCACCCGTTCCGATGACCGCCGGTCTGGCGAAGGGGGCGTCGGCCACCGCTCGCCAGACCCGACGACCGTCACCGAGTCGCCGCTCCTCGAGGAGGTGGACCCGGTCGAAGGCGGCGGTGGTCCGGTAGGAGGGCATGACGGCCACCGCCGCCGCCAGCCGCTCGGCCGGGAGCTCGGTGGCCAACGTGACGTGGGGGTGGAACGGGTGGTCGAGGCGACGGTGCAGCGGCGCCGCGAAGACGCTGTCCCGCACCAGGGTCAGGGCTTCGAGGTCACCGCCGACGGCCAGGTACAGCACCGGGCTCGGTGTCGGGAACGTCGCCGGCGGGCCGAGGGTGACCTCGATGGTCCCCTCCGCCGCCCCGGCCGCCGCCCGCAGCCGGGCCAGTGCCAAAGGGAGCTCGGCCTCGCGGACGTTGACCGGAGGAACGAGGGTGAGGTGGGCAGGGATGGCGTCGAGCGCTGGGTCGCCCACGGCCCGTCGCAGCCCCTGGATCTCGGTGCTGGCCGGCTCCGGGACGAGCAGCACCACCCCGAGCCGCCGCCGGGCCATCAGCCGGCCCGGACCGTTCTCGGGACATGGGCACGGCCATCACCGTCCCGATGTCCCGAGAACCCCACGTCAGCGGCCGGCGGCCTCGAGGCGGACGTTGGCCCGGCGCAGGGCGGCCTCGGTCTCGGCGTCGTGCTCGTCGCGGAGCGACGCCTCGGCCCGGGTGCGGGCCTCCTCGGCGCGGGCCACGTCGATCTCCTCGGGGAGCTCGGCCGCGTCGGAGAGGATCGACACCTGGTTGTCGCTCACCTCGACGAAGCCGCCGTGCACGGCCACCCCCACGTCGGCACCGTCGGTGGGGCGGATGCGGGTCACGCCGATGCCGAGCGCGCCCACGAACGGGGCGTGGCCGTCGAGGAAGGCGATCTCCCCGCCCCCCACGGTGCGGGTCAGCACCATGTCGGCGTCGCCCGACCAGAGGATGCGCTCCGGGGACACCACCTGCACGGCCAGCGCCATCAGGACCCGGAGGTGTCGGTGAGCCTGCGGGCCTTCTCCCTGGCCGCATCGGCCCCGCCCACGTTGAGGAAGGCCTGCTCGGGCAGGTCGTCGAGCTCGCCCTCGACGAGCATCCGGAAGGACTCGACGGTCTCGTCCACCGGGGTGGTCACCCCGGGGAGGCCGGTGAAGGTCTCGGCCACGTACATCGGCTGGGACAGGAAGCGCTGCACCTTGCGGGCCCGGCTGACCGTCACCCGGTCCTCCTCGGACAGCTCGTCGAGGCCGAGGATGGCGATGATGTCCTGGAGCTCCTTGTAGCGCTGCAGGATCCGCTGCACCTCCCGGGCCACGGCGTAGTGCTCCTCGCCGACCACCTCGGGGGCGAGGATGGCCGACGTCGACGCCAGCGGGTCCACGGCCGGGTAGATGCCGAGGGCGGCGATGTCACGGGACAGCTCGGTGGTGCCGTCGAAGTGGGTGAAGGAGGTGAACGGGGCCGGGTCGGTGTAGTCGTCGGCGGGCACGTACACGGCCTGCAGCGAGGTGATGGACCGGCCCCGGGTGGAGGTGATCCGCTCCTGCAGCTCGCCCATCTCGTCGGCCAGGGTGGGCTGGTAGCCCACCGCCGACGGCATGCGGCCGAGGAGGGTCGACACCTCCGAACCGGCCTGCACGAACCGGAAGATGTTGTCCACGAACAGGAGCACGTCCTGTTGCTGAACGTCCCGGAAGTACTCCGCCATGGTCAGCGCTGACAGCGCCACCCGCAGGCGTACGCCGGGCGGTTCGTCCATCTGGCCGAAGCAGAGGGCGGCCTTCTCGAGCACGCCCGACTCCTCCATCTCGAGGAACAGGTCGGTTCCCTCCCGGGTGCGCTCACCGACGCCGGCGAAGACCGACACCCCGCCGTGGTCCTGGGCGACCCGGCGGATCATCTCCTGGATGAGCACCGTCTTGCCGACGCCGGCTCCGCCGAACAGGCCGATCTTGCCGCCCTCCTTGTACGGGGTCAGCAGGTCGATGACCTTGATGCCGGTGTCGAACATCGTCGCCGACGGCTCGAGGGCGTCGAAGTCGGGGGCGTGGCGGTGGATCTCCCACCGGTCGGCCACCTCGCCCAGCTCCTCGGAGGTGATGTCGAGAGGCTCGCCGATCACGTTGAAGACGTGGCCGAGCACCTTGTCGCCCACCGGCACGGTGATCCCCTGGCCCGTGTTGCGGACCGGGGCCCCCCGGGTGAGCCCGTCGGTCGGCTTGAGGCAGATGGCTCGCACCCGTCCTTCACCGATCTGCTGGGCCACCTCGGCCCTGATCTCGGTGTCGGTGCCGTCGACGGTGACGGTCATCGAGATGGCGGTGTTGATCTCGGGGAGGGACTCCGGCGGGAACTCGACGTCGACGACGGGGCCGGCGATGGCGACGACGCGGCCGTCCTTCAGGGCGGTCGGTGGCTCGAGGGTGTCGGTCATGGTTGTCTCCTGTGGCTTCAGCGGCGGAGGTCGAGGGTGTCGGGCAAGAGGTCGCGGGTGCCACCGATGATGTCGACGAGGAGGTCCTCGGGGGCCCCCTTGCCCTGGCGGAGGGCCTCGGCCCCGCCCACGATCTCCATGATCTCGGTGGTGATGGCGTCCTGGCGGGCGCGGTTCATGACCCGGCTCAGCTTGGTGATGAGCTCCTCGGCGTTCTCGGTGGCCGACTTCATGGCTCGTTGGCGGGCGGCGTGCTCGGAGGCGGCGGCGTCGAGGAGGGCGGCGAAGAGGCGGGCCTCGGCGTAGCGGGGCAGCAGGCGGTCGAGGATCTCGCCGGGGTCGGGTTCGAACTCGTAGTCGGCGGTGGGGCCGCTGGTCTCGTCGGTGGGGGCTTGCTCGAGGGGCAGGTAGGTGAGGGCGACGGCCCGCTGGGCCGCCATCGACAGGAACCGGGTGTACACGAGCCGCACCTGGTCGTAGGCACCGGACTCGAAGCGGGCGGTCACCGACTCGGCCACGGCCCGGGCGTCCTCGTAGGTCGGGTTGTCCGAGAAGCCGGTGAACGAATCGGCGATCTCGTAGCCCCGGAACCGGAAGTAGTTGAGCGCCTTCTTCCCGACGGTGACGAGGGCGGTGGAGCGGCCCTCGTCCCGTTCGGCCTGGAGCGCTCGCTCGGCGGTGCGGATGACGGCGGTGTTGTAGCCGCCGGCCAGGCCCCGGTCGGCGCCGACCACCACGACGCACACCGTGGCCACCTCGTCGCGGGCCTGCAGCAGGGGCGAGTCGCCACCGGCACCGGCGGCGGCCAGGTTGCGGATGACCTCGGTGATCTGCTCGCTGTAGGGGCGGGCGGCGGCCACCCGCTGCTGGGCCTTGACGATGCGGCTGGCGGCGATCAGCTCCATCGCCTTGGTGATCTTCCTGGTCGACTGCACCGACTTGATCCGTCGCCGCAGCACCCGTTCCTGGCCACCAGCCACGTGCCCTCCCTACCCGACGTCGGTGGCGAGGGAGGTCGACCCGCCGGCAGCGGGGACCTCCTCGGCGGCCGCCGTCGGCGTGACCTCGGCCTCGCCGCCGACGGCGGTGCCGCCGGTGTCACCCCGGTCGCCACTGTCCCCGTCGGTCGAGGGCACGAAGCTGTCGACGTAGGACCGGAGGGCGGCCTCGAGGGCGGCCTCGTCGCCGATGGTGCCGCTCGTGCGGATGGCCTCGAGGATGTCGCTGTGACGGCTGCGCATGTGGTCGAGCAGGCCGCTCTCGAAGCGCCGGACCTCGGACACCGGCACGGAGTCGGTGTAGCCGCGGGTGCCGGCGAAGAGCACCACGACCTGTTCCTGCGCCGGCAGGGGGGAGTTGAGGCCCTGCTTGAGCAGCTCGGTGAGGCGGTACCCGCGGTCGAGGGTGGCCTGGGACACCTTGTCGAGCTCGGAGCCGAACGAGGCGAACGCCTCCAGCTCCCGGAACTGGGCCAGGTCGCCCTTGAGCGTGCCCACCGCCGTCTTCATGGCCTTGATCTGGGCGGCTCCCCCACCCGGGACACCGACTGGCCCACGTTGATGGCGGGGCGGATGCCCGACTTGAACAGGTCGTCCTCGAGGAAGATCTGGCCGTCGGTGATCGAGATGACGTTGGTGGGGATGTAGGCCGAGATGTCGCCGGCCTTGGTCTCGATGACCGGCAGGGCGGTGAGCGAGCCGGCGCCGCGCTCGTCGTTCAACTTGGCGGCCCGCTCGAGCAGCCGGCTGTGGAGGTAGAACACGTCGCCGGGGTAGGCCTCCCGGCCTGGCGGGCGGCGCAACAACAGCGAGATCTGGCGGTAGGCCTCGGCCTGCTTGGACAGGTCGTCGTAGACGGCGAGGGCGTGGCCGCCGGCCTCCATCCAGTGCTGGCCCATGGCGCAGCCGGCGTAGGGGGCCAGGTACTTGAACGGGGCGGGGTCCGAGGCGGCGGCCACCACCACCACGGTGAACTCCATGGCCCCGTACTGCTCGAGGGTGGCGACGGTCTGGGCCACCGTCGAGGCCTTCTGGCCGATGGCGACGTAGATGCACTTCACCCCCAGACCCTTCTGGTTGATGATCGTGTCGACCGCCACCGTGGTCTTGCCGGTCTTGCGGTCGCCGATGATCAGCTCCCGCTGGCCCCGTCCGATCGGGGTCATCGAGTCGATGGCCTTGATGCCGGTCTGGAGGGGCTCGTGCACGGGCTTGCGGCCGGTGATGCCGGGGGCCTGGATCTCCATGCGGCGGGGCTCGACGTTGCTCAGCGGGCCCCGGCCGTCGATGGGCTCGCCGAGGGCGTTCACCACCCGGCCCAGGAGCCCGTCGCCGGTCGGGACCGACAGGATGTCACCGGTGGCCTTGACCGTCTGGCCCTCCTCGATGTGGCCCACGTCGCCGAGGACCACGGCGCCGATGGACTCCTCGTCAAGGTTGAGGGCCAGGCCGAGCGTGCCGTCCTCGAACTCGAGCAGCTCGTTCACCGCCGCATCGGGGAGACCGGACACCCGGGCGATGCCGTCGCCGACCTCGAGGATGCGACCCACCTGGGCGGCGGCGTAGTCGGGCGTGAAGCCGGCCAGGTTCCTCCGCAGGGCGGCGGTGATGTCGTCGGTGTTGATGGTCAGTTCGGCCATGGGGTTCGTTCTCCTAGAGGGAATTCCTAGAGGGAGTTACGGAGCTGGTCGAGGCGGCGGCGGACCGACCCGTCGATGACCGTGTCACCGACCCGGGCGAGCACGCCACCCTTGATCGACTCGTCCACGATGACCTTGACCTCGACCTCCTTGCCGGTGGCCTGGCCAAGGGCATCGGCCAGCCGGGACTTCTGGTCGTCGGTGAGCGGGATCGCCGAGCGCACCTCGGCGACCTCCTTGTTGGCCCGGTGGGCACTCGTCTCCACCATGGCCGAGACGATGGCGGACAGGTCCCGGGCCCGACCGATGCCGACCACCATGCCGACAAGGTTCACCGTGGCCGGCGTGGCCTTGCCCCCGAGCAGGTCGGTGACGATCTGCTGACGAACGCTCGGGGCGATGTGGGGGTCGGACAGCTTCTCCCGCAGCTCTTCGGAGCCGTCGAGCACCCGGGCGAAGCGGAACAGCTCGTCCTCGATCTCGTCGAGGGGGCCCTCGGCGCGGGCGATGGCATACAGCGCCTCGGCGTAGGCCCGGATGCGCTCGTCGGCCATCAGCGGTCGGACCCGACCTGGCTGATGAAGCTCTCCACGAGGGCGGTGTTGGTCTCGCGGTCGAGGCTGCGCTCCACCACCCGCTCGGCGGCAGCGATGGCCAGGTTGGCCACCTCGTTGCGGAGATCGGCGATGGCCTGGGTCTTGGCCGACTCGATCTCGGCGGCGGCCTTGCGGCGCATGTCGGCGATGTCGGTCTCGGCCTGGGCGGCGAGGTCCCGCCGCATCGAGTCGGCCGACTGGCGGGCCTCCTCGATGATGCGGGCCGACTCGGACCGGGCGTCGGCCAGCTGGGCGCGGTACTCCGACAGGACCTGCTCGGCCTCGGACCGCTGGGACTCGGCGGCGTCGAGGTCGGAACGGATGCGGTCGGCCCGGGCCTCCATGCCCTTCTTGACCGCCGGGTAGCCGAAGCGCCACAGGAACCCGAGGACGATGAAGAAGCCGACGGCGCCCCAGATGATCTCGTTGGTCTCGGGCAGGATCGGGTTGGGGGCCTCCTGGCAGTCGTCGATCGTGCCCCCTTCCTCGAGGAGGTGGATGCACTCCTCCTCGGCGTGGCCGATCTCGGAACCACCCTCGTTGCCCTCCTCGGTGCCCTCGCCGAGGTCGCCCTCCTGGGCGGCGGCGGCGTGGGCGGGGCCCAGCAGGGCGAGGACGGTGACGGCCAGCGCGCTGAGCAGTCGGAACCGTCGCATCGGCGCTCCTAGCCCTGGCCCAGGAAGAAGACCACGAAGCCGATGAGGGCGAGGGCCTCGACGAAGGCGATGCCGAGGAACATCGTGGTGCGGACCATGCCGGCGGCCTCGGGTTGGCGGGCCATGGCCTGGACCGACTGGCCGACGAGGTAGCCGATGCCGATGCCGGGGCCGATGGCGCCGAGGCCGTAGGTCAACGCCGCCAGGCCGGTGTTGGTGATCCCCTCGGCGGCCTGCTGGGCCAGGACGAGCGTGCTCATGTCTGTGCCTTTCCTTGCGGGGTGGGTCAGATCAGTGGTCGGGGTGCATGGCACCACCGATGTACACGCCGGCCAGCAGCGTGAAGACGTAGGCCTGGAGGAACGACACCAGGATCTCGAACAGGGTGAAGAAGATGACGGCGAACAGCGGCAGCGGGAAGAAGACGGCGTACCAGGCCTTGACCCAGAGGGCCGACGTGAGCACGGCGAAGGTGACGAGGAGGATGTGGCCGGCGAGCAGGTTGGCGAAGAGACGGACCATCAGGGAGAAGGGCCGCACGATGAAGTTGGAGACGAACTCGATGGGTGTGACCAGGATGTACAGCGGGATCGGCACACCGGGGGGGAAGAGCGAGCTCTTCAGGTAGCCGAACAGGCCCTGGGACCTGATGCCGGCGCCGTTGTAGAGGAGCCAGGTGAGCAGGGCCAGGAACATCGGCAGGGCGATGCGGGCCGAGGCCGGCATCTGGATCACCGGGATGATCTCGAAGATGTTGGTGAAGAAGATGAAGAAGAAGAGCGAGAGCATGAACGGGGTCCAGCTCAGGCCCTCCTTGCCCATCGTCTGCATGATGATGCCGTCCTGCACGAAGTCGACGGCCGACTCGGCCACGTTCTGCATGCCCCGCGGGACGAGCTCGCCCTTGCTGCCGAGGATGAACACGAGGGCGGTCAGGACCACGGCGAAGAGGTAGACCAGCACCACCTTGTTCACGCCGATGGTGTCGCCGCCGACGAGCTCGGGCCAGTTGACGATGTGGCTCACGGGTGGGAACTCGAGCTCGGCCAGGATCTGCACGCTGCGCTACTCCTTCTCGGTCGTGGGCCGGGGGCCGGGATGGAGGCCGGGGAAGGCGAGGGAGGCCGACACGTAGCGGGTCTCCCAGGCGAGGAGCCCGAGGTGGCTCACCACCAGGGTCACGGCGAGGGGCACGGGGCGTACCCAGGGCTGGTCCTCCAGGGCCAGCACCACCGCCGAGACCAGGGCCAGGCGGACGAGGAAGCCGAAGAGGGCGACGCCCATGACCAGGCCGAAGGAGATGCGGGCGGCCCAGGCCAGCAGCGCCGCCGAGGCCCAGAAGTTGGCGAGCACGAGGGCGGCGGCGAGGCCGATCGAGGCCACGCCGTCCCATCCCCAGGCGAGGCCGCCGATGGCCAGGGCCGCAGGGGCGGCGAGCAGGCCCCGGCGGACCAGGTCGACGGCCACCTGGCGCTCCGTAGCCGGTCCGAGGTCGCAAGTGGCGACGGCAGCCGCCGGGGCGGCGGTCACCGCTCGGTCCCCGGGCCGGAGGTGGTGTCGGCAGGCCCGGGGGCGATGCGGCGACGGAGGGCGGGCACCTGGTCCTCCTGGCGGCGCATGGCGGTGTCGTAGCCGATCCACATTCGGACGAAGATGCCGGCGCAGGCGAACACGACCAGGGCGATCGTGAAGGCGGGGCCGGTGTCGAGCCACCGGTCGAGCAGCCACCCGAGCCCGCCGAACAGCACCGGGGTGAGCGCCAGCTCCAGGCCCCGCCCGAGGGCGTCGCCGAAGCCGCTGTGCAGCTCTCGCTTGGCTCGTAGGTCGAACAAACGGTCACTCACCGGGGCCGGCGCCGATCGGTGGCTCGACCAGCGCTTGTGAATGGAGGCGCAATCTAGGAGAAGGTTTCGGGGGGTGCAAATCTTCCTCGCGACGACGCGAACGTTTGAGCGAGGTCCCTCGGCACCCCGCTCGGGCAGCGTCGGGCGGGCGCCAGGCTGCCACCATGGCGGGCGCCGGGGCAAGGAGGTGGGCTAGGAAGGCGTCGTATGGCTGCGGAGGAGCAGGGGATCCCGGTGCTCCTGGCCGGTGAACCGGTGCCCGATCTCGCCGCCCACCTGGCCCGGGGTGGTGGCGAGGCGCTCGCCCTGGCCCGGGGGCGGGGCCCTGGATGGGTGATCGGCGAGCTGACCCTCAGCCGGCTGCGGGGCCGTGGTGGCGGCGGCTTCCCGACCGGCACCAAGTGGGCCAGCATCCGGGACGCCGGACCGGGTCGCCGCTTCGCCGTCGCCAACGCCGCCGAAGGCGAACCGGGGACGTTCAAGGACCGGGCACTGCTCCGCCACGACCCGTACCGGGTGCTCGAGGGGCTGGCCATCGCCGTGGCCGCGCTCGACGCCGACGGCGCCTACGTCGCCACCAAGGCCAGCTTCGAGCCGGAGGTGGCCCGCCTGCGGACCGCCATCGAGGAGACCTCGGCGGCCGGTTGGTTCGGTTCGATCCCGGTCACGCTCGTCCTCGGGCCCGACGAGTACCTCTTCGGCGAGGAGAAGGGGCTGCTCGAGGTGATCGAGGGCCGTGAGCCGCTCCCCCGCCTCTTCCCGCCCTTCCAGCACGGCCTGTTCGCCACCGACATCCAGTCCGGGTGGGAGGCCACCGAGGCCGTCCCCTCCGGCACGGCGGGCCCCGGCCAGGCCAACCCGACCCTCGTGAACAACGTCGAGACGCTGGCCAACGTCCCCCTCGTGCTGGCCCGGGGCCCGGAGTGGTTCCGCTCCCTCGGGACCGACCGCTCACCGGGCACGGTGGTGGCCACCGTCACCGGTGACGTGCAGCACCCCCTCGTGGTCGAGGTGGAGCTGGGCACGACCGTGGGGGAGCTGATCGACCGGGCCGGTGGCCCCCGTCCCGGCCGTCGGGTCCAGGCTGTCGTCAACGGGGTCGCCAACGGCGTGCTGACCGGGTCGATGCTCGACGTGCCCCTCTCCTATGAGGACCTGGCCGCCGTCGGCAGCGGGTTGGGGTCGGCCGGCTTCGTGGTCTACGACGACACCGCCTGCGCCGTGGAGGTGGCGAGGGCGTTGAGCCGGTTCCTGTACGTCGAGAGCTGCGGCCAGTGCCGGGCGTGCAAGTTCGGCAGCGGCGAGATCACCCGGGTGCTCGAGGCACTCGGTGCCGGCACCGGCACCGAGCACGACGTCGAGGTGATGGGCGTCCGCCTGCGGTCGGTCACCGACCAGGCCCGTTGCTACCTGGCCACCGAGGAACAGGTCCTCGTCTCCAGCCTGCTCCAGCGCTTCCCCGAGGAGTTCGCGCTCCACCTCGAGGGCCGCTGCTCGATCGACGAACCCAGGCCGATCCTGGTCCCCAAGATCGTCGCCCTGGCCGACGGGACCGTCACCTGGGACCAGCACCAGGCGGCCAAGCAACCCGACTGGACCTACGCCTGACCTCCAGCACCACCGTGGGGAGGAGTCACAGGTCGGCGTCGGCTCCCCGGGCCCGGCGGACGCCGGGGTGGAAGTAGGTGTAGAGCACGAGCCCGAGGGCGGCCACCCCGATGGGCACGAAGGCGTCGCCCTTGCGGGTGTACACGGGGTACAGGACGAAGCCCGACAGGAGCGCCGTCCAGACCCACAGGATCACCACGCTGCGACGGTGCCCGTGACCGAGGCGCATCAGGCGGTGGTGGAGGTGGTCCTTGTCGGCGACGGCCGGGCCGATGCGCTTGCGAGCCCGGCGCACGATGGCGAACGCGGTGTCGAAGATGGGCACGCCCATCACGAAGAACGGGATGACCACCGGCAGGTAGAAGAAGAACACCTGCCCCGAGAAGGGGTCGTCGGTCTGGCCGCCGACGAGCATCGTCGACGAAGCCATCAGCAGGCCGAGCATGAGGGCGCCGCCGTCGCCCATGAACACCCGGGCGGGGTGGAAGTTGAAGGGCAGGAAGCCGAGGCAGATGCCGACGACGATCACGGCCAGCAGCGGGCTCGGGTTCTCGGGGCGCAGCACGCCCACCTCGGCCAGGCGGTGGCCGTAGAGGAAGAAGGCGCCGGCGGCGATGGCCACGATGCCGGCGGCCAGGCCGTCGAGCCCGTCGATGAGGTTCACGGCGTTGGCCATGCCGATCACCCAGAGCACGGTGATCAACGGGGCCAGGTCGGAGCTGAGGACGACGATGCCGGCGAAGGGGATGCGGAAGAACAGCATGGACACGCCGAGCACGTAGGTGAGGCTGGCGGCCAGGACCATGCCCGCCGTCCTGGCCGGGGCCGACACCGGGCGCACGTCGTCGGCGGTGCCCAACGCGCAGATGAGCAGGGCGCCGACGACGACGGCGACGGGGATGGACGACCCGTCGAACACGGCCTGGAAGCCCGGCACCCGCCACGCCACGATCATGGCCACGGCGAGGCCCACGAACATGGCCACACCACCCAGGTAGGGCGTGGCCACCTCGTGCACCCGGCGCTCGTCGGGGTGAGCGAAGATCCCGGCCCGCCGGGCCAGCCGACCGGCCACCGGCGTGCACACGAGGGTGACGGCGAAGGCGACGCCGAAGACGGTGGCGTACTCGCTGACCGACGGCATCAGGCGCTCGTCGGCAGCGGCGTCAGAGGCGTCAGAGGCGTCACGCCCCAGCAGCGTACGGCGCGAACTTGGAGCAGAGCGTGACGACGTCGTCGCGGGCGGCGGCCAGCTCGGCGTCGTCGCCGATGCTCGTGAGCACCCGGTGGATCTGGAAGGCGATCTCGCGCATCTCGCGCTCCCGCATGCCCTGGGTGGTCACCGCCGGCGTGCCGATGCGCAGCCCGCTCGTGATGTACGGCGGACGGGGATCGCCGGGCACCGTGTTCTCGTTGAGGCTGATGCCGGCCCGGTCGAGCGCGAGGCGGGCCTTCTTCCCCGAGAGGTCCGGGTCGAGCGGGCGCAGGTCGACCAGCATGAGGTGGTTGTCGGTGCCGCCCGACACGAGCCGGAGGCCGTGACCGACGAGGGCCTCGGCCAGGGCGGCGGCGTTGGCGACGACCTGGGCGGCGTAGTCGGCGAACTCGGCCCGGGCCGCCTCCCCGAAGGCCACCGCCTTGGCGGCGACCACGTGGTCGAGCGGGCCGCCCTGTGACCCCGGGAACACGGCCTTGTCGATGGCGGCGGCGTGCTCGGCCCGGGACAGGATGCAGCCGCCCCGTGGCCCTCGGAGGGTCTTGTGGGTGGTGAGGGTGACGACGTCGGCGTGGGGCACCGGGTTGGGGTGGGCGCCGCCGGCGACGAGGCCGGCCACGTGGGCGGCGTCGAACATGAACAGGGCGCCGACCTCGTCGGCGATGACGCGGAACGGTTCGGGGGCCAGCACCCGGGGGTAGGCGGTGGCCCCGGCCACGATCATCCTGGGTCGGTGCTCGGCGGCGAGGTCGCGGACCTGGTCGAAGTCGATCCGCTCGTCGGACGGGGTCACCCCGTAGTGGACGAACCGGTAGAAGGTGCTGCTGGCGCTGACCGGTGAGCCGTGGGTCAGGTGCCCGCCCTGGTCGAGGCGCAGCGCCAGGATCGTGTCGCCGGGGTCGAGCAGGCCGAGGTAGGCGGCCATGTTGGCCTGGGCGCCGGAGTGGGGTTGCACGTTGGCGTGCTCGGCGCCGAACAGGGCGCAGGCCCGCTGGCGGGCCAGCTCCTCGGCCTGGTCGATGACCTCGTTGCCCCCGTAGTAGCGCCGGCCCGGGTAGCCCTCGCTGTACTTGTTGGTGAGGACCGACCCGGTGGCCTCGAGCACGGCCGGCGAGGCGAAGTTCTCCGAGGCGATGAGCTGGAGGGTCGTGTTCTGCCGGTCCCGTTCTGCGTCGATGATGGCGAAGACCTCGTGGTCCCGCTCCGTCGGCCAGGTGGTCATCAGCGTGCACTTCCTTCCGGGCTCTCGCCGAAGCGCGACTCCAGCTCGGCGATCTGGTCGAGACGGCGCTGGTGGCGGCCACCGTCGAAGTCGGTGCTGAGCCACAGCTCGACGATCTCGGTGGCGAGGCCGGCGCCGACGACCCGCCCGCCCATCGACAACACGTTGGCGTCGTTGTGGGCTCGGGACAGGCGGGCGGTGTAGAGGTCGTTGCACAGGGCCGCCCGCACGCCCCGCACCTTGTTGGCGGACAGCTGCTCCCCCTGCCCGCTGCCGCCGAGCACGATGCCCCGGTCGGCGTGGCCGCCCACCACGGCTCGGCCCACGGCGGCGCAGTACCTGGGGTAGTCGACGGGCTCCTCGCTGTCGGTGCCGAGGTCGATCACGTCGTGGGCCAGGCCGGCCAGCACCCCCACGAGGTGGCTCTTGAGCGCGAAGCCGGCGTGGTCGCCCCCGATGGCCACCCTCACCGGCGCACACCGTCTGCTTCGCTCGCCTGCGGCTCGCTCATTGGTGCACCCTCCGCCTTGTGAGTCCACGCCCCGTCTCGTCAGATCGAGGTGGCACCAATGAGCGCTCGCCGCTTCGCGGCGAGACCACCCGTTCTGTCTGGTTCGCTCGCCCTGCCGGCTCGCTCATGCGTGGCGCACCTCCCGAGCAGCCCGGCTCCACACGAGGGCGCAGAGGCGGGCCACGAGGTCGTCGAGCTCGGCGGCGGTGCGGTCGTAGGTGGCCACCGACTGGCCGATCGGGTCGGCGATGTCGTCCTCGGGTGACTCGCCGAGGAACTCCACCGTGCGGCGACCGAACCCGACTCGGGCGAGCCAGTCCTCGAAGGACTCCTCGACACGGGGGCCGACCTGCTCGGCCCGGCGCACGAGCTCCTTCAGCGTGAAGATGTGGCCGAACCGCCTCGGGACCATGACCACGGCCTCCCGCAGGTGCATGCGGGCCATGGCCAGCACGAGGTCGGCCGTGGCCACCTCGTCGGGCCGCATGATGCGGCTGCGGTGCGCGCTGAGGTCGACACCCCGACGCTCGAGGACCTCCACCGCACCGGCCGAGGGCGGCGCGTCGTCGTACAGGAGGCCGGCCGAGTACACGGTGGCCACCACGCCCAGTTGCTCCATGCGGTGGCGAAGGAGAGCCTCGGCCATCGGGGAGCGGCAGATGTTGCCGGTGCACAGGAAGAGGATCTCGATGGGCCGGATTGTAACGGCGACCCCTAGCTTGGCCGTCCATGACGGCGCTCGACCCCCGCCGCCCCGTGCTCGTCGGCGGCGGCCAGGTGAACCAGCGCGTCGACCGGGGTGAGGATCCGCTCGAGCCCGTGGACCTCATGGCCGAGGCCCTCCGCCGGGCCGGGAAGGACAGCGGCGCCAGCACCGATGTGCTCGGCCAGGCCGACACGGTTGGCGTGGTCAACGTGTTGTCGTGGCGCTACCGGGACCCGGCGGCACTGGTGGCGTCGCGCCTCGGCGCCTCCCCCCGGCGAACGCTGCACACCGTGGCCGGCGGCAACTACCCGCAGGCGCTGGTGAACCGGGTGGCGCTCGACATCGCCGCCGGGCAGACCGACCTGGCGCTGCTGTGCGGGGCCGAGGCCTGGCGCACGCGGATGGCCCTGCGGGCTGTCGGGGAGCGTCCCGACTGGAGCGTCCAGCCCGACCACCTCGTCCCCACCGTCACCCTGGGTGACGACACCCCGATGTTCCACCCTGGGGAGACGGCCCGGGGCCTCATGATGCCCGTGCAGCACTACCCCATCTTCGAGAGCGCGCTGCGGGCGGCGGCGGGGCGGACACCGGCCGACCACCTCGTCCACCTGTCCGAGCTGTGGGCCGGGTTCAGCGCGGTGGCCGCCGCCAACCCTCACGCCTGGATCCAACGTCGCTACACCGCCGAGGAGCTGCGGGAGGTCGGCCCCGACAACCGCATGATCGGGTTCCCGTACCCGAAGCTGATGAACTCGAACAACAACGTGGAGCAGGGCGCCGCGGTGATCATGTGCTCGGTCGGGCGGGCCCGGGCGCTGGGCGTGCCGAGCGACCGCTGGGTGTTCCCGTGGGCGGGCACCGACGCCAGGGACACGCCATTCGTGTCCAACCGCCCGAGCCTGTGCGCCTCCCCGGCCATCGCCGTGGCCGGGGCGAGGGCGCTGGCCCTCGCCGGGGTGGGCGTCGACGACGTCGCCCACATCGACCTTTACTCGTGCTTCCCGTCGGCGGTGCAGGTCGCCGCCGCCGAGCTGGGCCTCGGCCTCGACCGCCCACTGACGGTCACCGGCGGGCTCAGCTTCGCCGGGGGCCCGTGGAACGACTACGTGATGCACGCCATCGCCACCATGGTCGCCGTGTTGCGGGCCGATGCCGGCGCCGTCGGGCTCTGCACCGCCAACGGTGGGTTCCTCACCAAGCACGCCTTCGGCGTGTACTCGACGTCGCCTCCCCCGGCGGGATCGTTCCGCCACGCCGCCCCCCAGGCCGAGGTGGACGCCGCCGGCTGGGTCGAGCTGTGCGAGGAGTGGGACGGCCCGGTGACGGTGGAGGGGGCCACGGTCATGCACGACCGCGCCGGCGCCGCCGAACACGGGTTCTACGCCTTGCGCCTGCCCGACGGGCGGCGGGCCTGGGGGACCAACGACGAGCCCGACGTGCTCGATGCCACCGAGCGCACCGAGGTGATCGGCCGGCCCGGCCACCTCCGACCCGACGGCACCCTCAGTCTGACGTGACCAGACTGACCGTGCCGTGGCATCCGGTTCCCGGAGTTGTGTCAAGGGGTCCGTCGAATGCGGTCGCGCCTAGGGCGGTGAGTGGGGTCGGTGGACGTGCACGGTGAGCGGGCGTCAGAGGTTGTCGGTGGTGCCAGCGGTGGAGGGGACGACGGTCTGGCTCTGCTGGTCCTCGCCGGTGCCGCTCTTGCCCACCCGAACGGCGAGCTGGCCGTTGCCCAGGGTGGCGGCGACCGAACCCCGGAACCCCTCGGGCAGCTCGAGGGTGCGCTCGTAGGGCCCGTAGCCCCACTCATGGAGGTGGTAGTCCCGCTTCTGGGCTCGACTGCGCTCCGCGGCCCGCAGCGTGAGCGTTCCGCCCTCGAGGGCGACCTGCACGTCCTCGGCCATGACCCCCGGCATGGGAGCGACGACCACGAGCGAGCCCCCCGTCTCCCACATGTTCACCGGGACGTGGCAATCACCCACTGACGGCTCGAGCTCGCTCACTGGTCACTCCCTTCGGCGGTCGGGTGACCAGCCCGTCCTACCCCACGCCGACTACCTCCATGACTCCGCGACAGGTTCAGCGGCGGCCGTTGTCCCGGGTCTCGGTGGCGATGCACACGCCCACGGCGCCGAAGACGATGGAGCCGACACCGCCGATGTGGAGCAGGTCGTCGTTGCTCCAGTGGAGCGCCCCCGCGGCGATGAGGGCGGCGCCGAGGACGATGAGCGCGGCTCCGAAGCGAACTGCGGTCATGGGAGGGCGACGTCCTCGGATCAGCGGAGGGGGCCGGGCGGCCCCTCCCGCCCAGGCCACCATGCGCGGATGGCCGACGCCAACCGGCTCCCGCGGCCGGGAACGCTCACGGGCGGCCGGCGGCGGCCAGAGCCCGACGGCCGATGGCGCCCTCCCGGCGTATGTGCCACCGGGAACCGGTGGCGTCGACCACCGTCGACGGCACCCCGGCACAGGGTCCCCCGTCGACCACCACGTCGATCGTCCCGGCCAGCGCCGCCGCCGCCCCGGCCGCCGTCGGTGGGGTGGCCTCGCCGTGTCGGTTGGCGCTGGTGGTGGCCACCGGTCCCACCATGGCGGCCAGCCGGCGGACGAGGTTGTGGGCCGGGCAGCGCACGCCGACAGTGGCGGGATCGCCACCCAGCTCGAGGTTCCGAGCCTCACCGGGGGCCCGAGGCAGCACGAGGGTCAAGGGGCCGGGCCAGCAACGGGTCATCCACCGCTCCACGATCTCCGAGGGCGGCGCCACGAGGGAGCGGGCCTGAGCGGTGTCGGCGACGAGCACGGCCAGGGGCTGGGTTCGGTCGCGAGCTTTCAGCTCGAAGAGCCGATCGGTGGCCCCGGGCACGCTCGGCAGCGCGGCCACGCCGTAGACGGTGTCGGTGGGGACGACGACCACCCCGCCGGCGAGGAGTGCCTCGGCCGCCTCGGCCACCATCTCCGCACCTGCTCCGCCGGCCACGACGGCGAGGTTACGGTGACGGCACGAGTTTCACCGATGGAACCGCCGGGTAGCGCCACTCCGGCTGACCACAGGCCAGGTCTGGCACCCGCCGGGAGCCGTGACGCGACTTCCAGGAGAGTGATGGGCCACAGCCGAGCCGGAGGCGGGCGGGCCGTCGACCCCGCCGGGCTCGACACCATGCCCCTGTCGTCGGATGGCCCGACGATCGTCATCGTCGGTGCCGGTCCGACCGGGCTCGGCGCCGGCTACCGCCTGCAGGAGCTCGGCCACGACGACTGGGCGCTCCTGGAGGCGAACGACTACGTGGGTGGCCTGGCGACATCGTTCACCGACGAGGCCGGCTTCACCTACGACATCGGTGGCCACGTGATGTTCAGCCACTACGAGTACTACGACGAGCTGGTCGACAAGCTGATGGGCGGCGACTACACAGAGCTGCAGCGGGAGGCGTGGGTCTGGATGGAGGACCGGTTCATCCCGTACCCGTTCCAGAACAACATCCGTGACCTCGAGCCGGAGACGGTGTTCGCATGCGTGAACGGCCTCATCCGGGCGCAACAGGAGAAGCGGCCGTTCTCCAACTTCGAGGAGTGGGTCCACGCCGTGTTCGGTGAGGGCATCGCCCAGCACTTCATGATCCCCTACAACTTCAAGGTCTGGGCCACCCCGGCCGAGCTCATGAACGAGATATGGATAGGTGAGCGCGTGTCGGTGGTGGACGTGGAGACGATCCTCCGCAACGTGATCCTCGGCGAGGACCAGGTCTCGTGGGGACCGAACAACTCGTTCCGCTACCCCCTGCGGGGCGGCACCGGCTTCCTCTATGAGGGCCTGCGCCGCTACGTCGAGCACAACCTCCACCTGAAGACCAGCGTCGTGTCCATCGACCCCGCCGCCAAGGTCGTGCACACCGACGACGGGCGGTCATGGCCCTACGACGTGCTCCTGTCGACGATGCCGCTCAACCGGCTCGTCGGGTGCCTCCAGGGCGTGCCCGAGCCAGTGCGCCGGGCCGCCGGCGACCTCGTCTGGAGCGGCAGCCACATCGTCGGCGTGGGTATCGACCGGCCGGCGAACAGCTCGAAGAACTGGATCTACTTCCCGGAGCCGGACGTGCCCTTCTACCGGGTCACGTACCTGTCGAACTACTCGCCGTACATGACGGCCCGGCCGGACCAGACCCTGCTCCTCACCGAGACGTCGCGCTCGGAGTTCAAGCCCGAGGACGAGGGCACGATCGTCGAGCGGGTGATCGACGGGCTCGTGGCCACCGGGCTGATGGAGGACTGCGACCGGTCCCGCGTGGTGACCACGTGGCGCTGCTCGCCGGACATGACCTACCCGGTGCCGTCGGTGGGTCGCGACGCCGCCCTCGGCACGATCCAGCCGTGGCTGCGGGAGCAGCACATCTGGTCCCGCGGCCGGTTCGGCGCATGGCTCTACGAGATCGGCAACATGGACCACTCGACGATGCAGGGAGTCGAGTTCGTCGACCACGTGCTGGCGGGCGAGCCCGAGCAGGTCTGGATCCCTCGGGGGGAGAGGGCCCAGGGCGCCGGGGTTCGCTGAATCAGCGACTGGTCAGCGGCGGCCTTCAGCGGTGGGCTACGAGGATGCGGGGGCGGCGGGCGAGGTCGGGGCGGACCTCGACGGCGGAGAGCCCGGCGGCCCGGGCCAGGCCGGCCGCCGCAGCCGCCTGGGTGTCGCCGATCTCGACGACCACGGCACCGCCGGCGGCCAACCAGCGGGGCGACTCGGTCACGATCACGGCGATGGCCTCCAGCCCGGTGGGCCCGGCCACCAGGGCTCGGGTCGGCTCCCAGTCGGCCACCTCGGCCGGGAGCGGCTCGCCGGCGGCGACGTAGGGCGGGTTGGCCACGACCAGATCGACGGTGCCGGCCAACGCCGGGGGCAGGGCGGCAAACCAGTCCCCCTCGGCCAGGCGGACCCGGGTGGCGCTCCGGCCGGCAAGTCCGGCCAGGTTGGCGCGGGCCAGGGCCAGGGCGTCGGTCGAGACGTCGGTGGCCCACACCTCGACGCCCTCCCGCTCGGCGGCCACGCTGAGCGCGATGGCTCCCGACCCCGTCCCGAGGTCGACCACCCGGGCCGTGCGCTTCCCGCTCCGGTCGAGCTCGCGGAGGGCCTCCTCGACCACCCGCTCGGTCTCGGGTCGGGGGATGAGGGCCCGGCTGTCGACAGCCAGGTCGAGGGTCCGGAAGCCCCACCGGCCGAGCACGTACTGGAGCGGCTCACCGGCCAGGCGCCGGCCCAGCATGTGGTCGAAGCGGGCCACGCCCCGCTCGGTGGCCGGGGCGTCGAGCCGGCGCTGCAGCTCGGAGCCCTCCCAGCCCGACGCCTCCTCGACGATGCGCCGGGCATCGACGGCCGGTGACAGGGACGGTGAGCCCGGCCCGCCCAGGCGGTGGCCGGCCTCACCCAGGAGCTGCCGCCACGAGATCGTGCCCACGCGGTGCGAATCAGTCCACTTCGGTCAGCCGGCGGGTCTGCTCGTCGGCCACCAGGGCGTCGCTCACGTCCTCGAGCTCACCCGCCAGCACCCTGTCGAGCTTGTACAGCGTGAGGCCGATGCGGTGGTCGGAGAGCCGGTTCTCCTTGAAGTTGTAGGTGCGGATCTTCTCGGATCGGCCGCCCCCGCCCACCTGGTCCCGGCGGGCCTCGGAGGCCTCGGCCGCCTGGCGGTCCTGCTCGAGCTTCAAGAGCCGGGACCGCAGGACCCGCAGGGCCTTGGCTCGGTTCTGGATCTGGCTCTTCTCGTCCTGCATGGCCACCACCAGCCCGGTCGGCTTGTGGGTGACCCGCACCGCCGAGTCGGTGGTGTTCACCGACTGGCCGCCCGGCCCCGACGAGCGGTACACGTCGACCTGGAGGTCGCCGGGGTCGATCGACACGTCGACCTCGGCCGCCTCGGGGAGGACGGTGACAGTGGCCGAGGAGGTGTGGATGCGGCCCTGCGACTCGGTGACCGGGACCCGCTGGACCCGGTGCGGGCCGCCCTCGTGCTTCATGCGGGTCCACACCCCATCGCCCTTCACCAGGAAGGTGATCTCCTTGTACCCTCCCATCTCGGACCCCTCCGAGCCGAGCACCTCGAACGTCCACCCCATCCGCCCGGCCCAGGCCCGGTACATCTCGAACAGGTCGCGGGCGAACAGGTTGGCCTCCTCGCCCCCCTCGGCGCCGCGGATCTCCACGATGACGTTGCGGTCGGCGTTGGGATCCCGGGGCAGGAGCAGCAGGCGCAGCTCCTGGGCGAGGCGGGCGAGGTCGGCCTCCGCGGCATCGACCTCCCGGCGCATGGACTCCCGGTCGTCGCCCGAGGACTCGGCGAACATCTCCCGAGCCGCCTCCAGGTCACCGGTGCGTCGTCGCACCTCGCCGATCCGGGTGACGAGGGCGTCGAGCTCCTTGTGTCGACGGGCCAGCTCGGCGTAGCGGTCCTGGTCGGCGAACACGGCGGGGTCGGCCAGCCGACCCTCCACGTCGGCCAGCTCGCGCTCCAGCTCGTCGAAACGACCGTCCATCATCGCTCGCCGCCCCAACCGCCGTCGACGGTCATCACCGTGGCCGGCTCGGCCAACGCACCGGCGAGGGCCTCGGTCACCGGCACGGCATCGCGCGGGGGCACAGCCAGCACCAGTCGGGCGCCGGGAGCATGGGCCAGCCGGTCGTCGGCGGCGGTGGGGACGAGATCGAGGTCGACGCCGACCGAGCAGGTGACGACGATGGGACGACCGTCGCCGTCGGTGCCCACGGCGGTGGCCGGCACCCGCTCGGTCAGGTCTCGGCGGGGGACGGCCGACTCCACCGGCCGCAGGGTGGCGGCGCCCACCGTGGCCGGGTCGGCGACGACCTCGGCCCGCAACCACCGCTCGGGCACGAGCTGGTTGAGCTGGTGGTGGGGAGCACCCGGCCGGCGGTGGCCGCGCACGACGGCGACGACGACGTCGAGGGCGGCGGCGTCGCCGAGCTCGGGATGCATCATGGCGAACGCCTCCCGATCGAAGCGTCCGACGCCGACCTCGAGGTGGACGTCGGCGCCGTGGTCGCCACCGGTGTCGTCGGCCGGTCGCACCCGTGCCACCTCGAGACCGAGCACCTCGCCGACCAGCTCGCCGCCCTCCACGACCACCTCGAGACCGGCGTCGGCCAGCATGGCGCCGAGCAGCTCGGCGGTCGGCGGGGGCACGCTCGGGGTGGGCGGCGGCGCCGGGTCGACCGCCACCAGCGAGCGGTCCTCGACCTGCCACACGTGAGGAGGGGTGGTGAACTGGGCCGCTCGACGGGCGACCACGGCGGCGGCCGGGGCAGGCTGGTCGACGAGGAGGTGGAGGTCGGCCACCGCGTGCTGGCGGGCCCAGGCCAACGCCCCCCCGAGGCGTCGCTCGGCCCGCTGCTCGATGAGAACCCAGCCGGTCGCCCCCATCCGGAGGGTGGCGCCGCCGGGGAACGGCCCCGGCTCCCCTTCGGTCGCGGCCCAGTGGTCCCGTACCAGCGCCCGCAGCTTGACCGCCACCAGCGTGGCGCGGTCGATCTGGGTCATCGCGTCGTCATCACGTTCTGGCGCAGATGGCCGGCTCCCGGGGACCGATTCCTGCCCCAGGACGCAGGAGGGTCGCTACTTCTGGCCCTTGCGGCGCCCGTAACGGCGCTCGAAGCGGTCGATGCGGCCCCCGGTGTCCACCAGCTTCTGCTTGCCGGTGTAGAAGGGGTGGCACTCGTTGCACAGCTCGACGGGGAGCGACGGCACGGTCGAGCGGGTGGTGAACGAGTTGCCGCACGAGCACCGCACCTGCGTCTCGATGTACTCGGGGTGGATGTCGGCCTTCATGATGGCTCCAGTGTCGCAGTTCGGGTCGGTGGATCGGTGGGGACGGAACGATCAGCCGATCGGTCATCCGATCCGTTCAACGTAGGGCTATTCCCGTCAACCGGCGACGGTGGGCGCCTTGGCGATCTCGGAAAGGAACGCCTCGTTGGACTTGAAAGTCCTCATCCGGTCGATGAGCAGCTCCAGTCCGGCGGCGTTGCTGTCCCGCTCGTCGCCCCGCAGCCCCGACAGGACCCGGCGCAGCTTCCACACCTGCTGGAGCTCCTTGCGGTCGAACAGCAGCTCCTCGTGGCGGGTGGAGGACGACTCCACGTCGATGGCCGGGTAGATGCGCCGGTCGGCGAGGCGCCGGTCGAGCTTGAGCTCCATGTTCCCGGTGCCCTTGAACTCCTCGAAGATGTGCTCGTCCATGCGGGAGTTCGTCTCGACGAGGGCGGTAGCGAGGATGGTCAGCGACCCGCCCTCCTCGACGTTGCGGGCGGCGCCGAAGAACTTCTTGGGCGGGTAGAGCGCGCCGGCGTCGATGCCGCCCGACATGATGCGCCCGGTGGCCGGCGCGGCCAGGTTGTAGGCCCGGGCCAGGCGGGTGATGCCGTCGAGGATGATGACGACGTCCTTGCCGTCCTCGACCATGCGCTTGGCCCGGTCGATCACGAGCTCGGCCACGGTGGTGTGCTCGTCGGAGGGTCGGTCGAAGGTCGACGCCGCCACCTCGCCCCGGATGAGCCACCGTCGCATGTCGGTGACCTCTTCGGGGCGCTCGTCGACCAACAGCACGATGAGGTGGCACTCGGGGTTGTTGGTCTCGATGGAGCGGGCGATCTGCTTCATCACCGTGGTCTTGCCGGCTTTGGGGGGCGACACGATGAGGCCGCGCTGGCCCTTCCCGATGGGGGCCAGCAGGTCGATGATGCGGGCGGTCATGTTGCCGGGGTCGTCGGCCAGTTCGAGGTTGAGCCGTTCGTCGGGGAACAAGGGGGTGAGGTCCTCGAACCGGGGACGATTGCGGTTCTTCTCCGGGTCGACGCCGTTCACCAGGTCGATCTGGAGGAGGGCCGGGTTCTTCTCGTTGCGAGCCGCCGCCCGACTCTTGCCGGCCAGACGGTCGCCCTTGCGCAGCGCGAACTGGCGCACCTGCTTGACCGAGACGTACACGTCGTCCTTGCTCGGCAGGTACCCCTTCAGCCGGAGGAACCCGTAGCCCTCGTCACGGAGATCGAGAAGGCCCTCCACGTCGATGGGCTCGCCCAGCATCGAATCGTCGCCCTGCTGCTGTTGCTGGCCACCACCGGGGCGGTCACGACCGCGACGGCGCCGGCGGCGGTTGCCGGGCTCCCCCTCGTCGCCCCGGTTGGACGGGTCCGGCCCGGTGCCCTGCCCCGACGGGACCCCGTCATCCCGCCCCAACCGATCACCGGCCTCGTCGGGACGGACGCCGACACCGGGCTGACCGACCCGTCCGTCCCCGCTCGACCCGCCGTCCTGGCCACCGTGGCCGCTCCGGTCCCGTTGGGCCCCCTCCGCCCCGCCGTCGGCACCATCGGGCTCCTCGCTCGGAGGCGGTGCGCTGGCACCGCCGGTGGCACCGTCGGTCGCCCCGGCGGGTGTGGCCGGTGACGCTGCCGACCCGTTGGCGTCGACGCTGCCGCGGTCGACTCCCCCGTCCCCGGTGGCGGCGCCGTTGCCCGCCGCCCGCTCCCCTGACCCGGAGCTGGTCGGGGCGGCGTCCTCGCCGCCGTCGACCGTCACGCCGGCCAGCCGGAGGATCAGCTCGACGATGTCGGCCTTCTTGGCCCGCGACGGCGGCTTCTGGCCGAGCTGCTCGGCGATCTGGCTCAGCTCGTCGCGCTCCTTGCGTTCCAGCAGCGATCGGTCGAAGCCACTCATCGGTGCTCCCTTCGGTCCGCGCCGATGAGCCTCGCCCCTACGGGGCGAACCGCCGCCGTTCCTTCTGGTTCGCTCGCCTGCGGCTCACTCAACGGTGCTACCTCGCTTCAATCGGGGTGCGAGCCTCGGGGTCCCGGCGCGCGCAGACGGTGCGCAGCCGATCGGCGTGGAGGGAAACCCCGTCAGGTGCTCCGCAGCGATCGGTCACCGACTCGCTGGGGAGGGCCTCAGTGTAGCCACCCCGCCGACGACGGGCTCAAGCCGGCCCGAGGCTGTCGGCTCCCTACTTCAGTGCCGCGCTCAGCGGACGCCGACGAGCCGCCCCATGAGGTGGTGACCGGGCACGGCGGGGCAGGTGGCCGTGGCCGGCTCGCTGTAGGTGCCCCCCGGTCCGTCGCCGGCCGAGCCGGCCAGCAGGTAGGGGACGGAGTCGCTGGTGTGGGTCTTGAGCTCGACCGGCGTGGCGTGGTCGGGGAGCAGCAGGAGGCGCCAGGGGCCGAGTTGGTCGAGGCCGTCGACCAGGCCGCCCAGGATGCGCCGGTCCCAGTGCTCGAGGGCGGTGATCTTCTCGTCGAGGTCGCCGGCGTGGCCGGCCTCGTCGGTGGCCTCGACGTGGATGACGAACAGGTCGGTGCCCTCGGCCAGCGCCGCGAGTGCGGCGTCGCGCTTGGCCTCGTAGTCGGTGTCGAACCACCCGGTGGCCCCGGGCACGTCAACCACCTCCATGCCGGTCAGCACCCCGAGGCCGCGGACGAGGTCCACGGCGGTGACGATGCCGGCGTCGACCCCGTGGACGTCACGGAAGGGCGCCAATCGCGGCTGGGTCCCCTGACCCCAGAGCCAGACCTGGTTGGCGGCCAGGCCGGATGGGCCCACGATCTCCCGTGAGGCCTCCATGAGCGCCTGAAGCTCGGCGGCGGCCGGGCCGGTCGGCCACGTCACCGGCTTGTCGGACAGGTCGTGGGGTGGGGTGCACTCCGCCTCACCCCACGCCGCCGGCGCCACGACGATGTGGCGGTACTGGACGCCGGGGTGGAACGACAGCTCCTCGGTCCCGAGGGCCTCGTCGAGGGCGGCCACGACCTCGGCCGCCTCCTCGGTCGACGGGTGCCCCCCGGCGAAGTCGGCCATGGTGCCGTCGGGGCCGATCGACACCAGGTTGCACCGGTAGGCGACCTGGTCCGGCCGAAGGGTCAACCCGAGCGCGGCGGCCTCGATGGGGGCCCGGCCGGTGTGGTGGCGGGCCGGGTCGTAACCGAAGATGCTCATGTTGCCGACGTCGCTGCCCGGTGGGAGCCCGTCGGGGATGACCGCCGCCCGCCCCACCTCGCCCCGGGCGGCCAGGGCGGCGAGGGTCGGCATCTTCGCCACCTCGAGGGGGGTCCGCCCGTCGAGGGCGGCCACCGGCTGGTCGGCGCAGCCGTCGGGAACGCACACGACGTACTTCACGACGTCAGCCTATGACCCCTCGATCAACGAGCAGCCGGGTGCTATCGGAGACCTCCTCGACGTCAAGCCCCGGCCGGCGTCAGCCTATGACCGGCCCTCGGTCATGGAGGCCCTCGACGAGTCCCGTGCCGACCGGCTCTGACATCGTCTACGTCGACTCCTCGGCGCTGCTCAAGCGGGTCTTCCGCGAGCCGGGGTCGAAGGAGCTGCGCCAGCACCTGCTCCGCTGGCAAGGCCGGGTCGCCTCCGAGCTCGCTGTCGTCGAGGTGACCGGCCGGACCCGGATCATCGACCCCGACGGCATGGCACGAGCAGAGGCCGTCCTCCGCAGCACCACCCTGATCGCCGTCGACGACGGCGTGTTCGACCGGGCTCGCCACCTTCACCACCCTGGTCTGCGAACGCTCGACGCCATCCACGTGGCCACTGCCCTCCTCCTCGGGCGTCGCCTCCACCACGTCGTCACCTACGACCGGCGGATGGCCGACGCCGGCACCGCCTTCGGGCTCGAGGTGGTCAGCCCCGGCGCCTGACCACGGCCCGCACGTGGGCCGAGACGGCGGCCAGGTCGTTGGGCAGCGACTCGTACCGCTCCTGGCGGTCGAACAGGTCGGCGAGCGCGTCGGGCAGGGGCGGCCTGATGCCGGTGGCCTCCTCGACGGCGTCGGGGAACTTGGCCGGATGGGCCGTGGCCAGGCAGACCATGGGGACGGCGGGATGGCGCTGGCGGGCCCGAGCGGCCGCCACCGCCACCGCCGAGTGCGGGTCGAGCAGCACGCCCGTGGCGGCGTGGGTGCGGGCGATCTCGGCTCGGGTGGCGTCGTCGTCGAAGGCGGCTCCGTCGAGCACCTCGCTGACCGGGGCCAAGCGGGTGTCGCCGAGGTCGACGCGGCCCTCGGCCCGCAGCTCGGCCATGCGCTCGGCGACCACCTGCCCGTCGCGGTCGTAGAGCTCGAAGAGGAGGCGCTCGACGTTGCTGGACACCTGGATGTCCATGCTGGGGCTGATGGTGGGGTGGACGGTCCGCTGCTCCATGGCTCCGGTGGCGAGCCAGCGGACGAGGATGTCGTTGCGGTTGGAACCGATGACGAGCTGCGCGATGGGGAGGCCGGTTCGGCGGGCCACCCAACCGGCCAGCACGTTGCCGAAGTTCCCGGTCGGCACCGAGAAGGCCACCGGCGCCCGGCCGGGAGCCACGCTGGCGGCGGCGGTCGCGTAGTAGACGACCTGGGCCATCACCCGGCCCCAGTTGATCGAGTTCATGGCCGCCAGCCCGACGTCGGCCCGCAGCGAGGGGTCGGCGAACATGGCCTTCACCAGGTCCTGGCAGTCGTCGAAGGTGCCGTCGACGGCCACGTTGTGGACGTTGGGCTCCCCCACCGTCGTCATCTGGCGGCGCTGCACCTCGCTCGTGCGCCCGGCCGGGTGCAGCACCACGATGTCGAGGGTGTCCCGACCTCGACAGGCTTCGATGGCCGCCGACCCGGTGTCACCGGAGGTGGCCACCACGATGGTGGCCCGCTCGCCGCGTCGGGTCAGCTCGTGGTCGAACAGGCGCCCGACGAGCTGGAGGGCGACGTCCTTGAAGGCGAGCGTGGGCCCGTGGAAGAGCTCGAGCAGCCAGAGGCCGTCGTCGATCTCCCGCACCGGGCAGACGTCGGGGTGGGCGAAGAGGGCGTAGGCGTCGGCCACCATGGCGTCGAAGGCGGCCCGATCGACGCTCCCCTCGACGTAGGGCCACATCACCTCCGCCGCCACTGCCGCGTACGGCCGTCCGGCGGCCGAGAGCGCCGACTCGGGGAGGCGGGGCCACTCCTCGGGGACGTAGAGCCCGCCGTCGGTGGCCAAGCCGCAGAGCAGGACGTCGCCGAAGTCGAGGACCGGTGCCTCGCCCCGGGTGCTCACGTACTTCACAGCCGAACCTTCACGAGACGACCCGGAGGAGGGACACCACCCGGTCGACGGCGTCGAGCTCTCGCAGCCCGGCCAACGTGGCGGCCATGTCGGCCTCACGGGCGGTGTGGGTGATGAACACGATGCGAGCCTCGTCCCCCAGGCCCTCCTGCTCCATGGCCCGGATGGACACGCCGTGGCGCCCGAACGCTCCGGCCACGGCGGCCAGCACGCCGGGGCGGTCGGCCACCTCGACGTTCAGGTAGTACTCGGAGGTGGCGTCGTCGACGGGTCGGATGCGGGCCTTGGTCAGGGACCCGATGGTGGCGTGCGCCCCCCGGCGGAGGTTGCCGGCGGCGTCGATGAGGTCGCCCAGCACGGCGCTGGCCGTGGGCCGGCCTCCCGCTCCCCGCCCGTAGAACATGAGGTTGCCCACCGACTCGCCCTCGACGAAGAGGGCGTTGTAGCTGTCGCGCACGCTGGCCAGGGGGTGGGTGGCCGGGACCATGGCCGGGTGGACTCGCACGCCGACCTCTCCGTCGATGAGCTCGGCCACGGCCAGCAGCTTGACCACGTAGCCGAGCCGGGTGGCGAAACCGATGTCGGCGGGGGTGAGCCCGGAGATGCCCTCGTGGTACACGTCGCCGGCCACCACCCGCACGCCGAAGGCGATGGAGGCGATGATGGCGGCCTTCGCCCCGGCGTCGTAGCCCTCGACGTCGGCGGTGGGGTCGCGCTCGGCGTAGCCGAGGCTCTGGGCCTCGGCGAGGGCGGCCTGGTACGACACGCCGTCCTCGGTCATGCGGGTGAGGATGTAGTTGGTGGTGCCGTTCACGATGCCGATCACCCGGTGGATGCGCTCCCCCACCAGCGACTCCCGCAGCGGGCGGATGAAGGGGACCCCCCCGGCCACGGCTGCCTCGAACAGCAGGTCCACCCCGGCCGCTTCGGCCACCTCGAACAGCTCGGCACCGACGTTGGCCAGCAGCTCCTTGTTGGCCGTGACCACGGGCTTGCCGGACTTCAGGGCGGCGGTGATCAGCTCGCGGGCCGGTTCGATGCCGCCGATCACCTCGACGATCACGTCGACCGAGGGGTCGGCCACGACGGCGGCGGCGTCGTTGGTCAGCACGTCCTCGGGCAGCACCACCGGCCGCTCCCGGGACAGGCTGCGCACGGCCACCCGCACCACCTCGATGCGCACACCGGTGCGGGCACCGATCTCGTCGCCCTGGGTGCGCAACAGCTCGACGAGCGCGGCGCCCACGTTGCCGCACCCCAGCACACCAACCCGCACCACCGACCCGTCCACCCCGCTACGGTACCGATGCCGTACACGTCCGCCATTACTCGTTCGCAGTGGGGGGTGCCCGAGGGGGCGGCTCCGCCGGCCCCCTCGGCGCGCCGGTCGATCCAGCTTGGCTGGTCGACCGACCGAGAGACGACGGCGCCACAGGCGCCGTCCTCAAGCTCGCCGGAACGGAGTGAGCGCAGCGAACGAGTGACGGCGATAGATCAGCGATCGAGTCGCAGCAGGTCGTCGAGGGTTTCCCTGCGGACGACCAACCGGGCGTCACCGTCGGCGACGAAGACCACTGGGGGACGGGGCACCTTGTTGTAGTTGGATCCCATCGAGTGGCCGTAGGCGCCGGTGACCGGAGTGGCCATCACGTCGCCGACGGCCAGGTCAGCGGGAAGCCGAGCGTCCCGGACCAGCACGTCGCCGGACTCGCAGTGCTTGCCGACGACCGTGACCACGCGGGTCCGGTCGGCGTCGACGGCGCGGGCCAGGAACGTCTCGTACCCGCTGCCGTAGAGCACCGGTCGGGGGTTGTCGCTCATGCCCCCGTCGACCGACACGTAGGTGCGGATGCCGGGCAGGTCCTTCACGGTACCGACCGTGTACAGCGTGACGGCGGCGCCGGCCACTATGGCCCGCCCAGGCTCGGCCGTCACCCGGGCGGTGATGCCGGCCTCGGCGCACGCCGTCCGCACCGCCTTCCCCCACTCGGGAATGCTCGGCGCCGCCTCGCCCTCGACGTAGGCCACGCCCACCCCGCCGCCGATCGACAGCTCGGGCAGCCCGAGCGGCTCGAAGAACGGGGCGATGGCGGCCACGGCCTCACTGAAGAAGTCGGCCACGAACACCTGGCTCCCGATGTGGACGTGCACCCCCACGAGTTCGACCGAGCGCGACGCCCGGGCCCGCTCGACGGCGGCGTGGGCCCGACCGGTGGACAGCGTGAACCCGAACTTCGAGTCGTCCTGGCCGGTGCGGACGTACTCGTGGGTGTGGGCCTCGATGCCGGGCGTGACCCGCACGAGCACCTTGGGCACCCGGCCGTCGGCGCGGTGGAGCCGGTCGAGGCGGTCCATCTCGTCGAAGGAGTCGACCACGGTGCGGCCCACGCCCACCTCTCGGGCCCGGCGCAGCTCGGCGTCGCTCTTGTTGTTGCCGTGGAGCACGAGGCGACCGGGGTCGGCGCCAGCGGCGAGCGCCACGTGGAGCTCGCCTTCGGTGGCCACGTCGAGGGACATGCCCTCGGCCACCGCCAGCTCGGCCATGGCCCGGCACAGGAACGCCTTGGTGGCGTAGGCCACGCCGTCGCCGAAGGCGGCCACGGCCTCCCGGCACCGCGCCCGGAGGTGGGTCTCGTCGTACACGAACAGCGGCGTACCGAAGCGGGCGGCCAGCTCACCGGTGTGGCAGCCGCCGATGACCAACCAGCCGTCGTCGCCCACCACCGCGGTGTCGGGCAACAGGTACCGGGGGAACGTGGTCACATGCGGTCCGGGGCGGACACGCCGAGCAGGTGGAGACCGATGGCGAAGCCGACCCTGGCCGCCTCCACGAGCCACAGCCTGGCCTGCGTCTGCTCGGGTTCGACGTCGCCACCCAGCACCGAGCAGTCGTGGTAGAAGCCGTGGAAGCGGTCGGCCAGCTCCCGCACCCACGTGCCCACCTTGTGGGGCGCCCGCTCGGCGGTGGCGAGGGCGACCACCTCCGGCAGCGCCGACAGCGAGCGCAGCACCTCCAGCTCGCGCTCGTGGGTCAGAAGACCGAGGTCGACGTCGGCCAGGGGGCGCCGCTCGACCTCCCGCTCGGCGGCCACTCGCCCGATCGATGCGATGCGGGTGTGGGCGTACTGCACGTAGTACACGGGCGACTCCGCGACTCCGCCCGCACCTTGTCGAGGTCGATGGTGACGGCCTGGTCGATCGACGTGAGCAGCGAGAGCAGGCGCATGGCGTCGGCGCCGATCTCGTCGACCAGATCGTCGAGGTCGACGGCGTTGCCGGCCCGCTTCGACATCCGTCCGCTCGTGAGCGAGACCATCTGTCCGAGGCGGACCTCGAGGCGGCCCCGCTCCACCCCGAGCGCCTCCACCCCGGCCAGCAGGCTGGCCACCTGGCCGTGGTGGTCAGCGCCCCACACGTCGATCACCCGGTCGAAGCCCCGGACCAGGAACTTGTCCCGGTGGTAGGCGAGGTCGCCGGCCAGGTAGGTGTAGTCGCCGTCGGCCTTGCGCAGGACCCGCTCCTCGCGGGGATCACCGAAGTCGCCGGTGCGCAGCCAGGTGGCCCCCTCCCGCTGGTGGACGAGACCACGCTCGGCCAGCGCGCCGACGGTCTCGACCACCGCCTCGCTCTCCTCGATCGAGGCCTGGCTGAACCAGGTGTCGTAGTGGATGTGCACGGACTCCATCTGGTGGCGGATGAAGCCGACGATGCGCTCGGCTGCCCACCGCCCGGCGACCTCGACGTCGTCGGACCCGTCGTAGGCGGAGGCCAAGCCCTTGACGAACCCACCGGGGTAGCCGTCCTCAGGTACGGGGCGGCCTGACCGGCGGGCCAGCACGCTGGCGCCGAGCCGGCGGATCTGGCCGCCGGTGTCGTTGACGTAGTACTCCCGGCTGACGTCGGCGCCGCAGCGCTCGAGGAGCCGGCCGAGGGCGTCGCCGTAGGAGGCGAACCAGCCGTTGCCGACGTGGATCGGCCCGGTGGGGTTGGCCGACACGAACTCGATCTGCACCCGCTCCCCGACCGAAGAGGTGAGCCGGGCGTACCCGTCGGTGCCGGCGGTGACCACCTCGGTGAGCACGTCGTGCAGCCACGTCGGGTGCAGGTGGAAGTTGACGAAGCCGGGGCCGGCAACCTCGACCCGGGCCACGTGGGCCGGCGGGTCGGCGGCGAGGTGGGCGACCACCTGTTGCGCGAGCTGCCGGGGGTTGCGGCCGGTGCCCTTGGCCGAGGCCAGGGCCACGTTCGACGACCAGTCGCCGCTCTCGTCGCGCCGGTCGCTCGAGGTGCACGGTGCCCGGCGGAGGGTCGACCCCCAGCGCGCCGAGGGCGCCACGCAGCGACTGGGCGAGGTCGTCGCGGATCATGCCGGGTCGGGTCAGCGACCGACGAGCTTGTCGACCCGCGCCAGCAGGTCGTCGGGCTCGAACGGCTTGGTCACGTAGTCGTCGGCGCCGGCCTCGCGCCCGGCCCGGACGTCGCTGGCCAGGGCCTTGGCCGAGACGAGCACCACCGGGATGGCGGCTGTGGCGGGATCGGCCTTGAGCTCCATCACCACCTCGATCCCGCTGCGCTTGGGCATCATGATGTCGCTGACCACCACGTCGGGGTGCTGCTCGCGCGGACGTCCAGGGCCTCCTCGCCGTCGGAGGCCCGGAGCACCGTGTAGCCCTCGAGCTCGAAGTTGACAGCCAGGAGGTCGAGTATCACCGGGTCGTCGTCGACCACGAGGATGGTCGGGCCGGTCATCGTCGGATCGTAGTGGAGCGCCCTCCGACCGCTCGCCCCCACCCGGCCCGAGGATGGGCCTGCGCTAGCCTTGCGGGCTCGCCCTCGTAGCTCAGCGGATAGAGCATCGGCCTCCGGAGCCGTGTGCGCAGGTTCGAGTCCTGCCGAGGGCGCCACGAGATTCTGGGCCCTACCAGGGCGGATCGCCCGGGGGGAAGTACCGCACGAGAACGGCTGCCGTGTCCCTCATGTGTGCCCGCTCGAAGACGGCGGCGGCGGTCCCCCCCCCCCCGGCGATAGGGGACGGCTACGGAGACTCGGCGCTTGTAGTGACGACCTCGACCTGCGCCGGCCAGGCACGACCTGCGGCCACCGCGGCGAGGAGCTCCTTGGCAGGCACCGGCAACAACTCGAGTTCGACGGCCCGTCCAACTGGAACCCACTGGCGCCCGTACCGATTGGTCAGCGTCATCTCCCTCAGCTCCGGACCGGTCATGTCGCCGAAGCGTCGTTGGCGTGTCTCGGCGAGGAAGAAGTGTTGAACCTCCCTCCCGAACCACTGCTCGTGCAGCTCGAGCACCTCACGAACGACGACGACCTCGAGCCCGAGCTCTTCCCGAGCCTCTCGCAGTGCTGCCACCTCTGGCGTCTCACCGGGGTCAACCCCGCCGCCGGGGAACACCCAATAGTCGCGACCGTCGCTATGTCTCTCGATGAGCGCCACGTCGCCCTCGCAAATCAGGATCAGGGCCGCTCGAGCCGCTCGCATCGCGCTCCACAGCATCGCAGCCAGGTCTCTGAGACGTCGTCGGGGGCGGCGCTCCGTCCGACATCGCCGAACACCCACCGGGTTGCCCGGGTCGAGAACTCCTCCTCCCGTTCGATGATCCCAAAGGCCCGCTCGGGCTCGAACTCGACGATGAGGTTCTGACGGAGGAAGTCGGCACTGATGCTCGGAGCGAGCGGCTGGTACTTGGCGAGGTAGCGCTCGATCCATCGCGCTTGGCCCTCGTCGTCACGAACGGGGGTGGCTCGGCCCTCGATGGAGACGCATTCGACGGTGTCGGCCGTCATGATCACGGCGCGCCCATTGGCCTCGAGGTTGCGGGCCTTCCGGGCCCGCGGTCCACAGGAGAACCCGAAGCGCTCGTCGTCGTCGTCCCACACCCCCCAGACCGGCAGGGCGTGAGGACGACCGGCGGCCGAGACAGTGACCACCCAGAAGTTGCGGTTGGCGATCAGCCGCTCGGCGGCCCACGACCACGGCAGCGGCACCCACGACGGAGTGTCCACTCCATAGTCAGGCATGTCGGGTCGCTCGGCCCGGGGCTCGTCCACAGCGGGACCCTATTCGCCCGGCCGGATGGTCACCGGCAGATCGAGTGGCTCGCGCCCTCGATGACGTGCCCCCGCAGAGCTGGCGTTGCTGGGGCAGGCTGTCGTGGGAGAGGCCTGGACCCGCGATGCCGTCGAAGCCGCCCTGGGAGACGAGCGAGCGTGACACATTCCGCGTCGCGTTCGATGAGGACGCGCATGCCTACGATCGGTCGCGCCCGGTCGCTCCGAGTTTCGTCTTTGACGATCTTGTCGAGCTCGCGGGCTTGCATCCGGGCTCAGCGGTCGTTGAGGTCGGCCCGGGAACTGGCCAAGCGACGCGTCCGTTGGCGGAGCGGGGCCTTCGAGTCTTGGCCCTGGAGGTCGGCCGCAATCTTGCGGCGCGGGCCCGGCAGAACCTTGCCTCCTTCCCAGCCGTCGAGGTGGTGACGACCTCCTACGAGGCGTGGGATCCCGGCTCCGCACCCTTCGACGCCGTCTTCGCCTGCAACTCGTTGCACTGGGTCGATCCCGCCATCCGTTTTCACAAGTCGGCCGCCGTGCTCAGACCCGGAGGGCACCTCATCGCGCTGGCGACACCATGGGTCATCCCGGACGACGCCGACCAGTTCTGGTGGGACGTCCAGGACGACTACGTCGCCGTCGGTGGAGAGCGAATCGACCCGGCTACCAAACATCCCGATCGCGTCGGAGACCTCGGACCGGCGGTGCGCGCCTCGGGACTGTTCGAGGAGCCGACGATCCGGCGATACCCCTTCGACGTCGCCTTCACTGCCGACGACTACGCCGTCAACCTCTCGACGCAGTCGGGCATCAAGGAGCTCCCCCCTGACGCGCAGGCCGAGCTGATCAGCAGGATCAGGCGGCGCGTTCTCGAAGGAGGAGGCACGGTGACGGCCCACCTGCTTGCAGTGCTGACGGTCGCCAGACTCCGCTCCAAGACCGCCCTCCGACGGTAGGGACGACGCTCCCTCTCCTCGGCAAAGGCGTGCGTACCCCGGCCTACCGTGTCCTCGTGACGGACATCACCACCGTGGTCCTGTGTATCGAGTGCGCGACCTCCTGGCCGGCGGAGTCAACGACACCGAAGTGCGCGGCTCCCGAGCACGCGCATCGGGAGCATGAGTTGCATCGCCATCGAACTGCTGTGGCCTTGCCGGATGGAACCAAGATGGTCGCTGTCTCCTTCGACGAGGCCTCACCCGATGTTCGCGATCGTGTCCCGGACTTCGGGTTGTATCTCGACCGGCGTTGGCAACCGCCTTGGCCCCACGAGCACGTGGACTGGCCCGACTTCGGTGTGCCGGCCGATCTCGTCGCTCTGCGAGCGGCTCTCGATCGCCTCTTGCACCGAGCGCGTTCGGGCGAGCGAGTGGAGATCGGCCGCCTGGGAGGCCACGGCCGCACTGGCACGGCGCTCGCGTGCCTCACAACGATGATCGGACATCCCGTCGACGAGTCCGTCGCGTGGGTGCGGGCGAACTACTGCGACAAGGCCGTGGAGACAGACGACCAAGCAGCATTCGTCTCCGCCTTTCCGCCCGTTGGAAGAGGCAGAGCGGGTGGCCACCGGGTCGAGGATGACGCGGATGCGCTCGCGGGTTACGGTCCGGCGGCTGCCAAGGTGCTCCTGTGCCGCCAGCCTCGAGCGCGGTGGCCACGGCAACCTCGAGGTCGTCGACTGCCGAGGGCGTAACGCTATCGTCTCTGATGCGGCACGGCCTTGATGTTGCGCGGGAGCTCGGTGAGACCCACAGCTGCGGGCCGGTACGCCGGCTCGGGACAGCGCTCAGCCAGCGTGCTTGGCTGGTTCCCAGTGGACCGTGGAGCCGAAGAGCGTCGAGCCGAAGAGCGTCGAGCCGAAGAGCTCCTCGACGAGCAGGTCGCCTACTACCGGGCTCGGGCAGCCGAGTACGACAACTGGTGGGAGCGGACCGGTGTTGCCTACCGGGGTGAGGAGCACCGTCGGCGCTGGTTCCTCGAGCGCAAGGCACTGGAGGACGCCCTCGCCGGCTTCGGGGCGACAGGCGACGTCCTCGAGCTCGCTGCAGGCACGGGAAACTGGACACGCCACCTGGTCCGCACAGCGGCCTCCCTGACCGTCGTGGACGCGTCACCGGAGGTGCTCGCCATCAACCGTGTCAAGCTCGGACCGGAGGCCTCTGGCGTCACCTACGTCGAGGCCGACCTGTTCGGGTGGGAACCTCAGCGGCGCTACGACGTCGTGTTCTTTAGCTTCTGGCTCGGCCACGTCCCACCAGCACTCGCTCCGGCGTTCTGGGCTCTCGTCGATCGTGCCCTGGCTCCTGGCGGCCGGGTCTTCCTCATCGACAGCCGTCTCCCCGAGGGTCTCCCCGCAGGCGGACAGGTCGAGAGCTTCGATCTCGCTGGCCGGCCCAACGGCAGCACGGACCTGTCGACGGCCGTGGCCGTCCGAACCCTCGACGACGGGCGCAGGTTCTCGATCGTCAAGCGGTTCTGGCTTCCCGAGAACTTGCAGGAGGAGCTCGCCCAGCTCGGATGGAACTTCGACGTTCGCTCGACGGGCGAGTCCTTCGTCTACGCGTCGGGGAAGCGCTCGTTGGAGACATCGGGTATGGAGGAGGTCGGACCGACCGACCCCTGACGGCGGGAGAGCAGGTGTGCCGGCCCCGTGGCGGAGCCGGTGAGAGGTGCGCGAGCATCGACGCCATGCACGACCTCGTGATCCGTGGTGGGACGGTCGTCGACGGCACCGGTGCGCCGATGCGGACGGCCGACGTGGCTGTCGGCGGCGGGATGATCACCAGCATCGGCACCGTCACCACTCGCGGGCGACGGGAGCTGGACGCCGACGGCCTGTTGGTGCTGCCGGGGTGGTGTGACGTCCACACCCACTACGACGGGCAGGCGATCTGGGACAGCGAGCTGGCTCCGTCCGCCTGGCACGGCGTCACCACGACGGTGTTCGGGAACTGCTCGGTCGGCTTCGCTCCCGTGCGCCGCGGCGCCGAGGCCTACCTCATCAACCTCATGGAAGGGGTCGAGGACATCCCCGGGTCGGCGCTCGCCGAGGGCATCGACTTCACCTGGGAGTCGTTTCCGGAGTACCTCGACGCCATTGAACGCCGTCATCGGACGATGGATATCGGCACCCAGGTGCCCCACGCCGCCGTCCGGTTCTTCGTCATGGGTGAGCGGGGCGCTGACCACGCCGAGGTCCCGACCGCAGATGAGATCGGCGAGATGGGCCGCATCGTGCAGGAGGCGCTCGAGGCGGGTGCGCTCGGGTTCACCACTTCCCGCACCAAGAAGCACCGTGCCGCCGATGGCCGCTTCACGCCCGGGCTCACGGCGGGCGAGCCCGAGCTCCTCGGCATCGCCGAGGCCATGGCCGCCGCCGGCGAGGGTGTGATCCAGGCCAACTCCGACTTCGGCGAACCGGTCGAGATCGCGTTGCTCCGAAAGCTGGGCGAGGTGTCCGGGCGGCCGCTCTCGTTCAGCCTCCTCCAGGTGGATCACGCTCCGGAGCTGTGGCGAGAGCTCCTGCAGGAGGTCGAAGACGCCAACCACGCCGGCATCACCATGCGGGCCCAGGTCGGGCCACGACCGATCGGCGTGCTGCTGGGCCTCGATGCCACGATCCATCCCTTCGCCGGCCATGCCGCCTACAAGTCCATCGCCGATCTGCCCCTCGACGAACGAGTGGCCCGCATGCGTACCCCCGAGGTTCGCGATGCCATCCTCGGCGAGCGCCCGGAGGGCGGGTTCGCGGCGTGGATGGCGCACGCCCTCACCAAGACGTTCGAGCTCGGCGACCCGCCCGACTACGAACCCGACCCCTCGACGTCGGTCTCGGCCCGGGCGGCGAGAGCGGGCACCACCCCGGAGGCGCTGGCCTACGACCTGCTGCTCGGCAACGGGGGCAAACAGCTCCTCTACTACCCGTTCGAGAACTACAGCGACGGGACCCTCGAACCCATCCGGGAGATGCTCAGCTCCCCGTACACGATCACCGGGCTGTCCGACGGTGGCGCCCACGTCGGCACCGTCTGCGATGCGTCCTTCCCGACCTATCTGCTCACCCACTGGGCCCGTGACCGGACCCGCGGTCCGCGCCTTCCGCTGGAGGAGCTCGTCCGGGGTCAGACACAGGAGACGGCCATGGCCCTGGGCCTCGCCGACCGCGGCTCCCTGGTCCCCGGCAAGCGTGCCGATATGAACATCGTCGACTTCGAGTCGCTCATGCTCCGGCCACCGGAGATCCGGCGAGACCTGCCGGCCGGCGGGCGCCGCCTGGTCCAGCGGGCGACCGGGTACCGGCACACCTTCGTCGCCGGCATCGAGACCTACGCCGACGGTGAGTGGACAGGCGCCACCCCGGGCCGCCTGTTGCGGGGGCCACGACCGGGGTGAACCGCGCCATCTGACCGTCAGCTTGCCTCCAGAATCGAACGTGTGTACGATGTAGGGATGGTGATGGTCGAGGGTGAGGCCCGGGAACAGGTCACGGTTCGCCTGGAGGGCGAGCTGGGGTCGTTGTGCGGGATGGCCAACGTCACCGCCGCTCGGACGGTGGCGGTGATCGCGGAGGCGTTGGAGAGCGGTGCCTGGGAGGGGTGGGGGATCCGGTCGCCGGAGCATTGGGTGACCTGGAAGTGCGGGGTGTCACCTCGTCGGGCCCGGGCCTGGGTGGCCATCGCTCGCCGGTGGACGGAGTTGCCGGCGACGATGGCGGCCTTCTCGGAGGGCCGGTTGTCCGAGGATCAGGTGGCGGTGGTGTGCCGGCACGTCCCGGCCTGGGCTGATGCCGAGGTGGCCGAGTTCGCCACCATGGCCACCGTCCCCCAATTGGTGCGGGCCCTGGCCAAGTACGCCTGGACCGAGACGGACACCGATACCGACACCGAGCCCGAGGAAGTGGCTCCCGCCGAGGAGGAGCGCCGGGTGGCGTTCCACTTCGACGATGACGGGTCGTGGCGGGCGTCGATCCATCTGCCCGCCGATGAGGGGGCCCTGGTCGAATCGGCCCTGGGAGCGGCCCGCAACCATCTCGCCGACGTTCGCAAGGCCGACGGTGACACCGAACTGGTCACCTGGGCCGGCGCGTTGGCCGAAGTGGCCGACGCCTACCTGGGGGCCGGGTCTCCGAGCGGGCCCACCGGGACCGGTACATGACCCTCCTGCACCTCGAAGCCGGCCCCGACGGCGAACCCCAGGCCCGGGTGCACCTCGGGCCGGCCCTGCCCGACAGTCTGCGCCGCTATCTGACCTGTGACGGCCACATCAAGGTCATCGGCGAGATGGGCGGGGTGGCGGTCAGCGTGGGTCGGGCCCAGCACATCGTGCCCGACCGGACCCGGATCGTGGTGGAGCACCGCGACGGGGGCTGTCGGGTGCCGGGTTGTGACCGGCGCCGGCGCACCCACGTCCACCACATGGTCCACTGGGAAGACGGCGGACCCACCGACACCGCCAACCTCATCTGCCTGTGCCCGGCCCATCACCGCATGCACCACCGGGGCCGCCTGGGCATCCACGGCGACGCCGACCGACCCGACGGGCTGGTCTTCTCTGACCCCTACGGGCGAAGACTCACCGGCCACCCCCGGCCCACCCCACCCCCCGACCCCGCCACCGGGCCCACCGGCAGCGCATGGCAACCACCCCTCGGCGAACCCCTCCACCGCAAGTGGATCCAGTTCGACCCACCACCGTCGGCCAACTGACAGGTCGCCGGGAAGGCCCCTGGTAGTCGGCGCATCCGGGTACGGGCGAGGAGTTCTCAGAGTCCGTCGCCTTGACCGCGCGCCGTCATCGGCAGTCGTCGGCCATCGCCGCGTTCGCGTGGCACTCAACGCACCGTTGTTGACGTTCCGCCCCAGCCACGCCGTCATCCACCTCCGGTACCCGGCGTCGGCGTCCGCTGACGGGCCGGACGGCCCCGGCTCGCCGCCGCGGTGCTTGACATCGGGCCCGGGCCTCGGAAGGCTGTCTTCGGCGCCGACCCGTCGCCAAGCCCTTGGCGTTGCCCGAACCCCAGCAGGGCGACTGATCTGGGCGAAGGGGAGAGAATCCTCGGGTGTGTCCGGTAGCGAGGCCTTCGTGCTCACGCATCCGCAGCTGGGGCGGGTGTGCGTGAACAACTTGGAGGACTCATGACCAAGGACAAAGACCTCAAGAAGCTCATCCGCTCGCGAATGGTGGAGAGCAACGAGCCGTACACCGCCGCACGCGCGCAGATGCTGAGCAGCGGTGGTCACAGCCGAGGCGGGCGAGCAGCTGGCCCTGTTGACGTCGATGATGAGAACAGCAGCACTGCGAGCCTGCCCCTCGACGCCCGGATATTCGTCTCGGGCCATCGAGGACTCGTCGGATCAGCCCTCATTCGGAAGCTGCGAGCAGCCGGGTACCAGAATCTGCTCACGGCGACACGAGACCAGCTGGACCTGAGGGACCAGGCGGCGGTGAGCTACTGGTTCCGCGCCAATCGTCCGGAGTTCGTCTTCCTCGTGGCTGGCACTGTCGGTGGCATCGGTGCGAACACCGCCCGTCCGGCCGCCTTCCTCTACGACAACATGATGATCCACGCGACCGTTGTCCAAGCGAGTCATGACTTCGGCGTCAAGAAGCTCCTGTATCTGGGTTCGAGCTGCATCTATCCGCGCGATGCAAGTCAGCCGATCACCGAGGAGCGGCTTCTGGAGGGGCCCCTCGAGCCCACCAATGAGGCGTACGCCATCGCCAAGATCGCCGGCATCAAGCTGTGCGAGGCCTATCGCACGCAGTACAGCGACAACTTCATCTCGGCGATGCCGACCAACCTCTACGGACCCGACGACAACTTCGACCTCGCCGATGGCCACCTCGTGGCCATGCTCATCCGGCGATTCCATGAAGCGAGGCTCCGGGGTGACCGGCAGGTGACGGCGTGGGGTACCGGCACGCCACGCCGCGAACTGATGCATGTCGACGATCTGGCTGACGCCTGCCTCTTCCTCATGGCGACGTATGACCGCCCGGGCTTCGTGAACGTCGGTACGGGCGAGGATCACACCGTTCGCCAGATCGCAGAGACGATTCGGGACCTCGTTCACCCCGACGCAGAGCTCGTCTTCGATCCGACCAAACCCGACGGGATGCGCCGCAAGGTCCTCGACGTGTCGCGCATCCATGCCCTCGGTTGGCGTCACTCAATCGACCTTGCCGACGGCCTCCGCTCCACCTACGACTGGTACCGCTCCGCTATCCGCATCCGGGGAGTAACGCAGTCGCCTCCCGCAGCCTGAGTCGGCGAAGGCATCAGGCGTGCCCCGTGGTCACCCTGCCGCGAGGCGATCGGTCGCTGTGTTCTCGTAGTCGGTGACGAGGCTGATGGCGATGAGGGCGACGCCAACGGCGATGTAGAAGGCGGTCAGACCGCCGTCGGTGTCGTTGAAGCCGAGCACGAACGGCGCGGCGATGAGCGCAACGGCGCCGAGGTAGTCGCCGGCCGAGTGGACCTTGAAGGGAACGACCCTGACGATCCCGAGGGGGTAGTCGGTGAGGACGCTGACCACCAGGAGCACGGCCCCGAGCACGACGCCGGTGGCCACCGCCTCATCGGATCCACCGACCAGCAGCGCGACGAGGATCAGGGCGAGGCCGCTCGCGTAGTCGGCCACACCATGGATCTTGGCGGGCACCAGCTTGAGGACGGACACGGAGACCTCCGATGTCGAGACGACGGCGCTGCTCCATTCTGCTCGATCCCGCTGCGGCGCGGCGACATCGCGAGGGTCCGACCACGCTCGTCTCGCGGTTGCACGTGGCCGGCGTCACCGCCGGCGCCCCGAGTGGCTACCCACAGCGTTCGCCCGGGGGGGCCTCGCCAGGCGTGCGGCCCACCGGCATCGTGGTCGTCGTGGCCGGCGACCCGTCGCCGCTCCCCTCGTCAGCGCCCCCGTCGGCCTCGGCACCGCCGTCGGCCTCGACCTCGGTGCCGACGTCGGCGGCGGTCTGCTCGGTGCCGGGCGGTTCGCCGCCGTCGACGGCCCGGGGCAGGGCCGCCGCCTCGACGGTGGTGAAGTCCCGCCCGGTGACCAGGATGGCGGCGCCGGACTCCACGTCGTCGTCGGGACGGAGCCGAGCCCCTGCGCTGAGGTGACGGGCCAGCAGGTCGGCGGCCCGCAGGTCGACCGGGTTGAACATGATCTCGGTGCGATCGAGCTGCCCCCCGCCGATCTCCGACACGTTCCCGATGGCGGCGATGTCGAACCCGGCCCGGTCCAGCGCGCCGGCCACGTTGCCGGCGTGGTTCTGGACCCCTGTGCCGTTGAGCACCCGGACCGAGACGTCGGCCTCGGTCAGCGGTCCCGTCGGACCTGCCCCCCCGCCCGGCACGGCACCGGGACGGTCACGGAACAGGTCGAGCACCGGTGTGGCGACGTCTTCCTGCAGGGCGAGCACCTCGGCGCCGCCGTCGGTGCGGAAGTCGGTCACGGGGAGCGTGTGGGTGACGAGGCGGTCCGGGGAGTAGGACCGGAAGCGGCGTCCGAGGGCCAACAGCTCCGACGCCCGCAGCTCCTCGTCGATGCCGACGCTGGCCACGCCCACCTCGACGAGGCGGTTGAGGGTGACGGGGTTGGAGAACCCCTTCGAGATGGCCCGGGCGATGGCCTGGCGGACGAACAGCTGTTGGCGGGTGATGCGGCCGAGGTCGCCGCTCGGGTCGACGAGGTACTCGCCGTCGAGCATGTACTGGAGGTGGCGGGCGCGGACGAAGGCCAGCGCCTGCGCCGCATCGAGGGTGACGCACCCGGGGTGCAGGACGTCGAGCCCGGAGCTGTCGTCCTTCATGGCCCGCTCGAAGTACATGGGCACACCGTCGATGGCGTCCACGAGCTCCTTGAACCCGCGGAAGTCGACCTCGACGTAGTGGTTGACGGGGATGCCGAGGTACTGCTGGAGGGTGTCGGCCAGGACCTGTGGCCCCTCGGCATAGGCGGAGTTGATGCGCTGGCGCTCGTCCGTACCGGCGATCGGCACCCACAGGTCGCGGGGCACCGAGAGCATCGACGCCCGCCCCCCTCGGGGATCGACCCGGACGATGAGGATGGTGTCGGCCCGTCGGCCGCCCGAGTCGGGGCCGAAGACGCCGGCGTCAGGAGCGTCGGGATCGAGCCGTGCCCGGCTGTCGGAACCAACGACGAGGTAGTTGCGGGGAGCACCGTCGGCGGCGTCGGGGAGGTCGACGTCGATCTTGTCGACCTGGCCGAACCGCCACGTGCCGTAGGCCACGGCGACGGCGCCGCTGGCCGAGGTGGCCACGAGCAGGACCAGGACGGCCAGCACGACACGCTCACCCCATGTGCGTCGGAGGCGCGTCGAAGGCGGCGGCAGGTGGGCCATGAGATCGAAAACGCTAGTGCCGCCGGACGGGCCGACGGCAGATGCCCGGCGCGGGTCGGCTCAGCTCCCGGTGGCGGCGGGCTCGGCCTTGGCTTCCCGGTCCGGCGCCGGCGCCGGAGCCGCCGCACCGTCGCCGCGAGGCGTCGGCTTGGGCTCCTTCGGGAGGCCGAGGACCCGCTCGCCGACGATGTTGCGCTGGATCTCGGCGGTGCCGCCCCAGATCGTCTCGGACCGGGAGAAGAAGAACGATGCCTGCAACGGGGACACCGGGTAGTCCCGCGCTGCCTCGCGGCGACCCATGCCGGGCACGAACTCGTCCCCGGGCTTGCCGGTGAGGACGTCACCCTCCATGCCGAGGATGTCCATGGCCAGCTTCATCGTGTCCCGATGGGTCTCGGACCAGAACATCTTGTTGGTGGCCCCGAGGGCGGCCACCCCGAAGTCCTTCTTGTCGTGCAGCACCGACGACAGCGTCCGGTACCCGTTGATGCGCATGATCTGGATCTTCGACCACTGCCGCACCAGGCGCTGCCTGATGACCGGGTCGGCGATGCGGCCGTTCTCCCGGGCCCGCTCGAGGATGACGTCGAGCTCACGCTCGAAGCGGCGATGGCTGGTGGTGGCCGACGAGCCCCGCTCGAAGCCGAGGGTGGTCATCGCCACAGCCCAACCGTTGTTCAGCCCCCCGACCACGTTGGCCTCCGGGCAGCGGGCATCGCTGAAGAACACCTCGTTGAACTCGGCCGACCCGTCGGGTTGGACGATGGGTCGCACCTCGACGCCGGGCTGCTTCATGGGCACGAGGAGATAGGAGATGCCGGCGTGCTTGGGGGCGTCGGGGTCGGTGCGGGCGAGCAGGAAGCAGTAGTCGGCGTACTGGGCCTGGGTGGTCCACACCTTCTGGCCGTTGACCACCCACTCGTCGCCGTCGAGCACGGCCTTGGTCTTGAGGGAGGCCAGGTCAGAGCCGGCCTCGGGCTCGGAGAAGCCCTGGCACCACGACGTCTGGCCCTTGAGGATGCCGGGCAGGAACTGCTTCTTCTGCTCCTCGGTGCCCCACTGGAGGATGGTGGGACCGACCAGGGTGTCACCGAAGAAGTCGGCCCGCAGCGGGGCCCGGGCCCGGGCGAACTCCTCGTTGAGCACCACGTTCTGGATGGTGGACAGGCCCTTGCCGCCGTACTCCGTGGGCCACGAGGCGCAGATCCAGCCGCCCTCGAAGAGCTGCTTGGTCCAGGCCTTGTTGAACCGCTTGCGATCCTCACCGGTGAGCGCGAACCCCTCGTCGAACCACCCGTCGGGCAGGTGCTCGGTCAGCCAGGCCCGGATCTCGGCACGGAACTCCTCGGCTTCGGGCGGATAGGTGAGGTCCATGGCCCCTATCTTGACCCAGCGGTCAAGCCGGGTCGAGTCTACGCTGCGCCCCGTGGCCATCACCGAAGAGGCGCCCGAGCAACCCGCCGACGCCCTGCCCACCGGCCGGTGGACAGCGCAGTGGAAGGAGCTCTACGACGAGGTCATCGCCACCGGCCTCTGCACCGGGTGCGCCGGGTGCGTGATCTCCTGCCCGCACGACGTGATCGGCTACGACCACGCCCAGGGCGGCTACAAGCCGTTCCACCTCGAGGAGGAGCTCGGCCCCCACGACTGCATCCACGGCCAGAAGGGCTGCACGAGCTGCACCCGGGCCTGCCCCCGGTTCCGGACCTGGGAGACCGAGGCCGACGACCACCTCTTCGGCCGCTTCCGCGGCACCGACGAGATCTCCGGCGTCTACTCCGACATCCTGCTCACCCGGGCCAGCGAGGACATGGTGCACCGCATGGGTCAGGACGGCGGGCTGGTCTCGGCGCTGCTCATCTGGGCCATGGACGAGGGGTACATCGACGCCGCCCTGGTGTCCTACCTCGAGGGCGACGGCACGACGTGGAAGGCCAAGCCCGGGGTGGCGACCAACCCGGAGGAGATCCTCGCCTCGGCCGGGAGCCGCTACACCTACTCGGCCAACACCCTGGCCCTCGATGAGGCCGTCGAGCGGGGGTTATCCAAGCTGGCCCTGGTGGGGATGGGCTGCCAGTCCTCGGTGCCGCCGGTCATGTGGTCCCGCAAGGTCGGCAAGATCAGCAAGCCGATCATCTTCAACATCGGCCTGCTGTGCTCGAAGACGTTCGACGACGCCATCTTCGACGAGCTGTTCGAGGCCAAGTACGGGCTGGCCCGGGCCGACATGGTCAAGATGAACATCAAGGGCGTCTTCCAGATCTGGATGCGCAACGGCGACTACCACGAGGTGCCGCTGAAGGAGTGCCACGCCTGGACCCGTGAAGGCTGCACCCGCTGCCCCGACTTCGCCGCCGAACACGCCGACATCTCCACCGGTGGCATCGGCAAGTTCAACGACTGGACCCTCACCGTGGTCCGCACCGAGCTCGGCCGGGAGATCATCGCCCGCATGATCGACTCGGGTGCCGTCCTCGCCCGACCCGGCGACGACGACCCCGCTGCCATCGCCCTCATGCACAAGCTGGCGGCCAAGAGCAGGAAGCGCTGGCCGGAGTCGGCGGTGCCCTACCCCGGCGTGCTGCCCCCTCCGGCGGCCAAGGTGGCGCCGGCATAGGCCGCCGGTCAGCCGGCCGCCCGGTCAGCCGGGCTCGGCCTGCCCCTCCGCGCACCGGTCGATGATCCGCCGGTACCGCACCGGGAGGGGGCCCGGGTCCTTCTCCAAGGCGTCGTTGTCCTTCTTGAACTGGGCGAAGGACACCTCGTCCACGATGCGGGAATAGGCGCAGCGGCACACCTGGGCGGCACCGTCGAGGCCGGCATCCCGGCCCTGGTCGACGCAACCCTCGATGAAGTTGCGCCTCGTCGTGTCGCCGTACTTGGTGGGGTCCTTGCGGGCCCCCGTGCAGCCGCCGACGAGCACCGCCGCCACCGCCACGGCGGCGGCGAGGCGCCGTGTCCTCCGCCGCGTCGTGGGAACAGGAGGAGGCGGCGGCAGCGGCGGGGCCGGCTCGGAGGACATCGGAGCAACGCTATCGGGGGGGTCGGTGACCTCCGAATCGCCGACTTGCCTCCACCAGGCCCTCCCCGTAGACAGCCGCATGGATCCCGGACCGCTGCGTGACGCGCTCACCGTGCTCGCCGGCGTGGCCACCGGGGCGCTGTCGGGCCTGTTCGGCGTGGGCGGAGCTGTCATCTCCACACCGGCCATCCGGGCCCTCGGCGCCTCGGCGCTGGTGGCGGTGGGGACGACGCTGCCGTCCATCATCCCGGGAGCGGCGAGCGGCACCGCCCGGTACGTCCGGGAGCACCTCATCGACTGGCGGGTGGTGGCCTGGACGGCGCCCCTCGGCATCATCGCCGCCGTGGCCGGCTCGATCCTGTCGAGGGTGGTGCCCGGCGAAGGACATCTGCTGATGCTCCTCACCGCCGGGTTGCTCGGGTTCAGCGCGTGGCGCATGTACACGAGCGGCCGGGCCGCCGACGAGGCCGAAGCCCGGACGACGGGACCAGCCCGGGCCGACCCGGAGTCCGATGCCGAGGTCGCCCCCGTCGCCCCCTTCGGCACCACCTCGGCGGAGGTGGCCCCCGTGCGGTTCGCCGCCGTCGGCCTGGTGGCCGGCCTCCTGTCGGGACTGCTCGGTGTGGGGGGCGGCATCGTCATGGTGCCCGGATTCACCCAGGTGGCTCGCGTGCCGATCAAGGAGGCGATCGCCACGTCCCTGGCCTGCGTCGCCCTGTTCGCCGTGCCCGGCACCGTCACCCACGCCCTGCTCGGCGACATCGACTGGCGCTTCGCGCTGCTCTTGGCCGTCGGTGTCGTGCCCGGCGCCCGCCTCGGCGCCGCCCTCACCGTCCGCACCTCGGATCGGAGGCTCCGCACGGTGGTCGCCCTGTTCCTCGGCCTGACCGCCGTGCTCTACGCCGGCGGCGAGCTGGTGGCGCTCGTCCGCTAGGGATTCACCGGTCGGGAGCCCGCCGGTTGAGGTCGGTCAGGCCGTGCCGAGGGCCCGGGCTCGGGAGAGCACGGCGTCGAGCATCGCCGGGGTGAGCGTGCCGGTGAAGGTGTTCTGCTGGCTCACGTGGTAGGAGCACACGATGGTGCGCCCGTCCGGCGCTGGGACCTCCAGGCCATGGGCGAACCGCGGGCGGGGTCGGGCCCCGAGCAGGCCGGCCATCACCTGGTAGGCGAACCCGCCGAGCACGAGCACCACCCGCACCCCGCTGAGCAGGGCCAGCTCCCGCTCGAGGTAGACGCCGCAGGCGTCGCGTTCGGCTGGGGTCGGCTGGTTGGCGGGCGGGGCGCAGTGGACCGGCGCCGTGATCCACGCCCCGGTGAGCACCAGCCCGTCACCCCGGTGCCGGCTCGTCGGCTGGTTGGCGTAGCCGGCCCGGTGCAGCGCGGCGTACAGGAAGTCGCCTGAGCGGTCGCCGGTGAAGATGCGGCCCGTCCGGTTGCCGCCGTGGGCGGCGGGGGCGAGCCCGACGATGACCAGGTGGGCGGCGGGATCCCCGAAGCTCGGTACGGGCTTGGCCCAGTAGTCCTCGTCGCGGAAGGCGGCCCGCTTGTCCCGGCCGACCTGCTCCCGCCAGGCCACCAACCTCGGACAGGCCCGGCACCCGATCACGTCGGCCTCCACCCGGGCCAAGGAATCGACCATCGACGATAGGTTGGCCGCTCTCATGGCGCGCTCCAAGCCTCCGGCCCCCACCTTGGTCCTCTACGTGCGCCACGGCCAGACACCCACCACCGGAGCCACGCTGCCGGGTCGGGCGCCGGGGCTCCACCTCGCCGACGCCGGCACCGACCAGGCCGGCGCCGCCGCCGAGCGCATCGCCGCGCTGAAGGAGGTGGCCGCCGTCTACACCTCGCCCTTGGAGCGGGCCCGGGAGACCGCCGCTCCCATCGCCCGGGCCCGCCGCCTCCGCACCCGTACGGAGCGCGGGCTGGACGAGTGCGACTTCGGGTCCTGGACCGGCGCGGAGCTGAAGGCGTTGCGCAAGCTGCCGGAGTGGAAGACCGTGCAGCAGTACCCGAGCGGCTTCCGGTTCCCCGACGGCGAGTCCTTCGCCGAGATGCAGACCCGCATCACCGGCGCCGTCGGGCGGCTGTGCGGACGGCACCGGGGCGAGACCATCGTCTGCGTGTCCCACGCCGACCCCATCAAGGCGGCGGTCGCGGCGGCCCTCGGCACCCACCTCGACCTGTTCCAGCGCATCGTGGTGTCACCGTGCTCGGTCACGGCGGTGGCCTACGCCGCCGGCGGACCGGTGGTCCTGACCGTCAACTCGACCGGCGGTGAGCTGGCCGGGCTGACCGCCTCGTGAGCGAGCCCGAATGAGCGAGCCCGAATGAGCGAGCCCGGTGGGTTCAGCGAGTCCTTCGAGCTGACCGACGTCGACCGCTTCACCACCGGCACGGTGGGGGAGCCGGGACGACGGGTGTTCTACCTGCAGGCCACCTCGGGCAGCACCGTGGTGTCGGTGAAGTGCGAGAAGCAACAGGTGGCCGGCCTGGCGGAGTTCCTGGCCGGCGTCCTGGCCGATCTGCCGCCCATCACCGACCCCCCGCCGGCACCCGAGCTGGTCGAACCGGTGATGGCGGCGTGGACGGCAGGCACCATGGCCATCGGCTACGACGAGTCCGCCGACCGGATCGAGCTGCGGGTCGAGGAGCGCATCGACACCGAGGGCGAGGAGACAGGGGACGAAGGTGAGGCCACCGGGGCCCGCCTCCACCTGTCGCTCACCCGAGCTCAGGTCGCCGCCTACATCGCCCGGGCCGGTCAGGTGGTGGAGGCCGGCCGGCCGCCCTGCGGGCTGTGCGGGCACCCGAAGGGGCCCGACCACTCCTGTCCCCGCACCAACGGGCACCGTCCCCCGGCGTGACCCTGACACCGCTCACCCTGCTCCGCACCGGCAGGATCGACGTCATCGGGCGCATGCCGTGGAGCTCCAACGGCACCTTCCTCGTCGAGGTGGCCAAGGGCGACGCCTGCACCCGAGCGGTGTACAAGCCGGTCCGGGGCGAGCGGCCGCTGTGGGACTTCCCCGCCGGTCTCTACCGGCGGGAGGTGGCGGCGTGGGTGCTGGCCGACGCCCTCGGTTGGGACATGGTGCCGCCCACGACCACCCGTGACGATGCCCCGCTGGGGGAGGGCTCCCTCCAGCTCTTCATCGACGCCGACTTCGAACAGCACTACTTCACCCTCCTCGAGGACGAGGCCACCCATCCCCAACTGCGGCGGATCTGCGCCTTCGACGTGCTCGCCAACAGCACCGACCGCAAGAGCGGCCACTGCCTCATCGACGCCGATCGGCACCTCTGGGGCATCGACAACGGGCTGTCCTTCGCGCCCGGCCCGAAGCTGCGCACCGTGATCTGGGACTTCGGCGGCGAGCCGTTGCCCGACGAGCTGGTCGAGGCCGTCACCGCGCTCGTCGACGCCGACCTGGCCGCCCTCCTCCGCCACCTGCTCTCCCCGGAGGAGTGCGACGCGGTGGGGGTGCGGGCTCTCCGCCTGCTCCGGGCCGGCACGTTCCCGGTCGACCCGAGCGGCCGCCGCTACCCGTGGCCGCTGATCTGAGGGGCGGCGCGGCCGACGGTACCGTGACCCGCGTGGCCCCGCCGCTCGACGCTCCCCTGCTGCGCGCCTGTCGACGACAGCCCAGGGCCCGGGTGCCGGTGTGGTTCATGCGCCAGGCCGGGCGGTCCCTGCCCGAGTACCGGGCCCTCCGGGGGGAGGGCAGCATCCTCGACGCCATTCGGGTCCCCGACCTGGCCGCCGAGATCACGCTGCAGCCGGTACGGCGCTACGGCGTCGACGCCGCCATCCTCTACTCCGACATCGTCACGCCGGTCGCCGCCATCGGCTTCGGCGTCGACGTGGCCCCCGGCGTGGGCCCGGTGGTCGACCGGCCCTTCGCCTGCCGCGCCGACCTCCAGCGGCTGCGCCCCCTCGACCCCGACACTGACACGCCCTACGTCGTGGAGACGGTGCGAACCGTCGCCGGCGAGCTCGGCGCAACACCGCTCATCGGGTTCGCCGGGGCCCCCTTCACGGTCGCCAGCTACCTGGTCGAAGGTCGCCCGTCGCGCACCTACGCCCGCACGAAGGCGCTCATGTACGGCGACCCCGGGCTGTGGGCGGCGCTCCTCGACCGGCTGGCCGACATCGCCGTCGCCTCCCTCCGCTCCCAGGTCGGGGCCGGCGCGTCGGTGGTGCAGCTGTTCGACAGCTGGGCCGGTGCCCTCGACCCCGCCGACTACGAGCGCTTCGTCCTCCCCGCCAGCGCCAAGGTGTTCGCCGGTGTGGCCGACCTCGGCGTGCCCCGCATCCACTTCGGGGTGAGCACCGGTGAGCTGCTCGGGCTCATGCACCGGGCCGGTGCCGATGTCGTCGGTGTCGACTGGCGGGTGCACCTCGACGACGCCCGCCGCCGCCTCGGCCCCGACGTGGCCCTCCAGGGCAACCTCGACCCGGCCGTCGTGCTGGCCCCCTGGGAGGTGGTCGCCGACCGGGTCCGCGCCGTGCTGGCCCGCAACGCCGGCCACCCCGGACACGTCTTCAACCTCGGCCACGGCGTGCTTCCCGAGACCGACCCGGCCGTCCTCGGTCGCATCGTCGAGCTCGTGCACGCCGAGGGGCGGGCCGACGGCGAGGTGGCAGCGTGAGCTCTTCTGAGGCCGCCGCGCTCGGCGTGGTGGTGATGGCCTACGGCACCCCGGCCACCCCTGGCGACGTCGAGGCGTACTACACCCACATCCGTCGGGGTCGACGGCCCACCGCCGAGCAGCTCGCCGACCTCGTGCGCCGCTACGACGCCATCGGCGGCACCTCGCCCCTGGCCGAGCGCACCGAAGCCCAGCGAGCGGGGATCGCCGCCGCCCTCGAGGAGCGGGCTCCGGGCCGATGGAGGGTGGTGCTGGGCCAGAAGCACGCCGCTCCCTTCATCGAGGACGCCGTCGCCACCCTGGCCGACTCCGGCGTCGCCTCGGTGGTCGGCCTCGTGCTGGCCCCCCACTACTCGGCGGCCAGCGTGGGCGAGTACCAGCGCCGGCTGGCCGATGCCGCCGCCGCCCTCGACATGACGGCGATCGCCATCGAGAGCTGGCACCGCGAACCTGCTTTCCTCGACTTCCTGGCCAAGGCTGTCGCCGAGGCCCGCGCCGGCCTGCCCGAGCGGCACAAGGTGCTCTTCACCGCCCACAGCCTCCCTGAGCGGGTGCTGGCCGGCGACCCCTACCCCGACCAGCTGCGCGAGTCGGCCGCCGCTGTCGCCGAACGGGTCGGGCTCCAGCCCTGGGCGGGATGGTCGATGGCGTGGCAGAGCGCCGGTCGGACCCCCGAATCCTGGCGAGGCCCCGACATCCTCTCGGTCATCGAGGACCTGGCCGCCACCGGCCGCGCCGAGGGGGTGTGCGTGTGCCCGCAGGGCTTCGTGGCCGACCACCTCGAGGTGCTGTTCGACCTCGACGTGGAGGCCAAGGAGGTGGCCGAGCGGGCCGGGCTGGCCTTCACCCGCACCCGGTCGATCGACGACCACCCTCCCGTGCTCGCCGCCCTGGCCGACCGGGTGGTGGGCGCCGTCACCGCCACGCACCGATGACCGGCCGATGACCGGCCATGTCGTCGTGGTGGGTGGCGGCATCGCCGGGCTGGCCGCCGCCTACCGCCTCACCGGCGCCGCCACCGCCGTCACCGTCGTCGAGGCCGACGACCGGGTAGGGGGCAAGCTGCGGACGTCGCCGTTCGCCGGTCGACCCGTCGACGAAGGCGCCGACGCCTTCCTGCTGCGGGTGCCATGGGCGGCCGATCTGTGTCGGGCGCTCGGGATCGACGGCGAGCTCACCCATCCGGCTGTGGGCCGCGCCTACATCTGGCGCCACGGGGCCCTGCGGGCGCTGCCTCCCCAGCTCATGGGGGTCCCGACCGACCTCGACGCGCTCGCCGCCAGCGGCCTGGTGTCGCCGGCCGGGCTCGACCGAGCCCGCCGCGACCTCGACGCCGCCGCCACTGGACCGCACCACCAGGACGACGCCACCGACGAGACCATCGCCGCCGTGGTCGGGTGCCGCCTCGGCCCCGAGGTGGTCGCGGCGCTCGTCGACCCCCTGGTCGGCGGCATCAACGCCGGTGACACGCACCGGCTCAGCCTGGCCGCCGTCGTCCCCCCGCTCCACGCCGCCGCCCACGACCCGGCCCACACCAGCCTCATCGAGGCCTGCCGGGCACAGCAGCGGCGGGCCGGCGCCGGCGCGCCCGTCTTCGCCAGCCCGCTCGCCGGCATGGGCCGGCTGGTGGACGCCCTGGTGGCGGCCATGCCCGAGGTGACGTGGGCCACCGGTCGCCGGGCCGTCGCCCTCGAGCCGAGGAGCGACGAGGGCGTCGCCGTCGACCTCGACGACGGCACGACCCTCGAAGGCGACGGGGCCGTCCTCGCGCTGCCGGCCTGGGGGATGGCGCCGCTGCTGGCGTCGCTCGCACCCACCGCCGCCGAGCACCTCGCCGCCGTCGAGCACGCGTCGGTCGCCGTGGTGACCCTTGCCGTGGACCCGGTCCACCTCGGTCGGCCCCTCGACGGCAGTGGCTTCCTCGTCCCCCGGGGCGAGGCCGCCACCGTCACGGCCTGCTCGTGGACCAGCAGCAAGTGGGCCCACCTCGCCCCGCAACACGGAGACGGCACGGTGCTGCTGCGAGCGTCAGCCGGACGCCACGGTGACGACCGCGCCCTCGACCTCGACGACGACGACCTGGTCGCCGCCGTGGTCGGGGACCTTGCCCGGACCATGGACCTCCGCGGCCCGCCCGAGGCCACCCGGGTGACCCGCTGGCCCGACTCGTTCCCCCAGTACGCCCCCGGCCACCTCGACCGGATGGCGGCGGTCGAGTCCGACCTCGCCGACCGCTGCCCCAGGGTGGTGGTGGCTGGCGCCGCCCTGCGGGGGGTGGGCGTGCCCGCCTGCATCCGCAGCGGCATGGAGGCCGCCGACCGGGTGTCGGCCGCCGCCGGCCGATGAGCAAGGTGGCGCTCACCGGGCTGGCCGCCGGCGTCCTGCTGGCCCTGTCGCTGCCCCCGTGGGGGTTCTGGCCCCTGGCCGTGGCCGGCATCGCGCTGTTCGACCGCCTGATCGCCGATCAGCCGGTGGGCGCACGGTTCTGCCGCGGGGTGCTGGTCGGGTTGGCCCTGTTGGGACCGTCGCTCTCGTGGATGAAGGACGTGACCGTCCCCGGCTACCTGGTGGCCGTCGCCGTCTACGGCGCCATGATCGGCGGCGCCGCCGCCGTGTGCCCGCCGGGCCGGTGGCGTCGGCTGGCCCTCCCGGGTGCGTGGCTGCTGTCGGAGGCGTGGCGGGTGTCCTGGCCCTTCGGCGGGGTGCCGCTGTCGACCCTGGCCCTCGGCCAGGTCCAGGGTCCGCTGGCCCCGGTGGCCGGTCTCGGTGGGGTCCTCGTGGTGGGGGCTGCTGTCGTCGCCATCGGGGTGGCGGTGAACGCGGCGGTCGAACGGGCATGGAAGCCGGCCTTCCTCGGCACCGCCGCCGTGGCCCTCCTCCTCGGGGCAGCGGCAGCCGCCCCCCACGGGCGCGACACCGGCACCACCCTGTCGGCGGCGCTCGTGCAGGGCGGCGGGGCCCAGGGCACACGAGACGAGGACGTCGATGACCGGGTGGTGTTCGAGCGCCACCTCGAGGCCAGCGCCGCCGTCCCCGCCGGCGTCGACCTCACCCTCTGGCCCGAGGACGTGGTCGACACCGACGGCTACGTGGTCGACGCCGCCGAGGGTGACGACCTCGCCGAGCTGGCCCGGCGCCTGCGCACCACCCTCGTGGCCGGCGTGGTCGAGACCGAGGACGACGAGTCCTTCCACAACGCGTCGGTGGTGTGGGACCGGAGCGGCACCGTCGTCGACCGGTACGAGAAGGTCCAGCGGGTCCCCTTCGGGGAGTGGGTGCCCTTCCGTGGCCTGCTCGAGCCGGTCGCCGGTGACGCCCTGCCCCAACGCGATGCCATCGTGGGGAGGGGCCCGCCCGTCGTGGTGACGCCGCAGGGCACGCTCGGCGTGGCCATCTCCTGGGAGGTGTTCTTCGGCCACCGGGCCCGCGAAGCGGTGCTCCACGGCGCCGGCGCCTTGCTCAACCCGACCAACGGCGCCTCGTTCACCGGGACCATCGTGCAGACCCAACAGGTGGCGTCGTCGCAGTTGCGGGCCATCGAGACGGGGCGGTGGGCGGCCCAGATCGCACCCACCGGCTTCACCGCCTTCATCACCCCCGACGGACGGGTGCTCGACCGCACCGGCGTGAGCGAGCAGGCCGTGCTCGTGGACGACCTCGCCCTCCGCACCGGCCTCACGCCGTACACCCGCCTCGGCGACCGCCCCTTCATCGCCCTCGGCGCCGCCCTCGTGGCCGTCGCCTGGCTGGCCACGCTGCGCAGCCACCGCTCACAGATCGACGAGGAGGGTGACCGGTCCGTCGTTCACCAGCTCGACGGCCATGTCGGTGCCGAAGCGGCCGGTGGCCACGGTGGCGCCGAGGTCGCGGAGGGCGTCCACGACGGCGTCGACGAGCGGCTCAGCCACCGCCGGGGAGGCGGCCCCGACCCATGACGGGCGCCGGCCTCGCGAGGTGTCGCCGTAGAGGGTGAACTGGCTGACGACGAGGACCGCCCCCGTCGTGTCGGCGAGGGAACGGTTCATGACGCCGGCGTCGTCACCCATCACCCGCAGGTGCCAGAGCTTGGCCGCCAACCGCTCGGCCACGGCGGCGGTGTCGGTGTGGGTCACGCCGACGAAGACGCAGAGCCCGGCACCGATGGCACCGACCTCTTCGCCGCCGACGGACACCGCCGCCCGCTCCACCCGCTGGACGAGGGCCCGCACGGCCCCGAAGGTATGCGGCGCGCCGGCCGCAGCGGCGACACTGAGCCCGTGATCACCCTGGAGAGCGGACCGGCCCGGGTCGAGGTCGAACCGGACGCCGGCGGACGGGTGGCGGCCATCGCCCTCGACGGCATCGACCTGCTCGTGGCACCGGCCGACGCGCCGGCCCCCGGGCCCCTGCACTGGGGGTGCTATCCGATGGCCCCCTGGGCCGGGCGGCTCGGCTGGGGCCGGCTGTCCTTCGCCAGCGCCGAGCACCGCTTCCCCCTCACCCTGCCTCCCCACGCCGTCCACGGCACGGTGTGGTCGACGGCCTGGGACGACGACGGCCACGACGGCACCTCGGCCCGTCTCAAGGTGGCCCTGGAGGATCCCTGGCCCTTCGGCGGCCACGTCGTCCACCGCATCGTCCTCGGGCCCGACCAGCTCCGGCTCACCCTCGAGGTCCACGCCGCGGACCGGCCCATGCCGGCGGCCTGTGGGTGGCACCCGTGGTTCCGCCGCCACCTCGCCACGGGGGGGCCGGCCGAGCTCGACCTGGCCGCCGGCGCCATGTGGCAGCGAGGCCCCGACGGCCTCCCCACCGGTGCGCTGGTGCGGCCGCCGCCCGGGCCCTGGGACGACTGCTTCACCGACCTCACCCGTCCGCCATCCATCACCTGGCCCGGCGCCCGCACCATCACGTTGGCCTCCTCGTGCCGGCAGTGGGTCGTCTACGACGAGCCCGCCGTCGGGCTGTGCGTGGAACCGCAGACCGCCCCACCCGACAGCCTCAACCGGGAGCCCGACATCGTTCCGCCGGGCCAGGCCCTGGTCGCCGAGCTGGACCTCAGGTGGTCGAACCCATGAGAGGCGAGGCCCCCGAGGTGACCGAATCCGCCCTCACCGGTACCGCCGTCGCCGCCGGTGACGAGGCGCAGCGAGGTCGGGACCTGGCCCGGATGAAGCGGACGGCCACCGGCTTCCTCGTGGCCGCCACGGTGGTGTTCGTGGTCGCCAGGGTGCTCGAGGCCGACCACGGGTGGCTGGGCTACGTCCGAGCCACCGCCGAGGCGGCGATGGTGGGGGCGCTCGCCGACTGGTTCGCCGTCACCGCCCTGTTCCGGTACCCGCTCGGCCTACGGATCCCCCACACCGCCATCATCCCCAACCGCAAGGACGACATCGGGCGGGGTCTCGGCACCTTCGTCCAGCAGAACTTCCTCACCCGCGAGGTGGTGGCCGAGAAGCTGTCGGGGACGCCCATCGCCGTGCGTCTCGGTGGGTGGCTGGCTCGGCCGGCCAACGCCGCTCGGGTCGGCGAGCAGCTGGCCACCGTGGTCCGCACGGCGGTCGAGGCCCTGCGGGACGACGAGGTGCAGGACGCCATCGAGACGGCCATCGCCCGCAAGGTGCGGGCCACGCCGGCGGCCCCGCTCCTCAGCCGGGGCCTCGACATCGCCATCGCCGACGGGCGTCACCAGGAGCTGTTCGGTGTCGCCCTCCGCAAGGTGGGCGAGACGCTCGAAGCCAACCGCGATGCCCTCCGGCGGCGGCTCGGCATGGAGTCGCCGTGGTGGGTGCCCGAGACCCTCGACGACCGGGTCTTCGCCAAGCTCTTCGAAGGGGTGCAGCGCCTGCTGGCCGACGTCGCTGCCGACCCCCACCACGAGCTGCGGGCCCACTTCGACGAACGGGTCCAGACCCTCGCCGCCGACCTGAAGACGTCGCCGGCCATGCGGGTCCGGGCCGAGGAGCTGAAGGAGGAGCTGCTCGGCCACCCCTCCGTGCGGGCCTGGTCGGGAGGGGTGTGGGCCGACCTGAAGCAGGCGTTGCTCGACCGCACCGCCGACCCCAGCTCGGAGCTGCGCCGTCGCATCGAGGCCGGTGTGGTCGGCTTCGGTGAGCGGCTGCGGGACGACCCCTCGCTCCAGCGCAAGGTCGACGACTGGATCACCTCGGCGGCCGTCGAGATGGTCGAGCAGTCCCGGGGTGAGATCGGCGACCTCATCGCCACCACCGTGGAGCGCTGGGACCCCGACGAGTCCACCCGCCGCATCGAGCTGCAGGTGGGTCGGGACCTGCAGTTCATCCGCATCAACGGCACCATCGTCGGCGGTCTGGCCGGTCTGGTCATCCACACCGTCAGCCAGCTCCTCCTGTGACGGTGGTTGGCTAGCGTCGCGGCCGTGACCGAACGGGTGCTGGGCACGGTGGCCGAGCTGTGGCGGTTCCCGGTGAAGTCGATGCAGGGCGAGCGGATCGCCGACGGGGTGCTCGGCCCGCAGAGCCTCGACGGCGACCGGCGCTACGCCGTGCGGGGCGACGACGAGCGCCTGCTGACGGCCAAGCGGGTCGGCGCCCTGCTGGAGGCCACCGCCCGAACCGAGGCGGACGGCACGGTGACCATCGCGCTCCCCGACGGCACCGAGTGGGCCGCCGATGACCCCGGCGTGCACGCCGCCCTGTCGGCCTGGCTGGACCGGCCCGTGCGCCTGGTCGCCGCTGACGACGGCGCCACCCGAGCGTTCGAGATGAGCTTGGACGCCGACCGGCCCGATCAAGAGCTCTTCGAGTGGGCCTGCCCCGACGGCACCTTCCTCGACCTCGCCGCCGCCCACCTCGTCACCGATGCCAGCCTGGCCGCCGGCCGGGCCCTGCACCCCGATGGCGACTGGGACGTCCGCCGGTTTCGCCCCACCGCCCTCATCGACACCGGCGCCGATGCCGCCGCGCACGAGCATGGCGGCGACTTCGTCGAGGACGCCTGGGTCGGCCGCACGCTCACCCTCGGCGGCGCCGAGCTGTCGGTGCTGATGCCCACGGTGCGCTGCCCCATGCCCAGCCGGGCCCAGCCCGGCCTCCGTCGGGACACCGGCGTGGCCGCTGCCCTCCGCGACCACCACGAGAACAACCTCGGCGTCTACGCCGCCGTGACCAGCGCCGGCCCGGTCGCCGTGGGTGACCCCGTGGGCCTGTCCTGACCGGTCCGTCAGGCTTGACCAGCGGGTCAGTCCCGGCGACGCTTTGGCCCCCATGCCCGCCGACCGCCCGTTGCGCATCGCGCTCCTCACCTACCGGGGCAAGCCCCACGTCGGTGGCCAGGGGATCTACGTCCGCCACCTGTCGAAGGCCCTGGTCGACCTCGGCCACCACGTCGAGGTGTTCTCCGGCCAGCCCTACCCCGAGCTCGACGAGCGGGTGCCCCTGCACCGCTTGCACAGCCTCGACATCTACAACGACCACTTCCCCATGCGGATGCCCGGCCTGTGGGAGCTGAAGAGCCTGGCCGACCTCGTGGAGGTGACGGCCTTCTCGTCGGGTTCCTTCCCCGAACCGCTGGCCTTCTCGGTGCGGGCGTTGGCGGCGCTGCGCCGCCGCCGTGAGGACTTCGACCTCGTCCACGACAACCAGAGCCTGGGCTGGGGACTGCTGGGCCTGGCCCGCCTCGGCTTCCCCCTCGTGGCCACCATCCACCACCCGATCACCGTGGACCGCCGGCTCGAGGTCGCCCACGCCCGCAGCCTCTACCGCAAGGTCACCCTGTCCCGCTGGTACGGGTTCACCCGCATGCAGACGGCGGTGGCCCGACGGGTGCCGAGGGTCATCACCGTCTCGTCGAGCTCCATGGAGGACATCCACCGCGACCACAAGGTGCCGCTCGAGCGGATGCACGTGGTGCCCGTCGGCGTCGACCCCGAGCGGTTCGCCCCGGTCCCCACCGTCGAGCGGCGCCCGGGGCACCTGATCACCACGGCCAGCGCCGACGTGGCCATGAAGGGGCTGACCTTCCTGCTCGAGGCCGTGGCCAAGCTCCGCACGGAGCGCAGCGACGTGTACCTCACCGTCATCGGCCGCAAGAAGGAGGGGGGTCGCTCGGCCGAGACCATCGAGCGGCTCGGCCTCACCGACCACATCACCTTCGTCAGCGGGGTGGCCGACCAGCGCATCGTCGAGCTGTACTCCGAGGCCACCCTGGCCGTTGTCCCCTCGCTCTACGAGGGCTTCTCGCTGCCGGCCATCGAAGCGATGGCCTGCGGCGTTCCCGTGGTGGCCACCACCGGCGGGGCCCTCCCCGAGGTCGTCGGCAGCGACGGCGACACCGCCCTGCTGGTCCCGCCCGGCGACGCCGACGCCCTCGCCGCCCGCATCCGCACCGCCCTCGAGGATCCCGCCCTCTGTGACCGGATCGGGGAGGCCGGGCGCCGCCGGGTCATCGATCTGTGGAGCTGGCGGAGCACGGCCGCCCGCACGGTGGACCAGTACCGGGCGCTCCTGGCCGAGCACCACGGCCACGGGACGGGCTGAGCGACCGTGCTGACCGTCGACTACGACCGGCTCGGTGTCCGGGCCGGTCCCCTCCTCCTCGACATGGGGGCCGGCGCCGGCCGCCACGCCAACGAGGCCCACCGGCGGGGCGCCGGGGTGGGGGCCCGCGACCGCCGATCGGAAGGGCCCACGTCTGCACTCCCGTCACG
>JAUJOW010000025.1 GCA_030447445.1 Acidimicrobiales bacterium | reverse complement strand
GGGCCTCTCCCACGATGCCCTCGGGGCCCAGGTCGGGATCAGCCGCCCCAGCCTCGGCCTCCCAGCCATAGCGACGGACCCGCAGCGCGCCGAGGAGAGGATCACCCCAGTCGTTCGGGGCATCGTCCACGGCCGGTCGCTCGTCGACGATAGCGAAGCCAAGCTCTACCAGGTGGGCCGCCATCTGCTCGACGGCTTCGCTCTCCCGGTTCCGGAGCTGGCGTCCCAGCGCCGGCACCGGGTCGCCGGCGAACAGCCCGGTGTAGAGGGCCAGGTCCTTGCGGTGGATGGAGGCGTGGTCGAAGTCCCGGCGGATCGCCTCGGGCACCCACGCTCGGTACAGGTCGGCGTCGTGCTCGTAGCCAGCGTCGAGCAGCTCCGTCCAAGAGCCGGTGATGTAGGTGCGCTCCGCCTCCTCGGCCACCTCGTCGAGGGTGAAGAACTCTCGGGAGGTGATGGTGGCGTGGCCACCGCTGGGCTGGTCGTGGTCGTCGTAGCGCACGCTGCGCGCATGGTGACCAGCGTCCACGTGGTAGCCGATCGGAACAGCCAGCAGCGGTCGGCCAGCTCTCGGCCCGCCCAGCTGCGTTCCAGGTCGGCCTGGGCCACGCCCCAGCCGTCGATGTGCAACTGACCCATGGCGCGTCCTTCCTCGCCATGCGCAGGCGAGCTCGCAGTAAACATGTCGGTGTCACCCTACGCCGGAGGTGTGACAGCTCCCGAGATCCCAAGGGCGGCCCGGCGAGGCTCCGCAGTAAAAGGGGCAGTTACTGCGGAAGACCGCATATTTCATCGATGCGTGAATCCGAGCACGGTGACGGAGCGGATCACTAGGTTTCCCGATTATCCAACGTGGAACGGCGCCAAAGCAGTCGTCGAGCTTCCCTCGGGCATGGGCTCCGGTCTTGGACTCGATGGAGGCGACGGTTGGTTGTCGGCGGATCTTTCGGCAACTGTTGAATGGGACTGGCGGAAATATCAAGCGCCTGATAGGCGACCCCGTGTGATGAGTACGCCGTCGCGTTTGCTGTCCCGGACGGAGAGGTCATCGGCTTCACGGTGATCGGTCTTCCAGACGACAGCCTCCGAGGGGAGATCGACATGCTCATGTTGTGGCGATCAGTGGACAGCCCTGCCCGAGCCGGGTCGTGTGCCTCCGTGCGAACCGTCGGCGATCCGCTCTCTCGCCACGTCGACCACGGTGCGCAGTCCCGCGCGAGGAGCTGACCCAAGTCCCCCCCGAGCGCTCTAGGAGTAGAGCAGCGGACGTTCCTGCGGATCATGGAGGCCCATCCCTCGGCGCGGGACCGTTCCCGTGGCCACGGTGTTGTTCTACGGCGGCCTGCGCCTGGCGGAACTGGCCGCCTTCGATGTGGTCGACGTGGAGGTGTCCGCCCGTCGTGGCCGCCTAAACGTCCGCACCGGCAAGGGGGACGCCTAACATGAGGGACCGCTCAATGGCTACGGGGCTACGGGGCTACGGGGCTACGGGCGCCGGCCCGCGCATGCAACCTCGTCGCCTCATGCCTCGTGGCGGCGGCCACGATGCGGTACGTCGCCCTCGCATCGGGCACGAGGACCGGCGTGCGCCCATCGGAGCCCAGCACCGCAGCGCCAGCCTGTTGCAGCACGGCCAGTGGGCCAGCCAGGTCGTGCACGTGCACCACGCCCCGGACGGTGTCGACGAAGGCGCCGCCGGAGCCGTCGGCCACCCGGCAGAGGTCGACGGTGGTGCTGCCCGACACCCGCACGCGGTCGTAACCGTCGACAACCTCGACGGCGCCGCCGGGCACCGGGCTGGGGACGATGACCACCGGGCCCGGCCGGGCCCGGGCCGGCCGCCCGTCCACGAACGCGCCGCCGGCCTCCGTCGCCCACCAGCGTCGGCCCGAGGACAGGTCATAAACCAGGCCGGCGAGTGGCCGCCCGTCGAGCACCAGTCCCATCGACGTGGCGTAGGGGGGCAGCCCGCACCGCAAGTTGCGGCTGCCGTCGAGCGGGTCGAGGGAGATCCACGGCTCGCCGGCAGCGGGCGCCTCCTCGCCGAGGAGGCCGGACTCCTCGCTCACGATGGGCACGCCGAGCCGGGCCAGGTGGTGCACGGCCGCCTGTTCCGCCGCCCGGTCCGCCGCCTCGGTCGGAGCGCCGTCGGCACCGGTGCCCACGGGCTCCCGATCGGCTAGGCCGCCGACGGCCCCGGCCACGGCGGTGGCTGCCGCTGCCGCCACCACCAGGAAGCGGGCGGTGAGCTCGCCGTTGATGCCGCCGGGAGCGCCACCCGCCGGCACGGGGAGCCTGAAGCGGTGCGCCGGCGACTGCTCCTCGAAGCCGAGGCTCTCGTAGAACCGGTGCGCCCGCTCCCGCCACGACGAGCTCTCCAGCACCACCTCGTCGCAACCCAGCACCGCCGCCTCGTCACGCACCACTTCGACGAGGCGCCGACCGACGCCGCTCCCCCGCCGGTCGCCCGCCACCGCCAACGCCCCCAGCCACGCCTGGCGGCAGCCGTGCAGCACGGATGGCCGGGCGTGGACCTCGGCGTAGCCCACCACCTCACCGTCGGCCTCCGCCACCACCGCCCGGACGTCGGAGCGGGCGACGGCCTCGGCGAAGGCCGCCGGCGCCCCCCGCCGGCGGGGCGTGTCGCCGTGGCCCTCCATCTGCTCCACCAGGCCGAGAACGGCGTCGAGGTCACCGACCGTCGCCGGCCGGACGACCACGGGAGCGGTCACGTCACCGCCCGAGCCCGTCCAGCAGGTCCACGACGGCGCCGAGGTCGGCCGCCGAGGCGCCCGGGTCCTTGGCCGCCTCGTCCCACCGGCGCAGGAGCACGGCGTCGGCCGCTCCGGACATGGCGGCGAAGGCCTCCGCCTCCACGGCGCCCATGGGCCCGCCCTGCACGGCCAAGGACCGCACCGACGTTGGGCTCAACCGGTTGCGGTAGGCGGGCTCGGTGGCCACGAGATAGCGCTTGGCGGCCACGTGGGCACCGACGAGCCACGCCACCCGCTCGCCGAACCGCGGGCGACAGAACTCGGCGCCGGCCTCCTCGTGAGGGACCCCAGGATGCAGAGCCACCACCGAGCGGGCCCGCCCAATGTCGTGGAGGGCGGCAGCGGCGACGACCTCGTCGTCGGCGCCGGAGTCGGCGGCCTGCTGGGCACACTGCAGCGCATGGGCGAGCTGGTCGACGGCTTCCCCGCCGTAGGGCAGGCCGGCGAGGCTCTCGAGCAGTGCCCGCCAGGCGGTCACGCCACCTCGACCGTCGAGGCGAGCCCGAGCACGGGGCGACCGGCCACCCACGTCTGGCGAACCACCGGCGTGTCCCCGAGGCGGGCCACAGCCACGAGGTCGGCCCGGCGGCCCGGCTCGATGCGGCCCCGGTCGGTGAGCCCGGTGAGGTCGGCGGGGTTCTCGGTGACGATGGCGACGCTGTCGGCCCACGAGCATCGCCCGGAGTCGGCCAGCTGATAGACGGCGGCCAGCAGCGACGGCAGGTGGTAGTCGGATGCCAGGGCGGTCAGGCAGCCGTGGTCGAACGCCTCCAGGGCCGACAGGTTGGCGACGTGGGAGGCCCCGCGGCGCAGGTTGGGGGCGCCCATGACGGTGCCCAGCCCGAGCCCCACCGCGGCGCGCGCCGCGTCGAGCGAGACCGGGAACTCCGAGATGCGGGCGCCGAGCTCCAGGCCCCGCAGGACCGCTTCCACCGAATCGTCGTCGTGGGCAGCGAGGGTGACCCCGTGGCGGCGGGCCAACGCCGCCACCTCGTGGCGGACCCCCTCCGCGTCCCGCTGGCCCGACCGCTTCTTGGCGATCAGGGCGTCGAGATCGGCAGCACCCATGCCCTGGCTGTCGAAGAACGCCCGGAAGTGGGCCTCGTCCCCGTACTGGCCCTGGCCCGGGGTGTGGTCCATGTACGACACCAGCCCGGTCACGGGCGAGGCGACCAGCCGCCCGGCCACGGCCAGGTCGGGCGACGTCACGTCGACCCGGAGGTGGACGCGGTGGTCGACGCGCAGCGCGGGCGCCAGGTCTGACAGCGCGCTCACGACCTCGGCGGCCCGTTGCGGGCTCCGGTGCTTGGCCGAGTCCTCCTCCACGGACACGCAGAGGAAGTGCGACGTGATCCCGTAGGCGGCGGCCTCGGCGTCGACCTCGTGGATCGCCGAGGCCAGCGGCAACTCGGTGGAGGGCCGGGGGCGGGCCTTCGCCTCCAGGCAGTCGGAGTGGAGGTCGACCAGGCCGGGCACGAGATCGGCATCGCCCAGCTCCACCGGGCGGGCGCCGGCCGGAGGTGCGCCGCCGATCTCGACGACCACGCCGCCGTCGACGGTGACCCACCGGTCGTGGCGTTCCTCGCCGTCGACCACGACCCGCCGTGCGTGCAGGGTCATCGTCATGCCGCCACCAGCCTTCCGTCTCGCAGGGTCAGGACCCGGTCGACCAACCCCGGTAGGGCCGGCACCTCGTGGAACACGGCGAGGAGGGTGGCCCCGGCACGCTTGCGCCGGAGGACCTCCCGCAGGGCCCGGTCACGCCGGGCGGGATCGAGCGACGCCGTGGGCTCGTCGAGGAGCAGGACGGGGCGGGGGCGGGCGAGGGCGATGGCCACCCCGACCATCTGCCGCTCTCCTCCGGAGAACGTGGCCGGTGGCGACTCCAGGCGATCGTCAGCCAAGCCGAGCCGGCGGAGGCGCTCGGCCGCCTCCCCACGGTCGAGTCCCTCCGCAGCCACGAGGTCGACGGCCGATCGTCGGGGGATCACGTGGAGGAACTGGGTCACCAGCCCCAGCCGCTCCCGGCGGGTGGTGAGCACCGTGCGATCGTCCGCCGCCGCCAGGTCGACCTCGCCACCGCCGACGTGGAGACGAATGGAGCCGGTGTCGGGGAGGTAGGTCCGGTAGATGCAGCGCAAGATCGACGACTTCCCCGAGCCGCTGGGACCGGTCACCGCCGTGCAGCTGCCCTCCGCGAGGTCGAGGTCGAGGTCGCGCAACACCACCGACTCGGCCCCGCCACGAAGGTGCGACCGGAAGGTCTTGGTCAGACCCCGCACGACGAGCGCGCTCACAGCTGGGCGCTCACGAGGAGCTGGGAGTAGGCGTGCTGGGGGTCGCCGAGCACCTGGTCAGTGACCCCCGACTCGACCACCCGGCCGTGACGCATCACGACCAGTCGCGACGCCAGCATGCGGATCACGGCCAGGTCGTGCGACACGACGAGCATGGCCACCCCGGTGCGCTCGTGGAGGTCCCGGATCAGATCGAGGGTACGAGCCTGCACGCTCACGTCCAGGCCCGAGGTCGGCTCGTCGAGCAGGAGCACGGGTGGGGAGGTGGCCAGGGCCTTGGCGAGCTGCACCCGTTGCCGCATGCCGCCGCTGAACGAGCCCACGGGAACGTCGACCCGCTCCACGGGCAGCTCCACGGCGTCCAGCAGCTCCAGCACCCGCACGCGGATGTCGTCGTAGCGCCGCCACCCGGCCGCCAGCAGGCGCACGGCGACGTTGCCGCCGGCGGTGACGTCGAGGTCGAGGCCCTGCTGGGGGGTCTGGTAGACGATGCCGAGCGACTCCACCCGGAGCCGGCGCCGGCGGGCGCCCTCGGCGCCGGCCACGTCGTCGCCGGCCAGGAGGACCCGGCCCGACGTCGGTGGGACGTCGAGGTTGCAGCACGCCAGCACCGTCGACTTGCCCGATCCTGACTCGCCGACGATTCCCAGCACCTCGCCGGGGGCGAGGTCGAGCGAGACGCGGTGACAGCCGGTGACCGTTCCGCAGGCGGGGCAGCGTGCCGTCGCCGGCGGTGGGCCCCCGGCGCAGGACGGACAACCGGGGCCGTAGCGCACGGTGAGGTCCCGCACCTCGAGGACGGGGGTCACGACGCCCCCTGCCGCCGACGGCACCAGTCGGTGTCGGAGCACACCAGCACGAGCTCTCCTGCGACGAACTGCTCGTCGAGGTAGCTCACGCTCGACCCGCAGCGCCGGCACGGACGGTCGAACCGTTCCCGCTGGAACGGGCGGTCGTCGAAGCTCAGGGGCGCCACCCGGGTGTGCGGCGGCACGGCGTAGACGACGGCCTCCCGGCCGGCGCCGTAGAGGGCGAGGAAGGGCGCATCGTCGAGACGGGGGACGTCCCAGCGAGGGATGGGGGACGGGCTCATCACGTAGCCCCCCTCCACCTCCACCGGGTAGCTGTGGGCGAACGACGACTGGCCCAGGCGAGCGGTGTCCTCGTAGAGGTACAGCCACACGCCGGCGTAGTCACCCTCGCTGTGCATCCGGCGGGTGACCGACGGACGGGGGTCGATCACCCGCAGCGGGTCGGCGATCGGCACCTGGAACACCAGCACCTGCCCCTCGCCGAGATCGTCCTCCGGCACCCGGTGACGGGTCTGGACCACAGTGGCGAGGTTGACGTCGGTGGTGGTGGCCACACCGGTCGTCTCGGCGACGAGCTGGCGGAGGGCCTGGGCGTTCATGCTGCTGTCGTCGCCCTGGTCGATCACCTTCAGCGTGTCGTCGGGTTGGATGACCGACAGCGTGATCTGCAGCCCGCCGCTGCCCCACCCCCGGGCCACCGGCATCTCCCGAGAGGCGAACGGCACCTGGTGGCCGGGAATGCACACCGCCTTCAGCAACGCCCGGCGGACCTCGCGCTTGGACGGCTCGTCGAGATAGCCCCAGGCGTAGCCCCGCCGAGTCGCCGGCGCTTCGTCCAGCAGCCGGCTGACGACGGTCACGACCGCTCCTCGTCGTCCCCGGCCATCCCGCCGGCCCGCACCGCCTGGATGCGGTCGAGGTCGGCGGTAAAGGTCACGTGGTGGGGCAGCTTCAGGTGCTCGACGAACCCGGTCGCCTCCTGGCCGTCGAGGACGATGCCGAGGAACTCCCGGTCCTCCGGCGGCGCCGGACGTCCGTGGCCGCCGGGCACAGCTCGGGCGCAGCCGCCGTCGAGCATGGCGGCGGCGACGGCGCGGCGCTCCACCCGGCCCACCGTGGCACCGAAGCCGACGGTCAGCCGGGCGTCGGGCGTGCCGTCGTGCACGGCGTACAGGGCCACCTCGGCCATGGTGATCTCGACCTCGCCGAGCACCACCTCGCCGCCCGACTCCGGGTGGGTGACGCGCACCGGGAGCCCGCCCGTGCGCAGCTCGACGAGCGTCGGGTCGGCCCGGGTGGCGGAACCCCGCAGGCCGGCGTAGGCCATGGCCGTCATGGCCCCCGTCTCGGCCCGGCCGAGCAGCTGCTGGAAGGCACCGCGATCGTCGCCGGCACCGGCCGAGTGCCGGGTGCGGTCGACTGGGCTCGCCAGGGGCTCGGCCGGGGCGACCAAGCCGCGGGCGTCGAGACCTTCCAGTGAACGGGGGAACGGGTGCGGCACCGGAGGGGTCTTGGCCCGTCGCCCGTGCGCATCGGGCAGGGCGCCGGCGCCGTTGCCGTTGCCGCTCGCCGCCGGCCCGGTGGCCCCGGGGGGGTCGTCGAGGTCGAGCAGGCGCGACTCGTAGTCGAGCGACGGCCCCAGGTACTGGCCGGCCGGCGGCTCCCGAAAGCCGGGGGTGATGCGGCGGACGGCCCGCACCTCTGCCACCGCGGCGCGAGACGATCCCAACCGGGGCAGGGTGGCCGCCCACGCCCGGAGGAGCGACACGGCCCGGGCGGTGTCGCCGTTGGCCTGGAGCAGGGCCCGAGCGCAGACCGTGGGCTCGTGCACGCCGGCCTCGGCCGCCACCTGGTCGACCAGCAGGGGCAGCCCGACGACCACTCCGTCGGGGCCCGTCTGCACCGGCCCGGCCGCCTTGCGGGCCAGAGCCGCAGCGGCGGACACCGCTCCGGTGACATCCCGGACGCTGGTGTAGCCCATCAGGTCCGCTCCACCTGGGTCGTGCGGGGCAGCCCCCGGACCCAACCACCGGTCTCCAGGAGCACGACGTCGATGCCGCGCGGCCAGTCGGCACACGCCTGGTCCCGTAGCTCGAGATCGCTCCGGGTGAGCGGCAGCTCGCAGCCGAGCGTGCCGTCCACACCCGGCCCCCGCAGCCGCACCGCCAGCGGTGGGGCGGCCGGTGCCACGTAGACCACCGTCGCCCCGAGCTCAGGGCGCTCGTCGGTGCCCCGGTCGGCCGCCGCCAGCACCAACGGCCCCGCTTCGGCCCCGCCCACCAGGACCACCTCGGCGTGGTCGACGTCGGCGGGACGGCCGACGTCGGGCGTGGGACCAACTCGGTGAACGGCAGTGTCGACTTCCCACACCGACCTGAGGGCCAGATCGGGTCGGTCCGGCCAGGGAAGGGCCAGGCGCCGGCCGGGGTTCGCCATCGCCTCCAGCAGGGCCCGGAAGGCTCGGTGGCCCTCAGGGACGGCGACGAGCGCAGCGGCGGCGCTCACGGCTCGATCCTCGTGGCCGCCGTGGCGGTCGACACCCGCTCGCGCGCCGCGCCTTCGGTGGCCAGAGCAGAAGCGGCCAGATCGTCCACGCCGGCGTCGTCGATCCCCTCGCACAGGGCGACGGCCAGCGCCGCGGCCTCGTCGTAGCCCAGCACGCAGCCCCATCCCCGCCGGCCGCCGGGGCGCTCCACCGTTGCCGTGGTGACGACGACCTCGGCGAGGCACGCCACGCCGGCCACACTCTCGAGCTCGACCATCACCATCGCCGGCGCCGGCCCCTCGACCACCCGTACGCCGCCGGCAGCCAGACGGTCGGCCAGCTCGAACAGAGCCGTACGGTCGACCCGGGCGGCAGCGGCCAGCCCGCCCGACCTCTCCTCCCGGGTCACGTCGCCGAACCCATCTCGAACACGATCCGGAACAGATCGGCGCGGGCCCACGACCGCGTCAGCTCCACCGGCCGGCCCAGTCGTCGGGAGTCGAGCCGTCCCTGCAGCACCAGGGCCAGCGGACGGGCCCGCAAACCCAATCGGACGGCGACGTCGTCGGGGGCAACGTCCAGCTCGGCGCGGTACCACGCCCGCACCGGCTCCAGCCCGTAGACGTCGTGCAGGACGTGGTGCAGCGAGCCCTCGGCAGGCAGGCGCTCCGCCAGGCCGGGCACCAGGTCGGCCGGCAACCAGCTCTCGGCCCACGTCGCCGGCTCGCCGTCGACGGTGCGCCGCCGGACGAGATGCACCACCGTGGCCCTCGCCGGCAGGGCCAGCTCACGCCGGACCCACCCCGGCGCCCGGACGGTGGCGACGCGCTCGGTCGTGCTCCTGGGCTCGGCCCCGGCCCGGCGCACCGTCTCGGTCCAGCTGGCGGGGATGTCGGGGCCGATGCGGTACTCGATGCGGCGGGCGACAAACGTGCCGCGTCCCTGCACCCGCCGCACCACCCACCGCCGCTCGAGCTCCTGCAGCACCGCTCGCGCCGTGAGCCGGCTCACCCCGTGGCGTCCGGCCAACTCGTGCTCCGACGGCACCAGGGTGCCGGCCGGCAGCTGGGCGACGTCTCGCTCCACCTCGTCGGCCAGCGCCAGGTAGGCGGCGGACGGCGGGCGGCGCTGAACCGTGGCGACGGGGGTCACGACTCCGTCCTACCGCACTTGTCTATATAAGTCCACCCCTCGCCCGGCGATGGTCACCGAACGTTCACCCTGAGGCATCCGCACGTTCAGATCAGCTGCCGGCGGAGCCAAGCCGAGAGGTGCTCGACCAGGTACACCACGGCGAACACGAGCAACAGCACGGCGGCGGTGCGCTCGAAGGCGAGGGTCCGGATCGACTGCACTAGCAGGAACCCGATCCCCCCGGCGCCGACGATGCCCAGCACCACCGATGAGCGGATGTTGATGTCGAGCATGTAGAGCGTCTGGCCCACCAGTGTGGGCGTCACCTGGGGCACGACCGCGGTGGCCGTCTGCTGCATGCGGGTGGCGCCCACGGCGTCGAGGGCGTCCCGGGGCCCCTGGGGCAGCTCCTCCAAGGCGTCTGAGAGCAGCTTGGCCATGAACCCGATCGTGCCGATGCCGAGGGCCAGGGTGCCGGGGAACGGGCCGAGCCCCACCGCGGCCACGAAGACCACCGCCAGGATGAGCTCGGGGATGCTGCGCACCACGACGATGACGGTGCGGGCGGCGACGTAGACCCACCGAGCTGGGGCGATGTTGCCGGCGGCGAGAAAGGCGATCGGTACCGACAGCACCGTGCCGATGAACGTGGCGGCAATGCCGATCGCCACCGTCTCGACCATGCCGTCGATCAACAGGTCGGTCCCCGACGAGAAGTCGGGAGGCCAGAACCGCTGCACGACGCCCCAGATATCCGGCACGGCGGCGACCACCTGCAAGGGGTTCACCCCAGTACCGCCCATGCTCATCGCCAGCGCGGCGAGCAGGGCGACGCCGTAGGCCGCCTTCCACCGTCGCTCGACGGTCCACGGCGGCCGGATGGCGCCGGCGACCTCGGTCGGCGGCACCTGGGCTTGGCGCCGGCGCCCCCGGCGCCCCAGGAAGGCGAGCACCGAGCCGTCCCGCACACCGGCGCCCTCGTCGGCGAGCAGGGTCCGGCGCACCGCCACCGACAGCACCTCCACGCCGACGATGAGCACGAAGATCAGCGCGACGGTGCCCATGGCCTCGGGGTAGCGGAGGTTCCCCAACGTGGCCCGGAGCTGCTGGCCGATCCCACCGGCGCCGACGAAGCCGAGCACCGTCGAGAGCCGGACGTTGATGTCGAACCGGTAGAGGAACAGTCCCACCACCGACGGAACGATCTGGGGCAGGACGGAGGAGGTGATCACCTGCAGACGCCCCGCTCCCGTCGACGCGGCAGCCTCACGGGCGCCCCGGTCGGTCTCCTCGATGGCGTCGGCGAACAGCTTGCCCAGCATCCCGACGGAGTGCAGGCCGAGGGCGAGCACGCCCGGCAGCGCCCCGAGGCCGAGCGCCCTCACGAAGACGAGGGCGAAGACGAGGTCGGGGATGGCCCGAGCAGCGGTGATCACGGCCCGGGCGGCACCGTAGGCCGCAGGGTGCGGACTGGTGTTGCGGGCGGCGAGGAAGGCGAGCGGGAGCGACAGCGCCAGGGCCAGGGTGGTGCCCAGGAGGGCGATGGAGACGGTCTCCAGGAGAAGGTCGAGGGAGGTGCCGAGCTCGGGGAGCGCCGGCGGCAGCATGCGGGCCACCAGCCGGCGGATGTCACCGATGCCCTCCACGAGGGCCCCGCCCGAGAGTCCCACCTCGCGGACGCTCACCGCGGTGAGCACGGCGAGCACCAGGGCCGTGCCTCCGAGCAGGGCCCTTCGCCGATCGAGCGGCGGGCGCAGAGGCGCACCCGCCGGGCGCTCACCGCCGGGAGGGACCGGCGGGGCGCCCCTCGTCTCGAGCACGATCAGGCCGAGCCGGCGTTCCCCGCCGTCGCCAGCACCCGGCCGGTCACCTCGGCGGGGTCGGCGCCGAGGCGCTGGTACACCGTCATGGCCTGGGCGCTCGACAGCGCCCGGGCGTCTCGGTCGAGCACCTGGCGCCCGTCACGCAGACCGACGACGCGGTGGGCGTAGCCGAGGGCGAGCTCGACCTGGTGCAGGCTGCACACGACGGTGAGGTGGTCCTCGGCGCACACGCGGAACAGCACGTCCATGACCTGCGCCGACGATTCGGGGTCGAGCGAGGCCACGGGCTCGTCGGCGACGACGAGCCGGGGTCTCTGCAGCAGGGCGCGGGCGATGGCGACCCGCTGCTGCTGCCCGCCCGACAGCGTGTCGGCCCGCTGGAACGGCCGGTCGGCCAGACCCACCCGATCGAGCTGCTCGAGCGCCTCACGTCGTAGCGCCCGGCTGTAGGTCAGCACGCCATAGCGCGGCAGCCGTAACCGGCCGAGCGCACCGGCGAGCACGTTCTCCAGGCAGGTGAGCCGGCCCACGAGGTTGAAGCCCTGGAAGATGAATCCGACGTCCCGACGCAGGGCCCGCAGCGCTGCCCCTCGGGCCCGCACCACGTCGACACCGAGCACCTCGACGTCTCCGCGGGTCGGGCGCTGCAGGCCGTTCAGGTGGCGCAGCAGCGTCGACTTCCCCGAACCCGACAGCCCGATCAGCACGAGCAACTGACCGGAAGGCACGTCGAAGGTCACGTCGTCGAGCGCCACCACCCGGCCGGCCCCGAACTCCTTGCCGACTCCCCGGAGGCGGACGACGTGGCCACCACCATCGTGCATCACCCGACCCCCTCACACTGCGCCGACTTGGTGGCCTCGCACACCTTGCGGACGCCGTCGAAGAACGAGTCGTCGACTGCGGCGTACCCGTAGTTCCCCTCGTCGGAGAACGAGCAGTTCTCAGCCGACTCGCAGTAGCCGTTCTCGACGGCCCAGGCGGTGTTGATGCTCTCGACGAAGAGCTCGGCGATCGCCTCCTGCAGGTCCTCCGGGAGGTCGAGGCGGACGGCCACCGGCGAGCTGGCGATCACCTCGGACTTCCAGACGACCTTGAGCTCACCCCCCTGGAGGTCACCGGACTCGATCAGCTCCTTGTCCACCATGGAGTCGTAGGCGAAGCCGGCCTCGCAGTCGCCGTTGGCCACGGAGATGGCGGAGGCGTCGTGGCCCCCGGCGAACACGCCCTGGACGTCCTTCTCGGGGTCGATGCCCAGTTCGAGCAAGCCGGCCGATGGATAGAGGTAACCGGAGGTGGAGCTGGGGTCGACGAAGCACACCTTCTTGCCGGCGAAATCCTCGAGAGCGTCGATCTCGGCGTTATCCGCCTGGGTGATGGCGTACGACTGGTAGCCGGGCTCGGCGCCCTCCTCGCTCACCATCGAGGCGATGGCCTCGATGTTGGCACCGTTGCCCTTGGCGATCACGTAGGAGAACGGCCCGAACTGCGCCAGGTCCACCCGGCCGGCGATCATGGCCTCGATCACCCCCGCGTAGTCCGCCGCCTGGAAGAACTCGATGTCGACGCCGAGCTCCGACTCGAGGATGTCGATGGT
>JAUJOW010000008.1 GCA_030447445.1 Acidimicrobiales bacterium | reverse complement strand
CGGCCAGGGCGATGTGGCGCTGGAGGGCGGAGAGGGTGCCCGAGCCGGCGTCGATCCACACCGAGGTGGTGGCGCTGCGCACGAGGTAGCCGCTGCACGCCCCGTCCGGCCCGGCGTAGGTGCCGTCGCAGCCCAGGATGGTGAGGGTCAGGCCCACGGGGTGCGCTCGACGGTGTCGAGCTCGGGCCCGAGCAGCCGGGACCCCAGCCGCCGAAACCAGTCGACGTCGCCCGAGGACAGGAACCGGTGGCGGGCCGGCCCGCGGCCGGGGACCCGCCGGCCGACGCCACCACCGCCGGCATCGTCTGCTCCTGCGTCCTCGCCGAGCAGCGCAGCGCGGACCTCGAAGGCGGTCTCGTCGGCCGAGGAGACGAGCACCACGTCGCGCCCCATCACGTCGGCGATGGTCCGGGCCAGGTAGGGGTAGTGGGTGCAGCCGAGCAGCAGGGTGTCGACCTTCGCCTCGACGACGGGGGCCAGCAGCCGCTCGGCCAGCACGTGCACCTGGTCGCTCCCGGTGTCGTCGCGCTCGACGAACTCGACGAAGCCGGGGCAGGCGGCACAGGTCAGCTCGACGGGGGCACCGGTGTCGGCCACGGCCCGCTGGTAGGCGCCCGAGGCGATGGTGCCGACCGTGCCGATCACCCCGACCCGACCGGCCCGGGTGGCGGCGACGAGGGAGCGGACGCCGGGCTCGATCACGCCCAGGACAGGGACCGCCAGCTCGGCTTGCAGCGAGCCCAGTGCCGCCGCCGAGGCGGTGTTGCAGGCGACGATCACCAGCTTCACGTCATGCGTGTCGACGAGGAACCCGGCGATCTGGTGGGCGAGGTCCCGGACCTGGCCCTGGGGCCGTGGACCGTACGGGTACCGACCGGTATCGCCGACGTAGACGAGGTGTTCGTCGGGCAGCAGGTCGATGACGGCCCGGGCCACCGTCAGCCCACCGAAACCGCTGTCGAACATGCCGATCGCCCGCTCGTCCCCGGGACCGCTCGCCACGCCTGCCAGGGTAGGTGCCCTCCGGCAGGGGTGAGCGCCACACGGACGGGTCGGGACCCTCGGAAGCCGAGGGTCCGAGCCCATGCGTCGACCCGGCCACGGCAACCGCGGATCGGGGCCCTCGGAAACCGAGGGTTCGAGCTACCCCGACTGCTCGGCGAGCCACTGCTCGACAGCGTCGAGGACGGCCGTAGCATCCTCGATCGCCCGGACTCCCTCTTCTGTGGGCACCGGGTCCATCGAGTAGTCGGCCTGGCCTCGACGGTCGAAGAGCGAGCGCAGCAGCCGGCCGGTGCGCTCGTCGAGACCCCGGATCCGGATGAACGCGGAGATCACCCCCGAATGCTTCGAACGGGTTTTGCCCAGTTCGAGCTGGGCGACCTCGGCGGCGTAGAAGGCTGCGTAGTACGAGCGTGAGATGCCCTGGGCGGCAAAGCCACCCTGGACGAGAAGGCGGGCGGCGGCAAGTTCCTGACGGCTCCGAGCCAGGAGGCCGCCCTTCCTCACCCGACCGGAACCGCCTCGGCGGTCGCTCTCAGGAGCACCGGCGAGGACGGCCGCGCCAGCTCCGCCCGGCTCACCGGGAGGGCGGAGAGGACGATCCCGCTCTCCTCGGTGTGGCGCCACAGCAACTCGTCCATGTGGCGAAGCTCGTCCCACGGCGAAGCAAGCTCGTCGAGCACCACGAGCAGGTCGAGGTCGGACTCCTCGTCGGCCTCGCCACGGGCCCAGGAGCCGAACACGAGCACGTCGACCAGTCGGTCGGCGTAGAGCTCCCGCAGGTCTCCAGCCACTCGAGCGGCCAGCGAGCTGCCGTGGGTGTGCACCGCTGACGGCTGTTCGTGCTCGGCTATGGCCCGTCGCGCCTCCCCCTCAGCGACGAGACCCAGCTCGGCCAGCCATTCGATCGCCCGACGTCGCAGGCGCGCCTCCTTGAAGGCATACCACTGCTGTTGGAGCTCGGGATGGTCGTACAGCTCATCCTTGAACCGCCGGAAGGGGCCACGCCCCCCGAGCGCCCGCTCGAGCCGCCCGGCCACCCGTCGGTCGGCGAGCCGGGCCACGAAGGCCTCCATGTCGGCGTACGCCTCGTTGGACGGCACGGGGTCGATGCGCACGAGCCCTGCTTCGTGGAGGTCCTCGCCATCGGTGTCGTGGACATCGGGCACGTGGAGGCGCACCACCCCGGAGCGAGGGTCGAACCACCACGAATGCTCATACGAGTTGTCCTCGAGTGCCGTGCAGAGGTCGTCGAGGTCCAGCGCCTCGAGCTCGAGCATGGGATCTTGCTACCAGAGCCGCTCGTCCTCCGCCCGGGAGATCGTTGCTCCCTCGAATGGCCCCGCAATGCGATTTCGCCCACCGGCGAGCCCACGCTGTGGGCCGGGGCCCTCGGAAACCGAGGGTGCGAGCCCTCGGGTCGACCCGACCACGGCAACGGAGGGTCGGGGCCCTCGGGTTCACCGACCACGGCGATCGCCACCGCCTCGGCGAACCGGCCTAGAAGTAGATGATGCGCTTGGCTCGGGCCTCGACCTCGTCGAGGTCGGCGGTCCAGGCGCCGGTGCTGAGGTACTTCCAGCCGCTGTCGCACACGATGGTGACGATGACGCCCTCGTCGATCTCCTCGGCGCAGCGGGCGGCGGCGGCCATGATGGCGCCCGAGGAGATGCCGGCGAACACGCCGACCTCGGTGAGCCGCCGGGTCCACTCGATCGACTCCCGGGGTCGCACGATCAGCCGCCGGTCGAGCAGCTCGAAGCCGTCGCCGTTGACGAACACGGGCGGGACGAAGCCCTCGTCGATGTTCTTCAACCCGTCGACCATCTCTCCGGCCGGCGGCTCGATGGCCCAGAGCTTGATGTCGGGGCGCTGCTCCTTCAGGTAGCGGCCCACGCCCATCAGGGTGCCGGCGGTGCCGAGCCCGGCCACGAAGTGGGTGATCTCCGGGCAGTCCCGCCAGATCTCGGGGCCGGTGCCCTCGTAGTGGGCCTTGGGGTTGGCGGCGTTGCCGTACTGGAACGGGAAGAACCAGTCGGGGTGCTCGGCGGCCATGTCCTGGGCCCGGCGCATGGCCCCGTTGGACCCTTCGCTGGCCGGGGAGTCGATGATCTCGGCCCCCCACACCTCGAGCGACTGGCGGCGCTCGATCGACACGTTCTCGGGCAGCAGCACCTTGAACCGGTAGCCCCGCATGCGACAGATCATCGCCAGCGCGATGCCGGTGTTCCCCGAGGAGGACTCGAGCACGGTGGCGCCGGGTTCGAGGATGCCGTTCTTCTCGGCGTCCTCGACCATGTACTTGGCGGCCCGGTCCTTCACCGACCCCCCGGGGTTCTGACCCTCGAGCTTGGCGACGATGCGGACGCGGGGGTTCGGGCTCAGCTTGCTGATGTCGACCATCGGCGTGTTGCCGATCAGGTCGAGCACGCTGTCATGGACCGCCACGGCGCCATCCGGAAAGCCGACTAGGGAAGTAAGGATTCTACCGACCGGTGAGAACAACCGCCTCCTCGGCGATGTTCCGGTCGTCGATGACGTAGGAACGCAGGACCGGTGCCTCGTCCCGGAGCGACACGATGACGTAGTGCCAACCGGCGAGGAGAGGGTTGTCGGCCTTGTCGACGTCGGTGGGCGACGGGTAGGCGTCGGTGTGGGTGTGGGTGTGCATGACGCCGACCACCTCGAGGCCGAGCGGGTCGAGGAGCCGGTCGGCGTCGGCCCAGCCGTCGGGACCGATCGAGTAGGTCCGGCTGGAGGCGTCGACGTTGCGGCAGGCGACGAAGACGTCGACGCTGCCCCGGGTGAGGTGGCCGCCCAGCAGCCCGCAGGCCTCGTCGGGGAAGCCGTCGTAGGCGTGACCGATCATGGCCGCGTAGGCCCCGGCGTGGATGCGCAGCACGGCCGGCCAGGCTAGAAGCTGACCTATGCCTGCCGATGCCTGGGAGCCCGACCAGTACGACCGCTTCAAGGCCGAGCGGACCGCTCCCTTCCACGACCTCCTCGCCCTCGTGCAGAGCCACGGGCACCGCCGGGTGGTCGATCTCGGGTGTGGCACCGGCCGGCTCACCCGGGTGCTGCACGAGCGTCTCGACGCCGCCGACACCGTGGGCGTCGACGCGTCGCCGGCCATGCTCGAGCGGGCGGCCGCGGTCGCCGCTGGCCACCTCCGCTTCGTCGAGGCCGACATCGGCGCCCTCGACGGCACCGTCGACGGACCGGTCGACGTGGTCTTCTCCAACGCCGCCCTGCAGTGGTTGCCCGACCACGAGACGGTGCTCGGCGGCTGGGCCGAGCTGCTCGGCCCTGGCGGTCAGCTGGCGGTGCAGGTGCCCGCCAACCCCGACCACCCGTCGCACCGGCTCATCGACGAGGTGGCCGCCGAGGCGCCGTTCGTCGATGCCGGCGACGGCCCACCCCCGACCGACCCGGTGCGCTCCGTGCTCACCCCTGTCCGGTACGCCGAGGTGCTGCACGAGCTCGGCTTCGCCGAACAGCACGTCCGCCTCCAAGTCTACGGCCACGTCCTCCGGTCCACCGAGGAGGTGGTGGAGTGGACGAAGGGCACGTCGCTCACCCGCATGGCCGCCCACTTCGGCCCCGACCTGTACGAGCGCTTCGTGGCCACCTATCGGGACCGCCTCGTCGCCGAGCTGGGTGACCGGCGGCCGTTCTTCTACCCGTTCAAGCGCATCCTCCTGTGGGGCCGGCGGTGAGCCCCAAGGGCCGCCCCACCGGCGTGGTGGCCACCAACCGCCGGGCCCGGCGCGACTACGACATCCTCGACACCTGGGAGTGCGGCCTGGTGCTGCGAGGCAGCGAGGTGAAGTCGCTGCGGGAGTCGAAGGTGCAGCTGTCCGATGCCTACGCCCGGCTGATCGGCAACGAGGTGTGGCTGGTCGGGTTGCACATCGCCCCCTACTCCCACGCCGCCGTGCAGGGCGGCCACGTTCTCGACCGGGATCGCAAGCTGCTCCTGCACCGCAAGCAGATCGACGCGCTGCGGGCTCGGCTCGACCAGGAGCGGCTGACCCTCGTGCTCCTGTCGCTGTACTTCTCCGACGGTCGCTGCAAGCTGGAGCTGGGTCTCGGACGGGGCCGGCGCCAGTACGACAAGCGCCAGGTGATCGCCCAGAGGGAGGCTGACCGGGAAGCGCGGCGGGCCATGGTCCGCGGCGCCAAGGGCTCCGAGTAGTTCGGGCTGGACCGGTGGGCCGGGCCGGACGGGGCCAGCCGGTATCCTTGGTCGGCTCGCCTCGGCGAGCGAAGCTCATTGACAAGGGGCTGACCGGTTTCGACGTCGGGACCGGAAGCCGTTCGTGCGACCGGAGTTGCTCAGACTCCTTAAACGGGGCACCCAAAGAAGCGCCGATGGCGACTTCGCTCTCGCCGCCTGACCTAGTCGGGCTCAGAGAGACATCGCGACCAGCAATGGCACGCGGGGCCTGACCGCTCCAGCCCGGCAACAGAAGTAGCGGTGGACAGCAGGGAGAGACCGCTGACGGTGGGAAAGACCACCGACACCGGGGAGAGACCCGGCGGTGCCTACGGGCAGCCGACCCGGCGGTGCGCCAACCGTAGAGGCGCGAGCTCGGGAATGGTCGTAGCACGGTCGGTGACCGCTCGGCGGACGAGGGTTCGATTCCCTCCAGCTCCACTCGAACTGCGCTAGATGCACCACACACTTACTCAGCCTCGGATGGGAGCGTAGGGTCCCGACGCTGGCCCGGTGCTCATGCCGTGGAGGGAGGATGCGTCGAGGGTCGTGGCTGGTCAAGGCCATGTCATACCTGGCGACCGTCTTCCTCCTCGTCACCCTGAACTTCTTCCTTCCCCGTGCCATGCCCGGGGATCCGATCGATGCGCTCCTCAGCCGCAGCTCGACCGAATACATCGACAACGAGGACACGCGGGCGGACCTCGCCGAGTACTACGGCCTCGACCGGTCGCTCCCGGTCCAGTACGGCCGGTACCTCGCCGGACTGGTGCGCGGCGACCTCGGCGTCTCGATCCGGACGAACGCACCCGTGAGCGACGCCCTGCTGGCCCGCCTGCCCTGGACGCTGCTCCTCGTGGGGAGTGCCACGGCCGTGGCCACCGCGGTGGGTCTCATCGCCGGCGTCCACGCCGGCTGGCGCAGGGCGCGGCCGGTCGATCGTGGCCTGCTCGCCCTGTTCCTCGGGTTGCGTGAGTTCCCCACCTTCCTCCTCGGGTCGCTGGCCTTGTTCGTCTTCGCCGTGAAGCTCAACTGGTTCCCGCTGGCCGGGGCCCGCGACCGCTTCGCCGAGCTCAGCCTGATCGGACAGGTGAACGACGTTGCCAATCATCTGGTCCTGCCCGCCACCGTGCTCGCCGTCGGGTTGGCCGCCGGCCACTACCTGGTCATGCGGGCGGGCATGGTCAGCGAGCTCGGCGCCGACTACCTGCTCCTTGGCCGAGCCAAGGGCCTGCCCGAGCGCCGACTGAAGTACCGCTACGCCGCCCGCAACGCGCTGTTGCCGGTGGTCAGCCTGACCGCCATCCAACTTGGCTTCGCGGTGACCGGCGCCATCCTGGTGGAGCGGGTGTTCGCGTACCCCGGCATCGGGCGGCTGCTGTTCGACTCGATCGGGGCACGCGACTACCCGGTCATCCAGGGCTGCTTCCTCGTGACCACGATCATCGTCGTCTCCGTCAACGCGCTGGCCGACCTGCTCTATCGCCGGCTCGACCCGAGGACCACCGGATGACCGAGGAACCGCGGAGCAGCGAGCAACCCGACCGGCGCTCGCCGCTGCTCATCGTGGGCCTCACCGTGCTCGCCGCCCTCGCTGCGGTCGCCCTCTTCGCTCCGGTGCTCTCGCCCTACGACCCTCGGGAGCTGACCGGCGACTCGCTGGAACGCCCGTCGGGCCGGCACCTGCTGGGCACCAACGACATCGGTCAGGACATCCTCTCCCAGGTGATCTGGGGGACGCGCGCCTCGCTGGTGGTCGCCGTGGGCACCGCCTCCCTCGTCGTCGTGCTGGGGGCCCTGCTGGGTGTGGTCCCCGCCCTCATCGGGGGGACGGTCGACAGGGTCGTCTCTCGAGTGGGGGTCGTGTTCCTGGCCCTCCCGGTCCTTCCCCTGCTCATCCTGGTCGGCTCATTGGCGGGCCCGAACCGGGCGGTGGTGATCCTCGTCATCGGGATCATCGGGTGGCCACCCGTGGCCCGACTGTTGCGCAGCCAGACCCTCAGCCTTCGATCCCGCGGCTTCATCGCCGCCAGCCGGGGTTTCGGGAGCGGGCCGCTGTACGTGTGCCGGCGCCACCTCGTCCCCGCCCTGGCCCCCTTCCTCGTCGTCGGCTTCGTCACCTGGTCGGGGATCGCCATCGGGATCGAGGCCGCCCTGGCCTTCCTCGGCCTCGGGGATCCCACCGACGTGAGCTGGGGGCTGATGCTCAACCGTGCCCTCGACACACAGGGGATCTACTTCAGTGGGCTGTGGACGTGGTGGGTCCTCCCCGCCGGCTTGCCATCACCCTGGCCGTGCTCGGCTTCACGTTCGTCGGTGTCGGCCTCGAGCCCCGGTTCAACCGCCGGGTGCAAGGGTGACGCCACTGCTGGAGGTCGCGGATCTGCAGGTGTGCTTCGGCGGAGAGGTGGAGGCCCTCCGAGGGGTGAGCTTCACCCTCGAACAGGGGGAGTCGCTCGCCGTCGTGGGCGAGAGCGGCGCCGGCAAGTCGACGCTGGCGCTGTGCCTGGCCGGTCTGGTGCAGCCACCCGAGGCCCAGGGCAGCGTGCGGGTCGAGGGCAAGGAGCTGCTGGGCGCCGCCCCCGACCTCCTGCGGGCGCTGCGGTGGTCGACCGTCGCCCTCGCCCTGCAGGGAGCGCCGTTCAACCCGGTCACCACCGTGGGAGCCCAGGTGGCCGAGCCCCTTCGAGAACGCCGCGGGTTCGGGGGCGGGCCGGCCCGCCGTCGCGCCACCGCGCTGGCCGAGGAGGTCTTGCTCGACCCCACCCTCCTCGACCGCTATCCCCACGAGCTCTCGGGTGGGGAACGACGCCGGGCCGCCCTGGCCATGGTCCTGGCCCTCGACCCCCCGCTGGTGGTCCTCGACGAACCCACCGCCGGTCTCGACCCGACGACGAGGAACGAGTTGGTCGGACGGGTACGGGAGCTGGCCGACCAGCGGGGCTTCGCGCTGGTCGTGATCTCCCATGACCTGCCCGATGCTGCCCGACTGGCGTCGCGGTCCATGGTCCTCTACGCCGGTGAGGCCATGGAGACAGGCGCGACGTCCCGTGTCGTCTCCGAGGCGGCCCACCCCTACAGCTGGGCCCTGGTCAACGCCTACCCGGTCATGACGACCACGAGGGACCTGCGCCCCATCCGGGGGCGGCCCCCCGATCCCCGGGCGGTGCCGTCGGGATGCCCCTACCACCCACGCTGCACCCAGGCCGAGCCGGTGTGCTGGGAGGAGCACCCCGCGCTGAGATCCTCCCGGGGCCGGCTGGTGGCGTGCCACTTCGGCGGGCTGAAGCTGCTGCTGGCCGCCGAGGCGGTGACCAAGACGTACCGCGGAAGAGGACCCGGAAGACAGGACGTGGTGTCGGCCTTGCACGGCGTGTCCCTCGAGCTCCGGGAGGGTGAGTCGGTCGGCATCGTCGGTCCCTCCGGCAGCGGCAAGACCACGTTGGCCCGCATCCTCACCGGCCACCTGTCTCCCGACGCCGGGCGGATCACCCTCGAGGGCACCCCACTGCCGACGTCGTGGCGGGGTCAGGCCCGAGCTGTCCGCCGGCGCATCCAGCTCGTCATGCAAGACCCGTGGGACGCCCTCTCCCCCCGCCTCACCGTCGAGGAGCTCGTGCGCGAGCCGCTCGACGTGTCGAAGGGCGGGGATGGTCGGGCCGACCACCGCCGGTCGCCGGCCGAGGCGGCCGTGGCCGAGGCGCTCGACGGTGTGGGGCTCCCGGCCTCGGGGCCCTTCCTGTCGGCCCGCACCCACGAGCTGTCGGGTGGCCAGCTGCAACGGGTGGCCCTGGCCCGCGCCCTGGTCGCGGAACCGAAGGTGTTGGTGGCCGACGAGCCCACGGCCATGCTCGACGCCTCCGAGCAGGCCAGGCTCATGGTGGTCCTGCGGGAGCGCCAGGTCGAGATGGGGTTGGGCCTGGTGTTCGTCTCCCACGACGTGGCCGTGGTGCGGAAGGTCACGGACCGGATCGTCGTGCTCGACGCTGGCCGGGTGGTCGAGGAGGGGCCGTCGCACCTCGTGTCGTCGACGCCGGTGAGCGTCACCACCCAGCGGCTCATCGAGGCGGCGCCGGCGTTCGCACTGGAGGAGGCCGTCCCTGCCCGAGCGGCCGTACCCGAGGAGGACCTGCCTGATGGCGACCTTTGACCGGAGGGCGTTCCTGCTCTCGAGCCTGGGCGTGGCCGGTGCCGTCGTCCTGGGCGGGTGCAGCGGCGGGGACCGCTCCGAGCGCCGGTCGACCCGGCCGGCGACGAGCGTGGACATGAGCTCCCTCGAGCCGGCACCCCGGCCGACGGTTCGCCTGCCCGGTGGGGCCTTCGGGTTCCCCTCACCGTTCGCGTACGCCGCCGGCATCGGCTACTACCAGATGAGCCTGCTCTACGACACGCTCCTCTGGAAGGACGCCACCGGACGGCTGTTGCCCTGGCTGGCCCGACGCTTCGAGCGCTCGGACGACGGCTCGACGTGGACCTTCGAGCTGCGGGAGGGCATCCGCTGGCACGATGGGCGCCCGTTGACCCCCGAGGACGTGGTGTTCACGTTCGAGTACTCGGCCGACCAGCTTGTCTCACCGGTGGTGGTGGCCCGGCCCGACGGCGTCGCCGGGGTTCGAGCGATGGGCGGGCGCACGGTGGAGATCCGCCTCGAGGAACCGGCCGTCACCTTCCCCGAGCGGGTGGCCGGAGCGCTCCCGATCGTGCCCCGGCACATCTGGTCGTCGGTCGACGATGCCACCGCCGCCCAGGACACCGAGCTGCTGGTGGGAACCGGGCCCTACCGGCTCGAGTCCTACGAGGGGGACGGAGAACCGCTGCTGTACTCGGCCTCCGACGACTACTTCCTCGGCCCGCCCTTCGTGGAACGGGTCGAGATGGCGGAGGTGGGCGACGCCTTCACCGCCCTCCTCGCCGACGAGATCGACGCCGGCGGCTCCCTCGAGGTGGAGGGGGTGCGTCCGGCCACGTTGGCCCCGTTCCTGGCCGACGACAGCTTCGAGGTCATCGAGGAGGAGGGCGCCTTCACCTTCCCCCTGTACTTCAACCTGGCCAAGGGGGGAGCCCTGGCCGACGTGCGGTTCCGCCGGGCCTGCGCGCGGGCCATCGACACCGGAGACCTGGCCGACCGCCTGGCCGGCGGCAACGCACTGCCCGGGAACCCCGGCTTCCTGCCGCCCACCAACCCCTTCCACGCCGAGGTCGAGCAGTATCGCTTCGACCGGGACGCCGCCGAGCGGCTTCTCGATGACGCCGGCTACCGGCGGCCGAGCCGCGACGCCACCCGGGAGGACGGCAACGGCGAGCCGCTGCGCTTCGAGCTGCTGTTCCCGAACACCCTGGCGCCCTTGGCCGAGCTGGTGACCGGGGCCCTCGAAGCGGTGGGGATCGAGCTGAACACGAAGGCCGTCGAGCTCGGGCCCCAACTGTTCGCCAGCAAGGTCACCGGCGCCTACGAGATGGCCATCACCCTCTACCCCGGCCCGAGCGCACCGGGGCTCAACGGCGACCCGGACTACCTCCGCACCATCTACTCCTCGAGGGTGGAGCCGGGCCTCGATCACGCCGACGGCTACGTCGACCCGGAGCTCGACGATCTCGCCGCTCGACAGCGCTCGACGTTCGATCGGGACGAGCGGAAGCGGCTCGTGGCCGAGATGCAGCGGATCGTGGCCCGGGACGTCCCTGTGCTGCCCCTGTACTACTCGACCGTCTTCCTCGTGTACCGGAGGGCGGTGCTCGACTCGTGGTACTTCACCCCCGGTGGCTTCCCGGTCGGGGTGGTCAACAAGCAGGTCTTCGTCACCGGGGTGCCCTCGGGCACCGAGATCCGCCCCACCGAATGAGCACCCGTCCGAGCTGCGTGCACCGACCGAAGGAGAGCTCACCATGATCGATCGAGCAGAGCTGGAGCGGGTGGTGGCGTTCCACGGCCACATGTGCCCGGGCCTGGCCATGGGCGTCCGGGCCGCCGAGGTGGCCCTCGAACGGATCGGTCGCCACGCCGGCGACGAGGAGGTGGTGGCCATCGTCGAGACAGACATGTGCGGCGTGGACGCCATCCAGTTCCTGACCGGTTGCACCTTCGGCAAGGGGAACCTGGTGCACCGGGACCACGGGAAGAACGCCTACACGTTCGTACGCCGCTCCGACGGCCGAGCGGTGCGGGTCAGCACCCGTCCCGACGGGTGGGGACCGAAGGATCCGGAGTGGATGGCGCTCTTCGCCAAGGTCCGCACCGGCACAGCCAGCCCCGAAGAGCGGGACCGGTTCCTGGCCTCCCACCAGGAACGGTCCGAGCGCATCCTCGCCGCTCCCCTGCAGGAGCTGTACGACGTCCGGGAGGTCGACGTCGAGGCTCCCCCTCCGGCCCGCGTGTTCACCTCTGTCAACTGCGCCACCTGCGACGAACCCACCATGGAGACCCGCGTGCGCCGGCTCGACGGCCGAGAGCTGTGCCTGCCCTGCTTCGAGGACGCTCTGGCCGGACGGAGGCCGGTGGCGTCGCCGCCGCCACGGGCGGAGCGGGGTCGAGCGTGATCGGCATGGATCGACGGGCGTTCCTGCTCTCCGCCCTGGGAGCGGCGGGGGCGGTGGCCCTCGGGGGTTGCAGCGGCGGTGGCGAGTCGTCCTCGGGGACCACGACGCTGCTCGGGCCGGGCGACGATCCGAGCTCACTGAAGCCGGTTCCCCGCCCGACCCTGCGGCTGCCGGGTGGCGACTTCGGCTTCCCCTCCCCCTTCGTGTACTTCGTCGGGCCCGGCTACTTCCGGATGAGCTACATCTACGACGCCCTGCTCCTCGTCGATGCCACCGGGGAGCTGGTCCCCTGGCTGGCGTCTCGCTACCAGCGGTCCCCGGACGGTCTGACGTACACCTTCGAGCTGCGCGACGACGCGCGGTGGCACGACGGCCGCCCGTTGACCGCCGACGACGTGGTCTTCACCTTCGACTACTTCGCGGCCCAGACGCTCCCCCCGTTCGTGATCGCCCGACCCCAGGACATCGCCACGGTGAAGAAGACCGACGAGCGAACCGTCGCCTTCGGTCTGGAGAAGCCGGCGGTCACCTTCGCCGAAGCGGTGGGGAGCCGGGTACCGATCGTGCCGAAGCACATCTGGTCGTCGATCGACGCCGCCCCAGCCGCCCAGGACCCCGAGGTGCTGGTGGGCACCGGCCCGTACCGGCTCGAGTCCTACTCCTCGGGCGACGGTGCCTACCTCTACGACGCCAACGACCGGTTCTTCCTCGGGCGGCCCTTCGTGAAGCGGCTCGAGCTGCGCCCGGTCGGCGACGAGCTGAACGGCCTTCTCGCCGGTGAGCTCGACGCCGGCGGCCCCCAGGTGACCGGGGGGGGCGCCGGCCGCTCTGGCCCCGTTTCGGGACGACCCCGCGTACGGCGTGCTCGAGGGTCCGCTCGACCTGACCGTCACCCTGTACTGGAACCAGGAGAAGGGCGGGGCCCTGACCGACCTCCGGTTCCGCCGGGCCTGTGCCCTGGCCATCGACCGGGCCGACATCGTCGAGCGCCTCCTCGGTGGCCAGGGCGAGCCCGGCAACCCCGGGTTCCTCCCTCCTGACCACCCGTTCCACGTCGACGTCGAGCAGTACCCCTTCGACCGTGAGGCCGCCAACCGTCTGCTCGACGAGGCCGGCTACCGCAGGACCGGTGGGGAGGGTCCCCGCCGGGACCGTGAGGGGCGACCCCTCCGCTTCCCCTTGCTGGTCAACGCCGACGCCTCGGCCGTGGTCGACCTGGTGGCGGCCAACCTCGATGCCGTCGGCGTCGAGCTCGACGTCGAGTCGGCGGACTTCGGGGCGGCGGTGGCCACCATGACCGGCGGCGGTTACGAGATGGCCATCACGCTCTACGGAAACTTGAGCGGCGACCCCAACTACATGCGCACCCTGTACTCCTCGAGGACCGACCAGACGTTCTTCCACAGCGCCCGCGGGTACTCGAACAAGGAGTTCGACCGGTTGGCCGACGAACAGCTGGTGAAGTTCGACGATGCTGACGAGCGTCGACGGATCCTGGCCCGGATGCAGGAGATCGTGGCCAAGGACCTGCCCTTCCTCCACCTCTACTACCCGACCCCCTTCCTGGTCTTCCGCAAGGCCGCCTTCGACCAGTGGTCCTACACCCCGAACGCCGGCTTCTACGGCTCACCGCTCAACAAGCGCGTCCTCGTGACCGGACTCGACCAAGGTGTGGAGATCCGTCCGAGCAAGTAGGTTCCTCTCCGCTCTTGGCAGCTTGCATCTACCGGTGCAGAACGCCGGAGAAGGGGAGATCGAATGGCCAACATGTCCGAGCCCGGTCCGCCCAAGTCCGAGACGCTGCGGGCCATGTACTGGCGCAGCGAGATCCTGCAGGTCATGTACTGGCTGCGGGGTGAAGGTTTCGGCGACGTGGTGGATCCGCCGCTGATCGAGCGGTTCCTCGGCGTCGACGCCAGCGTCGGCACCTCCTACCTCGACCGGCTCGTCGAGGAGGGCTACCTGCACCGTGACGGCACCTGGTACACGTTGTCGGACCGCGGCCTGGAAGAGGGGGGCATGGAGTTCGCCCTCGCCTTCGCCGATCTCATGCGGCCAACCCACGGCGAGTGCAGCGACGACTGCTGGTGCCACATGTCGGCCGACGAGGCCGAGGCCTGCGTGACCCAGCGCCGCCGCCACGACCACGGTGGGCGGAGATGACCGTCGACGAGCCGAGCGAGCGAGGTCTGCCGCGGTCGTACCTTCGCGCGCCGTCCTGCTCGTGCTGGTGGCCCCGGCCCCACCCACGGGTACGAGCTGTTGGAGCAGGTGCGGGAGGCCGGCATCCGCGTGGCCGACCCTGGGGCATCTACCGGACGCTGCGGACGATGGAGCAGCACGGCCTGTTCGAGTCGTGGTGGGAGGACTCCTCGTCCGGACCACCCCGGCGGACCTACATCCTCACGGCCACCGGCCGCCACGCCCTCGAGACCGAGATCGAGTCGATCCGGGCGACCGTCGACCTCCTCGGCCGGCTCGTCGACCGGGCCGAGGGCGTCCTCGGACCGCTGCGACGGCCTCGATGAGGGTTGCCTTCGCCGGCAAGGGCGCCGGCAAGACCACCATCGCCGCCACGCTGGCTCGCCTCGCGGGCCGGCGGGGCACGCCGGTGGTGGCCATCGATGCCGACAGCAACCCCAACCTGGCGGCGGCGCTCGGTGTGGTCCCGTCGGCGGCCGCCGCCCTGGCGGGCATCCCGGCGGCGGCCGTGTCCCGCAAGCTCACGGGACCGAGCCTCACCGCCGCCGTCGACGACGTCCTGGCCGCCCACGGGACGGTGGCGCCCGACGGGGTCCGGCTGCTGGTCATGGGTGCCCTGCCCACGCCGGCGAGGGCTGCCTCTGCTCCGCCCACGCCGCCGTCAGCGCCGTGCTCGCCGACCTCGGCGAGGCACCCGACACGCTCGCCGTGGTCGACCTCGAGGCGTCGCCGGAGCACATCAGCCGTGGCACCGCCCGCTTCGCCGACCTGCTCGTCCTCGTGACCGAGCCGTACTACCGCTCGCTCGAGGCGACACGGCGCCTGGCCGACCTCGCCGCCGAGCTGCCCTCGACCCACACCGTCGTCGTCGTGAACAAGGTGCGCTCGCCGGCTGACGGCGTGGCCGTCGCCGAGTTCTGCGACCGCCACGGCCTGACGAGCATCGCCGAGGTGCCCTTCTCGGACGCCGTGGTCGACGCCGATCGCCGGGCCCGGCCCTGCTCGACGACGACGCCGACGGGGCGGTCGTCGCCGCCGTGGCCGACCTGCTCGACGCCGTGGGAGCGCCGGACCCTGACGCGTGCGTGGCAGGGTGGTCGACGTGCGCGTGGCGTTCGTAGGCAAGGGAGGAGCGGGCAAGTCGGCCATCGCCGGTACGTTCTGCCGCCTGCTGGCCCGGACCACCGGCCGGCCGGTCGTGGCCATCGACAGCGACCCGCTCCCAGGGGCTGGCCTTCTCGCTCGGGGTGCCGAGCACCGATGCGCCGCTCCCCGGAGCTGGTCGAGAAGGTCGGCGACGATCCCGACAGCACCTGGCGGTTGCGGGCCGGGATGACGGCGATGGAAGCGGTCGAGCGGTACGCCCCCGAGGGACCCGACGGTGTCCGTCTCCTGCAGTTCGGCAAGCTGCGGGGCCACGTCCGCGCCGTCGCGCCGTCGCAGCAGGCGTTCCGCGCCATCGTGCGGGAGCTGGCCGAGACCGACCTGCACCTCGTCGGCGATCTCCCCGGCGGCACCCGGCAGGCCTTCTTCGGCTGGGCCCGGTTCGCTGACGTGATCGTGGTGGTGGCCGAGGCCACGCCGTCGTCGATGCTCTCAGCCCGCCGGCCTCGCCCGCCTCGCCGGTGGCGACGATGGAGGCCAGGTGGTCGTCGCCATCGCCAACAAGGCCCTCGACTCTGGCGACGCCGAACAGCTCGCCCGGTTCAGCGGTCTTCGCGTCGTCGGGCTCGTGCCCCGTGATCCGGCGCTGGCGGCGGCCGAGCGGGCCGGCGTGCCACTGCTCGACCTGTCCCCGGCCTCACCGGCCGTCGAGGCGGTAGGCTCGCTCCTCGGCGCGTTGACCAAGGAGGCGCCGTGAAGATCGCCGTCGTGGGCAAGGGTGGAGCAGGCAAGACCACCACCGCCGCGGTCCTCGCCCGCACCCTCGCCCGGACCGGTCAGCCAGTCGTCGCGCTGGACTGCGACACCAATCCCAACCTCGGCCTGTCTCTCGGCGTGGGCATGGACGCCACCGAGGCGCTGCTCTCGCTCAGGGACGGCGTCGGCGACGGCGTCGAGCACGCCCGCTCGTGGGACGACATCGTGGCCCGCTTCGGCGTCGACGCCCCCGGACGGCGTCCGCCTCGCCATGGTCTCCAAGATCGAGGACCCCGATTTCGGCTGCCCGTGATGCGGGGTCTCCCCGAGCAGTTGCTCGGACTCGACATCGCTGAGGACACCACCGTGGTCGCCGACTTCGAGGCCGGGATCGGCACGCTCACCCGCCTCGGAGAGACCAAGGTCGACGCCGTCGTAGTGGTCACCGACCCGACGGTGAAGTCGCTCGAGGTCGCGTCGAGGGCCGCCCGCCTCGCCGAGGAGCACACGGCGGGACCCATCGTGATCGTTGCCAACCGGGTCCTCGACGAGGCCGACCGGGACACGGTGGAGCGCACCCTCTCCGGACGCACGGTGCTGGTGATACCCGAGGACGACGCCATCCCGGCCGCCGACCGCGCCGACACCGCTCCTCTCGATGCGTCGCCCGACTCGCCGGCGGTGCGGGCCCTCACCGGGCTGGCGCCACTCCTAGCTGGTTCGTAGGGAGAGCCCGTCCAGGCGCTCCACCAGGTCGGACACGGCGGCCCTCGCCGCGCCGGCCTCCGCTCCGACCACCCCGGTGCCGGCTCGATCGGTCTCCGCACGCCTCGGTGAAGAAGGCTGCGTCCTCGGGAAGCCGAGCCTTGTTGCCGACGCCGAGGCAGCGAGGGATGCCCAGCTCGTCGGCCAGGGCGACGGTCCGGGCGGCGGTGAGCACCGACTTGCGACTTGGTTCCATGACGACCAGCAGGACGTCCGCGTACGCCAGCGTCCCGCCGGAGCGGCTGAGGTGCTCGAGGCCCGCCTCCATGTCGACGATGGTCACATCGGCCTCGTCGTCGAGGACGTCGCGCAACATGCCGCGCACCGCGGCGTGGCTACCGCAGGTGCACCCGGCGCCGGCCTGGTCGACCCGCATGGCCGACAGCAAGCTGACCCCGGCGGGAGTCTCCCTGCCGTAGGTGGAGAGCAGCTCGCCGCCCTCGAGCCCGGCGCCCGGACCGGCCACGACGCTGCGGGGGACGACGGGCACCGCCTCGGCGTCGACGGCCCCGAGGCCGAGGGAGATGCCCAGGTTGGGGTTCGAATCGGTGTCGATGGCGACGACTCGTTCGCCTCGACTGGCGTAGGCCTCCGCGATCAACGCCGAGACCGTCGTCTTGCCCACGCCACCCTTGCCCACGATGCCGAGCTTCATGGCCTACCTTCTGGGTCGCTGACCTTGCCCCACGCGACGAAGATGCCTATCTCTGCGACCTCGACCGAGGTCTTGGAGTGGATGCATCATTGCATCCCGAGTGAGGCGTAGCCGTACTCGACCAGCCTGGCATCGGCGAAGAACCCGGCGATCTCGGCCTCCGCGAACCCCAGCCAGATGTCGGCCTGTTCCGTGCGCATCCACTCGTAGGGGTGCTCGACCTCATCGGTGATGGCAACCCAACCGCCGGGCCGGGTCACCCGAGCCATCTCGACCAGCATGCTCGACGGCTCCGGCGCGTGATGGAGCACCATGTTGGCCACGGCGGCGTCGGCAGTGGCGCTGGCGAACGGGATCCGGCCGATGTCGCCTTGGACCAGTTCGGCGTTGTCCACGCCGAGCGCCCCCAGGTTCTCTCTGGCCACGGACAACATGGCGGGGGACGAGTCGACACCGAGGACTCGCCCGACCGCCGGTGCGAGCCCCGCAGCGACGAAGCCGGTGCCCGTACCCACATCCACCACCGCCATCGAACGCTCGGCTCGGCTGTGCTGGGCGAGACTGTCGATGACCGCCTCGTTGTAGAAGCTCGAACGCATCTCGTCCCAGTCGGCCGAGACCGCTTCGAAGAAGGCTCTGACGTCAGCAGAATCCACCTGATCACCTCCCGAACCGCGAACGACTGTAGAGGACCGGCCCGGATCAGCAGCCGGCCCGGTCGTCGAGGAGGTGGTCGACGACGTGGCTCAGGCCTCGGGTCACGACCACCACATCCCGGCGGGGCAGGACCTCTATCAGGTGGCGGCGCACGCCGTGTACGTGGGTGGCGGCGGCGAGCTGGACCAACCGCTGGCCCCGCCTCGTGAGGACGGCGTTGAGGCCCCGCCGGTCGGCGGCGCACCGCTCGCGGACGACCAGGCCGCCGGCCTCGAGCCGGTTGACCACGTGGGTCAGCCGGCTCTTGGACATCAGGGCCCGATCGGCCAGCTCCCGCATGCGCAGCCCCCGCGCCGGGACCGAGGCCAAGTGGGCCAGCACCTGGTACTCCGACAGGGACAGGCCGTGAGCCTCCTGGAGCTCCCGGTCGAGCCGCTCGACGAGCAGCACGCTGGCCGAGAGCACCACCCGCCACGTCGCCTGCTCACCCTCGCTCAGTGGCCGGACCACGAGCAGGAGTGTGCCCGGGTAGTTGAAATAGAAACGGAATCGGAACGGTTGCAGATATCGTTCACCATTCAACTTTCTGAGAAGGAGGCCGGCACATGGCCGAGCTCACCCGCAGCCCCAGCACCGCCGCCTACCCAGCCCTTCCCCTGACCGCCGGCGTCGTCGGTCCGGGCATGGTCGTCACCATCGCCCTCGAGACCGACGAGGCCCGGACCGCCGCCGACGAGGCCCTCTCCCACACCGGTCGACTCCTGCTCGTCCCACGACACGACGACCGGTGGGCCACCGTCGGCACCCTCGCCAAGATCGAGGACGCCGGCGAGGTCCCCGGCGGCGGGCGAGCGCTGGTGGTGCGGGGCCTCGAACGGTCCCTGCTCGGGCCGCCGGCCCCATCGGGCACCGGCGCCGGGCTGTGGCTGACCGCCGAGCCCGTCCCCGATCACGAGGTGCCGACCGACGAGGCACGGACGCTCGCCGCCGAGTACCGCGCGGTGATCGAGGCCATCCTCGACCGGCGTGGCGCCGCTCGCGTCGCCCAGGCGCTGCGCGGCATCCGTGACCCCGGTGCGGTGGCCGACACCGCCCTGTACTCCCCCGACCTCTCCCTCGCCCAGAAGATCGACGTCCTCGAGGCGGTCGACGTGGCCACCCGCCTGCGGCTGGTGCTCGGCTGGGCGCAGGAGACCCTCGCCGATCTCCGGGTGCGCGAGGAGCTCAACCGCAACCTGGCCGAGGGTTTGGACAAGGACCAGCGCGAGGCCGTCCTGCGACGCCAGCTCGACCAGATCCGCTCCGAGCTCGGCGACGGTGGCGACGACCTGGTGGCGGGCTACCGGAGCCGCCTGGCGGAGTCCGGGGCCCCCGAGGGCGTTCGCACCGCCGTCGAGCGGGAGCTCGACAAGCTGGAGCGGACCAGCGCCCAGAGCCCCGAGCACGGCTGGATCGTCACCTGGCTCGACACCGTCCTCGAGCTCCCCTGGGGCACCCGGGCCGACGAGTCCTTCGACCTCGGCGGCGTGCGGGCCGTGCTGGATGCCGACCACGCCGGCCTGGACGACGTCAAGGATCGCCTCATCGAGCTGCTCGCCGTCCGCAAGCTCCGCACCGAGCGGGGCCTGGCCGCTGAAGGCGGACGGGGCAGCGGCGCCATCCTGGCCCTCGTCGGCCCGCCGGGCGTGGGCAAGACCTCGCTCGGCGAATCGGTGGCCCGGGCCCTCGGTCGACCCTTCGCCCGGGTGGCGCTCGGTGGCGTGCGGGACGAGGCCGAGATCCGCGGCCACCGGCGCACCTACGTCGGGGCCCGTCCCGGCCGCTTCGTGCGAGCCGTCACCGAGGCCAAGGCCATGAACCCGGTGCTGCTCCTGGACGAGATCGACAAGGTCGGCAGCGACTGGCGGGGCGACCCCTCCTCGGCGCTGCTCGAGGTGCTCGACCCCGCCCAGAACCACACCTTCCGGGACCACTACCTGGAGATCGACCTCGACCTGTCCGACGTCTTGTTCGTGGCCACCGCCAACGTGCTCGACACCATCCCGAGCCCGCTCCTCGACCGCATGGAGATCGTCACCCTCGATGGCTACACCGAGGACGAGAAGGTCGCCATCGCCCGCCACCACCTGCTGTCCAGGGTGCGGGAGCGCTCGGGACTCTCGACCGACGAGGTGGATGTGACCGAGGGGGCCCTCCGGGAGCTGGCCACCGGCTACACGCGGGAGGCCGGCGTCCGAGACCTCGAGCGCCAGGTCGGACGGGTGCTGCGCAAGGTGGCGACCAAGGTCGCCACCGGCGAGGCGGAGCTGCCCGTGCACGTCGACGTCGACGACGTCCGCCCGCTCCTCGGGCGGCGGCGGTTCACCGACGAGGTGGCCGAGCGCACCTCGGTCCCCGGCGTGGCCACCGGCCTGGCCGTGACCGGCCTCGGCGGTGACGTCCTCTTCGTCGAGGCCACGGCCATGCCCGGAGACCCCGGCCTCACCCTGACCGGCCAGCTCGGCGACGTGATGAAGGAGTCCGGCGAGATCGCCCGGTCGTTCATCCGGGCCCACGCCGGCGAGCTGGGCATCGACGAGGCCGCGCTGGACCGTCGCTTCCACGTCCACTTCCCGGCCGGTGCCGTGCCCAAGGACGGCCCCTCGGCGGGCGTGACGATGACGACGGCCCTGGTGAGCCTGCTCACCGGCCGGCCCGTGCGATCGACGGTGGGCATGACCGGCGAGGTCACCCTCCAGGGCAAGGTGCTCCCGATCGGCGGGGTGAAGCAGAAGGTGCTCGCCGCCCACCGGGCCGGCCTCACCGAGGTCGTGCTCCCGGCCCGCAACGAAGGGGACCTGGAGGACGTGCCCGAGGCGGTCCGCGGCGACATGGCCTTCCACCTGGCCGCCGACGTGCGCCAGGTCCTCACCTGGGCCTTGGACGAGGCGCCGGTCAGCGAGGATCTCGCCGCCTGACACCGGTCGGACCTGCTGCCTACCGACCGGTCGGTAGGCTGCGGCCGGTGAAGCTGCACGGCATCGCTCGCGCCCCCGACGAGCGCATCAACTGGGCCACGTCGGTCCCCTTCTTCCTCGTCCACGCCCTCTGCCTGGCCGCCGTGTTCACCGGCGTCAGTGCGAAGGCTCTCGTGCTGTGCGCCGTGCTCTACCTGGGACGCATGTGGTTCATCACCGCCGGCTACCACCGCTACTTCTCCCACCGCAGCTACAAGCTCGGTCGGGTGATGCAGTTCGTCATGGCCTTCGGCGGCGGCACCGCGGCCCAGAAGGGTGCGCTCTGGTGGGCCGCCCACCACCGCCACCACCACCGCACCAGCGACACCGCCGACGACGTGCACTCGCCGCAGAAGGGCTTCTGGTGGAGCCACGTCGGCTGGATCCTCTGCGACAAGCACAGCGCCTGGGACCCCGACGCCATCCGCGACTTCGCCAAGTACCCCGAGCTCCGCTTCCTCACGAAGCACGACTGGATCCCGCCGTGGACCCTCGCCGTGGCCAGCTTCCTCGTCGCCGGTTGGTCGGGCCTCGTGGTCGGCTTCGTGTGGTCCACCGTGTTGTGCTGGCACGGCACCTTCACGGTGAACTCCCTGGCCCACGTCATGGGCCGCCGCCGGTACGCCACCGCCGACACCAGCCGCAACTCGGCGCTGATCGCCCTCTGGACCGGCGGTGAGGGCTGGCACAACAACCACCACCACTACCAGGCGTCGGCCCGCAACGGGTTCTTCTGGTGGGAGCTCGACCCGACCTACTACGGGATCAAGCTGCTCAGCTTCCTCGGCCTGGCCAAGGACCTGAAGACACCGACGGCGCGGACGCTGGCGGCGGCCCGGGTCGGCGACGGGTCGTTCGACCGGCCGTAGTGGCCGGCCTCGCCGGCTCAGACCAGGCCGGCGGTCAGCTTGTCGAGCGCCTCTTCCTCGCTGACGTTCAGGGCGAAGCTCAGCTCGGACACGAGGATGCTGCGGGCCCGCTCGAGCATCGACTTCTCGGCCGTGGACAGGCCCTTGCCCTTCTCACGGAGGGCCAGGTTCCGGACCACCTCGGCCACCTGGTAGACGTCGCCCGACTTCATCTTCTCCTGGTGGTTCTTGAACCGGCCACCTGGTAGACGTCGCCCGACTTCATCTTCTCCTGGTGGTTCTTGAACCGGCGGCTCCAGTTGGCCGGCTCCCGCACGTCCCGCTTGGCGATGAGCCGGAAGAGGTCCTCGACGTCGGCCTCGCTGATGGGGGGGCGCATCCCGACCTCCTCGGCCTTGTCGACCGGGACCCGCAGCGTGAGCTCGCCGTGCACCATCTGCAGCACCAGGTACTCCCGCTTCTCACCGAAGGACTCGCGCTTCTCCTTCTTCTTGATGATGGCTGCGCCGTGGTGCGGGTACACGACGCGATCACCGACCTTGAAGCTCAAGCGTTGCTCCTCGAAGACGCCCCGGGGGGAGCGGGGCTGTCCATTGTGCCAGGCGCCGTGGAAGGTCGGAACAGGGGGAGGTGGCGGCCGTCGCCGAGTCGCTCCCAGGTGACGGTCACCGGTGCGCCGACGGTCACCTCGTCGGGAGCGATGCCGACGACGTTCGTCATCATGCGCACACCCTCGGCGAGGTCGACCAGCGCCACCGCGTAGGGCTCCCGTCCCGCCATCGCCGGGTTGGCCGCTTTCGCCATGACGCTGACCGAGTACACCCGACCCCGGCCCGATGCCTCCCGCCACTCGAGCTCGGTGGCCAGGCAGTGGGGGCAGAGGTCGCGGGGGAACCAGTGCGGGCGACCGCAGGCGACGCACCACGGCAGCACGAACCGCCGATCTCGTGTCGCCGCCCAGAAGGGCGCCCCGGCCACCGACTCGGGCGGCTCGAACCTCGTGGCCTCCTTCATCGCGTGGCCTCGGTGCCGAGCACGACGGTGGCCATGGCCGACAGGACACCGCCGCTGCCGTGGGCCAGCGCCACCTCGGCCCCCTCGACCTGCCGGTCGCCGCCCTCGCCCCGGAGCTGGCGCACCGCCTCCACGAGCAGGAAGATGCCGAACTGGCCGGGGTGGGTGTAGGCCAATCCCCCGCCGGTGGTGTTGGCCGGCAGCGAGCCGCCCGGGCCGAGCACCCCTTCGGCCACGAAGGGGCCGCCCTCGCCCTTCGGGCAGAAGCCGAGATCCTCGAGCAGCAGGGCCACGGTGATGGTAAACGAGTCGTAGAGCTGCACGACGTCCACGTCGGTCGGCCCGAGGCCGGCCATGGCAAAGGCCTGCGCCCCCGAGACGGTGGCGCCGGTGACGGTCAGGTCGGGCATCTGGCTGATCATGGCGTGGGTGTGGCAGGTGCCGGCCCCGAGCACGAACACCGGCGGCCGGCGCAGGTCTCGGGCCCGGTCGGCGCTCGTGAGGACCACCGCCCCGGCTCCGTCAGTGACCAGGCAGCAGTCGAGCGTGCGCAGGGGCGACGCCTGGAGCGGCGAGGCGAGCACGTCGTCGACGGTGATCGGCTCCCGCAGGCGGGCCCGAGGGTTCATCGCCGCCCAGCGGCGAGCGTCCACAGCGACCCGCGCCAGCTGCTCGGACGTGGTGCCGAAGGCGTGCATGTGGCGGGCGGCGGCGAGGGCGTAGGCGCCGAGCGGCATGCGCAAGCCGTAGGGCAGCTCCCACTCGGCGGTGGCCGTGGCGCCGACGGTCTGGCCGCTGCGGTAGCCGCCGCCTCGGGCCCGGTCGGATCGAGGGGTGGCGGCGTAGACGGTGACGGCCACGTCGCAGAGCCCGGCGGCGATGGCGGCGGCGGCGTGCTCGACGTGGACCTCGAAGCTGGACCCGCCGGTCTGGGTGGAGTCGGTGCAGCGGGGCGCGATCCCCAGGTACTCGGCCAGCTCGAGCGACGGTGCCCACCCGGGGGAGTCGTTGACGAAGAGGCCGTCGACGTCGCCAAGGGCCAGGCCGGCGTCGTCGAGGGCCTCGGCGATCATCTGCCCCTGCAGGCGGCGGACGGTCCCGGCCAACGTGCCGTCGGCCGAGGCGGCGTCGGCCACACCGACGATCGCCGCCTGGCCCCGCAGCGTCCGGTCCGGCATCGCTGGTTTCTACCAGGCCGAGCGTCGGCCCCCGGCACCTGTTCGCACGGTAAGTGCAAACTGTTGCGCAGTGGCTAGGGTGGCGGTGATGGGTGAGGAGATCGGCACCGACACCGCACCGCTCCCGGGGCTGGATCCGTTCGCGCCGGGGTTCTACGAGGACCCCTACCCTCAGTACGCCGCCATCCGGGAAGCGGCGCCGGTGCAGCGGACCGCGTTCGGGCCGTGGCTGGTGACCCGCTGGGAGACGGTGCACCAGCTCCTGCGGGATCCCACCACGAGCGTGGAGGACCGCAACGCCACCACACCGCGGCGCGACGCCGCCTTCGTCGAGGCCGCCGGGGAGCGAGCCCAGCGGGGCACCCGGGCCATCCTCAACATCGACCCGCCCGACCACACCCGGCTCCGCCGGTTGGTGTCCAAGGCGTTCACCCCCCGCACCGTCGAGCGGCTCCGCCCCCGCATCGAGGCCCTGGTCGACGAGCTGCTCGATTCCGTCGTGGCCAGGGGGGACGGGCACCTGGACGCGATCGCCGACCTCGCCTTCCCCCTGCCCTTCGCCGTGATCAGCGAGATGCTGGGCATGCCCGAGGGCGACCGCGACGCACTGCGCCACTGGTCCCACACCCTGACCCAGGCCCTCGATCCCGTCCTCGCGCTCGCCAACGCCGAAGCCATCTTCGACGCCTCCGACCACATGACCGAGGTGGTCACCGCCGCCATCGCCTGGAAGCGGGGCCGACCCGACGACGACGACCTCCTCCAGGCCCTGCTGCGAGCCGAGGAGGGCGGCGACGTGCTCTCCGAGCGGGAGCTCATCGACAACGTGGTGCTCCTCTACCTGGCCGGCCACGAGACCACCGTGAACCTCATCGGCAACGGCACCCTCGCCCTCGTCCGCCACCCCGACCAGCTCGACCGGCTCCGCCGGGAGCCGGGCCTCGACGCCGCCGCCGTGGACGAGCTCCTCCGCTACGACAGCCCGGTGCAGTTCTCCCGGCGGATCGCGCTGCAGGCCCTCGACCTCGACGGCCACCGCGTCGAGCCGGGGGACTTCGTGATGACCGGGCTCGGCGCCGCCAACCGCGACCAAGCCAAGTTCGGTCCCGACGCCGACGAGCTCCGCCTCGACCGGACCGACGCCTCCCACCACGTCTCGTTCGGCAGCGGCGTGCACCACTGCCTCGGCGCCGCCCTGGCCCGGCTCGAGGGCCGCATCGCCATCGGCGCGCTCGTCCGCCGCTTCGACCACCTCGAGCTGGCCGCCGAGCCCCGCTGGAACGGCCGCATCATCCTCCGCGGCCTCGACGAGCTCGCCCTGTCGCTGTAGCCGACGGACCGCCGAGCGTCAGTTCCCCGCCGGGCCAGGGGGGTTCGGGGGGAACGGCTCCGGCGGTTCCCCCCGACGTCGGCCGATCGGCTTGGCCGGTCGGCCGACAAGGGACGGACCCGGCCGAAGGCCGGCGCCATCAGCTCGCTCGAGCGGAGGGAGCGCAGCGACCGAGCGAGAGCGAAACTATCTCTTCTGGACGAACACCTGGAGGGCGACGGTGGCGCCGAGGGTGCGGTCGTGGCCGTCGACCACGAGCACGAGGGGCCCGTCGAAGGGGTGCTTCTCCTTGACCTCGACGATGACCCCCGGGCGCAGCCCGAGGGTGTCGAGGAAGGCCACCACCTGCGGGTCGGTGGAGCCCGGTACCGCCACCACGGCCACGTCACCCGGCTCGAGCGCGTACAGCGGCGGCATGGCCGGGATGTCGAGCGTCTCGGGCTCGGGGATGGGGAAGCCGTGGGGACAGGTGCGGGGCCGGTCGAGGGCCAGGAAGATGCGATCCTCCACCTCCTGGGGCAGATCGTGCTCGAAGGAGCCGGCCAGGCGATCGGCCTCGTTCCACGCGTAGCCCAGCATGTCGGCCAGGAACCGTTCGACGATGCGGTGCCGTCGGATGGCGGACACGGCGGCGATGCGGCCGGTGGTCGTGAGCTCGACCCCGCGATAGCGCGTGTAGTCGACGAGGCCTCGGTCGGCCAGCCGCTTGACCGTGGTGGTGGCCGTACCGGGGCTGATGCCGAGCGACTCGGCCAGGTCGCCGGTGTGGGCCACGGAGACGTCGGTGGTGAGGCGGTAGACGGACTTGAGCGCCTCCCGCTCCGACTTCGACAGCTGCAGCCTGCCGTTCTCGGGGATCACACGTCGAGGTAGAGGCTGGCGGCGATACCCGAGAAGACCACGCTGACCAGGGAGCCGACGATCAGGAGCGCCACGGCGAGCCCGAACAGCTCCCCGGACGGCACGGCGAAGTTGGCCAGGAGCGCGATGCCCTTCTTCTCGAGCTGGTCAGTCAGGAGGTTGTTGCCGAGGTAGATGGCACCGACGGCGGCCACGCTGCCGGTCAACCCTTGGATAAGCCCCTCGAACATGAACGGCACCCGGATGAACCAGTTGGTGGCACCGACCAGCTTCATCACCTCGATCTCGCGGCGGCGGGCGAACATGGCCACCCTGATGGTGTTGAAGATGAGCACGATGGCGCTCACCGCCGCCACCCCGGCCACCACCACGCACATGACGCTGACGAACCGGAACAGCTCCTGCATGGTCCGGATCGTGTCGTCGGCGCTGACCACGTCCTTGACGCCGGCGTCGCCCTCGTACTGATCGGCCAACGAGCTGACCGAGGCGGCGTTGGGGTTGACCGGCACCACCTTGAACGACGGCGGCAACAGCTCGGGCTCGACGCTCTCGATCATCTCGGGCGAGTCCTCGAACAGGACCTTGAACTCCTCGAAGGCCTCCCGCTGGTTCACGTAGGTGAACCGCTCCACCTCGGGGTTGTCGTCGAGGGACCGTTCGATGGCCTCCCGCTGGGTGGTGCGGATGTCGGGGTCCATGAAGACGATCAGCTCGATGCCGCCCTGGAACTGCAGCGTGGCGTTGGCCACGCCGGTGCGGATCACGAACGAGGCCCCGACGAGCACGATGGCGATGGCCACGGTGAGTATCGACGCGACGGTGAGCCCGACGTTGCGGACCAGGTTCGTGCCGGTCTCCCGGAACACGTAGTCGAGGTTCAGCGCCATCGGCGAGCCCTACTCGTAGACACCGCGGGCCTGATCGCGGATGATCGTGCCGCGATCGAGCTCGATCACCCGGCGCCGCATGCTGTCGACGATGGAGCGGTCGTGGGTGGCCATGAGGACCGTGGTGCCGGTGCGGTTGATGCGATCGAGGAGGCGCATGATGCCGACCGACGTGGCGGGATCGAGGTTGCCGGTCGGCTCGTCGGCGAGGAGGATGAGGGGCCGGTTGACGAAGGCCCGGGCGATCGAGACCCGCTGCTGCTCTCCGCCGGAGAGCTCCTCGGGGTAGTTGCGGTGCTTGGTTGACAGGCCGACCAGCTCGAGGATGGCCGGCACCTGGGTCTTGATGACGTGGCCGGGTCGCCCGATCACCTCGAGGGCGAAGGCCACGTTCTCGTAGATGGTCTTGTTGGGGAGCAGCTTGTAGTCCTGGAAGACGCAGCCGATGTTGCGGCGCAGGAAGGGCACCTTCCAGCTCGACAGCTCGGCGATGTCCTTGCCGGCCACGTAGATGCGGCCCGCTTGTGGCCCTTCCTGCTTGTTGAGCAGGCGGATCATGGTCGACTTGCCCGAGCCCGACGGTCCCACCACGAAGACGAACTCGCCCTTGCCGATGTTGCACGAGGCGTCCTTCAGCGCGACGACGTCGCCCTTGTAGACCTTGGTGACCGAATCGAGCCTGATCATGCGGGTGGCGACCTGAACGAGGGCGGAGCTTGGGACGCGGGGCGGACGGGACGCCACCCCCGCCGAAGGTGGGAGGGTACCAGCCGATGATGCCCGTTCCCGAAGCCAGCCCGATGGACCCTGCCCCCGTCGTGGTGCGCAGCCGGTGGCCGGCGTCACGCCAGCTCGTGGTCGACGCCGCCCGGATCGGTGCCCTCGTGGGCGGCGTGGCGCTGACGCTCGTGGCGGGATCGTGGGGCTGGGTGGGCATCGTCGTCGGCGCCAGCGCGGGAGCGGGTCTCGGCGTGGTCGTCGCTCCCGCCCGGCACCGGTTGCAGCTCGACGCCGAGGGGGTGCACATCGGCCGGTTGACCGGAGTGGTCCACATCGGCTGGGACGAGGTGATCGCCTTCGGGCGGGACGAGGGGTGGCAGGGCCGGTCGGGCCGGTCGCTCGGCCTGGCCGTCTGCCGCCGGGGTGAGGTGCTGCCGGTCGGCGTCCCGGCGCTGACCTACACGACGTCGGCGTTCCGGATGGGCGGCGCCCACCCCATCGATCGGCTGGCTCCCCGGGGCGAGGCCGTGCTGGCCCCGGTGCGGGAGTGGGCGTTGGCCCGGGGCGTCCCGGTGGTCGAGCAGGATCTGGACGTCTGGTGGGATCGGCACCCCGCGCCGGCCGCCGCCTGAGCGGGTTCAGTGAGCGAGTGAGCGGGTGCGCTCCCAGCGCAGGTAGGCCTCGATGAACGGGTCGAGGTCGCCGTCGAGGACTCCATCGACGTTGCCGGTCTCGTGCTCGGTGCGCAGGTCCTTCACCATCTGGTACGGCTGCATCACATAGGACCGATCTGGCTGCCGAAGCCCACCGAGCGCTGCTCGCCCCGGATGGTCGACAGCTCCTCTTCGCGCGCTCCTGGCGTTGGCGGTCGGCCAGCTTGGCGGCGAGGATCTGCATGGCCCGCTCCTTGTTCTGGTGCTGGCTGCGCTCGTTCTGGCAGGAGGTCACGATGCCGGTGGGCACGTGGGTGATGCGTACCGCCGAGTCGGTGACGTTGACGTGCTGGCCACCGGCCCCCGAGGACCGGTAGGTGTCGATGCGCAGGTCCTTCTCGTCGATGTCGATGTCGGGCACCTCGTCAAGGAAGGGGGTGACCTTGAGGGCGGCGAAGGCGGTCTGGCGCTTGCCCTGGGCGTTGAACGGCGACATCCGCACCAGCCGGTGCACGCCGTGCTCGGAGCGCAACAAGCCGTAGGCGTGGCGGCCCTTCACCAGGAAGGTGGCCGAGGAGAGGCCGGCCTCGGATCCGGGGGAGACCTCGTCCAGCTCGGTGTCGAAGCGCCGCTGCTCGCACCAGCGCAGGTACATGCGCAGCAGCATGTTGGCCCAATCCTGGGCGTCCGCACCCCCTTCTCCGGACTGCACCTCGCAGATGGCGTCGCTGTCGTCGTGCTCGCCGGTGAACAACGACCGCAGCTCCAGGCTGGCGAGGTCGCCGTCGAGCGCGGCCACGGCGGCCTCGATCTCGGGCTCGACGGAGTCGTCGCCCTCCTCCCGGCCGAGCTCGAAGAGCGTCTCGGCGTCGGAGAGGCGGGATGCGAGGGCGTCGAAGCGATCGAGGTCGTCGACCACCGCTCGCAGCTCCGCGGTGACCCGGCGGGCGGCGTCGGGGGCGTCCCACAGGTCGGGGCGTGACGCCTCCACCTCGAGCTGGGGGCGGCGGGCCCGCAGCTCGTCGACCTTCAGGTAGCCGGCGGCCTCGGCGAGGCGACGACGGAGCGCGTCGAGGTCGTCGGTGAAGTCCCGCACGTCATCGAGTCTGCCCCACCGGCAAACCGCTCGTCTGCGGTGACGGTCCCTGCGTACCGTCGCTCCGGTTTGCCATGACCGAGCCCGCCCAACCCCATCTCCTCGCCGCGTACCTGCGGCCCGAGCGCCTCCGCGTCGCCGCGCTGGTGGCGGTCCTCGTCGTCGCCATGCTCCTGCCCGTGGCCGGGCCGGTGCTCATCGGGCGCTTCGTCGACAGCGCCGCCGCCGGACAGCCCGTCTCGTCCCTCCTGGCCATCGCCGGCACCTTCCTCGCCGTGGCCGTGGGCGCCGACGCCCTGCAGCTCCTCGTGGCCTGGCGGTCGGTGCGGATGGCGTGGCGGATGGGCAACCGCCTGCGCACGGACCTCGCCCGCCACGCGCTCGGCCTCGAGCTGGCGTGGCACGGCGAGCACAGCCCCGGCGTGCTCATCGAGCGCATCGACGGCGACATCGACGCGCTGACCAAGTTCGCCTCCACCGCCGTGCTGCAGCTGCTCGGCAACGCCGTGCTGTTGAGCGGCGTCTTCGTCGTCTCACTGGTGATCGACTGGCGGGCCGGCCTCCTGATCGGGGCGGCCACGCTGGTGGCGGCAGCGCTCATGGTGCGCCTTCGGACCGCCGCCGTACCCGCCCACGACGACGAGCGCGAGGTGCTCGGCCGCCTCTACGGCGACCTGGAGGAGCGTCTCGGAGGCCTCGAGGACCTCCGGGCCAACGGGGCCGGGCGCTACGCGCTCCACCGACTGCACGAGCACTCGGCGCGGTGGTGGAGGGCGGCCCGGCGGGCCTCGCTCAAGGGCGACGGTGCCTACGTGGCCGCCGGCATCGCCTTCTCGGCCGGTTCGGCGCTCACCCTCGCGCTCGGCGTGTACCTGTTCCGCGGCGACCAGATGTCGATCGGCTCGGTGCTGGTGCTGTTCCGCTTCTCCCAGATGATCCGGCAACCGCTCGAGCACATCGCCGAGCAGATGCGCGAGCTCCAGAAGGCGGCGGCCGGCGCCCGGCGGGCGTCACGGCTCCTGGCCACCCGGCCCTCCATCGTCGACGGGCCCGGCACCCCGATCCCCGAGGGCCCACTCACCGTCGATCTCGACAGCGTGACCTTTGCCTACGGCGACCGGCGCACCGTGCTGGCCGAGATCGACCTGCACCTCGCTGCCGGCACCGTGCTCGGGGTGGTGGGCCGGACCGGCAGTGGCAAGACCACCCTCGGCCGGTTGCTGCTGCGGTTCTGGGACGTGACCGAGGGGGCCGTACGGGTCGGCGGGGTCGACGTGCGAGCGGCCACCATCGCCGAGCTGCGGCGCCGGGTGGGGATCGTCACCCAGGAGGTCGAGCTCCTGCGGGCCTCGGTGCGGGACAACCTCACCATGCTCGGCGCCATCCCGGCCGACGATCGACGCCTGGCCGAGGTGTTGGCCGCCGTCGACCTGGACGGCTGGCTGGCCGGCCTGCCCGACGGCCTGGACACGGTGCTCGAGGGCACCGACACGCTCTCGGCCGGCGAGGGCCAGCTCCTGGCCTTCGCCCGGGTCTTCCTCGCCGACCCCGGCCTGGTGGTGCTCGACGAGGCGTCGAGCCGGCTCGACCCCGCCACCGAGGCCCGCATCACCGCCGCCGTCGACCGGCTCCTGGCCGGCCGGACGGTGGTGGTGATCGCCCACCGGCTCGCCACCCTCGACCGGGCCGACGAGATCATCGTCCTCGACCACGGGCGGGTGGTCGAGCACGGGTCGCGCCACGACCTGGCCGGCGACCCCGACAGCCGGTACGGCCGCGCCCTCCGGCTCGGTCGGCGCCCCGAGGCCGTCGGGTGACGGCGACCGCGTCCCGGTCGAGCAGCGTGCGGGTGGCGTGGCAGCTGCTGCGGCGAGAGCCCGTCGCCTACGCCATCTCCTGGATCGGTTGGGTGCTCTTCTGGGCCGTACCCATCCCGGTGGGCCTGCTGCTCAAGGCCATCCTCGACAACATCGGCGCCGACGGCGACGGAGCCTCGGTCTGGACCCTGCTGGTCGTGCTGGGGGCGCTCGAGGTCGGCCGCTGGATCGAGCTGCTCTTCGCCGCCGTGCAGTGGCACGGCGTCTGGGTGGCCTGGCACACCGTGCCCCGCCTCAACCTCCTGCGCTCCCTGGCTTCTGACCCCGGGCCCACCGCCGGGCGCCTGCCCCGCTCCCCCGGTGACGCCGTCAGCCGGTTCCGCGACGACTGCCAGGACCTGGCCCTGGTGCTCGACGTCTGGCTCGACATCTCCGGCGCCGCCGTCGCCGCCGGGTTGGCGGTGGGGATCATGGCCAGCATCGACCTCCGGGTCACCGTCGCCGTGGCGCTCCCGGTGGTGGCCGTGCTGTGGCTGGCCCACTGGCTCGGGCCCCGCCTCCGGGCATGGCGACGGGCGGCCCGGGAGGCGACCGCTGCGGTCACCGGCTTCATCGGCGACACCTACGGCGCCATCACCGCCGTCAAGACGGCCGGCGCCGAGGCGGCCGTGGAGCGCCGCTTCACCGAGCTGGGCGCCTCCCGGGCTCGGGCCGCCCGGCGCGACGAGGTGGGCACGCAGCTCGTGCAGACCCTCTCGGGGGCCACCGGCAACCTCGGCATCGGGCTGGCCCTGCTGCTCGTGGCGCCGGCCATCCGGCGGGGTGACTTCACCGTCGGCGACCTGGGTCTCTTCACCACCTACATCGTCGTGCTGGCGTCGCTCCCCCGGTGGTTCGGCCGAGTCGGTGCCTACACCCGCCAGGCCGAGGTGTCGGTGGAGCGGTTGGCCGAGTTGCTCCCCGAGCCCGAACCGGACTTCTTCGTCGCCCCCGTGGCCACCAGCCTGCGGCGCGGCCCCGGGCCGTTCCCGGCCGTACCCGTCGATCGTCCCGACCACCGGCGCGGCGACACCCGTCTCCGGCGCCTCGACGTGCGCGGCCTCGCCGTGCGCTTCCCCGGCGGCGGCCTCGAGGGCCTCGACCTCACCCTGGAACGGGGCTCGTTCACGGCGGTGACCGGGCCGGTCGGCTCGGGCAAGTCCACCCTGCTGCGGGCGCTGCTCGGCCTCGTCCCCGTGGACGAGGGGACTCGGCACTGGAACGGGGTCAGGGTCGACGAGCCGTCGACCTTCCTCGTGCCGCCGCGGGTGGCCTACCTGCCCCAGGTGCCACGGCTGTTCAGTGAGACGCTGGCCGACACCATCCTGCTCGGCGTGGACGACGCCGCCCTGGACGAGGCGCTGCGGCTGGCCTGCCTCGAGGACGACGTGGCCGAGATGCCCGAGGGCCTGGCCACCGTGGTCGGGCCCAAGGGCGTGCGCCTCTCCGGCGGCCAGGTACAGCGCACCGCCGCCGCCCGGGCGTTCGTCCGCCGACCCGAGCTGCTCGTGGTCGACGACCTCTCGAGCGCCCTCGACGTCGAGACCGAGGCCGTGCTCTGGGACCGCCTCTTCGTGGCGACGAGCGGCGACGCCACCGTCCTCGTGGTCACCCACCGCCAAGAGGTCCTCGACCGAGCCGACCGGCTCATCCGCCTCGACCACGGCTCCGCTGCGCTCTGAGCGGCCAGCGCCCGACCCGGCGCCTTGACCGTGCCGTGGCGTCCGGTTTTCGGCCGTGGCTGCACGGTGAGTGCCGGCGGCGACCCGCCGACTCCGGACTCGTCGCCTCGGCCCCGTCCTATGCGGCGCCGTGGCAGAGCTTGAACTTCTTGCCCGAGCCGCAGGGACAGGGGGCGTTGCGGGGGGTCTTGTCCCACTCGGACTTCACCACCGGGGCCTGGACCTCCTCCTCCACCGCCTCGGGGGGGGCCTCGACGCCCTCGGCGGCGGCTTGGGCCACGGCGGCCGCGCCCATGGTGTTGCCCGCCGACGACGGGTCCTCGGGAGCCGAGTACTGCATGCGGGTGGCGTCGGGCTTCTCGTCGGGCTGTTCGACCACAACCTGCACGTGCATCACGTACTTGACGAAATCGTTGACGATCGAGGACATCATGGCCCCGAACATCTCGAAGCCCTCGCGCTGCCACTCGACCAACGGGTCCTTCTGGCCCATGGCCCGCAGGTGGATGCCCTCCTGCAGGTAGTCCATCTCGTAGAGGTGCTCACGCCAGTGCTGGTCGATCAGCCGCAGCATCACCTGGCGCTCGATCTGGCGCAGCACCTCGGCGCCGAGCTCGTCCTCACGCCGCTCGTAGTAGGCGATGGCCTCGCCGGCGAGCACCTCGTAGAGCTGGTCGGTGCTGGCGCAGGCCTGCAGATCCTCGAGCGTGAGCTCGGTCGGCCAGGTGGCCGCCACCTCGGCGTGGAGGCCCTCGAGGTCCCACTCCTCGCCGAACTCGCCGCCACAGAACGTCTGGATGGCGCCGTCGATGGACTCGGCCACGTACTGGAGGGTCTCCTCCCGCAGGTCGCCACCTTCGAGGATCTGGTCGCGCCGGCGGTAGATCACCTTGCGCTGCTCGTTCATCACCTCGTCGTACTTGAGGACGTTCTTGCGGATCTCGGCGTTGCGCTGCTCGACGGTGTTCTGGGCCCGTTCGATGGCCTTGGTCACCATGCGGGCCTCGATGGGCACGTCGTCGGGAAGCGCCTTGCCCATCACCCAGTTCATGGCGCCGGTGGCGAACAGGCGCATCAGCTCGTCCTCGAGCGAGAGGTAGAAGCGGCTCTCCCCCGGGTCGCCCTGGCGGGCCGACCGCCCTCGGAGCTGGTTGTCGATGCGCCGGGACTCGTGGCGCTCGGTGCCGAGCACGTAGAGCCCCCCCACCTCACGGACCTTGTCGCCCTCGGCGTCGGTCTCGGCCCTCCAGCGCTCGTGCAGCTCCTCGAAGCGGGCCCGACCCTCTTCGGTGTCGGGGTCGAGGCCCTCGGCCTTGGTGTCGCGCAGGGCGAGCCCCTCGGGGTTGCCGCCGAGGATGATGTCGACGCCCCGGCCGGCCATGTTGGTGGCCACGGTGACCGAGAAGAGGCGCCCGGCCTGGGTGACGATCTCGGCCTCCCGGAAGTGCTGCTTCGCGTTGAGCACCTCGTGCTGGATGCCCCGCTTCTCGAGCATGCGGCTGAGCTTCTCGGACTTGGCCACCGAGATGGTTCCCACGAGCACCGGTTGGCCCTGCTCGTGTCGCTCGGCGATGTCGTCGATGCAGGCGCCGAACTTGAAGTCCTCGCTCTTGTAGATGAGGTCGGGGTGGTCCTGGCGGATGTTGGGCCGGTTGGTGGGGATGGGCACGACCTGGATGTTGTAGGTGGAGGCGAACTCGGCCGCCTCGGTCACCGCCGTGCCGGTCATGCCGGCCAGCTTCTCGTACAGCCGGAAGTAGTTCTGCAGGGTGATGGTGGCGAGGGTCTGGTTCTCCTCCTTGATCTTCACCCCCTCCTTGGCCTCGACGGCCTGGTGCAGCCCTCGGACCAGCGACGACCCTCGAGGATGCGGCCGGTGAACTCGTCGACGATCTTCACCTCGCCGTGCTGGATCACGTAGTCCTTGTCCCGCTTGAACAGCTCCTTGGCCTTGAGGGCGGCCTGGAACTGGTGCACGAGGTTCTGGGACACCTCGTCGTAGAGGTTCTCCACCCCGAGCGCCCGCTCGACCTTCTCCACGCCGGGTTCGAGGGGGGCGACGGTGCGCTTCTCCTCGTCCACCTCGTAGTCGTCGTCGCGGTCGAGGCCCCGCACGATGCTGGCGAACTTGTAGTAGAGCTTGGCGGCGTCCGACACCCGTCCGGAGATGATGAGCGGGGTTCGGGCCTCGTCCACGAGGATCGAGTCGACCTCGTCGACGATGGCGTAGGGGTGGCCCCGCTGCACCCTGTCGGCGGCGGTCATGGCCATGTTGTCGCGGAGGTAGTCGAACCCGAACTCGTTGTTGGTGCCGTAGGTGACGTCGCAGGCGTACTGGGCTCGCTTGTGGCCGGGGTCGTACCGGCCGGGGACGACGAGGCCGACGCTGAGGCCGAGCCAGCGGTGCAGCGCGCCCATCCACTCGGCGTCGCGGGAGGCCAGGTAGTCGTTCACCGTGATGAGGTGGACGCCTCGACCGGCCAGGCCGTTGAGGTACACCGGCAGGGTCGACACAAGCGTCTTGCCCTCCCCGGTCTTCATCTCCGCGATCCAGCCGAAGTGGAGGGCGGCGCCGCCTTGCAGCTGGACGTCGTAGTGGCGCTGGCCGAGCACCCGGCGGCCGGCCTCGCGGACCACGGCGAAGGCTTCGATGAGCAGGTCGTCGAGGGCGGCGCCGTTGTCGAGGCGTTGGCGGAACTCCCCCGTCATGGCCTTCAGCGCGTCGTCGGAGAGCTGCTCCATCTCGGGCTCGAGCGCGTTGATGTCGGGCACCAACGACTGGATGGCCTTGACCTTGCGGCCCTCGCCGGCGCGGAGGATCTTGTCGAGCACACCCATGAGGGATTCGAGTGTACCGGCGGGCTCCCGGCCGGCCGCCGGCAGCCGGCCGTCGGGCCGTCAGTCGATCTCGATGATGTTCTCGCGCACGGCGAACATGACCGCCTCCATCCGTGAGTGCATGTGCAGCTTCTCGAGGATGTTGCGGACGTGGTTCTTCACCGTGTTGCCGGCGATGCACATCTCCTCGGCGATCTCCCGATTGGTGCGACCGGTAGCCACGTAGCGCAGCACCTCGAGCTCCCGCTCGGTCAGGTGGGGCGCGGGGCCGGCGGTGGGCTTGGCGTCGGCCTGGCGGGCCAGCGCCGTGAACTCGGTGAGGAGCTTGGCCGCCATCGATGGGGTGATGAGGCTGTTGCCGTCCATCACCGACCGCACGGCGCCGGCCACCTCCTCGATGGAGATCTCCTTCAGGAGGTAGCCCGACGCCCCGGCCTTGACGGCCTCGTAGAGGTCGTCCTCCTCGTCGCTCACGGTGAGCATCAGGATGCGGGTGAGGGGCACCAGCTCGGCGATGCGGCGAGCAGCCTCGATGCCGCCCGTCCCCGGCATGCGCACATCCATGAGGATGACGTCGGGGACGAGCTCGGTGGCCTTGGCCACGCTGGCGTCACCGTCGGCGGCCTCACCGACCACGCGCATGTCGGGCTCGTCCTCGAGGACCATGATCAGGCCACGGCGGAACACGGCGTGGTCATCGCAGACGAGCACGGTGATCCCATCGGTGCCGTCGTCGCCCGTGCTCACCTCCCACCCGCCGCCCGTGGCCGCCGGCTCGACGTCACCCCTCTTCCTCGTCGATGAGGCCCACGTCCCCGTCCTCTCGGCGGTAGACGACCGCCGCCCGATGCGTGTCGAGGTTGGTGAAGAAGAAGAACCCGTGGCCGAGCAGGTCCATGCGCTGGACGGCGTCCTCGGGGGTCATGGGGACCGACGCGAAGCGCTTGGACTTCACGATGCGCAGCCCGCCGCCGCTGGCCCGCCCGTCGCCGCTGTCATCGCCGGCGACGACCGGTGACGAGGTCGTCCCGGACGGTGCCGTGCGGCCCGGTGCCGTGCGGCCCGGTGGCGGGCCGGCCGCCGCCGTGTCGGCCGGCGCCGATGGCCGGGCGTTCCCCCTGTAGCGCCGCTTCAGCTTGGTCTTGAGCTTGTGGAGCTGGTGCTCGAGCTTCTCGACGGCCCGGTCGACGGCGACGAAGCCGTCGGGGGCGGCAACCTTGCAACGGACGTGGTGCCCGTGCCCTTCGAGGGTGACCTCGCAGATCTCCTTCTCCACGATGCGGGGGTTCTTGTGCTCCGAGAAGTGGACCTCGGCCCGGTCCATGCCGTCGAGGAACCGGCTCAACCGTCCGATCTTGTCCTCGGCCACCCGACGAAGGTGCTCCGGGACCTCGGTGTGACGGCTGCTCACGCTGACCTCCACCAGGGCACCTCCACCCATCGGCCGAACCTTCGTCGGTTCGAGCGATCGTAGACGGCCGGGTCAACGGCGACGGCGGGCGTCGCTGCGGTGGCGGGGGGTTCGGGCGGCGGCGACGGCCCTGACCTCGATCGCCCCACCGGTCAACAGCGCGGTGGCGGCGGCGGTGAGCGAGGCGCCGGTGGTCACCACGTCGTCGACCACCAGCACCCGCCGGAACGGTCGGCCGGTGACGCCGGGCGCCACCGAGAACCGGGGACCGGCCCGTCGCTCGCCCCGGCCGAGCCCGGTCTGGGGCGGCCCCGGCACCCGGACCAGCAGGCGGCGGCACGGGCGACCGAGGTGGCGAGCGACCCGGCGGGCCAAGAGCTCGGCCTGGTCGAAGCCCCGGCGGCGCTGCCGTGCCGTCGTGGTCGGTGCCCAGGTGACGACGTCGATGCCCTCCCCGCCGGCGTCGGCACCGACGAGGGCAGCCATGCCCTCGGCCAGCCACCCCAGAGCGGCTCGAGCGTTGCGGTACTTCAGCCGGGCCAGCAGCTCACGGCCGGCGCCGTCGTAGGCGACGAGGGCGGGGCAGGCGGTCAGGCCGACGGGCGGGGGCAACGCTGGCGCCGGTCGGAGGTCAGCGATGCAGCCGGGACAGGGGGCGGGCCCCGGCCGGGCGCACACGGGGCAGGTGGCGGGCAGGAACACCCCTCGATCGTCCCCAGGCCCTGTGACGGTCAGCGATCACCACGACACCTCGTGGCAGCCTTCGTGCGTGTCGGGCTCCACCTGGACGGTGGCGTGGTCGATGCGGTGGCGGTCCCGGAGCAAGGTCCGGGCCTGGTCGAGGACGCCGTGGGCGTCCGTGCCGGCGGCGACCATCACGTGGGCCGAAGCCACGTCCATGTCCGAGGTCAGGGTCCACACGTGGAGGTCGTGCACGTCGACCACGCCCGGGATGGCGCCGAGCTCGGTGCGGACCGCTTCGAGGTCGAGACCGGCCGGAGCGGCCTGGACCAGGATGCGAAGGGCCCTGGCGCCGAGCCGAACGGTGCGGGGAAGGATGAACAGGCCGATGACCACGCCGACGAGGGGATCGACGGCGGACCATCCGGTCGTCTGCAGCACGACGGCGGCGACGACCACGCCCACCGACCCCACGGCGTCGGACAGGACCTCGAGGTAGGCCCCCTCGACGTTGATGCTCTCCCTGGACCCCTCCCGCAGCAGGAGGAAGGCCACGACGTTGGCGGCGAGGCCGGCGACGGCCACGAGCAGCATCGGGCCGCCGAGCACCTCGGGTGGGTCGTCGAACCGGCGGACGGCTTCGACCACCACGAACACGGCCACCCCGAACAGCAGCACGGCGTTGGCCAGTGCGGCCAGGATCTCGAGCCGGTACAGGCCGAACGTGCGGCTGGGGTGGGCCGGGCCGCGGTCGGCCAGGTGGATGGCGGCCAGGGCCATGGCGAGCCCGGCGACGTCGGTGAGCATGTGGCCGGCATCGGACAGCAGGGCGAGGGAGTTGGTGGCCAGCCCGGCCGCCACCTCGACCACCATGAACACGGCGAGTAGCACGAGCGCCGCCGACAACCGACGCTTGTGGCGCCGGCCCGGTCGAGGATCCGAGGCCCGGATGTGGGAGTGCGTGTGGTCACCGCCCACCGACCGAAACCCCCAGGAGGCGCGCTGGCACGCCGATAGTCTCGCCCGTCGTGCACCGGTCGGTCGTCGCCTTCATGTCCTCGACCGACGACCGGCGCCGGCTCGTGCGCTGCGTGGTCGGTCTGGTCCTGTGCGGCATCGGCTTCTCGGCGCTCGTGCGAGCCGACCTCGGCCTCGACCCGTGGGACGTGTTCCACCAGGGGGTGTCCGAGCGCCTCGGCGCGCCGATCGGGGTGGTCACGGTGGCCACCGGCTTCGTGGTCCTCCTCGCCTGGGTCCCGCTCCGGGAACGTCCCGGCGTGGGGACCATCCTCAACGCGCTCATCATCGGCACGGTGATGGACCTCCTCATCGGCCGCCTGCCCGAGCCCGGGGCCTGGCCGTCGGCCTGGGCCATGCTCCTGGCCGGGGTGGTCCTGACCGCGATCGGCTCCGGTCTCTACATCGGGTCGCGGCTCGGCCCGGGCCCTCGTGACGGGCTCATGACCGGGATCGCCCGTCGGGGCCACTCACTGCGCCTCGTCCGCACGGCCATCGAGCTGACCGCCCTGCTCGGCGGCTGGGCTCTGGGGGGCACCGTCGGTGTGGGCACGCTGGTGTTCGCCATGGCCATCGGTCCGCTGGTGCAGCTCTCCCTCGGGCACCTGTCGATGTCCGAGCGCGAGGCGCACGCGGCCGTGGTCACTCCGACGGCAGGAACGCCAGGTTCGGGGCCTGGTCGTTGACGATCTGGTCGACCCGCCGAGCGATCATCGGCTTCCACTCCGGGTGGGTCAGCACGTAGAAGCGCTCGTGCAGCACGGCGTCGAGCGCGATGTCGGCGACGTCGGCAGGGTCCAAGCCGGCGGCGAGGAACCCGGCCAACAGCTCCCGCATCGCCGGCGTGTCGTCGGTCGCGCCCTCGGGCGGCATGCGTCCGGGCAGGTCCTCGGGCCGGTTGCGCTCGGACTCGTGGATGCGGGTGTTCACCCACCCCGGGCACAGCACCGACACACCGACCGGGCTCTGCTCCATGGCCAGCTCGGCGAACAGCGTCTCGGACAGCGTGACCACGGCGTGCTTCGACGCGTTGTAGACGCCCATGAACGGCGGCGAGGTGAGGCCGGCCATCGAGGCGGTGTTGACCACGTGGCCCTCGCGCTGCTCACGCAACAGGGGCACGAAGGAGCGAACGCCGTGCACCACGCCCCACAGGTTCACGCCGAGCACCCACTGCCAGTCCTCCAGGGACGTCTCCCAGAGGAGGCCGCCGCCGGCCACCCCTGCGTTGTTGCACACCACGTGGACGGTGCCGAACCGCTCGACGGCGGCGTCCCGCAGGGCGTCGACCTCCCCGGCGTCGGACACGTCGGTGCGCACACCGATGGCCTCGGCCCCGGTGCCGACGACGTCCCCGACCGCCTGCGCCAACGCCTCCTCCTCGATGTCGGCCAGCACCACCCGCATGCCCTCCTTCGCGAAGCGCTGGGCCAGGCCGAGACCGATCCCCGACGCGGCGCCGGTAACCACCGCGACCTTCCCGTCGACCGACTCCATGCTGCGGGCTCCTCCGGTTCCGTGGCGAGCGCCGCAGGCTACTGGTCACGCCACGGGGCGGTCGGGCCTCAGTGTGCGCGGACCCCTTGACAACAAGGCCGGAAAGCGGACGTCGACGCACGCTCGAAAGGACTCAGTAGCGGTAGTGGTCGGGCTTGTAGGGACCGTCGACGGGGATGCCGAGGTAGTCGGCCTGGGCATCGGTGAGCTTGGTGAGGCGCACGCCGAGGGCGTCGAGGTGGAGCCGAGCCACCTTCTCGTCGAGCTTCTTCGGCAGCGTGTAGACGCCGAGGGGGTAGGCGTCGGCCCGACCGAAGAGCTCGATCTGGGCCATCACCTGGTTGGTGAAGCTGTTCGACATCACGAAGCTCGGGTGGCCGGTGGCACACCCCAGGTTCAAGAGCCGTCCCTCGGCCAGGACGATGACCGAGTGCCCGTCGGGGAACACGTACTCGTCGACCTGAGGCTTGACGTTCACCCGCTGCACGTCGCTCATGCGGGCCAGGCCGGCCATGTCGATCTCGTTGTCGAAGTGCCCGATGTTGCCCACGATGGCCTGGTGCTTCATCCGGCCCATGTGCTCGGCGGTGATGATGTTGAAGTTGCCGCTGGCGGTGATGAAGATGTCGGCGGTGTCGATCACGTCCTCGAGGGTCGTCACCTGGAAGCCCTCCATGGCCGCCTGGAGCGCGCAGATCGGGTCGATCTCGGTGATGATCACCCGGGCGCCCTGGCCTCGCAGCGACTGGGCGCAACCCTTTCCGACGTCGCCGTAGCCGCAGATGACGGCGACCTTGCCGCCGATCATCACGTCGGTGGCCCGGTTGATCCCGTCGAGCAGGCTGTGGCGGCAGCCGTAGAGGTTGTCGAACTTGGACTTGGTGACCGAGTCGTTCACGTTGATGGCCGGGAACAGCAAGGTGCCGGCTTCGTGCATCTGGTACAGCCGGTGCACGCCGGTGGTGGTCTCCTCGGTGACGCCCCGGACGCCGCCGCCGATGGCCGTCCAGCGGGTGTCGTCCTCCTGCAGCGATCGGGCGAGCACCGACAGCACGACCTTCCACTCCTCGGAGTCGTCCTCGGTGGCTTCGGGCACGGCGCCGGCCTTCTCGAACTCGGTGCCCTTGTGCACGAGCAACGTGGCGTCGCCGCCGTCGTCGAGGATCATGTTGGGACCGCCGCCGTCGGGCCAGCGCAGCACCTGCTCGGTGCACCACCAGTACTCCTCGAGCGTCTCGCCCTTCCAGGCGAAGACGGGCACCCCCCTCGGGTCGTCCGGTGTGCCGTCGGGGCCGACCACGGCGGCGGCGGCGGCGTGGTCCTGGGTGGAGAAGATGTTGCAGCTGCACCACCGGACCTCGGCCCCGAGGGCGACGAGGGTCTCGATGAGCACAGCGGTCTGGACGGTCATGTGCAGCGAGCCGGTGATGCGGGCGCCGGCCAGCGGCTGGTCGTCGGCGAACTCGGCCCGTGTGGCCATGAGGCCGGGCATCTCGTGCTCGGCCAGCTCGATCTCCTTGCGGCCGAAGGCGGCCAGCGAGAGGTCGGCGACCTTGTGGTCGACAGCGTCGAGGGCGTCGACGCCGTCAGGGTGGGCGATGGTCATGGGTTCCTCCGCGTCGGCACAGGCGGCATCGGCCTGTGGGTTGTGGGGCTGGGGCCAACTGGCCCACCCATGACAGCCCGAGCCGCCCGGCGGGCGACCTCGTGATCCTAGCCGATGGCCGGCGACCGGCCCCACCACCACATTGGAACGTGTTCTAGTCTGAGCCATGTCCGGGCACCAGCCCCCGAGGCGCATCGACGGAGGGATCCCCCGGTGAGGTTCAGCATCGGCGCCGCCTTCAGCCCCCCTGACCACTACGTGCCGGTGGCGCGAGCGGCCGATGACGCCGGCTACCACGCCATCGCCTGCTCCGACCACGTGGTGAACCTGGAGGAGCTACGCACGCCGTACCCGTACACCGCCGACGGGTCCCGCCGGTGGGAGGCGTTCACGCCGTGGCTCGATCCGTGGGTGGCCATCGGGGCCATGGCCGCCGCCACGGAGCGCCTGCGCTTCTTCACCAACGTCTACGTGCTCCCGATGCGCAACCCCTTCCTCGTGGCCAAGGCGGTCAGCACGGCCGCTGCGCTGTCAGGCGGCCGGGTCGCCCTCGGCGTCGGCATGGGTTGGTGCCAAGAGGAGTTCGAGCTCATGGAGCAGCCGTTCGGAGGGCGGGGCAAGCGGGCCGACGAGATGCTCGACCTGCTCCGGGCGCTGTGGTCCGGTGAGATGGTCGAGCACCACGGTGAGGCCTACGACGTGCCCCGGCTGGAGATGAACCCGCCGGTACCCGGGCCGGTCCCGGTCTACGTGGGCGGCACCTCCGACGCCGCCCTCCGTCGGGCCGCCCGCCACGACGGCTGGATCTCCGACCTCGCCAGCACCGAGGAGCTGGGCCATTTCCGCCGCCGCATCGACGCCCACCGGGCCGAGCTGGGCCGCCAGGACGAGCCCTTCGCCATGGTCGGCTCACCGAACGACGCCGTCGACGTCGACGGCTACCGGCGGGCCGAAGACGCCGGGGTCACCGATCTGCTCACCATGCCGTGGGTCTTCTACAGCGGCTTCACCGACGATCTCCAGCAGAAGATCGACGGCGTCTACCGCTTCGCCGACGACGTGCTCGCCCACTTCTGACCATCGTCGCCAGAGCTACCTGCGCTGACCGGTGGCGCCAGTAGCGTGCGTCTGAGTGCCTGCCCTCGTCACTGCTCCCGACCCGTCGACGTTCGCCGAACTGCCTCCAGAACGGGCGGCGATCTGGTCCCGGTTCGGGCGGTGGGACACCGTGTACTTCCCCCGGGTGGTCGGTCTGGTCACCGAAGAGGTACGCAGTGATTACGCCCGCCTGCGCCTGCCCTACCGGCCCGAGCTCGACCAACCCGCCGGTGTCGTGCACGGCGGCGCCATCGCCACCATGATCGACACCGTGGTGGTGCCGGCCATCGGTGGAGCCTACGACGCCCTCCCCCAGATGCTGACCCTCAGCCTGTCCGTCCAGTTCCTCGGGGCGGTGCGGGCCACCGACGCCGTGGCCGAGGGGTGGGTCACCCGCCGGGGCCGGTCGGTGGTGTTCTGCGAGGCCTTGGTGCGGACCGCCGCCGGTGACCCGGCCGCCACCGGTCAGCTCGTGTACTCGGTCCGCCCCCAGCCATCACCGGGAGCTGGATGACCGCTCCCTCGGTCGGGGCCCGGCTCGTCGTCGCCGCCGTGCTGGTGGCGACCGTGGCGGCGTGCGGGGTGGACGTCGCGTCCCCGCCGCCGACCCGGGCCGAGCTGCAGCGGGCGCTGCTGACCCTCGAAGACGTGGGTGAGCGCTACGCGGACGTCACCGGTGAGGAGGAGGAGGAGGAGGAGGTAAAGAGTCTGGACGAGGCGTTCGACTACCCGGAGGGGTGCCGGCAGGTGGCGGAGCGCTTCGAGGACGGCGGAGACGAGTCGCTCGCCAAGGTGACCTTCGACGACGACGACGACGAGTCCAGCATCGAGAACTCCTATGACCTGCGCTCGGAGGTGGAGATCGGCGTCGACACGTTCCTCGACGTGGTCGAGGCCTGCCCGGTCCTGCCGTACGACTCGAACGAGCTGACCGGGGAGCTGCGCCTGTCCGGGAAGCGGATCGACGGTCTGGGCGACAAGGCCATCGAGGTTCGCTTCGAATCCGAGTTCACGTCGCCGATCGAGGTGACCGTTGTGGGTGTGGGCTACTACTGGGAGCGCGGTGAGGTGGTGGCCGGTGTGTCCGGCGTGGGAGGCATCGATCAGCAGACCCTCGAGGCCGCCCCCTTCGACGAGGGCCGGGTCCGGGAGCTGGCCGGGATCGCCGACCGCCGCCTGGCCGAGGTGATCGACGCCTGAAGCAGGCCGTCAGGGCTCGCCCAGGGCCCGCTTCAGGTCGTCGACGGCCGACACCGGTCCGGGGTCGATCCCCTCCTGGCCGGCCAGGTGCAAGCTGAGGAAGTCGCCGAACAGCACGAGGTCGAAGAGCTGGGCCAGGGCGCCGTCGCCCTCGGCCCGCACGGTATGGACCGCCCCCATCACCTCGTCCAGCACCTCGGCCACGAGCGCGAACCGGCGGCTCTCCTGCGGGTGCTCCTCGTCGTGGCGGAGCAGGACCATCTGGAACACCTGCCGGGTGAGGTCGCCGTGCTGACCCCAGCCGCTGATGTCGTTGTGACCCATCTCGGGGACCACGCCGGCGAACGCCGGCACCTTGGCGTTCTCGTTGCACTGGGTCTTCCAACGGGAGGCGGCCACCGAGCCGATGCCACCAGCGCCGTAGATCACCGGCAGGGTGCGACCGATGCGGCGGGCCAGCTCGGCCGCCGGGTTGGCGTCGGCCACGAGCTGGTCCCGGCGCTGCTTGAGCTGGACGACGGCCTTGGCCACCCACTCCAGGGCGCCCGGGAAGAGGCCCATGCGTTCGAGGGCGACGAGCGGGGGAACGGCCAGCGCACCGAGGGCGGCCCGCGCCATCGGTATGTCGGCGGGGACGGGGAGCCGGGCCGCTCCCCACTCGTCGGCCAGGTCGGCCAGCGCCCCGCCGCTGCACACGGCGAGGATGGCCCCGCCGTTCACCTGCGCCTCCTGAGCGGCCTGGATGGTCTCCTCGGTGTCGCCCGAGAAGGACAGGGGGATCACGAGGGTGTCGGGGGCGACGAAGGAGGGTGCGTCGTAGCCCTTGGCCACGACCACGGGCACGGCCATGAACTGCTGGGCCACGGCGGCGATCACGTCGCCGGCCACGCCGCTGCCACCCATGCCGAGCAGCAGGACGTTGGCCACCCGTTCGCCGTCGGGGAGGCCGTCGACGTGCTGGGCCACCTCGACGGCCCGCTCGACCTGTTCGGGGAGGCCGGCGACGGCGTCGTACATGCCGAGCGTGTCGATGCCCCTGCGGGTGGGGTCGGTGGCGTCGCCGGCCCGGCCGCCGGTGCCGGCCGGTGCCGTCATGTGCGGGGGTCGAAGGTGGGGGTGATGCCCTCGGCCTCGGCCTTGGCCATCAGCCGGTCGTGCTCGGTGTCGTCGACCGCCTCGGCCTCGTCGATGAGCATCACCGGGATGCCGTCCTTCACGTGGTAGCGGCGCCGAAGACGAGGGTTGTAGAGGGCGTCCTCGTCCTCGAAGTAGTGCAACGGTCCCTTGTCCTCCGGGCAGGCGAGGATCTCGAGGAGCTGCGGGTCGAGGGCCATGGTGGGGTCACCCCTTGGTGATGAGTCGGAGGACGTCGGCGACGTGGGTGTCGCACTCGTCCCTGGTGGGGGCTTCGAGGTTGAGTCGAAGCAGCGGCTCGGTGTTGGACGGGCGCAGGTTGAACCACCAGCGGCCGAGGTCGACGGTGAGGCCGTCGAGGCGATCCTGGTCGGCGTCGGGGAAGGCGGCGGCCACGTGCTCGATGACGGCGAGGGGGTGGTCGACGGCGGTGTTGATCTCCCCGGAGGCGGCGTAGCGGTCGAACGGGCGGCGGACCTCGGAGAGCGCGACGCCGGCCAGGCAACGCTGCTCGAGAACGTGCATGGCGGCGATCAAGCCGGAGTCGGCCCGCCAGTTGTCCCGGAAGTAGTAGTGGGCCGAGTGCTCGCCACCGAAGGCGGCTCCGGTCTCGGCCATGACCTCCTTGATGAACGAGTGGCCGACCTTGGTGCGGATCGGCGTGCCGCCCCACTCCCGCACCACCTCGGGGACGGCCTTGGAGCAGATGAGGTTGTGGAGGACCGTGGCGCCCGGCTCCTTGGCCAGGATGCCGGCAGCCACGATGGCGGTGGTGGTCGAACCTGAGATGGGCTCGCCGGTCTCGTCGACGACGAAGACCCGGTCGGCGTCGCCGTCGAAGGCCAGCCCGACGTCGGCACCCGTCTCGACCACCCGCTTGCGGAGGTCGGCCTGGTTCTCGACCTGGATGGGGTCGGCGGGATGGTTGGGGAAGGTGCCGTCGAGCTCGCCGTAGAGCACCTCGAGCTCGAAGGGGAGACCGGCGAAGACGGCCGGGACCACGAGGCCGCCCATGCCGTTGGCGGTGTCGGCCACGACCTTGAGTGGCTGCAGCACGCCGGTGTCGATGAACGACCGGACGTGGGCGGCGAAGTCGTCGAGCATGTCGAACCCGCTCAGCCGTCCCGGCTCGGTGGGTGCAGGGGGAACGCCGGCCCGGACCAAGGCCTTGATGCGGTCGAGCCCCGTGTCACGGCCCACGGCCTTGGCCCCGCTGAGGCAGAACTTGATGCCGTTGTAGTGGGCCGGGTTGTGGCTGGCGGTGAACATGGCGCCGGGGGCCGACAGCCGACCCGACGCGAAGTAGACGAGGTCGGTCGAGGCCAGGCCGAGGTCGATCACGTCGACACCCTGGCTCTGGGCCCCCTCGGCGAAGGCGCCCGCGAACTCGGCGCCGGTGGACCGCATGTCCCGCCCCACGAGGATGCGCCCGGCCCCCTCGGGCTGGTCGAGGGCGAAGCGGGCGAAGGAGGCGCCGATGGCCCGGCACAGCCCGGCATCGAGCTGATCGGGGACCGTGCCGCGGACGTCGTAGGCCTTGAAGATCGAATCGAGCACGTCCATGGCTGCGGTCACCCTACGGGAGGCGGCTCGGCGTCGGGTGGGCCCGGCCCCGTCCGGACAGGGCGGCGGCTTCCTCGGGGGTGAGGTCGTACCGGCCCTGGCGACCGCCCCGCAGGATCCGGACCAGGTCGAACACGAGGCGGGTGCCGTCGCGGAACACCCGCACGGTGGACCGGGTGGAGTTCTCGACCCGCACGGGCACCTCGGTGAGCGACAGCCGGTAGCGCTCGACCAGGTGGAAGATCTCGACGTCGAAGGCGAAGCCGTCGATGCGGGTCCGGGCGAACAGGGTTCGGGCGACATCGGACCGGAAGGCCTTGAGCCCGCACTGGGTGTCGCGGTGGTGACCGAGGAGCACGGCGTGGGTGAGGCGGTTGATCACCCGCCCACCGACCTCGCGCAGGCGCCGAGCCCGGACCAGCGTGGTGGTGCCGGTGTGGCGACGGCTCCCGACCACGACGTCCCACCCGTCCTCCACGCCGGCCAGGAGCTCGCGCAGCTGGGCCGGCGGGTAGGCGAGGTCGGCGTCGGTGAAGGCCACCGTACGCCCCCGGGCCGCCAGCATCCCGGCCCGGACCGCCGCCCCCTTGCCCCGGTTGCGCCCGAGGGACAGCACCTGGTCGGCGCCGGCCGCTCTCGCTGCGTCGGCGGTCCCGTCCGGGGAGCCGTCGTCCACCACCACGATCTCGAGGCCCCCGTGGGCGGCCACGTCGGCCAGATCGGCCCGCAGGCGCGCCACGGTGGCGGCGAGGGTGTCGGCCTCGGCGTAGGCGGGCACCACCACCGTGAGCCTGACCTCGCCCGGAGGTGGTGGGCGGTCGGCCCGGGCCCCGAGGTCGGCCAGCACCCCCTCGAACAGCACCGAGCGGTAGACCCGCACCCGGAACAGCGCCGCCACCCCCACGGCCACGAGCTTGACCGCCACGAGCTCGGCCACACCGCCCGGATGGATGGCGCCCACGGCCACCGACAGCACGGCGACGTCGATCAGGCCGGCGACCACCGCGGTGACCACGAACGTGGCCGGGTACTGCACCCACCGCACCGACGGCTCGCCACCGAAGGTGATGGCCCGGTTGCCGAGGTAGGACACCGACGCGGCGGCGACGATGGCCACCGCGTCGGCGGCGGCGACCGGCCAGCCGAGACCCCGGGCAAGCGCCACCAGCACGGCGAGGTCGACGGCCGTGGCGATCGCCCCGATGGCGGCGAAGCGCCGCAACGCGGCGGTCACCGCGGGTGGGGTGGCGGCTCGTGCCTCGACGAGTCGTTCGGCGCGAGTGGAGGGGTGGGAACCTGACCTCCGGGGTTGGGGTGGGCGTCGGCGTCCTGGTCGAAGAGCACCGGTGGGCCGTACCCGGGGGGCGGGGGCACCCCGAGAGAGGGTGGGCCCGTGGGCGGCGGCGCCTCCCAGCGGCGCGACGCCTCCGGATGGCGGCGGCTGGGGACCGGCATGGCGATCGGCGGGCGACGGGCCAGGACGACGAACCCCACGATGCCGGCGAGCGTGAGGACCAGGGCGAGCCAGTCGAGCGAGGTCCGCCCGTAGTGCAGCGACACCTCCCTGGCGGTGGGCACGACGACCATCAGGTTGGGGGTGACCCGGTAGGGGCCGTCGGCGCCCGATACCTCCCAGTTGGGGAAGTAGCTGGCCTTGACCAGCACCGGCGTGCCGACCTGGTCGACCGAGAAGGAGAGCGAGTCGTCTCCGGCGCTGATGTCCGAGACGACCGCAGGCGGGACGGCGCGTCGGGGCACCTCGGGCAGCGGGCGATCACCGATGCGGCGCTCGGTGCCGTCATCGGTCCGCTCGGGCGCCGCCGGCAGGGTCACCCGGGCCCATTCGTCGGGGCCGCTGGAGGCCAGCGGCACCGGCCAGCGGTCGGGAGCCATGAACCAGGCCGCCGACGGGTCGAGCCACTCGTCCTGGGCGTCGTCGACGCCGTCCATCACCACCGGCTCGTACTGGAGGGGGGTGGCGAGCGCCGAGGCGCCGGCGGCCAACCGGTAGACGTGCCAGGGGCCCGAGGCGGCCACCGGCGTGAGGCGCGGGCTGGCGTCGGCGGCGGCGACGGCGGTGGTCGAGAACGCCATGTAGTACTTCACCCCGAACAGCTCGAGCTGGTCGAGGCCACGGTCGAGGTCGAAGGAGCCGTAGGCGAGGTCCCGCTGGGCGCACGAGCCCTTCTCGGACAGGCTGCACTGCATGAGGAAGTGGTACGGCGTGGTGGCCGAGGACTCGAAGTACAGGCCCTCCATCGACCCGATGCAGCCGTCGGTGAAGTAGGGCAGCATCATCAGGGCCATCGGTGTCCCGTAGGAGCCGAGCCGGTCCTCGCCGTACTCCCAGAAGGCCCGACCGCAGCCGTGGTCGGCATCGGCCCCGAGCCGGTCCATGGTAGCGACGATGTCGCGGTACTCGGGCCAGCCCCCCTGGCCCTCGGGCAAGGTCGCCCCCGGCCCGGCCGGTTCCTTGCCCTCGAGCCCTGCGTAGTTGTACTCGGCCCACCCAGGGACGTCGTTGCGGTAGGAACGGGTCAGCCCGAGCCAGGTGGGTTGCCCGGAGGCGTCGTAGGACCCGCCGGGCAGGCGTCCGAGGGGCAGTCCGAGGAAGACGAGGGCGGCCAGCAGGGTGACGACGGCCCCGGCGGAGGCGACGGCCGGACCGGGCCGCTCCCGGCGACGGGCGAGGGCGACCGCACCCGCCACCTCGCGCAGCACCAGGCCGACGGCGACACCGCCCAGCAGGAACAGAGCGAGGTAGTAGAAGGGCAGGACGCGGGCGTTCCAGAGGCGGGCCTGGGGGATCCACACGAAGGCGGCGCCGGCCACGGCCGCGCAGGCGGCGAGCAGCACGGCGGGGCGTTGGCGCCGGAGGATGGCGACGACGAGGCCGACGGCGGCGATGACCAACGGCCACCGCAGGGCGTCGGCGACCAGGTAGTCCCACACCGTCTGCTCGGATCCGTCGGCGGCGGTGGACCCCGGTTGTGGCAGCTTCTCCCAGCCCATGTCGTTGACGAAGTCGCTGCGGCCGAGGAAGGGGAGCACCCAGAAGGCGCTGAGCAGCCCGGCCACCGGCATGGTGGGGAGGAGCCAGCGCAGACGGGCCCGGCCCGGCCAGACCGCGAGGGCGAGAGCGGTGGCGACGAGGGCGAAGAAGGCGGGGATGAGGTGGCACAGGCCGCACAGGGCGAGCAGGCCGGCGGCGGCGGCCCGGTGTCGCCCGGTGCGGAACCCCCGCACGAGCACTCCGAGGTAGACGACGGCGATGCTGAGGCTGATGGAGAAGGCGAACTCGCCCGCCATCGTCGACGCCATGTTGCCGCCGATGATGTTGCCCGTGCCGCTGTTGAGGGTCGGCTCGCGGTTGTAGACGAAGAACAGGGCGGCCACCGCCAGCACCGGCGGCACGGGGAAGGGGAGGTCGGACAGCTTCCCGAACGCGCAGGCGGCGACGGGGAGCGTGACGAGCCCACTGGCGGTGACGAGCTTGAAGCTGATCCCGTAGGGCACGGGCACCCACATCAGGGCGAGGAGGAGACCGGCGACGAGGAGCGGACGTCGCCAACGGCCGAGGGCGGGGACGACCCACCCCGAGGCGGCCAGGCCGAGGGCGGCGGCCACCGCCGGCACCACGGCGATGTTGCGCACGCCGACGTGGACGGCCACGACCAGGAGCGACGGGACCACCATGTAGAACTGGTAGGCGGGGAACCCGGCGTACCAGTCCGGCGACCAGCCCGTCACCCGCGCCTGGGGCAGCAGGTGGTGGAGGAGGTAGTTGGGCCCCCAGACGTGGGCCCCCATGTCGCCGCCGGTGGGTGTGTTCTCGGTGAGCAGGAGGTCGGGGTGCAGGGTCCAGAACACCCACCCGGCGCTGGCCGCCACCACCAGCAGGCTGATCCACGTCTCGGGAGAGGCGGCGGCGATGCGCTCACCGGCGGCCCGCAGGTGGGCCTTGCCCAGGGGGACCGAGGGCGTCCACGGCGAGCGGCCGGCCCGAGCCGGCTCGTCGAGCCGATCGCCGGCGCGACCACCGTCACCGGTGCGGGGAAGGGCTGCGGTGTCCACCATGGAGGGGCCCATGGTGCCATCGGCGGGGTCGTCGGAAACCGTCACACCAGGAGGAGGATGGCGACGGTGGCGGCGTTGAAGACCATGTGGGTGGCGATGCCGGGTCCGAGCCGGCCGGTGCGGTGGGCGAGCAGGCCGAGCACGATCCCCAGCGCCACGAGGGCCGGCGCCTGCAGGGTCTGGAAGTGGGCGAGGCCGAACAGCAGCGACGAGGCGGCGATGGACCATCCCGGCCCGAACCGACGGCCGACGGCCCGCTGGACGAGACCTCGGAAGAACAGCTCCTCGACGATCGGCGCCCCGATGACGACGATCAGCACGAGCAGCACCACCCCCAGCGGATCGGTGGCCTTGTCGATGAGGTCACGGGCGGCGGTCGAGACGTCGTCGAGGTCGCGGCCGAGCAGCCGGGCCCACGGGTAGGACACGAGGGGCACGAGGAGGAACTGGCAGGCCACGCCGACGGCAGGGCCGACGAGCAGGTCGATCGGGCGCCAGCGCAGCCCGAAGTCGGGGACCACGCCGTTGCCCCGGTAGCGGCCGGCGACGATGGGGGCACCGAGCAGCCCGACCCAGAGCGTGGCCTGGAGGAGGGCGATCACGCCGATGGGGACGTCCTCGGCGTCGGTGTGGCCGGTGGCGGCCAGGATGAACGCCCCGCCGATCGCCGCCGATGCCAGTGCCACCACGAAGCCGAGCACGGCGTCGCCTATGCCCCACCGAGGCGCTGGTGGGCCGCTGGGGTCGGTGTCGCTGGCGGGGAACGGGGTCGGCGCGGCGGACATGGCCTCTGGCGGTGGCGATGGGTTCGGCGGGGAGCCTACCGACCGGCCGGTGGTGGCTGACCGGCGCTCAGGAAGCGATCGACGACCCGAACAGCGCCACGGCGGGGACGGCACGCCGGTCGCGGAGCTGCCACCCACGCGGCACCGAGAGCGAGTCGGCGTGCCGATCGCAGAGGTCGTGGTTCATCGGGTCCAGCTCCTCGGTGAGCTGCTCGAGCCACACGATGGCATGGCCGTAGTCGAAGATGAGCGTGGTGGCCCCGGCGGCAGCGCAGTCAGGGCGGGCGCAACGGCGGGCCATGGCGGCGAGCGTACCGATGGCCGCCGCGCCGCCAGGGGATGCCCCCGGCGTGGCTGCGGTGCGTCGACGGTCACCTCGACCGGTCCCCCCCCCGGTGCCCGCAACCGAGACCTCGGCACCTAGCATGGACGCCATGAGTCAGCAGGGTCCGCAGCCTCCTCCCCCGCCGCCGCCTCCGGGCCGGGGTCAGGGCTCGGGTCCCAACCGCCCGTCCCGCACCGATCAGGGGTGGCCCAAGTGGTCCCTGTGGGTGCTGCTCGGCGTGTTCGTGAGCGTGCTCGCGCTCAGCACCTTCGCCGGCGGTGGCAGCGGCGAAGAGGTCTCCTACACCGACTTCCTCAACCAGGTGCGTGACGGCAAGGTCGAGTCGATCGAGTTCGACAACGCCAGCGGCAAGATCGAGGGCGAGCGCACCGACGGTTCCAAGTTCACCACCACCGGCTTCGTCGAGTTCTCCGAGGTCGACCGCCGGCTGCTGGCCGAGAAGGACGTCGAGATCAAGCCGTCGACGCCCCAGCCCGGCTTCCTCGAGACGTGGCTGCCGTTCCTGCTGCCGGTCATGCTGTTGGTGGGGTTCTTCTACCTGATGCAGCGCCGGGCCCAGGGCCAGATGGGCAACATCATGTCCATCGGCCGCTCCAGGGCGAAGACCTACTCCACCGAGCGACCCGGTACGACGTTCACCGACGTGGCCGGCTACGACGGCGTCAAGCAGGAGATCCGCGAGGTCGTCGACTTCCTCAAGTACCCCGAGAAGTTCGGCCAGATCGGCGCCCGGATCCCGAAGGGCATCCTCCTCGTCGGCCCCCCGGGTACCGGCAAGACCTTGATCGCCAGGGCCGTGGCCGGCGAGGCCGGCGTGCCCTTCCTGTCGGTGTCGGGCTCGGATTTCATGGAGATGTTCGTGGGCGTCGGCGCCAGCCGGGTGCGTGACCTGTTCCAGTCCGCCCGCAAGCTCGGCCGGGCCATCATCTTCATCGACGAGATCGACTCCATCGGACGCAAGCGCGGCGCCGGCCTCGGCGGTGGGCACGACGAGCGTGAGCAGACCCTCAACCAGATGCTCAACGAGATGGACGGCTTCGAGGCCACCGAGGGCATCGTGATGATGGCGGCCACCAACCGGCCCGACATCCTCGACCCCGCCCTGCTCCGCCCGGGGCGTTTCGACCGCCAGGTCGTGGTGCCCCTGCCCGAGCAGAGCGAGCGCATGGCCATCCTCGGCGTGCACTGCAAGGGCAAGCGGATGGGCCCCGACATCGATCTCAACGTCGTGGCCCGGGGCACACCCGGCATGAGCGGCGCCGAGCTGTCGAACCTGGTCAACGAGGCAGCGCTGGCCGCCGTGCGTCGGGGCTCGGCCGAGATCAGCATGGAGGACTTCGAGTACGCCCGGGACCGGGTGCTCATGGGCGCCCGCCGGGAGTCGATGGCCCTCTCGGACGCCGAGAAGGAGCTCACCGCCTACCACGAGGGTGGCCACGCCGTCTGCGCCGCCGTGCTGCCGAACGCCGATCCGCTGCACAAGGTGTCGATCCTGCCGATCGGCATGGCTCTCGGCGTCACCCAGCAGCTCCCGGCCGAGGACCGCCACAGCTACAACCAGCACTACCTCGAGGAGTCGATCGTGGTGGCCATGGGGGGGCGGGTGGCCGAGCAGCTCGTGTTCGGCGTGGTGTCCACCGGTGCCAACAACGACCTCGTGGTGAGCACGGAGCGGGCTCGGAAGATGGTGCGGGAGTGGGGCATGAGCAACCGCATCGGGCCCATGGCGTGGGGCTCCCAGGGCCAGGTGTTCCTGGGCGAGGATCTCATGCACACCCGCGACTACTCCGACGAGACCGCTCGGGTCATCGACGAAGAGGTCGAGACCATCCTGCGGCACTGCGAGGAGCGCTGCCGGCAGGTGCTCACCGAGCACCGCAACGGCCTCAACCTGGTGGCCCGCAGTCTGCTCGAGCACGAGACCATCGACGGCGCCGAGGTCCGCCGCCTCGTGGCCATGGGCTCCAACGGCCAGAGCCCCGAGACCGTCCAGGCCGAGTCCACCTCGGTCGATTGATCGTCGACCACCAACCGAAGGTGGTGGTCGAACCTGATCGAGCGGCCTTCGGCCGCGCTCGTCGTTGCTCGAACGACCGGCGAAGCCGGACCGTTCGAGGCCGAGGGGGGCCGCAAACTTGCCCCCTCGGGCTCGCCCGACGTCGTCACCTCGACGAGTGGTGGTGGGCCCGGCCGTGGTCACAGCCCGACGGGGTGGATCCGGGCTCGCGCAGCTCGGCCACGGCCGCCCACAGGTCCGCCGCTGACGGCTCGCCCAGGAACGAGGCCCGCACGACCCCTTCGTGGTCGGCGATCACCAGACAGGGCACGGCGTCGATGCGATAGCGCTGGTGGAGGTTGCGCCGCTCCACGGCGTCGATCTCCTGCACCACCACCGCCGCTGAGGCCAGCTGCTCGGCCTTGGCCCGGGTGCCGGCACACGACAGGCAGGTCGCCGAGCTGAACACGGCCACGAGCCACGGCGCCTCGGGGCGGTCGAAGTCGCCGCGGTCGACCTGGCCGGGCACGGTCCACGCCGCCTGGGTGGGCGGGTCGGTGGGGCTCCGGCGCCGCAGCACCGCGGCCACGGCGATGGCCAGACCCACCAGGGCGGCGGCGACGAGCACCCGTTCCACACCAACGAGTGTGGCCCACCTGCGGCCGAGGACGCTCAGCCGGTGGGGGGCGGCACCAGCGTCGTCCCCCCGGGGAGGGGCACGCCGATGGCCGTGGAACCACCACCGCCGTCCACCTCGAACAGGAACCGCTCGGCGGCCACCGGAGCCGAGGCCGTGACGAGCAGCGACAGGTCGTCCTGTTGGACCCGCGCCCCGACCTCGACCTGCAGGTGGGCGCCGGCGGCCAGCGTCACACCGCCGAGCTCGCGCACCACGGCCACCGCCCCTTCGCCGAAGGCTCGAACCCGGACCCGCACCGCCGACCCCGTCGGGTTCGACACGGCCAGGCGGACCCCCGACTGCCCTGGCACCGTGGCCCCGTCGGCGAAGACCCAGCCGGTGGCGGCGAGGGGTGAACCAGAGCTGACCGAGGTACCGGTGCTCGGGAACGGGGCCAGCGTGGCCACCAGCCGGTCGGCCACCACGGCCACCCCGTTGGTGGACGACACGACCGTGGAGTGCGTGATACCCGGTGGCACCCGGGCCTCGGCATCGAGGTCGATCTCGGCGAACGACAGCGGGGCGATGCTCAACTCGAACGGATCGACCTCGCCGTTGCGGCGCGGTTCTTCGAGGGTGACGGCCACGTCGACCTCGGCCTGGTCGTCGCTCGGGTTGTAGACCACCAGGCGCTCGTGCACGCCGTCGGCCTTCATGCTGACCGGGAAGACCCAGGTGGTCGCGGGCCGGGGCACGCCCAGGGCCACGGTGAGGCCCTTGGGGCGGAAGGGCTCGGCGGCTGCCTCTGCTTCGGTGGTGGCCGCCCCCCGACCGTCGAAGGACTGGATGCGGTCGACGATCACCCGACCGCTGCGCACGGCCACGGTGGTGGAGATCTGGCGGGCGACGGTGACCTCGCGGGTCACCGGCACGGCCACCACCGACCGGCCGGGGACGGGCAGGCCACGGAACAGGTCCGGGGTCCGCCGACCTTCCTCGGTGACGAAGCTGGCGTCGACCACGGCGTCGTCGGGGAAGGGGTTGAAGAACACCAGCACCTCGTCGGCGTCGCGGGTGGTGGACCCCGAGGCGAAGTACCAGCGGTCCGAGGCACTGGTGGCACAGGCGGCGGTGTCCACCCCGGTGGGGCCGGCGACGCGGTGCTCGACGGCCACGGTGCCGCCGCTGGTCTCGACCAGCGCCGCCACGTAGGGCGCGCTGACCACCTCGGCCAAGCGGACCTCGACCCGACCGTGGGCCGGCACCCGCACCGCCTCCTCGACCGCCTCCCCCCGGCTGGGCACGGCGGTCAGGGTGCCGGTGGCCGTGCCGGTGCCGGCGTTGGCGATGACCACGGTGTGGTCGGCCCCGCCTCCCTCCACGCCGGTCCCACCGGCGCAGTACCACGTCGCCGTGAGGGCACCTCGGGGGGCCGCCACCGGCATGGCCCGGAAGCGGTCTTCGACGGCGCCGGCCGATCTCCCGGCGGTGGCCCGTCCCGCTCCGCCAGCGTCGTCGCCGCCGTCGTGGACCAGCGCCGCCACCAACAGGGCGGGGATGAGCACGAGGGCCGGCCAGCGGCGGGTCACCGTCCCGCCCTGGCCGTGGGTCGACCGGCCGTCGGTCGACCGGCGGCGCTCCCCGCCCCGGTCGGCGCCGCCGCCGTCGGTGGCTCGACGGCGTTCTCGGCGGGGAGGGCGACGGCGGTGGGCGGGACCACGGCGTCGGCGTGGGACCGGCCCTGCCGTCGGGTGCGCCGCCCGGTGGCCCCCCCGGCGTGGCGGCGGGTCACGGCCCGGAGGGCCACGATGGCCGCCAACCACACCACGACCTGGGCGGCGCACAGCAACAGGCGCGACGTCGGGGTGTCGTAGCGCAGTGCGGCCGGGCCCGCTCGCTCCACGGTGAAGCCGTTGGCCCAGCCGTACAGCTGGCGGTGAGGGACGGGGCGGCCGTCCACCTCAAGCTCCCACCGGGGCGAGGACGGCGAGGACCAGAGCACCGGACCGGCCCGGTCGACCCGGCCGTCGAAGGCGGTGGGGCTGCGACGTCGGCCGACGGCGAGCTCGGCGGCGGCCAGGTCGTCTCCGAGGGCGTCGGTGAAGTCGTCCCGGGGGGCGCCGTCGGCGGGCAGGGAGGACACGAGCGGCACCCAGGCCGTGTTGCGGTACACGGTCAGGGCATCGTCGGTGTCGACCTGCTCGAGGTCGAGCTGGGAGGCCAGGAGGGCGGTCAGGGACCCCGGCGGGGGGCGGCGGGGGGTCTCGTTGGCGGCCGGAGCCGACCGCTCGGGGACGACCACGTAGCGGATGCCCATCGGGGCCAGCAGCTGGCCGAGCCGGTTGGTGTGGCGGGCGTCGGCCAGGTCGACGGCATCGGCCAGGAGGCCCGTGGCGCCGTCGGCAGAGCCCGCCCAGAGCGCCTCGACGCCCGGCCGGCCGTCGGTGGCGGCGTAGACCAGCCCGGCGTCGAGGTGGTGCCCGCCCACCGGCACCACCTCGGGCGCTCCCAGCCACAGGACCCGTGAGGGGGCGGGGCCGTCGCTGGCCAGGACGGCGGCCAGGGCGGGGTTGAGGTCGCTGCTCGGCATCTTCCAACGGCCGTCGATGACCCCGGCGACGAGGGGCAGGGCTCCGACGACGACGGCGACGGCGGCGACCGAGGACACGGCCTGGCGCCAGCCGAACCGGTACCCGGGCAGGTCGACCTCGAAGGCCGCCGTGCCGAGGGCGGCGGCGAGCGCCAGCCCGACGGCGGCGGGGGCCAGGAGCACCTCGGGCGGGGGCAGCGGAAAGGGCAGCCAGCCCTGCTCACCGGCCCACGGCACCCCCCACCCGGTCAAGGCCAGGAACCAGGCCCGCACCGCCCACTCGAACCGCCAGCCCCGGCCGATGATCACGGGCAGGGCGGCGGCCACGAGGAAGGCCCATCCGAGTGGCGGCGCCCCGAAGGGCCCGGACTGGAAGCGCAGGAGGTCGCCCACCGACATGGCACCACCGTCGGTGGCCCCGATCCCCACGAAGTCCGACCAGTCACCGTCGGGTCGCACGAGATCGGTCGTCCACGGCAGGTGGAGCACCGCGGCCATCAGGCCGGCCCCGGCGGCGGTGGCCAGGATCCGATGGCTGCCCCCGAGCCTCCCGCAGCAGAGCGAGCCGGCGGCCAGCGCCACGGCCACCAGCAGGGCCACCACCACGACGAAGGGGACGAGCATCCCCACCACCCCGAGCAGCAGGCCGAGGGCCAGGATCTGGCGCCCGAGCGTCCGAGATGGCGGGGTGGCCGCCGCCTCCGGTGAGTCGCCGGCGAGGTCGTCGCGACCGTACGGGGCCATGCCGCTGGCTCGGGCCAGGGCAAGGAGGATCCACGGCGCAGCGGCGTAGAGGGCGAGTCCGCCCCAGGCCCCGCCGGCCAGCGCGTTGTAGGGGACCGGGATGGCGGCGTAGACCACGAAGGCGGCGACGCCCGCCCGCAGCGAGCCGATGGGGCGGGCCAACCACCACGCCCCGAGGGCGCCGAGCGGCAGGAGACCGACGATGAGCACCGCTCGCAGGAGCCCCATCCCGCCGAGGAAGCCGTACCCGGCCAGGCCGAGGGCACCCAGCGCGGTGGGGACGGGGGCGTCGGAGCCGAGCCCGACGGTGCGCCAACCCGACAGCCACGAGTGCCACAGGGCCCCGGGGTCGTCGGGAAAGGCGGCGAAGCCCCCGATGGCGGGGATGGGCCCGAGGACCAGGTTGCGAGAGCCCACCGCCACGAGCAGGCCGACCACGGCCGCCGCCGCCACCGCCACGGTGCTCGAGCGGGCCCTGAAGCTCCCCGCCAGGTCGAGGCCGGCCCGGCTCACGGCGGCCAGGCGCTCGTCACCCTTGTCGAGCCGGCCCCGCACGTAGCCGGTGACCCGAGCGCTCCCTCGGACCTGGAGCTCACGCACCTCGGCGTCCTGGACCTGGCGCACCCTGGCGACGTCTCGCCGCCTGGCCCGCAGCTCCCCCAACCGGCGGAGGTTCCACGTCCACGCCCCGATCGCCGCCCCGGCCCGGCGGCCGTCACCGGCGGCCACGGCGTGGAGCGCCTCGATCAACGTGACGAACACCGCCTGGGGGAGGACCCGCACGAGGTGCCAGGGCCCGTAGCAGGTGAGGACGGTCCGCAGCCGGTGGCGGTCTTGGAGCCGGCGGTCGTCATCGGGGCGGCGCCGGCCCAGCGCCTCGAGGTGGCGCACCCGGGCGGCGGGGGCCACGATCACCCGGGCCCCCGCCAGGTGAGCCCGCCAGCAGAGGTCGAGGTCCTCGCCCACGAAGGAGATGGCCTCGTCGAACCCGCCGACGGCGTGGAAGAGGTCGGCCCGCACGAGGGTGCAGCCCCCCGGCACCACGAACACGTCCCGCACGGCGTCGTGCTGCTGCTGGTCGAGCTCGCCCGGTTCGGCCAGCGGCGCCCGGACGCCGGTCTTGTCGATCATGGCCCCGACCTGGCGGAGCTGCGCCGGGTCGTCCCAGCCCACCAACTTGGGCCCGACCACGCCGGCGTTGGAGCGGAAGGCCTCCTCCACCATGGCCCGCACGGCGCCCGGCTCCAGGGCGACGTCGTCGTGGCACAGCAGGTAGAAGGCCGCTCCCTCGACGGCGCCGAGGAGCTGGTTGGTGGCAGCGCCGTAACCGGGGTTGTCGTCGAGGCGGCGCACGTAGGCCCGGGGCAGCACCTCGGCGATGCGGGCGGTGGGATCGGTGCCGCTGGCGGCGTCGACCACGAGCACCGACAGGCCGGGGTAGGTCTGGTCGGCGAGCGATCGCAACGACTCGTCGAGCCAGGGTCCCGGGTCGTGGGTGACCACCACCGCCACCACCGGCGGCACGGCGGGGGCCGGCGGTTCGGGCCGATGGGTCCCGGTGGGCTCGGGGGGCGCCACGGAGCCGGGATCTCGAGTGCTCACGATGGGTCGAGGGTACCGTGGCCCTGGTTGCGGATCGGGCACCCAGCCACGTCAAGGAGTCACCGATGCCGGCCCTCGCCGAAGACCTCGCCAAGACCCTGCAGGACGCCGTCTACGTCACGGTGGGCCTCGGCCTCATCGCCTTCCAGAAGGCCCAGGTCCAACGCCAGGAGCTGCTGTCCCAGCTCGGCGCGGTCAAGACCCACCTCGACAGGTCCGTTCGCAGGGCTACCGAACGCTGAACCAGTTCGATCGGAGCCCGAGCAGCAGCCGGAGCTGGTCACCGGTCATGGTCACGTCGAGGGCGGTGAACCGCACCCGGACGCTCAGGACCCGCCCACCCTCGGCCCCGAGCCCGTTGCGGGACAGGATGTCGGTGCCCTCGTAGGTCCCGACGTCGACGCCCTGGCGTTGGTCGAACTTGGCCTCGAGGGCCGACCGGGTGATCGTGAAGGTCCAGTCGTGGTAGGAGTTGATGGCGGTGTCGTCGCCGTCGTCGGGAACGGCGGGGAACGCGCCACCGGCCGTCCACCCCCCCGAGGACGTCGCGAACTCGGTGCGGGCGACGGTGTCGTTGGGGCGGAGGCGGACCTGTCGGGCGGTGTCGGCCACGGCCCGGTCGGTGCGGAGGTCTTCGTTGCGCTGCACCACCGACGAACCGTGGGCCCGGAACCCGTGGCCGCCGTAGGCCTGGCACGTCGCCGAGTCGCAGGTGGTGGCGTACGGGGCCCAACGGGTGTCACCGGCCAGCGCGTAGGACCGGGCGGCGACGGCCTGGGCCCCTACGACGGCCGCTCCCCGACCGCTACCGGCGTCGGCCCACGACGGCGGTACCTCGCGAGGCACGACCCCCCGGATCAGGCTCTCGGTGTCGACCAGGTTGACGGTGATGATCGAGCCCCGCGCCTGCACGGCCAGGAGGCTGCCGCGGTAGTAGCGGGTACCGCTCGAGCCGCAGTGCTGGAGCAGGTCGTCGGCGGTCACGGCGGGGGCGGTGGGCACGACCACCAGCTCGGCGGCGGTGCGCAGGCCCCGGTCCTGCCAGTCGCCGGTGGAGGTGCACCCGGCGGCGGTGGCGGTCCAGACCTGGAATCGGTCGGCGTCGACCCGGGCGATGCGGACCGACGTGAACCGCTCGCTCCCGAACCCCACCACCCCCATCTGCCGCCGGGGCTGGTACACCACCAGGTCCCGGCCCTGCGAGGCGGTGAGGAACACCCGCTGATCGCGGTTCGTGGTCAGGGTGGCGGTGCGGGTCCCGCCGTAGAAGTGGTCGAGGATCTGCGTCGTCGACCAGCCATCGTCGACGGCGTAGCCGTACGCGCCGTACTGGCCCATCCCGTTGCCGTGCCCGAAGCCGTGGCCGGTGAACACGACGTCCTCTGGGGGTTGGCAGGCGGCCAGCGCTCCCAGGAGGACGACGGCGGCGGTGGCGGACAGCAGGCGACGCACCTCCATCCAGCGGCAGCCGGCGCCGATCTTCAAGGCATCCGGTCAAGACATCCGGTCCAAGGCCTCTGGGCCCTGAGGGGCCATGGCACTGTGGTCGGCGGATGGACCGCTTCCAGTACCTGCTCTTGATGGGGTTGTGCCTCGCCATCACCTTGCCGCTCGAGTTCGTCCTGCGGGCGCGGGTGTACCGCCGGCCCCGGCGTCTGCTGGCCGCCATGTGGCTCCCCGTGGCCCTCTTCACGGTGTGGGACATCGTGGCCATCGCCAGGGAGCACTGGCGCTACAGCCCCCGCTACACCACCGGGTGGCTGCTCCCGTTCGACCTGCCCGTGGAGGAGCTCGCCTTCTTCCTCGTCATCCCGGTCTGTGGCCTGTTGAGCCTGGAAGCGGTGCGCTGGGGGCTCAGCCGGCTGGGGGCGCCTCGAGGCCGGGGCGGCGGGTCGTCGCCCCGGTGATCCCCGAGTACACCGCCGCCTCGCTCCTGGGGTTGGCCGCGGTCGTCGTGGTCGAGCTGCGCTGGCTCCGCACCGGCCTGTTCCGGGACCGGGCCTACTGGATCGCCATGGCCATCAACCTCTTCTTCATGGTCCTGGTCGACGGCTGGCTCACGAAGCTCTCGGCCCCGATCGTCCTCTACAACGCCGACGAGAAGACACCGTGGCGCTTCCCTTTGGACATCCCGGTCGAGGACTTCCCGTTCGGCATCGCCCTGCTCACCCTCGTCATGCTGCTCTGGGACCACGCCGGCCGCGGCCGAGAGGTGCGACGGTAGGCTCGGCCCGCCGTGTTGACCTCGATCCTCGTCGCCCTGGTCGCCTTCCTGCTCATGGAGCCGGTGGCCTACCTGGCACACCGGTTCGTCATGCACGGCGTGGGCTCGGGCTGGCACCGCGGCCACCACCGCACCCGCCGGACCCCGTTCGAGGCGAACGACCTGTACCCGGTGGTGATGGCAGCGGTGACCATCGTGGCCTTCGCCGCCGGTAGCGCCGTGCCCGGCCTCGGCGGGCTGACCGCCGTGGCCGCCGGCGTGACGCTGTACGGCGCCGCCTACCTCTACGTACACGACATCTGCATCCACCGCCGCCTGCCCTGGGTGCCCGTGCCCGGCGGTCGCTGGATGCGCCGGGTTCGCGAAGCCCACCGCATCCACCACCTGTGGGGGGGCGAGCCCTACGGGTTCCTGGTGCCGGTGGTGCCGGCCGAGCTGTGGGAGCGAGCCCGCTCGGTCGAGCGCGACCCCCTGCCGCCGGTGCGCCGCCGCCGTCCGGCCCCCGCGGGCGCCTGACCAACTCGAGCGCCCCTCAGATCGGGGTGAGCGCCTTGGCCACCACCGCCGCCTTCCGCCAGGTGGGCACGGTGGCCCGCTGGGAGAAGACGTCGTAGCCGTTGGCCTCGATGACGTCGAGGATGCGGGCGTACAACACCCGGGCGGCCCGGATGCACCGGCGCGAGGACGGTGGGAGGAGCGCCAGGCCGGCGTCGACGGACCGGTACAGCGCCCGGGTGCGCTCGATCTCGAAGCCCATGAGGGCGGCCCACCCGGGCGTCACGGTGCGCGCGGCCAGCGCGGCGGTGGCGTCGAAGCGGCGCAGGTCCTCCTGGGGGAGGTAGACCCGGCCTCGATCGAGGTCCTCGGCGACGTCGCGAAGGAAGTTCGTGAGCTGGAACGCCTCGCCGAGGTCCCGGGCCGGACCGCGGGCGGCGGCCGGGTCGAACGGTTCCAGGATCGGCAGCATCATCTCGCCGATCACGGCGGCGGAGCCGTCGGTGTAGCGGCGCAGGTCGGCGAAGGTCTCGTACCGCTCCACGGTGAGGTCCATGGCCATCGACCCGAGGAACCGGGCGAATGCGGCGGGGTCCACGTCGAAGGCCCGGACGGTGTGGACCACCGCCTTGAGCACGGGGTCGTCGCTGTGACCGGCGTCGAGGTCGGCGAAGAAGCGGTCACCGAAGCCGGTCAGCGTCTTCTCCCGCACCTCGACCGGTACCGGACCGAGGTCGTCGACGATGTCGTCGGCGTAGCGGCAGAACGCGTACAGGGCGTGGACGTGGTGGCGCTTGACGCGGGGCAGCGCGTACGTCGCCCAGTAGTAGGTGGTCCCGAAGCGCTTGTTGAGCGCCCGGCAACGGGCGTAGGACTCCTCGAGCGTCATCGAGCGAGCTGGTCCACCCGCTCGGCGGCGAGGCGACCGGACACGAGCACCATCGGCACCCCCACGCCGGGCACTGTCGAGGAACCGACGAACACGAGGCCAGGAGCCCGCCGGTCGACGTTGGCGGGCCGGAAGGGACCGGTCTGGAAGAAGGCGTGGGACAGGGCGAACGGGGTGCCCCGCTCCATGCCCCGGCGCTCCCAGTCACTGGGGTCGACGAAGTCCTCGACCTCGACTTCGGACGGGTAGCCGAGGGCGGCCACCCGCCGGGCCAGGTCGTCGCGCACCCGATGGCGCTCGCGGGTCCAGTCGACGCGGCCGTCGAGGTTGGGGGTGGGCTCGAGCACGTAAAGGGTGTGGCCGCCCGGCGGCGCCTGCTCGCGGGAGGCGACGGTGGCCACGGTGACGAGGATCGACGGGTCGGGCATGCGCACCCCGTCGTGGAGGACGGCCCGGAAGGAGGCGTCCCACTCCTGGCCGAAGTGGATGTTGTGGTGCGCGGCCTCGGGCGGGAGCTCGCCCTTCGCCCCGGCGTGCCACACCACGCACGAGGGCGAGTACCGGCCCCGGCGGGCCACCCTCGGCATCGGGAGGCCGCCGAGGAGGGTGCGGTAGGCCACGGGCAGGTCGGGGTTGGCGACGACTGCATCGGCCTCGATCAGCTCGCCGTCAGCGAGCCGGACCCCTCGCACCCGGCCCTCGGTGCCGTGCTCGAGGACGATGCGCTCGACGGTGGCGTCGTACCGGAAGCGGGCGCCCCCCTTCTCAGCGGCGGCGGCGAGCGCGCTCGGCAGGGCGTGCATGCCCCCCTCGGGCGCGTACACGCCGGCCACCGAGTCCATGTAGGTGATGACGCAGTAGACGGCGAGGGCCTCGTAGGGAGCGAGCCCGGCGTACATGGCCTGGAAGCTGAAGATGCGGCGGAGGCGCTCGTCGGCGAAGTAGGAGGCGACCACCTTGCCGAGCTTGCGGAACCCGCCCTGGCGCACGAGGCGCAGGGCAGGGCCGAGCGGGTGGGCGAGGTCGAGGGGCGAGTCGAAGTTCCGGTCGATGAAGTTCGGCATCTCCAACCGGTAGAGGTCGGTGAGCCAGTCACAGAAGCGGCCGAAGGCCGCCGCCTCGGCGGGGCCGCACACCTCGCGCACCTCGGCGGTCATGGGCTCCCGACCGTGCCAGACGCGCAGGGTGGAGCCGTCGGCGTAGCAGGCCCGGTACATGGGATCGACGGTCCGGAGGGTGAGCACGTCGCTGCGCTCGACCCCGGCGGCGTGGAGGCAGTCGTCCACCAGGCCCGGCATGGTCAACACCGTCGGGCCGGTGTCGAACCGGTAGGTGCCCCCGGTCGACGAGGCCAGCTCGAGGAGACCGGCCCGGCCGCCGGGGCGGTCGGCCCGCTCGACCACGAGGACGTCGTGGCCCCGCCCCACGAGGTGGCAGGCCGCCGACAGCCCCCCGAGGCCGGCCCCCACGACGACGACGTTCACCTCAGCTGTCCCGCCAGGCCACGTAGTAGGCGAGCTCGTTCAGGCCCGACTTCGCTTCGATCGGCACGGGCGCGACATCGATGGCCCCGAGGGCCCGGTCCACGAGCAGGGAGATCGCCTCCTCGATCTCGGCCAACGCGCCGCAGTCGACGAGGAGACGTTGGAGGGCGGTGATCTCGTCATCGGCGAGGTCGTCGGCTCCCACTCGGGCCAGGAGCGCGGCGCCGCGCCGATCGACCTGCTCGGTGGCCACGGCCATGAGGGGGGTCGGCTTGCCCTCGCGGAGGTCGTCGCCCACGGGCTTGCCGGTCTTGGCCTCGTCGCCGAAGACGCCGAGCAGGTCGTCTCGAAGCTGGAACGCCTCCCCCAGGGGGTCGCCGTAGGCAGACAGGGCTCCGCCGAGCTCGGCGTAGCGGCCGGCCAGCGCCGCCCCCACGTGCAGCGGCCGCTCGATCGTGTACTTGCCGGACTTGTAGCGGGCCACCCGCCGGGCGGCGGCGAGATCGGTGTCGGCCCGGACGGTGCCGAGGATGTCGAGGTACTGGCCGATGTTGAGCTCGACCCGCAACTCGTTCCACACGTCGACCGCCCCCGGCGGCGCCCCGGCCATCATCAGGTCGGCGTAGACGTGGGCCAGGTCGCCGACGAGGATGGCCACGCCCTCGCCGAACCGGCGGGCCTCGCCCCGCCACCCCTCGACGGTGTGGCGCTCGCCGTACTCCAGGTGGGCGGTACGGGTGCCCCGACGGACGGCCCCGTCGTCCATCACGTCGTCGTGGATGAGCGCGAACGCCTGGAGGAACTCGAAGGCGGCACCGACGTCGACCACGACCGACTCGTCGGGGTCCCCACCGGCGGCCACGACCCCCCAGTGGCAGAAGGCCGGGCGCAAGCGCTTCCCGCCGGCCATGACCAACCGCTCGAGGGAGCGCAGCGGCTCTGACAGCGCCGGGTCGAGGGCGCTCCACCGGGCCACCTCCGCCCTGAACACAGCGGCCAGGCGCCGCTCCACCCGCTCGCTGACCACCCGCAGGCTGGCCGTGGCGGTGGCCGTGGCGTCGGTGGCGGGAAGGCTCATGAACGGCATACGTTACGGCGCCCCTCCCACGATGACCCCGCTGGGGAACCCGGACATGTGCTCGCATCGCCGGCGGTGGTGCCGACAGGAACGCCCTTCGCTCCACTTCCCCGACGCGAGGTCACCCATGTCGCACCCGATGTCCCTCCGCCGCCGCCCGGTGATGGCCTTCCTCCCCGCCCTCGTGGTCTCCTGGGCGCTGGCCGCCGGGTTGCCGTTCGCGCCCACACCAGGTGCTCCGGGCCGCCTGGAGCGCTCGACGGTCGTGCTCACCGGCCGCCGGGCCGTGCCCCTCCCGCCGGCCGGCTCGCCGGGGGCCCCGACCCGGACCACGGCCGGGCCGGCCAGGGCCGGGTGGTCGGCGGCCGTCGACCTCGACGACGGCTCGGAGATGGTGGCCCTCACCTGGCAGGGCGATCCGGCGGCCAGGGTCTCCTTGCGCAGCCGGTCGGCCAACGGGTGGTCGCCGTGGCAGTCGCTCAGCGCCGAGGTCGACGAGGGTCCCGACACGGGCGGCAACGGAAGGGTCGGCGTCGGCCCGGTGTGGCTCGGCACCACCGGTGCCGACGACGTCGAGGTACGGGTGATCTCGGGCGCCATGGCCGACCTGGTCCTCGACCGGATGCGCTGGATCGAGCCCACGCCCGGATCGGGCGACGTGGCCGGCGCCGAGGTCGCCGGGCCCGGCATCCGTCCCCGCTCGGAGTGGGCGCCGGGCGGGTGGCGATCCGACAACCCGACGTGCCCCCCGGCGCCCGTCGTCAACCCGCGGCTGCGCTTCGCCGTCGTGCACCACACCGCCACCGGCAACGACTACACGGCGGCGCAGGTGCCGGGGATCCTGGCCGGGATCTACCGGTACCACACCGACTCCCTCGGCTGGTGCGACATCGCCTACAACTTCCTCATCGACCGCTTCGGGCAGGTGTGGCAGGGTCGCAGCGGCGACATCCACCTTCCCGTCCAAGGTGGCCACGCCAAGGGCTTCAACACCGACAGCGTCGGCGTGGCCGTGCTCGGCCAGCACCAGCCGGGCATCATGCCGGCGGCCACCCGCCCGGCCAGCGCACCGCTCGTCGCCCTCCGGGAGCTGCTGGCCTGGAAGCTCAGCATCCACCGGATCGACCCGCGTGGCACGGTCTCCATCGAGAGCCTCGGCAGCACCCGCTACCCGGCCGGCACGGTGGTGACCAAGCCGACGATCATGGGCCACCGTGACAACAGCCTGACCTCGTGCCCCGGGGACTGGGTGTTCGAGAAGCTCGGTTCCGTGCGGGCCGAGGTGGCCTGGGTCATCGCCGCCTCGGCCACGCCGTCCCGCTGGCGACCGTTCAAGACCCCCCAGGCACTGGCCGCCCGCCAGCACGTCGACTTCCTGCGCCGGGAGTCGACCAACAGCGAGCAGGCCTACTGGGCCAGCCGCATGCAGCGAGACGGCGTGCCCCCCGAAGCCCTCGTCGGCGGCATGATGGCCTCGGCCGAGTTCCAGGACCGCATCGCCCCCATCCCTCGGTTGTTCCTCGCCTACTTCGGAGGCATCCCCGACCACGCTGGCCTCGTGGACCGGCTCAGCCGGCTCCACAGCGGCACGTCGCTGGCGTCGATCTCCGACACGATGGCCGGGTCCACCCAGTTCACGCAGCGCTACGGCCAGCTCTCCAACGCCCAGTTCGTGCGCCGGGTCCACCTCAACGTCCTCGGTCGTGAGCCCACCGCCGACGAGTCCACCTACTGGACGGGTCAGCTCGACCGGCAGGCGCTCAGCCGAGGGGCGGTGATGGTCGAGTTCTCCGAGTCGGTGCGCTACCGGGCCCAGGTGCGCCCGAACGTGGAGGTGATCATGACCACCGCCGCCATGCTCGGACGGGCGCCGTCGCCCGCCGGCTACGCCAGCTGGGTCCAGCGGCTCCAGAGTGGCGGGCGCATCGACCAGCTCGTGGCCCAGAACCTGCCCAACCTGGAGTACGCCATGCGGGTGGGATAGCCCCACGCTGAACCCGGGCTGGGCCGGCTTGCCGCCGCCGGAGCGAGCGGCGGGGCCGTAAGGACGGTCGTCTACCATCGCCGGCCATGCCCGCTCGCTGCGCTGGTCGAGCGGGGACGAGAGCGCCCCGATGAGGGCCTGCCGGTGAGGGCGCTCGTCACCGGGGCCAGCGGGTTCGTCGGCCGGCACCTGGTCCGTCACCTCCAGGCCGCCGGCGACGAGGTGGTGGCCTGCGACCGGGCCGGGGACGACGGCCACATCGTCGACATCACCGACGCCTCGGCGACCGCCGCCGTGATCGCCGAGGTACGCCCTGACGTGATCTACCACCTGGCCGGTTGGGCCGACGTGGGAGGTTCGTGGAAGGCGCCGGTGGAGGCCTTCCGGGCCAACGCCGAGGGCACCCTGAACGTGTTGTCGGCGGCCACCGACGTCGGGGTGGAGCGGGTGCTGTCGGTGTCCTCGGCCGACGTCTACGGCGCCGTCGCCGAGGAGGAGCTACCGCTCACCGAGGATGCGCCCCTTCGACCGGCCAGCCCGTACGCGGCGTCGAAGGTGGCGGCGGACTTCCTCGCCCTCCAGGCCTTCCTGGGACGGGGCCTGCCGGTCCTGCGGGTACGAGCGTTCAACCACCTCGGGCCGGGCCAGACCGACCGGTTCGTGGCCGCTGCCCTCGCCTCCCGCATCGCCCGCAACGAGCTCGACGGCACCGACGTGGTCACCATCGGCAACCTGTCGGCGCGGCGGGACTTCACCGACGTGCGCGACGTCGTGCGTGCCTACCGGCTGCTCGTCGAGCACGGCACGCCGGGCGAGGTCTACAACGTGTGCAGGGGCGTCGACGTGGCCGTGCAGGACCTCGCCGATCAGCTCCTGGCGCTGGCCCGGGCCCCGATGCGCTTCATCCCGGATCCCGAGCTGCTCCGCCCCGTCGACGTGCCGGTGCTGCGGGGGTCCCACGACCGGCTCACCGCCGCCACCGGCTGGGAGCCCGAGATACCCCTCGACCGCACCCTGGCCGACCTCCTGGACGACTGGCGCTCACGGCTCCATTGAGCGAAGCCGCATGGATAGGGCTCGGCGGGCGGCGGCCAGCCGGGCGCGCTCCTCGGCGTCGTGCACGTCGGGAGCCAGGGCGGCGAGGCGCAGCTCCCACTCACCCAGCACCGCGGCGGCATCGGTGGGGCCGGTGCGCTCGAGCCAGGCGAGGTCCCGCTCGAGCAGCTCGAGGCGATGCTCGACCTCGGTCCACCGGGCCACCACGACCGGGAGCCGCTCGGCCTTGGCCACCGGGTAGTCGGTCCCCGCCACCAGCTCGTGGGGTTCCATGGCGAACAACCCGGCCAGCAGGGCCACGGTGCGCTCACCGGGGATCGACAGGCCGGCCTCGACGTGGGAGACCGCCGCCCGGGACACCGCCAGCCGGGCCGCCAGGTCCTGCTGGGTCCAGCCCCGCTTGCCCCGCAGGTCGGAGATGCGACGCCCCAGCTCGGGTGACAGGTTCTCCGGCATTGCCAACCCACTTAGCAGACACGGTGGCCGGCCCAGCGTAGAACGGCGCCCATGACCTCACGTGCGCTCATCACCGGCATCACCGGCCAGGACGGCTCGTACCTCGCCGAGCTGCTCCTGGCCAAGGGCTACGAGGTGATCGGCATGGTGCGCCGGTCGAGCACGGTGAGCTTCGAGCGCATCGCCCACCTCCAGGATCGCATCACCTTCGTCCCCGGTGACCTGCTCGACGAGGTGTCGATGATCAACATCCTCTCCGAGCACCGCCCCGACGAGGTCTACAACCTGGCCGCGCAGTCCTTCGTGCAGACGTCGTTCGGCCAGCCGGTGCTCACCGGTGAGATCACCGGCCTCGGCGTCACCCGCATCCTCGACGCCGTCCGCATCGTCGATCCCGACATCCGCTTCTACCAGGCGTCGTCCTCGGAGATGTTCGGCAAGGTGCTCGAGGTCCCCCAGCGCGAGTCGACGCCGTTCTACCCCCGCAGCCCCTACGGCGTGGCCAAGGTCTACGGCCACTGGATCACCGTCAACTACCGCGAGAGCTACGGCCTCCACGCCAGCTCCGGCATCCTGTTCAACCACGAATCCGAGCGTCGAGGGCTCGAGTTCGTGACCCGCAAGATCAGCCACACGGCGGCCAAGATCAAGCTCGGGCAGGCCGAGGAGCTTCGACTCGGCAACCTCGACGCCCAGCGGGACTGGGGCTTCGCCGGCGACTACGTCGAGGCCATGTGGCTGATGCTGCAACAGGAGCGGCCCGGCGACTTCGTGGTGGCCACCGGTGAGACCCATCCGGTGCGAGAGTTCTGCGCCCTCGCCTTCGGGCACCTCGGCCTCGACTGGGAGCAGTACGTGGTGGTCGACGAGCGGTTCATGCGCCCGGCCGAGGTCGAGCTCCTGGTCGGTGACTCGACCCGGGCGCGAGGGGTGCTCGGCTGGGAGCCGAAGACATCCTTCCCCGACCTGGTGGGGCGCATGGTCGACGCCGACGTGGCCCTGCTGTCCGGCGGCCTGGAAGGGATCCACTGACGGCGGCCGCCACGCGTAGGGTGCCGCGGTGATCACCGTCATCGCCGGCGGGGTGGGCGCCGCCCGCCTGCTCAGCGGCCTGGTGGAGGTGCACGACCCCGCCGACATCACGGTGGTGGCCAACATCGCCGACGACATCGAGCTGCACGGCCTCCACATCAGTCCCGACCTCGACACGATCACCTACACGCTGGCCGGCGCCGTCGACCCCGACACCGGCTGGGGGCTGGCCGGTGAGACCTGGGCGGCCATGGACGCCGTGGAACGCTATGGGGGGGTCACCTGGTTCCGCCTCGGCGACCGGGACCTCGGCACCCACCTGTACCGCACGCAACGCCTCGGCGAAGGGGCCGCACTGAGCCAGGTCACCGCCGAGATCACCGCCGCCTGGGGCCTCCGGCTCCGCCTGCTGCCGGTCACCGACGACCGGGTGCGGACCATGGTGACCGTCGACGGTGAGGGCGAGATCGGCTTCCAGGAGTACTTCGTGCAGCGGCGCCACGCCGTGCCCGTGACGGCGGTGCGCTTCGACGGGGCCGACGCCGCCACACCGGCGCCCGGCGTGCTCGAAGCCTTCGCCCGCGCCGACGTCGTGGTGATCGCCCCCTCCAACCCCATCGTGTCGGTCGACCCCGTCCTCGCCGTGCCCGGTGTGCGGGCCGCCGTCGAAACGGCTCGAGATCGGACCGTGGCGGTGTCGCCCATCGTCGCCGGCGCCGCCCTGAAGGGTCCCGCCGATCGGTTGCTCCGCGAGCTCGGCCACGCCGCCACCGTCGTGGGCGTGGCCGAGCTCTACGCCCCCCTGGCGTCGGTGCTCGTCATCGACGAGGCCGACGCCGCCCTGAGCAGCGCCGTCGAGGCGGAGGGGCTGCGCTGCCTGGTGGCGCCCACCGTGATGTCGACCCCCGAGCGGGCCGGCGCCCTCGGCACCACGGTGCTCGAGGCGCTGCGCCGATGAGTGAGCCGCAGGCGAGCGAACCAGAAGGAACGGCGTCGGTTCGAGCCGCAGGGGCGAGGCTCATCGGCGCGCACCGAAGGGAGCACCGGTGAGTCGGCTCGAGGTCATCGGCGTCGAGGGCATCGGGGAGATCGGCCCCGGTGACGACCTCGCCGGCGTCATCGCCGAGGCCACCACCGCCGCCGGGTTGGGTCCGGTCGACGGCGACGTGGTGGTCGTCACCCAGAAGGTGGTGTCGAAGGCGGAGGGGCGGCTGGTGCCGATCGACCCAGAGGACCGGCGCGGGCACCGAGCCGTCGTCGAGTCCGAAGCGGTTCGGGTGCTCCGCCGGCGGGGTGACCTCGTCATCACCGAGACCAGCCACGGCTTCGTGTGCGCCAACGCTGGGGTGGACCTGTCCAACGTCGACGACGGGTGGGCCGCCCTGCTCCCCGTCGACCCGGACCGCTCGGCCCGCCGGCTGCGTGACGGCCTCCGCGCTCGGACCGGCGCCGACGTCGCCGTGGTCATCTCGGACACCTTCGGACGGGCGTGGCGGCGCGGCCTCACCGACGTGGCCATCGGTTGCGCCGGGATCGGGGCCGTGGTCGACCTCCGCGGCACGACCGACGCGTACGGTCGGGAGCTGGCCGTCACCGAGGTGGCGGTGGTGGACGAGCTGGCCGGCGCCGCCGAGCTGGTGATGGGCAAGGCGTCGGGCATCCCCGCCGCCGTCGTGCGAGGCGTCGAGCCGGCGTGGCTGCGACGGGGCGAGGTGCGGGCCGAGATCGTCCGACCGGCGAGCGAGGACCTCTTCCGCTGACCGCGGGGCGGAGGGAGGCGGCGAGCGGGACGGGCGGTCGGCCGAGCGACGGGCCGGTCTCAGGCGACGCGGTGCTTGTTGAACAGCTCGATGGCCCGCCGCACCACCGTGGCTCGGGCCGAGGCCCGGGCCGCCACCTGGCGCAGGCCGGCTTCGACCGACCAGAGGGCATCCTCGTCGGCGCCCCGCAGGTCGGCGTGGCTGAGCTCCTGACGGAGCTCGGTCAGCTCGGCGATGAGGACGTCGAGGTCGTCGATCGAATCACGCAACGTCATGAGGCCACCCTACGGCCCCCCTGCTAGCTGTTGCAAGCATTCGTGACTGATATCACGAACAGCCGGCGGGCCGGCGCTCGCCGGTCAGCACCTCCCCGGCCGCGACCACGGCACCGTGGCCGACCACGGTGAGATCGGTCACCTCGGCGCCCGCGCCCACCTCCGCCCCGCGACCCACGATCGATCCGGTCACCACCGCGCCGGCGCCCACCCGCGCCCCGGGGAGCACGACGGAGTCGACCACCCGGGCACCGGCGGCCACCACGGCGCCGGCCCCCACCACGGCGCGGGTCACGGTGGCGCCCTCATCGATGCTGGCGTCCGGATCCACCCCTTTGGAGGCCGGGCCCCGGCGACCGTCGAGGAGGTCGAGCTGGGCGGCGAGGTACTGAGCGGGGGTCCCCGCGTCGATCCAGTAGGTGTCCCCCACCATGGCGAAGAGGCTGCCGTCGGCAGCCATGGTCGGAAACACCTCCCGCTCGATCGACGCCGCCCGCCCATCGGGGATGCGTTCGAGGACCGACGGCTCCAACACGTAGGTGCCGGCGTTGATGAGGTCGCTCGGAGCCTGGTGGGGCGGAGGCTTCTCGACGAAGGCCACCACCCGGTCGTGACCGTCGGTGGCCACGACACCGAACGCCGAGGGGTCCTCGACCCGGTGGAGGGCGATGGTGCCCTCGGCCCGGCGGCGCTCGTGGAGGTCGACCAGCGCGCCGAGGTCGAGGTCGGTCAACACGTCGCCGTTGCAGACGACGAAGCGTTCGTCGATGCCGGCGTGGCGGGCGGCGAACCGGACGGCGCCGGCGGTGTCGAGCGGTTCGGGGTCCACGGCGTACCGGAGGCGCACCCCGGCGGCGGTGCCGTCGGGATAGGCCTCGGTGAACGCCTCGGGGCGGTAGCCGAGCGACAGCACGGCGTCGCCGACCCCGTGGGACCGCAGGTGGGCCAGCACGTGCTCGATCATCGGTCGGTCGACGACCGGCAGCATCTGCTTCGGCGTGGTGAGGGTGAGGGGCCGCAGGCGGGTGCCGAAGCCGCCGACGAGCACCACCGCCCTCATGGAGCGGCGGTCGACGGCGGCGCGCTGCTGGCCGGGGTGGTCTCCGACGGCGGCGGGGCCGTCTCCGAGCCGGGCGGCGCAGGTTCGAGGGCAGGGGCGTCGAGCCGTCGACGCCGGGCAACGGCTGGCCGTCGGCGCCGGGCGCCCCGCCCGGTCCGCCGCCGTCGACGGTGGCCTTGGTGAGGATGTCGGCCGATGCCGGCAGGGGCGGGATCGACGTTCCCTTCGGCACGAAGGCGAACGTGTAGGCGCCGAGGTCCTCGGTGAGGCGGAGGTCGCCGATGTCGTCGGTGATGACCTTGTCCGGCTTGGCGCCCTGGGCCGCTTCCAGGGCGCTGTTCCAGTGCGCCACCCGGATCGTGGCCGGCTCGCCATCGCAGGTGGTCTCGCCCTCGCGGTAGGTCTTTGATTCGAACGGGTCGCCGGAGGGGGAGCTGGATCTCGCTGTCGGTGACCTCGAGGTCCACCTGGTCGAAGAACTTGGCCAGGGTGGCGTTGCGGCCGCCAGCGCCGCCCGAGAACGGGTGGATGTGGACCAGGCCGTCGTCGTGGGTGTGGATGCCGAGGCGGTCGGGCCCCCGGTCGGAGAAGTCGGCGATGAAGCGGTCACAGACGTAGACCCCGTAGGCGGCGTGCCAGTGGTCACCGGGTTGGGGCGGGTTGCTGTCGTCGGTGGACTCGCCGCTGGCCTTGGCGAAGGTGACGAGGCCGACGCCGGCGACCACGATGGCGACCACCGCCATGGGAAAGCCGAGCTGGCGCCGCTGGCCGGTCCGCTTCCCGCCGGCGCGGGCCGCCCGGGCCACCTTCTTGGCCGAGGATGCCTTACCCATCGCTACCCATCGCTTACCGATCGCCACCCATCGTCATGACCGGCCTCGGCGTCGTCGCCTCGTGCGCCATGGCGGACCAACCTACCTGGCCCCGCTGCTGCCTCCCGAGCGTCGCCCGGCCAGCTCGACCAACAGCTCCTCGTAGGAGCGGGCCACCGACGCCGGCGACGCCCAGCGCTCGACGAAGGCCCGCCCCGCCGCCCCGGCCCGAGCCGCCTCCTCGGGCGATTCGACCAGGCGGCGGATGGCCTTGGTGAACGCCTCCGGGTCGTCAGGGGGGATGGCGGCCCCGGCCCCGGCCTGGGTCACGATGCGGGCCACCTCGGTGCCCGGGTCCACGCTGGCCACCACCGGTCGCCCGGCGGCGAGGATCGAGTACAGCTTGGACGGCACGCTCGATCGGGCCAGGCCCCGCTTCAGGGGCACCAGGTGCACGTCCGCCGCGGCCAGCACCTCGGGCAGTCGCTCCTTGGGCTGCATGTCGACGAAGCGCACGTTGTCGAGGCCCCGAGCCCCCCGCTCGAGCCCGGCTCGGGCCGAGCCGCCCCCGTTGATGACGAACACCACCGAGGGGTCGTGGGCGAGAGCGGTGGCTGCCGCCAGCACCAGGTCGAGGGACTGCGAGTACCCGACGTTGCCGGCGTACATCACCACCGTCCGGTCGCCGAGCCCGTACTGGTGCCGGTAGCCGTTGTCGGTCGGGCCCGGGCGGATGAAGGTGGTGTCGATGAAGTTGGGGATGACCCGCACCTTGGTGGCCTCGGTCACGCTGTCGGGACCGAGCTTGGCGGTCACGTTCTCACGCAGGTCCTCGGAGAGGACGGTGACGCTGTCGGCGCCGGCGTAGGTGGTGCGCTCGAGCCAGGATGCGAGGGCGATGACCCGCCGGTTGGTGATGGCGCCGACCTCGACGGCCACGTCGGGGAAGACGTCTTGGATGTTGAACACGAAGGGCACCCGGTGCAGGCGGGCGGCGGCCCACCCGGCGGCGCCCAGGGTGAGCGGCGGTGACATCGCCACCACGGCGTCGGGGCGGGAGCGCCCCACGAGGGCGGCGAGAGCGGCGACGGCGGTGAACCCGGCGAAGGCGAGGGCGCGGGCGGGGATGTTGCGCTTGTCGGTGGGGAACGGGTGGACGCGGGTGATGCGCCCCCAGGCCACGTCCTCGTGACGCACGAGCCGGCCCGTCCACCCGGCCTCGACCCGGTGGTGCTCGTACCAGGGCAGCGCGGTGACGACGTGGAGCCGGTGGCCTCGTGCCGCGAGCTGTTCGACGATGTTCGTCATGACCACGCCGGTGGGGGCCACGTCGGGGTCGAAGTGCGGGCAGAAAGCGAGCAGCCTCACCGCCCGCCCCTCACCCCAGCCGGCGGCGTGACGGCATCGGCGGAGCTGCCGGGGTCACCGGGCGTGGACCGACCCGGGGACCGGGCGAGGCCGTCGCGGTACGCCGCCTCGAGGGCGGCGGCCGAGGCGTCCCACCCGAAGCCGGCGGCACGAGCCCGGCCGGCCGCCGCCAGGGAGGATCGGCGGGCGTCGTGGCGGAGCAGCGTCAGCATGGCCTGCGACCAGGCGCCGGGATCGTCGACGCGGACGAGGAGCCCGGCGTCGCCGACCACCTCGGGGAGGGCAGTGGCATCGGCGGCGATCACGGGGCAGCCTCGGGCCATCGCCTCGAGGACGGGGGCCCCGAACCCCTCGAAGCGGGAAGGGAAGGTGAGCGCCGTCGCCCCCGACAGCAGGGCATCGAGGTCGGCCCGGGGGATGCGACCGGTGCGCCGCACCCGTCCCTCCAGACGCCGACGGGCGATCTCGTCCCGCAAGGGTCCCTCACCGGCGGCCTCCCCCCCGGTGAGCACGAGGGTGACGTCGGGCACGGCGGCGACCACGGTGGCGAACGCCTCGACCAGAAGCGGATGGTTCTTGTGCGGCCAAGTCATGGCGTTGCACACGAAGTACGGGCCGGGCACCCGGTAGCGGCGGCGGACCCGGACCACCTCCTCCTCACCGGACGGCGCCGCCGCCGGCTCGATGCCGTGAGGCACCACCCGCACCCGCTCGGCGGGCACCCCGAGGCGGGAGATGACGTCGTCGGCGGTGAAGCGGCTCACGGCCAGGACCAGCCGGGCCGACCGGACCGACCACGGCAGCACGGTGCGCAGGTAGCGCTGCTTGACGGCGCCGAAGTTGGCCGGCAGGGCGAGGGGTTGGAGGTCGTGGATGGTGACCACGGCGGGCCGCCCCCGGACGGGGGGTACGACGCCGCCGGCGTGGTGGACGAGGTCGAGCTGGTGGCGGCGGGACCGGGCGGCCAGCCACGTGTTCTCGGCTGCCACCCGGAGGGCCTTGTTGCGGCCGTCGGAGGGCATGGTCACGGTGCGGTAGTGCCCGGCGAGGTCGGGGTGGGCGGCCGGGAAGGGAGCGAGCGCGAACAGGGTCAGGTCGAGCCCGGGCGGTTGGCGTTCGGCCAGACCTCGCAGCAGCCGCACGGTGTAGTCCTCGCTCCCGCCCACGTGCTCGGCCACGAGCCACAGGAGGTTCACCCCCACCCGCCCGCCGTTCACGCTGCGAGCTCGGCGTAGACAGCGGCGGTGCGGGCGGCCGTGCCCGCCCAGGTGAACGTGGCCGCCCTCGCCGGCCCGGCGGCGGCCAGACCCTCGGCCAGGGCGGCGTCGTCGAGGACGCGTTCGATGGCCTCGGCCAGCGCGGTGCTGTCCCGGGGGTCGACCAGCACCGCCGCCTCGCCGGCCACCTCCTCGGTGGCCGTGCCTGCCGAGGTCACCACCGGCGTCCCCTGGGTCATCGCCTCCAGCACCGGCAACCCGAACCCCTCGCGGAGGCTCGGGTAGCAGAACACGGCGGCCCCGGCGTAGAGCGCGTCCCGGTCGGCGGTGGGCACGAAGCCGAGGTGGCGGGCCCGTCCGTCCAGGCCGTCGAGCAGAGCGCCGAGGTCCTCGTTCCAACCGTGGGGGCCGACCAGGACGAGGTCGACGTCGGTGCGGCGGAGACGGCGGAAGGCCCGAGTCAACCCGGCCAGGTTCTTGCGGGGTTCGACGGTGCCGGTGAACAGCACGTACGGGCGGGTGAGGCCGTGTCGGCGTCGGACGTCGGCGACCTCGTCCTGGCCAGCCGGGCGAGCGTGGGTGCCCCAGGGGACCAGACGCAGCGTGGCCGGGTCGAAGCCGGCCGCCTCGCACTCCCGCATGGTGGTCATGGACGGGCACATGACCACGTCGGCCTCGGCGCGAGCGAGGTCGGTGCCTCGGCGGAAGAACCGGTTGCCCCTGGCCGTGGCCTGGGCCGGGTCGGCGAGGAAGGCCAGATCGTGGATGGTCACCGCCAACGGCACCGTCCGAGGGGGCATGGCGACGGCGGTGGCGTGGATCACCTCGACGGCGCCGGTGGTCCGCTCCACCCGAGGCCGTCGGGCACGATGCCACGACTCGTAGAGCGCTGGCCTGGGCAGCGGGAGCGAGCGGACGGCGACCGGGGGCCGGAACGCCTCCGGAGCCGGGTGCCGGTGCCGGGCACTCACCCCGACGAGGTCGACGTCGTCGCGGTCGCCGAGGGCTCGGACCTGCTCGATGGTCGCCGCTGCCGTGCCACCGGGCACCCGGTGCCAGCACTGCTCGAGGGTGATGGCCACCCGGACCGGTCCGGCCATGGCCGCCGAGTCTCCCATGCCCGCTCCCCGGTCCCCGGCGCCCTCGGCAACCGAGGGCGCGGGCCCCACCGGACTCCCGTCGCCGGCACGGGCGTGGGTGGGGCGCCCTGGCCACGCAGGCTCGTTCGGTACGATCACCGCCATGTCGTCGTCGTTCTGGTCGGACCGCCGGGTGGTCGTCACCGGCGGGTCCGGCTTCCTGGGCCGGGCCGTGGTGGCCCGGCTGGAGGAGGCGGGGGCGGCGTCGATCACCGTGCCCCGTAGCACGCGGTACGACCTGCGCCGGCGCGAGGACACCGCCGCCATGTTCGCCGACACCAGGCCCGACGTCGTCATCCACCTCGCCGCCCGCGTGGGCGGCATCGGGTTCAACCAGGCCTGCCCCGCCGACCTGTACGTCGACAACCTGCTCATGGGCACCTATGTGCTCGAGGAGGCCCGGGTCACCGCCACCGCCAAGACGGTCATGGTCGGCACCGTGTGCTCGTACCCGAACATCACCGAGGTGCCGTTCAAGGAGTCGTCGCTCTGGCAGGGCTACCCCGAGGTGACCAACGCGCCGTACGGCGTGGCCAAGCTGGCCCACCTCGTGCACGCCCAGAGCAACCGCGACCAGTACGGCCAGGACGCCATCTACCTGATCCCGACCAACCTCTACGGGCCGGGTGACAAGTTCCACCCGGCGGTGTCCCACGTCATCCCGGCGCTCATCAAGAAGTGCGTCGACGCCGTCGAACGGGGCGACGACGTCATCGAGGTGTGGGGGACGGGCCAGGCCAGCCGGGAGTTCCTCTACGTCGACGACGCCGCCGAGGGCATCGTGCTGGCCGCCGAGCGCTACGACGGGGCCGATCCGGTGAACCTGGGCGCCGACCGGGAGATGCCCATCACCGAGCTGCTCGACCACATCGTGGAAGCGACGGGCTTCAAGGGGGAGGTCCGCTGGGACACGTCACGACCCGACGGCCAACCCCGGCGCCGGGTCGACGCCACGCTGGCCAGGGAGCGCTTCGGCTTCAAGGCATCGACGCCGTTCGCGGAGGGTCTTCCCCGCACGGTCGCCTGGTACCTGGCCAACCGCGAGGCCGCCGACGCCAGGGTCCACTGACCGCCGCCTGCCGTTCACGGCGACGCGGCGCCGGCAGCACAGGCGGACGACGCAGGTGATCCAGGGCAGGCCGGGCAGGAAGGAGACGTCCTCGAAGGCCTCGTAGCTCGGGTCGTCAACCTCGTAGCAGTCGACGAGGGTGGATGGAGTCGAACCGGAAGGTGTCGTCGAAGAGGTCACCGCCCAGCGCCACCACGGCCAGGCCGTGGGCCAGCCGCCACACCGCGAAGACCAGCAGCGCGAACCGCCACCCCGATCGCCCCACCGCCGTGGCCATGGCCTCGCCTCGCTGGCTGGTGGGCCCGGCGGTCAGCGGCCGAGCTGGCGGGCGAAGTACTCGGCGGTGCGGGCGATGCCCTCCCGGAGCGGGACCGTCGGTTCCCACCCGAGGGTCTTGCGGGCGAGGGTGATGTCGGGACGGCGCTGGGTGGGATCGTCGACCGGGAGGGGGTGGTAGGCGATCTCCGAGGACGACCCGGTGACGTCGCGGACGGTCTCGGCCAGCTCGCCGATGGTGAACTCGTCGGGGTTGCCGATGTTCATCGGTCCCGTCTCGTCGGAGTCGTACAGGGCCAGGAAGCCGCCCACCTCGTCGTCGACGTAGCAGAAGCTGCGGGTCTGGGAGCCGTCGCCGTAGACCGTGATCGGCTCGCCCCGCAGGGCCTGGACGATGAAGTTGGAGGCCGCCCGCCCGTCGCCTGGTCGCATGCCGGGGCCGTAGACGTTGAAGATGCGGACGATGCGGACGTCGAGGCCGTGGGCCCGGCGGTAGGCCATGGTCATGGCCTCGGCGAACCGCTTCGCCTCGTCGTAGACCCCGCGCGGGCCGATCGGGTTCACGTTCCCCCAGTACTCCTCGGTCTGGGGATGCTCGAGGGGGTCGCCGTAGACCTCGCTGGTCGAGGCCAGGAAGAACCGGGCGTCTTTGGCCTTGGCCAGGCCCAGCGTGTTGTGGGTGCCCAGGCTCCCCACCTTGAGGATCTGGATGGGGATGCGCTCGAAGTCGATCGGCGAGGCCGGGCTGGCGAAGTGGAACACCCCGTCGACCGGCCCGGGCACCCAGACGTAGGTGCTGACGTCGTGCTCGACGTAGGTGAAGCCCGGCTGCCCGAAGAGGTCTTCGATGTTCTCGAGGGAGCCGGTGATGAGGTTGTCCAGGCAGACGACCTCCTCGCCCCGCCCGAGCAGCCGCCGGCACAGGTGCGAGCCGAGGAACCCAGCGCCTCCGGTGACGACGATGCGAGCCACTCAGGTCCGCCCGATGCCCTCGTACTCGAAGCCCCGGCGGACGAGCGTGTTGCGGTCGAGCAGGTTGCGGGCGTCGACCACCCGAGGCGCCGCCATCGTCTCCGCCACCTTGTCGAAGTCAAGCCACTTCAGCTCGTCCCACTCGGTGAGCACGGCGAGGACCTCGGCGTCGGCACAGGCCGCGTAGGGGTCGTCGACCACCTCGATGTCGGCCAGCCGATCGTCCTCGGTCGATCGGGGGACGGCCGGGTCATAGGCCCGGATCAGCGCGCCGCGAGCCCGCAGGCGGCGGAGGATCTCGATCGACGGCGAGTCGCGGGTGTCGTCGGTGCGGGCCTTGAAGGTGAGCCCCCAGGCGGCGACTCGCCGCCCCTCGACCGAGCCGCCGGCGCGGGTCACGATCTTGTCGGTCACCCGCTCGAACTGCTCGTCGTTGACGGTGATGACGCCCTTCAGCAGGTCGAAGTCGTAGCCGGCGTCCTCGGCGATGCGCACCAGCGCTCGCGAGTCCTTGGGGAAGCAGGAGCCTCCCCAGCCGGGGCCGGGACGGAGGAAGGCGTTGCCGATCCGCTTGTCGTAGCCCATGCCAAGCACGACGTCGTTGACGTCGGCGCCCACCGCCTCGCAGACGGCGGCGATGGCGTTGACGAAGCTGATCTTCGTGGCCAGGAAGGCGTTGCTCGCGTACTTGATGGTCTCGGCCGAGGCCGGATCGGTCACCTGCAGAGGGGCGGCCATGCCGAGGTACAGCCCGGCCACCCGGATGGCGGCGCCCTGGTCGTCGGCGCCGATGACGACCCGGTCGGGGTGCATGAAGTCGTGGACCGCCGAGCCCTCGCGGAGGAACTCGGGGTTGGACACCACCGGCACGTCGCCGCGGCCGAGGGCCTGCTCGACCACCCGGGTGGAGCCCACAGGCACGGTCGACTTGTTGATGACGATGGCCTCGGGCTGCAGGAACGGGCCGATCTCCCGGGCGGCGTCCTCGATGTAGCTGAGGTCGGCGGACCCGTCGAGGCCCTGCGGGGTGGGCACGCAGAGGTACACGAACTCGGCCTGGGCCACGGCTCCGGCGGCGTCGAGCGAAAAGTGGAGCAGGGCAGAGCGGAGGCCTTCCTGGACGAGCTCGTCGAGCCCTGCCTCGAGGATGGGGACGTCTCCCCGGCGCAGTCGTTCGATCTTCTCGGGCACCACGTCGACGCAGGCGACCTCGTGGCCGAGGTGGCTCATGCAGGCCGCGGTGGTGAGCCCGACGTACCCGGCACCGATCACCGCGATCTCACTCATCGACTCGATCGTCCTCGCTCGTGGTCCACGGCGGGGGATGGCCGCCCGGTCAGTTGGGTGATGAGCTCGGCCAGCGCAGCGGCGTGGTGCCGGAGCGGCGGCAGGCCCGCCAAGCGTAGTGCGGCGTTGTCGAGGACCGAGTTGGCCGGCCGCGGAGCCGGGCGTGGGGGCACGAGCTCGGCGGTGGCGATGGGGCAGACCCGGTCGGGGTCGTGGCCGGCCAGGGCCAGCACCTCCCGGGCGAAGCCGTACCACGTGACCGGGCCGGCGTTGGTGACGTGGTGGACCCCCCGGCGCCGGTCGGCGACGAGGGCCACGACGACAGGGGCCAGGTCGGCGGCCATGGTCGGGCAGCCGTGCTGGTCGTCCACGAAGGCCAGCTCTCGCTCGGGGTCGGCGGCCAGGCCCAGGAGGGTGCGGACCACGTTGTCCCCCTGGGCCCCGCACAACCACGAGGTCCGCACCACGGTCGCCCGTTCCCCCGCCTCACGCTCGCCGGCCAGCTTGGACCGGCCGTACACCGAGCGGGGGGCCGGCTCGTCCCACTCGAGGTAGGGCCCGTCCTTGTCCCCGTCGAAGACGTAGTCGGTCGAGATCTGGCACAGGTGGGCGGCGTTGCGGTCGCAGGCCTCGGCCAGGTGGCGGACGGCCAGCGCGTTGGTGCTCCACGCCCGGTCGGCGTCGGCCTCGCAGTCGTCGACCGCCGTCCACGCCGCCGCGTTGACCACGGTGTCGGGGCCCACGGTGCCGACGGCGCCGAGCACGGCGTCGCGATCGGTCACGTCGAGGTGGGCCCGATCGGTTCCGGTCACCCGCCAGCCGGCACCGGTGAAGGCCACCACGAGCTCCCGGCCGAGCTGACCTTCGGCCCCGGTGACCAGCACGACGCGCCGGCCGGTCATCGACGCCTCCTCGGTCGTTCTCGGGACTTGGGCAGGGCGATGACCGTCCCCATGTCCCGAGAACGCTGGCTCACCGGCGGCTCTCGGTCACGGGCGGGACCAGGCGGTGGCCTCGGTCACCGGGGCCCGATCCCGCAGGGGTTCCCACCAGGGGCGGTGCTCGGCGTACCAGGTGGCGGTGGCGGCCAGCTCCGACTCGAACCCGATGGTCGGGCGCCAGCCGAGCTCGGAGCGGATGCGGGACGAGTCGAGGAGGTAGCGGCGGTCGTGGCCGGGCCGGTCGTCCACGACGGCCTTGAGCGACGCCGGCTTGCCGAGGGCGGCGAGGACGGCGTCGGCGATCTCGTTGATGCTCCGCTCGTCGCCGGTGCCGACGTGGTAGGTGGCACCGACCCGGCCCCGGTCGAGCACGGCCTCGATGGCCCGGCAGTGGTCCTCCACGTGGATCCACTCCCGGCGGTGGTCGCTCGACCGGTACAGCGGCAGCGGACGGTCGTCGAGGGCGAGGGTGGCGAACAGCGGCACCACCTTCTCGGGGAACTGGTGGGGCCCGTAGTTGTTGGCGCAGTTGGTGATGGTGACAGGCAGGCCGAAGGTCTCCCCGTAGGCGCGTACGGCGTGGTCCGCCCCCGCCTTCGACGCGCTGTAGGGCGTGCGGGGGCGGTAGGGCGAGCGCTCGCCGAACGGGTCGGTGGCGTCGAGGGCCAGGTCTCCGTAGACCTCGCAGGTCGAGATGTGGTGGAACCGGGCCACGCCGACCTGGCGGCTGGCCTCGAGCAGGCCCTGGGTGCCGAGCACGTTGGTGCGGAAGAAGCGGCCGGGGTCGATCACGGCCAGGCTGTTGTGGGACTCGGCGGCGAAGTGGACCACCACGTCGATCCGGTGGTCGCGCAGCAGCGACGTCACCAGCTCGACATCGGCGATGTCGCCCGTGACGAAGGTGTGGCGTCCCTCGACGCTGGCCAGGTTGGTGCGGGTGCCGGCGTAGGTGAGCAGGTCGAGCACCACCACGTCGTCGTGGGGTCGGGTCTCGACCAGGTGGCGCACGAACGCCGAACCGATGAACCCGGCGCCGCCGGTGACGAGGAACCGCACGCTGCTCAGGTCCGCAGACCGATGTGGGGCCGGCGGCCGGGATCGAGGTCGGGCCGGTTCGGGTTGGCGGCGTCCCGGGCCGACAGCACCGGGTCGGTCACGCCCCAGTCGGCTCCGACGGCCGGGTCGTCCCAGGCCAGCCCGAGCTCGTCGGCCGGGTTGTAGTAGCCGTCGACCAGGTAGGTGATGGTCAGGTCCTTGAGGGCGGCGAAGCCGTGGGCCACCCCGGGGGGGATGTAGACGCCTCGATGGTCGTGGCCACCGCCCGGGACGCCACCGAGGTCGAGGACCTGGGTGGCACCGTCGGTGGGCGAGCCGGTGCGCAGGTCGTGCAGCACCACCCGGGCCGATCCCGCCGGGACGTACCAGTAGTCGGCCTGGTGGAGGTGGAAGTGCAGCCCGACCACGCAGCCGGCGGTGCGGTCGGCCCGGTTGGCCTGCACCATCTCCCGGCCGCCGGGGAGCCACGACCGGCGGTAGGTCTCCACGAAGCACCCGCGCTCGTCGCCGTGGACGTCGGGCTCGACGACGATGACGCCCTCGATGACGGTGGACGGGGTGGCGGTGGCCATGACGGCGCCAGCTTCGCCCACCGAGCCGCTACTGGTCGAGGTCGACCTGGCAGTGGTCGCCGAGCATGAGCCGGATGGCGTGAGGTCGGCGGGCCGACCGGGTGGCCACGACGTGGCGCCCGATGAGTGAGTCGGTCACCCTGGGGATGCCGTCGATGCGGCTGCCGTGCAGCACGATCGAGTGCTCGATGCCCGCGCTGGTGACCTCGCAGTCCGGACCGATGGCCGTGAACGGCCCGACATAGCTGTCCACGATCCGGGTGCGTTCGCCGATCATGGCCGGGCCCCGCACCACCGAGTCGACGATCTCCGCTCCGGCGCCGACCACCACCCGTCCCTCGACCCGCGAGCCGTCGTCGACCTTGCCGAGGGTGACCGGCTCGATCTTCTCGAGGAGGAGCCGGTTGGCCTCGAGCAGCGGGGTGAGCTTGCCGGTGTCGATCCACCACCCCTCCAACACCTCGTGCTGCACCCGGTGGCCGTGGTCGATGAGCCATTGGATGGCGTCTGTGATCTCGAGCTCGCCCCGAGCCGACGGGCGGATGGCCCGCACCGCCTCGTGAACGTGGCGGTCGAAGAGGTAGACGCCGACGAGGGCCAGGTCCGAGGGCGGGCGGGACGGCTTCTCGACCAGGCGCAGGACCTCACCGTCGGGGCCGAGGGCGGCGACCCCGAAGCGCTGTGGGTCGGGCACCCGGGCGAGGAGGATCTGGGCGCTGGGCGAGCGGCTGCCGTCCTGGCCCAGGCGGGGGGCGCGGTGGGCGAGGCGCTCGGATTCGAATCGCTCCACGAAGCCGGCCAGCCCTGTCTCGAGGAGGTTGTCGCCGAGGTACATGACGAAGTCGTGGTCGCCGAGGAAGTCGCGGGCGATGAGCACGGCGTGGGCCAAGCCGAGGGGGGCTTCCTGGGGGAGGTAGGTGACTTCGAGGCCGAACCGGCCGCCGTCGCCCACCGCCGCTTCTATCTCGGCGGCGGTGTCGCCGACGACGATGCCGAGCTCGGTGACGCCGGCTTCGGCCAGTTGCTCGAGCCCGTGGAACAGGATCGGCTTGTTGGCCACCGGGACGAGCTGCTTGGCGCCGGTGTGGGTGATGGGTCGCAGCCGGCTGCCCGAGCCGCCGGCCAGCACGAGCCCCTTCATGCGCTCAGCAGTCCACGCCCGGCGGCGGAGCCCCCGGCACCTCGCCGGTCTCGGTGGTGGTCGGGCCGTCGCCCTCCTCACCGGGCTCGGTGGTGCTGCCGCCCGGCCCATCGCCGTCGCCATCGGTGGGAGCGGTCGTGCTCGTGGTGCTCGTGGTGGGAGGGGGGTCGAGCTGGCTGTCGGGCTTGGGGGCGACGAGCAGGCGGGTGAAGTTGGGGGCGGTCACGAGCACCACGTCGGTGCCGCTGCCGGCCAGCTCCGGCACCTCCTCGAAGGTCACCGGGGCGGCGACGTGGCGCGCCACGAGACGGGCCTTGCCCAGGGACCCGGGGGCGTAGCGGACGGTGGTGCGGGCGCCCTCAAAGTCTTCGGCATCGGTGGGATCTCCGGTGGCGAAGCCCATGTCGGCGAGGCCAGCGGTGACCTCGGTGGCCTGGTTCTCGGCCCCCGAACCGTTCTCGACCCGCACCGCCACCTCTTCGGGGCTGACGGTGGGGACGCTGGCCGGGTCCCGCTCGTCGCCCCTGAACACGGCGAGGATGGGCTCGGCCTCCTCCTCCTCGAGCAGCACCACGTCGGCGCCGCCCTTCACATCGGCGACGACGGGGAGCGACATGCGCACCAGGGTCTTCGGGTTGAAGTTCCGGAACCGGCGGCCGAGGTCGATGAGGTCCTGGGCCCGGAGGTCGTCGTCGAGGGTGACCGTCTCGAGCCCGAGGTCCACGAGCTGGCCCAGCTTGGTGGGGTTGCGGACGCCCTTGGCGATGGCCCGCTCGATGGCCTTCTGGATGAAGTACTGCTGGCGGCTGGTCCGGCCGATGTCGGGCAGGGCGGGATCCCCCACCCACTCCCCCCCGCGACGCAGTTCGTAGGTGCGGGCCCGGACGAAGGCCAGGGCCTGCACGGGGTCGAGGACCTTGCAACCGGGGGTTTCGATGAGGAGCCCCGACTTGCGGTCCCGCACGGGCTCGGGGAAGTAGATCGGCACCCCGTCGACCGCTTCCACCAGCTCCCGGAAGCCGGCGAAGTTGACCTGGACGTAGTGGTGGATGGGGATGCCGAAGTTCGCCTCGATGGTCGAGATGAGCGTGGCCGCCCCACCGGTGTTGATGGCGGCGTTGATCTTGTCCTTCGACTCGCTGCCGGCGATGTCGACCCACAGATCCCTCGGCAGGGACACGAGGTGGGCAGTCTCGGACCGGGGGTCCACCCGCAAGAGCATGATCGTGTCGGAGCGCACGCCTCCGGGACGGCCGGCGGCCACGGGGTCGTCGGGATCGAGGCCGGTGGCGTCGTCGGCGCCGACCAGGAGGTAGTTCTGCGGTGCCCCGTCGGCCAGCGGTGCATCCTCGCTGGGTCCGTCCCCCGCGCGGAGCACGTGGTCGAGGCGGAGGCGCTTGACGTCGTCGAGCTTGGAGGTGCCGTAGCCCAGCACGCCGGCCAGCACGAGCGCCCCGACGATGCAGACGATGTTGAGCGTGATGAGCGTCCGCTGGGGCCAGGTCCGCCGTGATCGAGACGAGCGCGCCGGCACCGCGGGAGGGAGAGCCGCCACCTCCGCACGGTACCAGCGACGCCCCGGATACCAGCGGACGCGGTGGCCTCCGAACTTGCTCGGACCGACTCCCCTTAGACCGGGAGGCCGAGCTGGCGGCTGATCACGAGCCGCTGCACCTCGCTCGTGCCCTCGCCGATCTCCAGGATCTTCGAGTCCCGGTAGAAGCGGGACACCGGGGTCTCGTCGATGAAGCCGTACCCGCCGAAGATCTGGGTGGCCTCCCGGGTGGCGGTGACGGCCGCCTCGGTGGCGTGGAGTTTGGCCATGGCCGCCGCTTTCTTGAACGGCCGGCCCTGGTCCTTCAGCCACGCCGCCTTGTACACGAGTGAGCGGGCGGTGTCGGCCATGACCGCCAGGTCGGCGCACTTGAACGCCACCGCCTGGTAGGAGCCGATCGGCTTGCCGAAGGCGCTGCGGTGCTGCGCGTAGGCGACCGACTGCTCGAGGCAGGCCTCGATCGTGCCGAGGGCGAGGGCGGCGATGGCCACCCGGCCGTCGTCGAGGATGGCCAGGAAGTTGGCGAAGCCCCGCCCCCGCTCACCGAGCAGGTGGTCGGACGGGACCCGGCAGTCGGCGAAGGCCAGGCCGTGGGTGTCCGAGGCGTGCCAGCCCATCTTGCGGTAAGCCGGTTGCACACCCATCCCTGGGGTGCCGGCGGGCACAACGATGGTGCTGATCTCGGGCTTGCCGCCTTCCTCCCGGCCGGGATCGGTGCGGGCGGTGATGGTGACGAGGCTGGTGATGGCCGTGCCCGAGTTGGTGATGAACGCCTTCTCACCGTCGATCACCCATTTACCGCTCCCCTCGTCGAGCCGGGCCCGGGTCCGGGTGCCGCCGGCGTCGCTCCCGGCCTCCGGCTCGGTGAGGCCGAACCCGCCGAGGGCCCGGCCGGCGCACAGGTCGGGAAGCCAGCGCTGGCGCTGGGCTTCGCTGCCGAACCTGAAGATGGGGTTGGCCCCGAGGCCGACGCCGGCTTCGAGGGTGATGGCCATCGACTGGTCCACCCGGGCGATCTCCTCGATGGCCAGACAGAGGGTGGTGAAGTCGCTGCTGCTGCCGCCGTACTCCTCGGGGAAGGGCAGCCCGAACAAGCCGAGGTCGCCCATGGCCCGCACGGTGTCGACCGGGAAGGTGTGGTCGCGGTCCCAGGCCTCGGCGTGCGGAGCGATCTCGTTGACGGCGAAGTCGCGCACGACCTTGCGGAACGACTCCTGCTCCTCGGTGAGGTCGAAGTCCACGGCGACGATGGTACGACCCGTTCTGGGCCAGAACCCGCCGTCCTCCTGTAGCCCGATCCCTGCCCCAGAACGGGGGTGGCGGTGCGAGACTCGGCCGGTGACCATCAGCGGGCGCGCCGAGCGAGATGATCAGCCGGCGTTGGCCGTGGTCGGTGACCGCCTCCTCACCGAGCTGGTCGACGTCACCGACGACCTCGAGGCCCTCGACTCGACCGGCACGTGGGCCGTGGTCCTGCCCTTCGACGGGCCACCGGTGTGCGCCCGCTTCGCCCGCAACCGGCCGGCGAGGCCGTGGCGGGGGCGGCCCTGGCCCGGGGTCGACGCCTCGGCGTGGCGGTCCTCGCTCGACCGGGCGGCGTTCGAGGGCAGCGTCGGCCGGATCCGGGCCGCCATCGCCGCCGGCGACGTGTACCAGGTGAACCTCACCCGCCGGCTGTCGGCTCCGTGGCCGGAGGGCGGGGCCGACGTCGCCGCCCTCGGCGCCGCGCTCGCCGACGGGAACCCGGCTCCGTTCAGCGCCGTCGTGCGCCTGCCCGCCCAGGGTGTGCACGTCGCCTCGGCGTCGCCGGAGCGGTTCCTGTCGCGATCGGGAGACCGGATTCGGTCGTCCCCCATCAAGGGCACGGCGGCCACCGCTGGCGACCTGACGGCCAAGGACCGAGCCGAGAACGTGATGATCGTCGACCTCGTCCGCAACGACCTGGGTCGGGTGTGCCGCTGGGGGACCGTGTCGGTGCCATCGCTGCTCGCCGTCGAGGACCACCCCGGCCTCGTGCACCTGGTCAGCACGGTGGAGGGCCGGCTGCGCCCAGGGCTCGGGTGGGCGGCGGCCATCGCCGCCACCTTCCCACCCGGCTCGGTCACCGGCGCCCCGAAGCTGGCCGCCCTCGACCACATCGCCCGCCTCGAGCCGATCGAGCGCGGGGTCTACTGCGGGGCCGTCGGGTGGGTCGATGCCGACCGCTCACGAGGAGCGCTCAACGTGGCCATCCGGACGTTCTGGCGGGCCGAGGGCATGCTCCACTTCGGCACCGGCGGCGGCATCACGTGGGACTCGACGCCGGCCGGTGAGTGGGAGGAGACCGAGCTCAAGGCTCGACGGCTGTTGCGGGTGGCCAGCGGTCAGGTCGTCCCGGCATGACACCCACCAAGGTGTGGATCGACGGGGTCGTCCAGGACGCCGCCACCGCCACCGTGCCCGCCCTCGACCACGGCCTCACCGTGGGTGACGGGGTGTTCGAGACGCTGAAGGTGGTCGACGGCACACCGTTCGCCCTTCGCCGCCACCTGGATCGGCTGCGCCGCTCGGCCGCCGTGCTGGACCTGGCGCTGCCCCTGGAGGACGACGAGCTGCGAGCGGCGGCCAGGCAGGTGATCGACGCCGTGGCCGCCACCGGTGCCGATCCCCGCCGGTTGCGCATCACCGTCACCGGCGGCCCCGGTCCGCTCGGTTCGGGCCGTGACGAGGCCGTACCCACGGTGCTCCTCGCTGCCGCCGCGGCCCCGCCGTGGCCGGCCGCCACCGAGGTGATCACCGGGCCGTGGGCCCGCAACGAGCGCAGCGCCGTGGCCGGGGCCAAGACCACCTCGTACGCCGAGAACGTCGTGGCCCTGGCCGCCGCCCACCGCCGAGGGGCCAGCGAGGCGATCCTGGCCAACACGGCAGGGGCCCTGTGCGAGGGCACCGGATCCAACCTGTTCCTGGTACACGGCGGGCGCCTGTGCACCCCTTCGCTGACCACCGGGTGCCTGGCCGGGATCACCCGGGAGCTCGTGCTGGAGCTGGTCGAGGTGGACGAGCGCGACGACCTCACGCTGGCCGACCTCGGTGGCGCCGAAGAGGCCTTCCTCACCTCCTCCACGCGGGATGTGCAACCGATCACGACGGTCGACGCCGTCACCCTCCCCGGCCGTGCCCCCGGACCTTGCACCCGGGCCGCCGCCGCCGCCCTCGCCGCCCTGCAGGGTCGCACCCTGGATCCCTAAGCGTTCGTTCTCACGCAGCGAGGGGGGTTCGGGGGGAACGGCTCCTGCGGTTCCCCCCGGATCGAAACTCAAGAATCGCCGACGAAGTCCAGGCCGGGGGGGTCGATGGACGTCTGCGACGGCGCCGGGTCGAGGGCGAAGATTCGGGTGACCCGATGGTCATGGGTGAGCTCGTGGACGAGGCGCAGCCCCGGCCACGGCAAGGGACCGAGCAGGGGCATGAGTTGCGGACGGAACCGCGACATCAAGAACTCGTCGATCACGAGGTACTCCGCGCCGTGGTGTCGGGCGAAGGTCAGCGTGGCGGTCAGGCTGGCGGCGGGCATGGCCACCGTCGGCCGGCGGGCGTAGAACTCGAGCACCATGCTGCGGGTCATGACGCGAGCGCCGGGCGCGGTGTTGGCGGCCAGCCACTCCCCCGCGACCTCGTGCTCGACCGGCTCGTGGTTGTCGAAGATGCCCCTGTCGGCGGGGATGTCGTCGACGACCGGAGCGGCAAGGGTCAACACGCCGATGATGGCGACCACCGCCCACGTCCGCCGGCCGGACCGCCGAAGCAGCGGGATCGCCACCCCCACCAGCACGCAGAGGGGACCGAGGGCGGGCGTGAGGTAGCGGGGCTGGACGAAGAACCCGAGGGCCGTGGCGATGGTGACCGCCCCCATGGCAGCCAGGAGCGGCACCGGTCGGGACCGGCGACGACGCCAACCGGCCCAGATGGCCAGTGCCAGCAGCGGTACGGGAAAGACGACCCACCGGGGTACGCCGAGTAACCCACCGGCCAGCCGCGGCACCACGACGATGTCGAGCAGCTCCCGCGCGTTCACGCCCACGATGCCGGCGTAGCCAGCGGGGTCGTCGACGGCCAGTGCCACCAGCGACCGGCCTTCCCTCCGGAACCGGTCGCCGTCGTCGTGGAGCCGGTAGAGGATGCGGTCACGGGCGGCCCGGTCCGTCTCGGCGACCGCCCGCCAGGCCTCGATGGACGCATCACGTGACTTGGCGGTGAGCTCCCAGCGACCCGTGTGCCCATGGAGGAAGGCGACGTAGGGAGCAGCCATGAGGGCGAAGGCGACCACGAACGGCACCACCACGCTGGTCACGGCCCCACGGTGCTGGAGGAGACCCGACCACGGCCGGCGCCACGCCGCCCTGCCCGGCACTGCGCCCAGGGCGGCGGCCATGACCATGAGCGCGACCAGCAGCAGGCCCTCGGGCCGCGTCAGGTAGGCGAGCCCGCCGGTGACCCCGGCGAGGGCAGCGAGCGCCGCCCGCCGCCGACCGGTGGCGTCGCCGACGGCCACCACCAGGCACACCGTCGTCATCAGCAAGGAGGCGTAGACGTTCTCGGACCCGCCTCCGGCGCTGGAGGGGATGACGGCCAGGCCGGGGGCCAACGCCACGGCGGTGGCCGCACCGAGCCCAGCGAGGTCGCCGCCGAGCCGGCGAGCCAACGCCGCCACGGGGAAGATCAGGAGGAGACCCGACACCACCACCACGAGGTCGAAGGCCGCCTCGGGGTCACCGGTGAGGTCCCAGGCCGCCCCGAGCAGGACCGGTGTGACCGGCGGGAAGTGCAGCTGGGGAACGCCGTAGCGGCTGTAGCCCTCACCGTCGAGAAGGCTGCGGCCGGACTCGAGGTAGGCGGTGGTGTCGTTGTTGATCACTTGGTCCGACCAGGCCAGCCCGACCCGCAGCGCGGCGCCGAGCGCGAACGGTACGAGCAGCAGCAACCAGTACCGGCGACCTCTTCTCGCCGGCCTGGGCGCCGTTCCAACCGACGGTTGGTCCGCCTTCGGCGGCGCGGTCGGAGCCCACCTGCGAGGTTGATCGAGCGGCCGACCGGTGACGGCTACGGGGGCGCCCATGGAACCACCGTCGCGCATCACCATGTCGAGTGCGTGAACCTAGGGTGCCGAACCGGTTATCGCCACACGACACCTCTCACGTCGGCAGTGTCGCTCACTGTGGGCGCAGGTGGACGACGTCGCCCACCGCCAACGTGCGCCGCTCCCCATCGGCGGTCTCGACCACGAGGTGGCCGTCGTCGGTCACGTCGACGGCGGTGCCCTCCACGTCGTCGGTGCCGAGGTCGACCCGCACCCGGCGCCCCAGCGTGGCCGACCGTCGGCGCCAGGCATCCGAGACCGAGGAGCCGGTCCCGGCCAGGAGCTGGCTGTAGTGGTGGTCGAGCCGTCCCAGCAGGGCGACGAGGAGCTCCTCTCGGTCCACGCTGGTGCCGGTGACGTGGTTGACGGCCACGGCCACGTCGGTCAGCTCCTGGGGCAGCTCGGAGGGCCAGTCGACGTTGAGCCCGATGCCCACGGCGACCACCGCCCGCTCCCCTCGGCCGGGTGGGCGCCACCCATCGGCGATGGAGGCACCCGTCGGCCATTCGGCTTCGGCCAGGATGCCGGCCAGCTTGCGGTCCGGGCTCGAACCGTCGCCCGGCCAGACGAGGTCGTTCGGCCACTTCAGGCGGGGGGCGAAACCGGCCACGGCCTCGACCGCTTCGGCGGCGGCGACGGCCATGGCGCTGGTGGTGGCCCCGAGCACGGTGGCGGGGGGACGGAGCAGCACCGTGGCCAGCAGCGACGCTCCGGGGGGTGCCGTCCAGGTGCGGCCGTGCCGGCCCCGCCCGGCCCCCTGGTGGTCGGCCACCAGTACGATCCCCTCCGGTTCGCCCTGGCGAGCGAGCTCCAACGCGTCGGCGTTGGTGGAACCGGTCGCCGCCCGCCAGCGGATGTCGGCGAAGCGGGTGCCGTGGAGGGCTTGTCTGGCACGGTCACCCGGCATCCTCGTAAACATATGGCGTGCTCTCCAAGGTCCTGGTCGCCAACCGCGGGGAGATCGCGGTTCGGGTCATCCGCGCCTGCCAGGAGCTCGGCGTGGCCACCGTGGCGGTCTACTCGGACCTCGACCGGGAGGCGCTCCACGTCCGCTTGGCCGACGAGGCCTACTCCCTCGGTGGTCAGACGGCGGCCGAGAGCTACCTCCGCACCGAGGGCATCCTCGACGTCATCGAGCGCAGCGGGGCCGACGGGGTGCACCCCGGCTACGGCTTCTTCTCCGAGAACACCGACTTCGCCCGGGCCATCACCGCTCGCGGCGTCACCTTCATCGGCCCGCCCCCCGAGGCCATCGAGGTCATGGGCGACAAGGTGTCGAGCCGGATCGCCGCCGAACGGGCCGGGGTGGCCGGCGTTCCGGGCACGACCGAGTTCCTCACCGCCGCCGACGAGGTGGTGGCCTTCGGCGAGGCCCACGGTTGGCCCGTGGCCATCAAGGCGGCCTACGGCGGTGGGGGACGCGGCATGCGGGTGGTGCGGTCCGCCGGCGAGGCCGCCGCTGCCTTCGAGTCGGCCACCAACGAGGCGCTCAAGGGCTTCGGACGGGGCGAGTGCTACGTCGAGCGGTACCTCACCTGGCCCCGCCACGTGGAGATGCAGATCATCGCCGACACCCACGGCTCGTGTGTGTGGGTCGGTGAGCGGGACTGCTCCGCCCAACGCCGCCACCAGAAGCTCATCGAGGAGGCGCCCGCCCCCGACTTCCCCGACCACCTCCGCCGGCGCATGGGGGCGGCCGCCGTCAAGGTGGCCAGCGCCTGCGGCTACGTCAACGCCGGCACCGTGGAGTTCCTCTACCAGGACGGCGACTTCTTCTTCCTCGAGATGAACACCCGCCTGCAGGTGGAGCACCCCGTCACCGAGCTGGTCTCGGGCGTCGACCTCGTGCGCGAACAGATCCGGGTGGCGTCGGGCGAGCCGTTGTCGTTCGGGCAGGACGACATCGACCTCCGGGGCCACGCCATCGAGGTCCGGGTCAACGCCGAGAACCCGGCCGGCGGTCGGTTCCTGCCCGCACCGGGCCGCATCACGGCACTGGTCCCGCCCCAGGGCTTCGGCGTGCGTTGGGACGGCGGCTACGAGGCCGGTGACGAGGTCAGCCAGTACTACGACAACCTGGTCGGCAAGTTGATCGTCTGGGGCGATGACCGGCCCACCGCCATCGCCCGCATGCGGCGGGCCATACGGGAGTTCCGCATCGAGGGCATCCGCACGACACTGCCCGCCGACGACGCCATCCTCGCCCACGAGGACTTCGCCGCCGCCCGGCACTCCACCAAGTGGGTCGAGGAGACCCTCGACCTGTCCGGCATCGGTGTCGGCCCCGCTGGAGGAGCGGCCCCTGCCGCTGGCCCGGTCGGGCCCGGCGGGGACGGGGCCGAGCCCCGGGTGCGCCGCGCCGTCGACGTGGAGGTCAACGGCAAGCGCTTCGCCGTGGCCGTGTGGGTGCCCGAGTCGGCCACGACGGCCCCGGCGGGGGCGGCGGCGGCCGGCATGCCGGCGGCGCCCCGGCCCAAGCGGTCCGCTGGTGCGGCCAAGGGGATGGGCGCCGGGTCCGGGTCGGTGACGGTCCCGATGCAGGGCACGATCGTCAAGGTCTCGGTGGGGGTGGGCGACGCCGTGGAGGTGGGCTCGGTGATCTGCCTGCTCGAGGCCATGAAGATGGAGAACGCCATCACCGCCGACGTGGCCGGCACCGTCACCGAGGTGACCGTCGAGCCCGGTCAGGCCGTCGGCGCCGGCGACGTGGTCGCCGTCATCGGCTAGCGGTCGGCTAGCGGGGAGTCAGCGGGTGGTGACCACGACGGTGCCGGCGGCCTTGTCGTGCCAACCGCGGCCCATCGGGTTCCACATGGCGCTGAGGTAGATCCCGGCCACGGCGATGCCGGCGAGCGCGTTCGGCACCGACCCGATGACGCCCGGGAAGGCCATGCGGATGCCGGCCTGCCACCACAGCGGCGTCCGCCCGTCGTCCAGCCGGGCCACCCGGAGCCCGAAGGCCAGCTTCCCGAGGGTCTGGCCCCGCCACGCCACCAACCCCGTCTCGTAGGCGAAGCCGACGGCGAACAGCACGAGGGTGGTCCACACCGGCGGGCGGAAGTCCTCGTCGGGCCGCACACCGGTGACGACGAGCACCAACGCCACCAGCAGGAGCGTGGGCACGTACACGATGACGGCGTCGACGAGCCGGGCCGCCGCCCGGGGCGCGATGCGGGCCAGCGCGTTCGGACCGGTGGCCGGGAACGAATCGGGGCCGGTCGGCATCGTCTCGCCGGCCGGCGGGTGCCACTCCTCCACGACGCCTACTCGGCGGCCTCGGCCAGGGCCTCGGACAGCGCCGGGTGCACGAGGAGGCTCTCGACGATGTCGGTCACCCGCAACCCGGCGGTGACGGCGAGGGCGATCACCGAGATGAGCTCGGCGGCGTGACGGCCCACGATCGAGCCGCCGAGCACCACACCGGTGGCCGGGTCGGAGAGGATCTTCACGAACCCGCGGGGATCGTTGTTGATGAGCGCCTTGGCCGACGACGAGAAGGGCACCTTGGTCACCCGGATCTTCCGGCCCTCGGCGAAGGCGTCGGCCTCGGCCAGGCCCACGTCGGCGATCTCGGGCTCGGTGAAGATGGCCGACGCCGCCTTGTCGTAGTCGAGGTGGCGGTGGGCCCGGGTGTGGCCGCCCATGACGTGCTCGGCGATCTTGCGACCCTGCATGGACGCCACCGAGGAGAGCGGCAGCTTCCCCGACAGGTCACCGGCGGCGTAGATGTGGCCGACGTTGGTCACGCAGTGCTGGTTGATCGGGATGTAGCCGCCAGGGTCGGCCGACACGCCGGCGGCCTCGAGGCCGAGGCCGTCGCTGTTGGGGATCGACCCGATGGCGAGGAGGGCGTGGGATGCGGCCACGGTGCGACCGTCGTCACAGCGCACCACCACGCCGTCAGAGGCGACATCGATGCCCTCGGCCCGGGCGCCCTTCAGCAGGCGGACGCCCCGCTCGACGAAGTTGTCCTCGAGGGCGGCGGCCACCTCGGCGTCCTTGGCCGGCAGCACCTGCTGGCGGCTGACCACGAGGGTCACCTGGCATCCGAACGAGGCGAACATGTGCACGAACTCGACCCCGGTCACCCCGAGCCGATGACCACCAGGTGCTCGGGGAGCTGCGGCGGTGGATAGGCGTGGCGGGTGGTGAGCACCCGCTCCCCGTCGACCTGTGCCCACTCCGGGATGCGGGGCCGTGACCCGGTGCTCAGTAGCACGGCGTCGGCGTCGAGGTGGACGTCGCCCTCGGCGGTGTCGGCGATCACCTCGTGGGGCCCGGCCAGGCGACCGGTTCCTCGGAGCAGCCTCACCCCTGGCTCTCCAGCAGGCCACGGACCGAGTGCTCCAGGCGGTGCTCGATCGAGGTGATCCGCTCCTTCAGGGCGTCGAAGTCGAGGGTGGCGGCGACGTGGCCGAGGCCCATCCCCTCGGAGCGGTTCGTGAACGCGAGCGCGCCCCGGTGGCGATCATGGCCTTGGACGGGATGCAGTCCCAGAGGTGGCGGCATGGGTGGCGGCCTGGTTGCCGGCGGGGCCTCCTCCGATGATCACGAACCGCACAGCCATGCCGGCCAAGCTACCGGCCTCAGCCGCAGTGCTCGCCGTGGTACTGGGCCAACGCGTCGGCCGCCCGCACGGCGTCCCGGCTGCGGAAGGGCTCGGCCGATGCGGTGGCCAGCGCCTCGTCGGAGGCCTCGGCGAGGACGTCGACCGGGTCCTCGAGCACCGGCGGCGCGACCGGTGCGAGCTGCTCGGGGAAGTAGTAGGCGAGGTACTGGGCGCCGGCCACGAGCTCCTGGTCGGAGAGCGGGGGGTAGACGATGCCGGGGGGGAGCTCGGGGCCGATCGGCTGGCCGGTGAGGTAGGTGATCCCCATGGACAGCTCGTCGCACACCCGGCCCCGGTTCTCGGCCTCGACGGCCCGCTCGTGCCGGGCCCGGGAGGCGTCACGATCGCCGTAGCCCCAGACCCCGAGCCCGACCACGGCGGTGAGGAAGCACACCCCTGCCCCCCCGATCACGCCGGTCCTCACGACGCCAAAGCTAGAGGCGAGCCGGGGTTGCCCCCGGTCAGGTGGCCTCCCGGCGGATGCGCACGAGCCGGTGGTCAGGGGTGAACAGCCGGCGGGTCAGTCCGAGGGCAACCACGGTGACGGTGGTGGCCACCGATCCGAGCACGACGTACATGACCGCCACCTGCACCCTGACGGCGTCGAGGGGGTCGACCCCGGCCAGTATCAACCCCGTCATGGCCCCGGGCAGGGCGATGAGCCCCACGGTGCGGGTGGTCTCGATCTGGGGTAGCAGCGCGGTGCGCAGGGCGGCGCGCACATAGGGTCGGGCCGCCTCCGAGGAGGCCTGGCCGAGGGCCAAGCGGGCCTCCACCTCGGCCCGCTTGTCGGCCAGCTCGGCCACGATCCGGCGCACGGCGACGACGGTGGCGGTCATGGTGTTGCCGAGGGTCAGTCCGGCCAGCGGGACGACGGTGGCCCCTTCCATGGGGAACACGCCGAGACCGAACAGCACCCCGAGGGTGACCAGGGCGGCGGCCGAGCAGGCCAGGAGTGCGAGCGGCAGCACACCGGGCACGTCGGGAGCCCGTTGGCGGACGGTGACAGCGGCGAAGGCCACCATCACCGCCACCCAGCCCCAGGCCAGGGCGACGGGCCGTCCGGGATCGATGACCACGGTGAGCACGGCCCCCACGGCGAGGAGCTGCACGAGTGCCCGCAGCGACGCCCACAGGATGGAGGCCTCGAGGCGGAGCCCTCGCAGGATCGAGACTCCGACGGCGACCGCCACGAGCGCCGAGGACAACCCCAGGCCGACCCAGCCGATGTCAGCCATGCGACCACCCGTCGCCGTCGAGCCGTCCGCCGAGGTAAGCGGCGGCGGCGACGTCGTCGGCCACCCGCCCGCCGATCAGCACCACCCGGTGGTCGGCCAGCCGTCGCACCTGCTCCAGGTCGTGGCTGACCCACAGCACCGGGACGCCTCGTTCGGCCTCGGCCCGGACCAGCCGTTCGAGCACACGGGTGCTGGCCGGGTCGAGCGATGAGGTCGGTTCGTCCAGGACGAGGACCTCGGGATCGGTGACGAGGGTGCGGGCGAGGCAGACCCGCTGGGCTTCACCACCGGAGAGCTCGTCGCCGCTCCGGTCCTGGAACGACCGGTCGAGCCCGGCCCGCTCGAGAGCGGCGCCGTAGCAGGCGTCGTCGGCGCCGGGGCGGGCGACGGCCAGGTTGTCGCCCACCGTCCCGGGGAAGAGGGTCGGCCGCTGGAAGACCATCCCGACCCGGCGGCGGTGGGCAAGGGGGTCGAGCTCGGCGACGTCGACCCCGCGGTAGCTGACCGTCCCGGCCGTCGGCACCTCGAGGCGGTTGCACAGGCGGAGCAGGGTCGACTTGCCGGAGCCGGACGGGCCGGTCAGCACCGTCACCCCCCGGTCGGGGATGTCGACGGTCACCCCGTCGAGGATCCTGGCGCCGCCATCGCCCTCGACCACCACTCCGTCGAAGGCGAGGAGGGCGCCGGCCACGACCGCCCAGCTTGCCCCCTCGCCCTCCTTGACAACCCCGGCGGAGGTGGCCACGGTGGCCCCGTGGCCCGGTCCTACGAGCACCTCGACGTCGCCCGGAACGAGGGCGTCACCACCATCACCCTCGACCGGCCCGAGCGTCGCAACGTGCTCGCTCGCCCGGTGCTCGGCGAGCTCACCGCCGCCTTCGCCGACGTCGGGCGCAGCGACGCCCGCGGCGTCGTGCTGGCCGCCCGTGGCCCCGTCTTCTCCGCCGGCCACGACTTCGCCGACCTGGCCGGGGCCGACCTTCCTGCCGCCCGAGCCTTGTTCCGGGCCTGCACCGACATGATGGACACCATCCAGGCCATCCCCCAGGTGGTCGTGGCCCGGGTCCACGCGCTGACCACCGCGGCGGGCTGTCAGCTCGTGGCCAGCTGCGACCTCGCCGTCGCCGCCGAATCGGCCGGTTTCGCCATCCCCGGCGGCAAGGGCGGCCTCTTCTGCCACACCCCCCTCGTGGCGGTGAGCGCCAACGTCGGGCGCAAGCGGGCCCTCGAGATGGCCCTCACCGGTGACGTGGTCGACGCCCGCACCGCCGCCGAGTGGGGACTGGTCAACCGCTGCGTTCCCGACCACGACCTCGACGCCGCCGTGGCCGACCTGCTGGCCCGGGCCACCCGGGGCAGCGCGGCGTCGAAGGGCCTCGGCAAGCGGGCGTTCTACGACCAGGTCGGCCGGCCGCAGGCCGAGGCCTACGACCGGGCCATCGAAGCTATGGCCACCGCCAGCCAGACCCCCGACGCCGCCGAGGGGATCGCCGCCTTCCTCGAGAAGCGCCCGCCGCGCTTCGGCCGCTGACGGGGAAGCCGTCGTAACCTCCAGGTCGATGAGCGACGGCGACGGGAAGGCTTCGATCGAGGACTGGCGGGCGCTGGCGGCCAAGGACCTGAAGGGGGCCGATCCCGAGCGGCTGGTCCGGCACCGCCCCGAGGGCATCGACGTCAAGCCCCTCTACACCGCCGCCGACCTCGCCGGCATCGACGCCGACACCCTCCCGGGCCTCCCGCCGTTCACCCGGGGCGTGCGAGCGACGATGTACGCCAACCGGCCCTGGACCCTGCGCCAGTACGCCGGGTTCTCCACCGCCGAGGAGTCCAACGCCTTCTACCGCCGGAACCTGGCCGCCGGCCAGCAGGGCCGCCGAGGAGTCCAACGCCTTCTACCGCCGGAACCTGGCCGCCGGCCAGCAGGGGGTGTCGGTGGCCTTCGACCTCGCCACCCACCGGGGCTACGACTCCGACCACCCCCGGGTGGAGGGCGACGTCGGCAAGGCAGGGGTGGCCATCGACTCGGTGGAGGACATGAAGCTCCTCTTCGACGGCATCCCCCTCGACCAGATGTCGGTGTCGATGACCATGAACGGCGCCGTGCTGCCGGTGCTGGCCAGCTTCATCGTCGCCGGCGAGGAGCAGGGGGTGGATCGGGCCCAGCTCTCGGGGACGATCCAGAACGACATCCTCAAGGAGTTCATGGTCCGCAACACCTACATCTACCCACCCGAACCGAGCATGCGGATCGTGGCCGACATCATCGAGTACACCGCCGACCACATGCCGCGGTTCAACTCGATCTCCATCTCCGGCTACCACATGCAGGAGGCGGGAGCGACCGCCGACCAGGAGCTGGCGTTCACCATCGCCGACGGGCTCGAGTACGTGCGCACCGCCGTCGGTCGGGGCCTCGACGTCGACCGCTTCGCCCCCCGGCTCAGCTTCTTCTTCGCCATCGGCATGGACCTGTTCATGGAGGTGGCCAAGCTGCGGGCGGCCCGGACGCTGTGGTCACGGGTCATGGAACGCTTCGAACCGACCACCCCGGCGTCGTCGATGCTGCGCACCCACTGCCAGACCTCGGGGGTGTCGCTCACCGAGCAGGACCCATACAACAACGTTGTCCGAACCGCCTATGAGGCGCTCGCCGCCGTGCTCGGCGGCACGCAGTCGCTGCACACCAACGCCTTCGACGAGGCCCTCGGTCTCCCCACCGACTTCTCGGCTCGCATCGCCCGCAACACCCAGCTCATCCTGGCCGAGGAGACCGGCGTGCCCCACGTGGTCGACCCCTTGGGCGGCAGCTACTACGTCGAGTCGCTGACGGCCGCCCTGGCCGACCGGGCCTGGGCGCTGATCGCCGAGGTCGAGGACCTCGGCGGCATGACCAAGGCGGTGGCCTCGGGCATGCCCAAGCTGCGCATCGAGGAGGCGGCGGCTCGCCGGCAGGCCGGCGTCGACCGGGGTGAGATCACCGTGGTCGGTGTGAACCGCTACCGGCCTGCCGACCCCGACCACGTCGAGGTCCTCGACATCGACAACCGCGACGTGCTCCGGCGGCAGAAGGAGAAGCTGGCGGCGGTGCGGGCCAGCCGCGACGAGGACGCCTGCGGGGCGGCCCTGGCCGCCTTGACGGAGGCGGCCGGCTCCGGCGGCAACCTGCTCGAGGCTTCCGTGGCCGCCGCCCGGGCCCGGGCCACGGTCGGGGAGATCAGCGACGCCATGGAGAAGGTGTTCGGCCGTCACCGGGCCGAGGTGCGCACCATCTCGGGGGTGTACGGCCACGGCTACGCCGGCGACGAGGGCTACGAGGCGATCCGGTCGACGGTCGAGGCCTTTGCCGCCCAGGAGGGGCGCCGGCCCCGGATGCTCGTGGTCAAGATGGGACAGGACGGCCACGACCGCGGGGCCAAGGTGATCGCCACCGCCTTCGCCGACATCGGCTTCGACGTGGACGTCGGCCCCCTGTTCCAGACCCCCGCCGAGGTCGCCCGCGACGCCGTCGAGAACGACGTGCACGTGGTCGGCGTGTCGAGCCAGGCCGCCGGCCACAAGACGCTCGTCCCCCAGCTCCTCGACGAGCTGCGGTCGGCCGGTGCCGGCGACGTCCTGGTGGTGTGCGGAGGGGTGATCCCACCGGCCGACCACGCCTTCCTGGCCGACGTCGGCGTGGCCGCCGTGTTCGGCCCCGGCACCAACATCCCCGAGGCGGCGGCCAAGGTCATCGAGCTGATCTCGTCGCACCGGGCGGCGTGACCGGGAGGGCGAGCTCGCCGGCAGGGGCGGCCATCAGGAACGGCGACCGGCGGGCGCTGGCTCGGGCCATCACGCTCGTCGAGTCGCGCCGCCCCGATCACCGGGCCGAGGCCGCCTCCCTCGTCCAGGAGCTGCTCGATGCCACCGGTGGCGCCCTCCGCCTCGGGATCAGCGGCCCGCCGGGAGTCGGCAAGTCCACCTTCATCGAGGCCCTCGGCACCCACCTGACCGGCACCGGTCACCGGGTGGCCGTGCTGGCCGTCGACCCGACGAGCGCCCGCAGCGGCGGTTCCATCCTCGGCGACAAGACCCGGATGGAGGGGCTGGCCGCCGACCCGGCGGCGTTCATCCGGCCGTCGCCCTCGGGAGGCGAGCTCGGCGGCGTGACCCGCGGGACCAGGGACGCCATCCTCCTCTGCGAGGCGGCCGGCTTCGACGTGGTGCTCGTCGAGACCGTCGGGGTGGGCCAGAGCGAGGTGGCCGTCGGCGGGTTGACCGACCTGTTCCTCCTCCTCGCCTCCCCCACCGGCGGCGACGACCTCCAGGGCATCAAGCGGGGGATCACGGAACACGCCGACGTCGTGGCCGTGACCAAGGCCGACGGCGCCCTGGCCGACGCCGCCGCCCACACGGCCGCCGACCTCCGCGTCGCCGCCGGGTTGCTGCAACCACGCCCCACCGGTCTCCCCACGCAGGTACTGGTCGTCTCGGCGGTCACCGGGGTCGGCGTGGCCGAGGTGTGGGACGCCGTCGCCGGTGCCCACGCCGAGCTGGCCCGCACCGGCGCCCTGGACCGTCTCCGGGCGTCCCAGGCCCGGGCCTGGATGTGGGTCGAGGTGCAGCGGGCCCTGCTCGACCGGCTGCGCAGCGACGCCGCCGTCGCCGCCGTGCTCGAGGAGGTCGAGGCGGCGGTCGTCGCCGGCCACCTGTCGCCCGGCGCCGGGAGCGAGCGCCTCCTCGAGCGGTTCGGCCGTTCTCCACCCCCGTAGGCCCCCCTCAGTAGGCCCCCCTCAGTAGGCTCCTGGCGATGGCCACCACCGGTGTCGACGAGCTCGACGTGAGCATCGTCCTGCCCGTCTACAACGAGAAGGGCCACCTGCGGGAGGAGATCGACCGCATCAGCGCCGCCATGGACGCCTCGGAGTGGTCCTATGAGATCATCGTGGTCGACGACGGCTCCGACGACGGCTCGGGCGACGCCCTGCGGGAGATCGAAGGCATCCGCCTCATCCAGTTCGGCCAGAACCGAGGGTCGGGTTCGGCCCGCAAGTACGGCACCCGGGCCGCCAAGGGCCGGGTGGTGGTGTGGACCGACGTCGACATGACCTACCCCAACGAGCTCATCCCCCAGCTCGTGAAGGAGCTCGACGGCCGGGACCAGGTGGTGGGGGCCCGGACCTCCGAGGAGGGGACGCACAAGGCGTTCCGCGTGCCGGCCAAGTGGCTGATCCGCAAGCTGGCCTGCTACCTCACCCAGACGGAGATCCCCGACCTCAACTCGGGCCTCCGGGCCTTCCGGCGCGACGTCGCCCTCCAGTACGTGAGCCAGCTCCCACCCGGGTTCTCCTGCGTCACGACGATCACCATGGCGTTCCTGGCCAACGGCTACTCGGTCGGCTACTGGCCCATCGAGTACCGCGAGCGGGCGGGACGGTCGAAGTTCCACTGGCTGTCCGACACCCGGCGCTACTTCATCCAGGTCATCCGGATGTGCCTCTCGTACAACCCGCTGCGGGTCTTCATCCCGCTCTTCCTCGTGCTCGGCTTGGTGGGTGGGGCCAAGCTCGCCTACGACGTCGTGGCCAACGACTTCAAGATCGCCATCAACACCGTGGTCATCCTCTTCGCCGCCTTCCAGCTCCTGGCCATCGGCCTCCTCGCCGACCTGGTGGTCCGGGTGGCCCGGCCCCAGGACGAGGTCACCCCGGCGTCCTCGTGAGCCAACAGGCGTCTGCTGTTCCCACCGGGAACACCTACGACAAGTACGGCTCGGGCAACCCCCTGGTCCGGCGCATGATGGCCGGGTTCTTCGGCGCGCTCGACGGCGTGCTGCCGGCCGTGGCGCCGGCCACGGTGCTCGAAGTGGGCGTCGGCGAAGCCGAGGTGGCCGGACGCCTCACCGAGCGGTACCCGACCGCCTCGGTGGTGGGCATCGACCTGCCCGACACCGACCTGGCCGGGGCCTGGGCCGAGGCCGGCGTACCGGGCGCGTTCGCCGACATCGCCCGGCTTCCCTTCCCCGACCACCGCTTCGACCTGGTGCTGGCCATCGAGGTGCTCGAGCACGTCCCCGACCCCGAGGCGGCGTTGGCCGAGCTGGCCCGGGTGGCCCGCCGCCACCTCGTCCTCTCGGTCCCCCGGGAACCGATCTGGCGGGTGGCCAACCTGGCCCGGGGCAAGTATGCGGGAGCGCTGGGCAACACCCCGGGCCACATCCAGCACTGGGGCCGGCGGGCCTTCGTCGATCTCGTGGCCACCCGCTTCACCGTGACCGAGGTGCGCAGCCCCTTCCCCTGGACGATGGTGGCCGCCCGCACGAGCCGATGACCGCACCGGTCGGGGCGGGTCCGAGCTCGTGTCTGGGGCAGATCCCGGTCCCCCTGTCGCCCCCGTCCTGCCCCAGAACGTCGGCGTGGGTCATCCAGGGGCGGGCACCGGCACCGGCTCACCCCGATGGCGGAGGAAGGGCAGGGCGAGAGCGGCTCCCGTCCCGTCGACCACGATGAACAGCACCCGGGTGGCCACGGCCACGGTGGCGGCGATCTCGGGGTCGAGCCCGCTGGCGGCGATGAAGACGGTCTCGCGGACGCCGGCGCCGGCGGGGACGGGCACGGCCGCGAACCCGGCGATCCACGACAGCACGGCGGCGAAGACCACCCGGGACAGCGACGGGTCGGGCACCACCGCCCGGGCCACCGCACACGTCGCCCCGCCCACCAGCAACCAGGTCGGCAGGTAGCGGCCGACCACCACCACCGACGCCGACCACGACGGGATCTCCACCGGGATGTCCCGCCGACCGACCCGCCGGGCCAGCGCCAGCACCGGGCGCAGCACCCGGGGGTGGAGGGCGACGAGGCCGAGGGGCAGGAGCCCGAGCAGGGCCGCCTCGGCGCCGAGCTCGCCGCCCCCGGCGAGGCTGAAGGGCAGGGCCACCAAGGCCACGAACGTGGCCGCCAGGTACAGCGCGCCGAGCGACAGGGCCACGCTGGCGTAGGCCACGCTGCGGCCCACCGCCCCCCGTCGAGCCAGCTCACCCCGGCCGACGAGCGGCCACACCGCACCGGGCAGGTACTTCCCCAGCTCACCGACGTAGTACCAGGCGACGACGCGGGCCCGGTCCACCCGGGCGCCGAGCAGGCGCAGGACGTCGGTCCAGGCCCAGCCGATGGAGGTCATGGCCAACGCCGCCAGCACCAGCCCCACCGCCAACCAGCGCAGGGAGGCGTCGGCCAGGGCGTCGGCCACCCGGCCCCACTCCGAGGACAGGGTGCGGACGACGAAGGCGCAGGCGGCGAGGCCGATGACCAGCCCGACCACGGTCGAGACCTGCACGGCCCGCCGCCGTGGGGCACCGGGCCGGGGTCCGGTGACGGCGTCGATCACCCCGCCGACGTTAGGGCGCCCGCTCGATCGGGCTGGCGGAGCTCAGGCGTTGGCCGGGGCCTGCAGGGGGTGGGGCATGCAGAGCTCGTCGAGCTCGGCGACGGTGATGCGGTCCCGGTTGGCCCAGGTGATCTCGTTGGTCGGATCGGGCCGCACCCGGTACTCCCGGAAGCTCTGCTCGAGGGAGTCGTAGGCCAGCAGTCGCCCGATGAGGGGCTGGCCGAGGTCCAGGATCAGCTTGATGGCCTCGACCGCTTGCAGCGACCCGACGATCCCGGGCAGCACGCCCAACACGCCGGCCTCGGCGCAGCTCGGGGCCAGCTCGGCCGGGGGCGGCTCGGGCACCATGTCGCGGTAGGTCGGGCCCCGCTTGGGGTCGAAGACGGTGACCATGCCCTCGAACCGGAAGATCGACCCGTGCACCACGGGGATGCCGAGCTTCACCGACGCGTCGTTCACGAGGAAGCGGGTGGGGAAGTTGTCGGTGCCGTCGACCACGACGTCGAACCCGGCGAGGATGTCCATGACGTTGTCGGCGCCGAGCCGCACGTCGAAGGTGACCACGTCGACATCGGGGTTGAGGGCGGTCAGGGTCTTCTTGGCCGAGTCGACCTTGCGCTCGCCGATCCGGTCCAGGTTGTGGAGGATCTGGCGCTGCAGGTTCGACTCGTCGACCACGTCCATGTCGATGATGCCGATCGTGCCCACGCCGGCGGCGGCGAGGTAGAGGGCGGCCGGTGAACCGAGGCCGCCGGCCCCGAGGAGGAGTACCCGGGCGTCGAGCAGCTTCAGCTGGCCCTCGACGTCGACCTCTGGGAGCAGCAGGTGGCGCTGGTAGCGGTTGCGCTGCTCGGGGCTGAGCTTCCGGGGGGTGTTCCAGTCGCGGTCCTCGTCCTTCCACTTGTTGAACCCGCCGGCCATGGACACCGCGCCGGTGTAGCCGAGCTCACCGAGCGTCTGGGCGGCGAAGGCCGAGCGCACGCCGCTGGCGCAGTGGACGACCACGGGCACCGACTTGTCGGGGATGCGGTTCTCGACGCTGGCCTCGAGGGTGCCGCGGGGGATGTGGACGGCGCCGGGGATGGCGCCCTGCTCGTACTCGTCGGGCTCTCGCACGTCGAGCACGACGGCACCACCGTCGCTGCGCAGCTCGTCGGCTTCGGCCGTGTCGACCTCGCGGATCTGCTCCTTGGCTGCGTTCAGCAGCTCCCGGAAGTTGGCCATGGTGGCGACCCTCTGTCTCGGACCTGGTCGGGCAGGAAAATCCTATCCACTCGGTCAACAATCAGGTGGCGGCCTCTGTTCCGGCCGGTGGCGACCCCGCTTCGGCGCCCGCCGGGTCGACGAGGCGGGGCAGGATGTCGCCGATCGGGCCCCGCAGCACGGCGTCGGCCTCGTCGTCGAAGGCGGTGGGCTCACCGTTTACCACCACCACCCGGGCCCCGGCCGCCTTGGCCAGGCGAGGGAGATCGGCGATCGGGTACACGGTGAGGGTGCTGCCCACGGCCAGGAGCAGGTCACAGGCGAGGGCGGCCCGCTCGGCCCGGCGCAGGTCGTCGGGCACGAGGCTCTGGCCGAACGACACCGTGGCCGACTTGAGGATCCCGCCACAGGAGCGGCAGGGCGGGTCGTCCTCACCGGCCCGGACCCGGTCGAGGGCCCGCTCCATGGGAGCCCGCTCGTCACAGTCGAGGCAGACCACCTCCCGCATGGTGCCGTGGACCTCGACCACCCGGTCCGGGTCGTGGCCGGCGGCCTGGTGGAGCCCGTCGATGTTCTGGGTGACGAGGGTGTGGAGCGTCCCCCGCCGCTCGAGGGCCACGAGGGCCAGGTGACCGGCGTTGGGCCTGGCCGTCCAGCCCGGGTGCCGGAGGCGCTGCTGCCAGGCCATCCGGCGCACCTCGGGCTCACCCACGTAGTGCTGGATGTGGGAGGTGCGCTCGGCCTTGGGGTTCCTGGTCCACACCCCCTGCGGGCCCCGGAAGTCGGGGATGCCGCTGTCGGTCGAGATCCCGGCGCCGGTGAGCACGACCACGGCCCGGGCCCGGTCGAGCCAGCCGGCGACCTCGGCGATCGCCTCGTCGGCAGTCAGCCGGCCCGGCGGGGTGGGAGACATGGTCGGCTCGTTGTAGCTGGTGCCGTACTACCGTCGCAACGGTGACCTCAGTCACCACCGGGGCGACGCGGTTCCGCTTCTTCAAGGCCGCGCTCCGGGTGGGGCAGTGGGCGGCGCTGCCGACGGCGACGGCGCGCTCGCTGCCCGACTTCCTGCTCGTCGGCGGCCAGCGCTGCGGGACCACCTCCCTGTACCGCCACCTCGTCGCCCACGACGGGGTGGCCTTCCCCCGGCGCACCAAGGGCGTCCACTGGTTCGACGTGGCCTACCACCGCTCGCCGCGATGGTACCGATCGAACTTCCCCCTCGACGTCGTGCGCCAGCGGTCTTCGGCCCGTCTCGGGTACCGGCTCAAGGTCGGCGAGGCCTGTCCCTACTACCTGTTCCACCCCGCGGTCCCCGACCGTGTCCGGAAGGTGATGCCAGAGGCACGGCTGGTGGCCATCCTGCGAGATCCCGTCGAGCGGGCCTGGTCGGCCTACCACCACGAGCGGCGGCGGGGGTATGAGGATCTCTCCTTCGAGGCGGCGCTCGACGTCGAGGCGGACCGGCTGAACGGCGCCGAGGAGGTGCTCCAGCGCTCCGACGGCCGCCACTTCTCCCACCAGCACCACGGCTACGTGGCCCGGGGCCAGTACGACGCGCAGATCCGACGTTGGTGGGGCGCCTTCCCGCCGGAGCAGGTCCTCGTCCTCTACACCGCCGACCTCGAGCGCGATCCCGAGACGGCGCTCGCACGCATCCACCGGTTCCTGGACGTGCCGCCGGGGCCGCCGGCATCGTCCCGGCGATGGAACGAGCAGGCGACCTCCGACATCCCCGCACCGCTCCGCCAGCGCCTGACCGACGCGTTCGCCGAATCCGACCAGTGGCTCGTCGACCACCTGCCCGAGCGCCCACCGTGGCTCCGATGACCGGCGACCATCGTTCTCGTCCCGCCGGTTTCCTTCCTTGCTGATCCGAGGGAGCGGTCTGGGTCGCGCCTGCGGCTCGGGCGGTGACGCTCCAAGTTCGGGCTCGGAGGCCGAGATACACCAAGAGCCGTTCGATGTCGACGAGGACGCAGGGTGACCGCCTTGAGGCCAGACGGATCGGGAGGCATGGTGCTGCGCATGGGAACCGAACGCCATCCCGACCGGTCCCAACACGGGGCCGGCCGCGCTCGCGTCGACCCGTATGGGAGTGAGATCACCGTCCTCTACATCGGTGGCCTCGGGCGCAGCGGGAGCACGTTGCTCGACCGGATGCTCGGGTCGGTGCCCGGCACGATGGCGGTCGGCGAGCTGGTACGCCTGACCCAGCGCACCCTCGTCGAGCACGAGCGCTGTGGCTGTGGCGAGCGGTTCCACGAGTGCCCGTTCTGGTCGGCCGTCCTCGCCGACGCCTACGCCCCGGCGGACATCGACGCCGCCACCCACCGCCGCCTCCAGCAGGACGTCGACCGGACCCGCTACATCCCCCGGCTGCTCCGACCGGCGTGGTTCCACCGGGCCCAGCCGGACATCGAACGGTACCGCCGGCTGCTCGCCCGCCTCTACCGCGGGGTCGCCGACGTCTCCGGCGCGAGTGTGGTGATCGACTCCTCCAAGCAGGTGTCCACCGCCTTCCTCCTGGCCGGTATCCCGGGAGTGCGGCTCCACATGGTCCACCTCGTCCGGGATCCGCGTGGGGCCGCCTACTCGTGGACCAAGCAGGTCGACAAGAAGCTGGAGCAGAACGACACCCACCTCATGCACCGGTTCCGGCCGGGACGCTCCGCGCTCAGTTGGGTCGGCTGGAACACCGCCTTCCACGCCCACCCCGTCCTCACAGGCGTGCCCGTCACACGGGTCTTCTACGAACGGTTGGTGGCCGACCCACGGACCGAGCTCGACCGGATCCTCGACGACGCCGCCCTCGGCCTCGATCGCCGCTACCCCTTCCTCGGCAACGGCTGGGTCGAGCTGGGGGCCGGGCACTCGGTCGGCGGCAACCCCATGCGGTTCGACTCTGGGCGGCTTGAGCTTCGAGCCGACACCGCGTGGCGGGAGCACCTGCCGACGAGATCGCAGCGAGCGGTCACTGCTCTCACCGCTCCCCTGCTGGCCGCCTATGGCTACCTCCGCCGGGAGGAGAGATGATCGTGTTGCTCGGAGAAGGGGGCAGGCGGCGGTGACCTCGGTGGCACTGCCTCCGGCGACCGCCGTTACCCCCAGGGCCGCCCACCAGAGCCGCCGCCTTCGCTACGGCTGGCCGCTCGACCTCCTGTTCTTCGGCTTCCCGGTCTGGTGGGTCCTCGGCCTCCAGTCGTTCGCCTGGCAGATCATGGCCGTGCCGCTCGCCGCTCACCTCGTCGTCGACCGGCGCCGGCTCAAGGTGCCTCGCGGCACGGGGATCTGGTTCCTGTTCCTCGGATGGGTGGCCTTCTCGGCGGTGAGCCTGGCCGAGCCCACCCAGCTCGCCGCCTTCGGCTACCGGTTGTCGCTCTACGTGGCCGCCACCGTGGTGTTCGTCTTCGTCTACAACGCTCCCCGGGACCTCCTGCCGCTCCGGCGGGTGTGGTCGCTGTGTGCCGCCCTGTGGCTCACCACGGTGGCCGGCGGCTGGCTCGGGGTGCTGATCCCCAGCGGAGGGTTCACGAGCGCCGTCGAGCTGGTCTTTCCAGGGCCAATCGGAGCCGAGCCGTTCCTCTACGACCTGGTCCACCCTTCGTTCGCGCAGGTCCACGACTTCCTCGGCTACCCCCTCGGCCGCCCCAAGGCGCCGTTCGTGTACACGAACCACTGGGGCTCGGCCTATGCCCTGCTCACCGCCGTGATGATCCTCGGTTGGAACCAGATCAACGGTCGCCGGTACCAGATGGGCCCTCCCCTGTTGCTGGTGGCGTCGCTCGTCCCCGCCATCGTCTCGTTGAACCGCGGTCTCTTCCTTGGCCTCGGCGTGGCCCTCGTCTACGCCTCCACCCGGCCGGGCCGGCTCGGCCGTCGTGGCCGTCGGGCGCTCGCCGCCATGGCCGTGCCCCTCGCCGTCGTCCTGCTGTTCACCCCGCTGGGGAACATCGCCGCCGACCGCCAGGAGAACCAGCACAGCAACACGGGGCGACTGAGGCTGTACAACGAGGCCGTCGAGCTCACCGCGAAGTCGCCGCTGGTCGGCTACGGCGCCCCTCAGGAGCAGCTCGGAACCCGGATCGTCCCCGCCGTCGGCACTCAGGGCCAGTTCTGGTTGGTCATGGTCTCCCAGGGGATGGTCGGGCTGGTGCTGTACGTGGCCTTCCTCATCTCCCTCCTGCGGTCGACGAGACGGCTCCCGGAGTCGGTGGCCGTGGCCCACCTGCTGCTGGCCATCGTCCTGGTGCAGATGTTCGTGTACGAGCTGACCGCCGCCCCGCACCACATCCTCTTCCTCGTCGTCGGCGTCGCCCTCCGGGAGGCCCAGCGCCCTCAGGGGGACGGCTCGGAGGCCCATCCGTTGCTCGCCGTCGCGCCATGAGCCTCTGGTTGCGGGGCCGCCGGTGCAATGACGCCGCCGCCGATGCTGGGTCGGTGGGGTGGCTGGCGCAGCTCCTGGGCCCGGCGGGTACGAACGGCCCCGAACCTCTCGAGCACTACGCGCTCATGCCGAGCTCGAAGTACCCCCGCGTGGTCGTACCGCTGACTTCTCGGCGGGCCGGGGAGCGCGTCCTGCGCCAGACCGCCCACGCTCCGGCGATGGCTCGATCGCTCTTGGGTTGGGCCGTCGGGGTCGGTCTCACGCCGCTGGTCGGTGGAAGACTCACCGTCGCGTCCCGCGATCGGGATGGCAACCCCTCCCTTGCCACCTGGCTGGGCGAGCTCCTCGGCATCCGCGGCATCGCCATCGGGATCACCCTCGGCGCTCCCCGCCCGAACCGCAAGCCGGTGATCTCGATGATCACCCCCGACGGCACCGTGCACGGCTACGCGAAGCTGGCGTGGAACCCGCTGACCGACGGACTGGTCCGCAACGAGGCGACGTGGCTCGACCGGGTGCACCGCCGGCGGGCTGAGGGCATCCTGGCCCCGGAGCCCATCACCGTCGAGACCTGGCGCGGCCATCCGGTGTTGCTGACCCGGCCGCTGGACGACCTGCCGACGGTACCGGGGAGCATCGCCGACGCCGACACCGTGGGGGCCATCGCCGGGCTCGTCTCACCCAACACCGAAGCGGTCGTCGGATCACCCTGGTGGCAGGGCCTCGAGCAAAGAGTGGCCGGCCGAGCCAGCTCGGGCCACACCGAGAGCCGGACGGTGCTCGAGAGGCTGGCTGGCCGCCTCGACGGCGTGGTCTGGCGGTTCGGGGCCTGGCACGGTGACTACACGCCCTGGAACGCCCGGCGCACCGCCGCCGGGGTGCAGGTGTGGGACTGGGAGCGGGCCTCTTGGCCGGTGCCGATCGGGCTCGACGCCGCACACGCGTCGTTCCAGATCGCCCACATCGAGTCGCGCCGCGATGTCCCGTCGAGCGCCGACGCGGCGACCGACCACGTCGCCACCGTCCTCGCCGGACTCGGGCTCGACCCGTCGGCGGCCAGCGACCTCGTCAGCTGCTACCTGTTGGAGCGCTGGCTGCGCTGGGACGAGGCCAATATCGAAGGCCAATCCACCCTCGGGAGCCGTCACGCAGCCATCCTCCGAGCCCTCGAGCAGCGAACCCTGACGACGGAGTCGTGACCGAGCTCCGGACCCCGACGACGCCGCCCGGCGACCCGGCACCAGAGATGGAGGCCGCTGCCACCTCGGCCGACCCCGACCTGTCGACGGTCGCCCGCGGGGGTGTGCTGAACCTCGCCGGGTCGGCGGTAAGCGCGGTGGGCGCCTTCGCTCTCGTCGTCGTGGTGTCCCGTCGCCTCGGACCGGCCGCCACCGGCGCCTTCCTCGAAGCCGTCGCCGTCTTCCAGATGGTGACCGTCGCCGGGCAGCTGGGCGCCGACACCGGCCTCGCCCGCTTCGTACCCCGGGCGCTGGCCTTCGGCCAGATCGACGCCCTGCGCCGCTGGAGCCGGCTGGCCATCCTCCCCCCCGCTGGCATTGGCGTGGTGGCCGGGCTCATCCTCTTCCTCGGGGCCAACACCCTGGCCTCGTTGGTGGCGAACGGCCCTCACGCTGACGACTTCGCCACGTCGGTGCGGGTGTTCGCCCCCGCCATGGCGGTGACCGCCGTGTACGGGGTGCTGCAGGCCGGCTCTCGCGGTTTCGGGACGATGCTGCCATCGGTGCTCGTCGAGCGGGTCGCTCGCCCGATCGCCCAGCCCATCGCCGTGCTGGTCGTGCTCGTACTCGGCCTCGGCCCGCTGGCGATGGCGGCGGCATGGGCCGTGCCCTACGTCCTGGCCGCCGCTGCGATGGCGGTCTGGTACGCCGTGCTGGTCCGCCGGAGTGAGCGGTTGGCCGTGTCGGGCACACCCACTGGTCCACTTGCGGGCGGCTTTGACGGGGATGGCAGCGACGGCCTCGCCGGCGACCAGGTGAGCGGACGGGCCTTCTGGGGCTTCGCCGCCCCTCGCGCGCTCGCGGGGGTGTTCCAGGTCGCCGTGCTCCGCCTCGACATCCTCATGGTCGGCGCGTTGGCCTCATCGCTGGCCGCCGGCGTCTACGCCGCCGCCAGCCGCTGGCTGATCGTCGGCATGTTCGTGGCTCTGGCCGTCAACCACGCCGTCCAGCCCCAGATCAGCGCCGCCCTCGCCCGCCGCCAGCTGCCTCGCGCCCAGTTCGTCTTCCAGTCGGCCACGGCCTGGGGCGTCTGCCTCGTGTGGCCCATCCACTTCCTCAGTGCGGCGTTCGCGCCGGTGCTCATGCGGGCGTTCGGTCCCGGCTTCGAGGACGGAGCGACCGTGCTCGTCATCCTGGCCGGCGCCGGCCTGTTCGCGTCGCTGTGCGGCCCTGTGGACATGGTCCTGCTCATGGGTGGGGCCAGCCGGTCGAACCTCCTGAACGCGGCCGTGGCCGTGGCTGTCAACGTGCTCGGCAACATCCTCCTCGTTCCCCCCTTCGGCGCCACGGGCGCGGCCATCGCCTGGACGGCGAGCATCAGCCTTAGCAACGCCCTACCGCTCATCCAGGTCCATCGCGGGCTGGGCCTGCACCCCTTCGGAGCCGGAGCTCGCCGCGTGGCCGTGCTGGCCACCGTCGCCGTAGGGATCCCGGCGCTCTTGGTCCGGCTGGTCGCTGGAGCGACGATCCCATCCATGATGGCCACCCTGGCCATCACTGCCCCGCTCTACATCGGGCTCCTGTGGCGGGGGCGACGCCTGCTCCACCCCGAGGCGTTCCGAACCGCCCTCCGGCCCCGTCCCGGCGGCACTCGAACGAGCCCGGCGGCCCCGTCGTGACCCGGCCCTGCCTCGCTGCGCTGCCATCCCCGCCATCGGTCGCCGGCCGGGCAGAATGGAACGGAGCTGTTCCGACGACCGTGCCCGCTGGGCGCCGACGTCCCCGCCACAGGAGGCCCGAGCTCGGGTGAGCGCTGAACCCAACGCCACGAGCGTGGACCTCGCCGACTACCTCGGGGTGATCCGGCGGCGCAAGGCGCTCGTGTTCACCATCGTCGTCGTCTGCACCCTCCTCGGCGTCGCCTACGGGGTGACCCGGCCCGAGCGCTGGACGGCCCGGAGCGAGGTGCAGATCCCTGACTCCGAGGTCACCGAAGGGGCGCCTCGCCTGGCGGCCAGCGATGTGTTGACCGAGGCGCGGGTGATGGAGTCCGAGGTGGTGGCCGAGCGAGCCGCCGAGCAGCTCGACTTCGACGTCTCCCCGCGGGCGCTGCTGGCTCGCGTGGAGGTCACGGCTCCGTCGGAGGCCCGCATCCTCCAGGTGGAGTTCACCGGCGACACCCCGCGCCGGGCCCAGGCCGGCGCCCAGGCCTTCGCCGAGGCCTACGTCGAGGTCAACCGGGCCGAGGTGGTCGGCAAGATCGAACAACGGGTGGCAGCCCAGCAGCGGGTCATCGAAGACACGAGCGACCAGCTTCAGGACGCCGAGCAGGCCCTGGCCCTGATCAACCCCGACGAGGAGCCGGCCCAATGGGCGGCCGCCAACCGGCGTGTCGATTCCCTCGATGCGCAACTCGCCGATGCCCGCCTCGAGCTGCGGACGGTCGAGCAGACCGAGGTGGATCCCGGCCTTGTGCTGACCCCGGCCAACCTGCCCGGCAGCCCGTCGACGCCCGGACCGGTGCGCACCGGGGCCCTGGGACTGCTGGGCGGTGGCATCCTCGCCCTCGGTGTCGCCTTCGTGGCCGACCGCCTCGACGCTCAGGTGCGGGACAAGGGGTCGATCGAGCACCACCTCGGTGTAACCACCTTGGGAACGGTGCCCACCTTCGCCGAGGGGTATCGCAAGGCCGAGAACAGCCTGGTCACCCTCCAGGATCCCGACAGCTCCGAAGCTGATGCCTTCCGACGACTCCGCGCCTCGTTCCTCATCGCCGTCACCGACGCCGACACCCAGGTCGTGTGCTTCACCAGCGCCAACCGGGACGAAGGCAAGTCCACGGTCTCGGCGAACCTGGCCACCGTCCTGGCGCAGGGTGGCCACTCAGTGGCCCTCGTGTCGGCCGACATCCGTCGCCCCACTCTCGACCGGATCTTCGGCCTGAACGGCACCGAGGGTCTGACCGATGTGCTCCAGGGCAACCTTCGGCTCGACAAGGCCCTGCGGGATATAGGCGGCGGTCTGTCGGTTCTCATGGCGGGGCCGATCGATGGAGCCAAGTTCCGCAACCCGAGCGACCTCCTCCAGTCCGATGCCATGGCCGACGTGCTGCGCCAGCTACGCAAGCGCTTCGACCTGGTGCTGCTCGATGCGCCCCCCGTGCTCGCCGTGGCCGACACCCACGGGCTGGCCACTGTCGCCGAGGCCATGGTGCTGGTGGTCTCGATCGCCCATACCACCGAAGCAGAGGTGGTCGAAACCCAGCAGCAGCTGGCCAGGGTCGGTTCCAGGTTGCTCGGCGTCGTCGTCAACCGAGGCCCGTCGCAGTCGAAGCGCTACCACTCCTACCGCGAGGTGACCCCCAGGCGCTGATGTTGCTCAGAAGCGGGTGGTCGACGAGCGCTGCCGTCGATGGAAGTAGGGGTCCGAGGCCATGGCCTCGAACGCCGTCCGGGCCGATGGACTGCTCGTGATCCGCCACCGCCACATCCGGTCGTCCTCGAAGCGATTCGAGTTGTAGTAGACGACGGCCTTTATGGCCGGCAGGCGCTTGATCTGCTCCGTGGCCGTGGCGAACCACTCGGCCTTGTCGCCGGGTCCCCTCTCGACCGTCCCGTACTCGCCCACCATGAGCGGCTTGCCCACGGCGACGCCGAAGGCGTGGAAGCTCTCGAAGATCGTGGCGAAGTCGCGCCACGGAGCTCCCTTGGCTGGGCCCCAGTTGTACCCGTCGGCGCACACCCAGTCGACCACGTCGTTGCCGGGGTAGTACGCCGGCGCCCGACCGTCTTCGAAGCCGAACGCCGTCGGGCACCACACCCAGGCGACGTTGGTCACGCCTTCCTCGGCGAAGAGGCGGTGCACCCGGCGCCAGGCGACCTTGTAGGCCTCAGGCGATTGGGAGCGAGAAAGGTGCTTCGTCGCCTCCGGCTCGGCGGAGTAGCGGAGGAACAGCGGCGCACCCAGTTCCCGGACCGCCCGGGCCCGCTGCCGGATCAGGGTGTCGTGGCGCCCCGCCAGCACGTCTGCGGAGACGGCGCCGGCCCATGAGATCATCGGGACCGAACCGTGGTACTGGTACCACGGCTCCCGCCATGAAGGGAACGGGTCGGAGAACTTGTAGAAGGAGTGGGCGATGTCCGGCGGGCGGCCGAGGTCGTCGACGAGGGCACGCCACTGGCGCTGGATCCCGGCTCGATGGTCGTTCCCCGCTTGGGGCTGGTCCCACACCCCGAAGAGGGCACCCGAGGCGGGCACGGCCGGCTTGACCGCTCGCGTCGGCCCGCCTGCCGCAGGGAGGGGGCCGAAGAGCGCGGCGACGACCGCCACGACGACGAGGATGGCCGAGGCCGCTCGGGTACGAGCCACGCCGGCGTCGCTCACGCGATCATCGGCGCGACCGTCGTCCCGGTTGGTCCGACACGTAGGTCTGGGCGTCGATCCGGTCGCCGGGGCCGGCGAAGAAGACGTCCTCATCCTGGAACGGGCCGCGGTGGACGCCGACGATCGGGATGCGACCGGCCGCGACCTGGGGGAACTCCTCGCTGACGAACCGCCCGTCGACGTAGTGCCACATCGTCTCCGGCCAGGACTCCCCGTACCAGACGATCTCGTCCTGGCTCAGCGCCTCCCGGACGATCGGCCGGTACGAGCCCACCACCGAGTAGGGCTCGAGATCGAAGCCGTCGCCGGTGGCCAGCCAGAGGCCGTCGGCCCCGCCACCAGCGCCGTACCAGAAGACATCGGTCTTGTCGTCGCCGTTGAAGTTCCCGGCCACCGGGACGCTGCCCCGCCCCAGGAAGGACACGCTGGTCCGGGTGAAGCAGCCCCCGCAGTCGGGCCCGGCGGTGCCCGTCGAGAACCACAGCGGGTCGGTGGCGCTGGCTTCATCGCTCCAGAGGATGTCGTCGAAGCCGTTGCCGTCGTAATCCCCGACGGCGGGGGTGTAGGTGCCGAACACCGGGGTCGGCGTCTCGAGGAAGCCCTCGTCGTGGGTGGCTACCCAGATGGAGTCGAAGCCAGATCCTGGGCGGTACCAGAAGATGTCGTCGCGCTCGTCGCCGTTGAACCGGCCGACGTGCGGGGTGCCTTCGTTGGCGTTGGCCACGGCCACCGAGCCGAACCGGCCGTCGCCCCGGGAGGGCCAGAAGTAGTCCGAGCCGCCGGGTCCGGGGCGGTGGAACAGGATGTCGTCGATGCCGTCACCGGTGAACTCCCCCACGACCGGGCGGTAGGTCCCCGAGATGGTCAGGGGACGGTTGGTGCGCTGCTCCCAGCCGGCTTCGTGGCCGAGCCACAGCCAGTCGCTGGCCGTGCCGGCGGCGTACCAGACGATGTCACCGAGACCGTCGCCGTTGAAGTCGCCGCTGAGCGGTTCGTAGGACCCGAGCACCTGCTCGTAGCGCACGTCGTCGGGGATGAAGGCGCCGGCCGGGGCGGCGCTGCCCAGCACCAGCACGACGACGGCGACCACGGCCAGGAAGAGCGTGCGGCGGGCGTGGGGACTGCGCATGCACGGCTCCTGGGGGAGGGACCCGCCGGTCCGATGGCCTCGGTCACGGTACTGCACCCGATAATGTCCTTGACAGTCTCACCGCGGCTCATCGATACTACATGAAAGTGCACGAGAGTAACCTCCCGTGCAGCCACTTCCCCTCCATGCGGCCCGCCTCGCTTCGGAGGAACCATGTCCACCCCCGACGTCCTGCCTGCCACGCTCACGATCACCCCGTGGGCCGACCCCGTGATCGACGCCCTCGGCCACGACCCCCGCTCCGCCTACGTCGAACAGTACTGGTTGGGCATCCTCGGCCCGAGCACGACCTGGCTGCTGCGCCGGCTGGCCACCGGGCTCGAGCGCCACCCCGACGGCTTCGAGCTGCCGTTGGTGGAGACCGCCCGCTCCCTCGGCCTGGGCACCAAGGGCGGTCGCCACTCACCGTTCATGCGCAGCCTCGGCCGCTGCGCCCAGTTCGGCCTCGCCCAGTTCTGTGGCGCCGCCGGGCTGGCAGTCCGTCGTCGGCTGCCCCCCCTCAACCGACACCAGGTGGACCGGCTGCCCCCCGAGCTCCAGGAAGCCCACCGCGAGTGGCAGGAGCAGGACCTGCGGGTCCCGACGGTGGAAGCCGAACGCCGACGGGCCCGCCGGCTGGCCATCACCCTCTACGAGCTGGGCGACGACCTCGAGCACGCCGAGCGCCAGCTGCACCGCTGGCGGTTCCACCCGGCCATGGCCCGGGAGGCCGCTCTCTGGGCCCGGGACCGCCACCTGGCCGCCGCTGCCGCATCGAGTGCCTCCGGTGGGTCGGTCGGATCGACCGCTCCCGAGCGCCCCGGCGAGGCCGAGCGCCCCGACCCTCCCGAGGCCCATCCTCCCGAGACCCACGTGTCCCATGACCTCGGCGGCGACGCCGCCTGACCATCGCCTCCCTCCCACACCACCACCAGCAAGGTCCGGCGGCGGGGGGCGTCCCCCCCCAGCGCCGCCCCCCCCCGCTCACCGCACAGTTGGGCCGCCGGGGCGGGGTGCGTGCGAGTGTGGCCGAAGCCGTGCGCGTGGGGGGGGGTCAGCGAGGTGCCCACCCTGAACGACGCCGGCCCCGGCAGCCTCCGCGCCGCCTGCGAGGCGGCCGGGCCGCGCACCGTCGTCTTCCGCGTCGGCGGGACGATCGAGCTCAAGTCCAAAATCATCATCAGGAACCCCTACGTCACGGTTGCCGGCCAGACCGCCCCGGGCGACGGGGTCTGCGTCAAGGGGTACTCGTTCGGGTGCCTCGGGGCCCACGACGTCATCGTCCGCCACCTGCGCGTGCGTGTCGGAGACGAGAGCGGCCAGACACTCGACGGGATGGGCCTGGCGAGCTGCGACCACAGCATCATCGACCACTGCTCCGTCAGTTGGACGATCGACGAGGGCGTCAGCTCGCGGGGCGCCCGGAACGTCACGGTCCAGTGGTGCCTCATCGCCGAGGCGCTGAACCACTCGGTCCACCCCAAGTACCTCGGGACCGGCAAGGGCCACTCGTATGCCGCCAGCATTTCCGGCGACGCCGGCAGCTTTCACCACAACCTGCTGGCGCACTGCGCCGGCCGCAACTGGAGCCTGGCCGGCGGGCTGAACCACGGCGGCCGACTCGCCGGCCGACTCGACCTCCGCAACAACGTGGTCTACAACTGGCACGACCGCACGACGGACGGCGGGTGCCGGGAGCTGAACTTCGTCAACTACGTCTACCTCCCCCGGAGTTGTCCGTCCTTGCAAAAAAATAAATGAAACTAAAATTGAAAAACGGCAGACACCTGTAGCAAGGGAAAATACAATTGAACTATTGCATAGCGAGATATTGTTTAAATATTAATGATACCAATACGCATTAAACAAAGCCGGTCTGACAGAATCAGGCCGGCTTTT
>JAUJOW010000024.1:2254-13304 GCA_030447445.1 Acidimicrobiales bacterium | reverse complement strand
AGCTCCCGCTCGTCGACCGCAGCGGCGGCGTACCGGAGCGCATCCTGGACGTCCTCGAGCTGCAACTGCGGGAACTCAGCGATGATCTCGTCAGTGGCCATGTTCTCGGCGACCATGCCGACGACCGTGGTCACCGGGATCCTCGTCCCGCGGATGCACGGCACGCCGCCCATGACCCGGTGGTCAACCGAGATCCGTTCGAACGCCATTTCGGCATCGTAGGCCGGTCGCCTCGGGTGATCAGCCGCAGGTTCGTTCGCCCGATCTCCGCGAGGCCGCCACCCGACTCGACAACGACGACACCGCCACCATCACCGCCGACGGGCGGGACGGACTCCTAGCCAACCGGATGTAGCCTGTGCGGATAGCTGATGTGGCGATGCTGCCGCTGCGGACGCTGGTCGAGGCGCACCGCGAAGAGATCAAGGCCGTCGTGGCGCGTCATCGAGGTCGGCTCACTGGGAGGCCTCAAGCGGCGAGATCGTGACATTCTCGAAGAAGCCGTCTGGCTGTAAACGAGGGCGATAAGTCGATCGGACGCCATGCGCCTCGATGACATGCGGGAGATGTGCGAGGCACTCTCGCGCCTGAGCTGAAGCTGGACCAAAGCAGAAGTTGGCTGAACCGCTATGGTGCTCCGGGATACTCGGTCAATCTCCCCGGAACCATTGCACGGTCGCGGCCAAGCCGGTCGGAATGGGCACTGGGTCGATGCCGGGGAAGAGCTTGAGCAGCAGCGCGTTGTCGGCCTGGGAGTCGCGCACGTCTGCCGGCCGGGCGGGCTGGTGCTCGACCTCGAGGGTACGGCCCAGCACCTGCTCGAGCTCGGCGACCAGCTCACGAAGCGATATCCGCGACCCGAAGGCGAGGTTGACCGGTCCGGCATGGTCAACGCTGCGGACGACGGCGTCGGCCAGCACGCGGGTCACGGTGCCCACGTAGGTGAAGTCGCGCGTCTGCAGCCCGTCGCCGTGCACCGGTATGGGTTTGCCCCGGAGGGCGGCGTCGACGAAGGCCGGTACCACGGCGGCGTAAGCATGCCCGGCGGGTTGCAAGGGGCCGTAGACGTTGAAGAACCGGAACACGAGCGACCGGACCCGGAAACTCTCGTTATAGGCGAGGGCATAGCCCTCGGTGGCCAACTTGCTCGCCGCGTACGGCGAGCGGGGCAGGGGGAGCAGCGTCTCCACCTTGGGCAGGGCCGGGTTGGCGCCGTACACCGAGGACGAGGAGGCGACCACCAGGTGGGCGCCGGTCCTGCGGGCCGCTTCCAACACGTTGAGCGTGCCGGTGACGTTGGCCTCGTGGCTGGCCACCGGATCCTGGAGCGATCGGGGGACACTGGGGCGGGCGCCGAGATGCACGATCGAGTCGGCTCGCGCCGCCACATCGCTGATCGCCGCCGGGTCGCAGATGTCGCCCTCCACCAACTTCACGGCGTCGACGCCTACGAGATTGTCGGCTGAACCCGTCGACAGCTTGTCGAAGGCGACGATCTCGTCCACCTCGGCTCGCCCGGTCAGCTCCCGGCACAGGTTGGCCCCGATGAACCCGGCGCCACCGGTGACGACCACGCGCATCGAGGAATGTTAGGCATACCTTCCAGTATCGAACTGACGAAGCCAACCAGAGGTGCTCGACGGTGGCGCCCCGGAGGCAGTGGCGGGTGTCGAGCACGTAGGAGGCGGTGGCGGTCGCCATGTCGAGGTCGAAGGATCCGTGGTCGATCGACGCGAGGCTGTCGGCCGTCGAGCGCTATGCAGCCGCCCTCGGTAAGAAGGTCAGCTGGGAGCTCATCGACGCGTAGCTTGGCCTCGTCGGGTTACGCCTCCGAATCGGCGCAGCGGTAGCGTCGGCATCGATGACCGCGACATCGACCCGGGACGTGGGCGGGCCCACTGGTGGCGAGGGAGCCGACCAGGCCAGCGCCCTCAACGACCGCTACGGCGCCCCCATCAAGCGCAAGCAACGGCGCCCGGCCCCGTGGCCGGTCGAGCTGTACCGGTCGGGGCTCGGCAAGAAGTACGTCATGGCCATCACCGGGATCGCGCTGATGGGGTTCGTGTTCGCCCACATGGTCGGCAACCTGAAGATGTTCCTCGGGCCGGCCTCGTTCAACGAGTACGGCGAGTTCCTGCGCGAGCTGCTGGTGCCGATCCTGCCCCACCACGTGGCCCTGTGGCTGATGCGCATCGGCCTGATCGTGGCCTTCGTCCTGCACATCCACGCCTCCTACGCGCTCACCCGCATGAACCGGCAGGCCCGCACCGTGCGCTACCAGTCCCGGCAGGACTACGCCGCCGCCACCTACGCCAGCCGCACCATGCGGTGGAGCGGCGTGATCGTCGGCCTCTTCCTCGTCTGGCACCTGTTCGACCTGTCCTGGACCGGCACCGGCGCCCCCTTCTACCGCGGCGACCCCTATACGAACACCGACAACAGCCTGAGCCGCATCCCGGTGGCGGTGCTCTACATCGTCGCCAACCTGGCCCTCGGCCTCCACCTGTTCCACGGCTCCTGGAGCCTGTTCCAGTCGATGGGGTGGAACAACCCCAGGTTCAACCGGTGGCGACGGAACTTCGCCTGGACCTTCGCTGCCATCATCGTCATCGGCAACGTGTCGTTCCCGATCGCCGTGCTCGCCGGCGTCGTCGACGTCTGACCGGCGAGAGGAGCCCGACCATGGCCGTGACGCTCGACCCCAAGGTCCCCCCCGGGCCGATCGACGAGAAGTGGGAGAACCACAAGTTCTCCGTGCGGCTGGTCAACCCCAACAACAAGCGCAGGTTCGACATCATCGTGGTCGGTACCGGCCTGGCCGGGGCGTCGGCGGCGGCCACCCTCGGGGGCCTCGGGTACAACGTGAAGGCCTTCACCTTCCACGACTCGCCCCGGCGGGCCCACTCCATCTCCGCCCAGGGCGGCATCAACGCGGCGAAGAACTACCACGGCGACGGCGACTCGGTGCACCGCCTCTTCTACGACACCGTCAAGGGCGGCGACTACCGCAGCCGCGAGGCCAACGTGTACCGCTTGGCCGAGGTGGCCAACAACATCATCGACCAGTGCACCGCCCAGGGCGTGCCCTTCGCCCGGGAGTACGGCGGCCTCCTCGACAACCGGTCCTTCGGCGGGGCCCAGGTCAGCCGCACCTTCTACGCCCGGGGCCAGACCGGCCAACAGCTCCTCCTCGGCGCCTACCAGGCCCTGGCCGAGCAGATCGGCAAGGGCACCTGCACCCTGTACAACCGGACCGAGCTGGTCGACATCGTCAACGTGGACGGGCGGGCGGCCGGCATCGTGGTGCGCGACCTGCTCACCGGTGAGATCCGGTCCCACAGCGCCCACGCCGTGGTCCTGGCCACCGGCGGGTACTCCAACGTGTTCTTCCTGTCCACCAACGCCATGGCCTGCAACGTCACCGCCATCTGGCGAGCCCACCGCCGGGGGGCCCTGTTCGCCAACCCCGCCTACACCCAGATCCACCCCACCTGCATCCCTTCGAGCGACGAGTTCCAGTCCAAGCTCACGCTCATGTCCGAGTCGCTGCGCAACGACGGGCGCATCTGGGTGCCCGAGCGGGCCGGCGACGACCGCTCCCCCGACCAGATCCCCGAAAGTGAGCGGGACTACTTCCTCGAGCGCAAGTACCCCGCGTTCGGCAACCTGGTGCCCCGCGACGTGGCCTCCCGCAACGCCAAGGCCATGATCGACGCCGGCAAGGGAGTGGGGCCGCTGCACAACGGCGTGTACCTCGACTTCACCAGCTCCATCGAACGGCTCGGCGAACAGACGGTACGGGAGCGCTACGGGAACCTGTTCGACATGTACGCCCGCATCACCGGCGAGGACCCCTACCGGGTGCCCATGCGGATCTACCCCGCCCCGCACTACACGATGGGCGGGCTGTGGGTGGACTACAACCTCGAGACCACGGTGCCCGGGCTCTACGCCATCGGCGAGGCCAACTTCTCCGACCACGGCGCCAACCGCCTCGGGGCCTCGGCGCTGATGCAGGGCCTCGCCGACGGCTACTTCGTGCTGCCGTACACGATCGGTGACGGCTTGGCCCCCCTGCTCGGCACCAAGCCGGTCGACACCGGGCACGAGGCGTTCGCCCGGGCCGAGCAGGAGGCCCGCGACCGCTACGCCGGCTACCTCGCCATCGGCGGCACCCGCTCGGTCGACTGGTTCCACCGCGAGCTCGGCAAGATCATGTGGGACCACTGCGGCATGGAGCGCAGCCGGCCCGGGCTGGAGAAGGCCATCTCGGAGATCCCCGCCCTGTACGCCGAGTTCAAGGCCGACCTCAAGGTGCTCGGCGACGACCGTTCGCTCAACCAGTCCCTCGAGCGGGCGGGACGGGTCGACGACTTCTTCCAGCTCGGCCTGCTCATGTGCGAGGACGCGCTCCAGCGGGAGGAGTCCTGCGGGGGCCACTTCCGGGTCGAGCACCAGACCGAGGAGGGCGAGGCCCAGCGTGACGACGACGAGTTCGCCTTCGTGGGGGCGTGGGAGCACACAGGCGAGATGCGCTCCGCCGTGCTGCACAAGGAGCCGCTCGTGTTCGAGAACGTGAAGCTGACCCAGCGGAGCTACAAGTGACCGTCACCGACCCCGACCCGCGGGAGGCCACGGCGGCCCGGACCGACCCCGGCCGCACCCTCGACGTGACCCTCAAGGTGTGGCGCCAGGCCGGCCCGGACGCCGAGGGCCACTTCGCCACCTACGAGGCTCCGGGCATCAGCGAGGACATGTCGTTCCTCGAGATGCTCGACGTCGTCAACGAGCGCCTGGCCGACGAGGGCGTCGAGCCGATCAGCTTCGACCACGACTGCCGGGAAGGCATCTGCGGGACCTGCTCGCTGATGATCAACGGGCAGGCCCACGGGCCCGAGCGGGGCACGGCCACCTGCCAGCTCCACATGCGGACCTTCTCCGACGGCGACACCATCGTCATCGAGCCGTTCCGGGCCACGGCCTTCCCGATCATCAAGGACCTCATGGTCGACCGGGCGGCGTTCGACCGCATCGTCGAAGCCGGTGGCTACATCACCGTCGCCGCCGGCTCTGCTCCCGACGCCAACCTCATCCCGGTCCCCAAGGTGGTGGCCGACGCCGCCATGGACGCCGCCGCCTGCATCGCCTGCGGCGCCTGCGTGGCCGCCTGCCCGAACTCGGCCGCCAACCTGTTCACCGCGGCCAAGGCCGCCCACCTCAACCTGCTGCCCCAGGGCCAGTCCCAGCGGTACCAGCGCACCGAGACCATGGTCGACACCATGGAGGACTTCTTCGGTTCCTGCACGAACCACGGCGAGTGCGAGGCGGCCTGCCCGAAGGAGATCTCGATCGACTTCATCGCCACCATGAACAAGGACTACCTGCGGGCCAAGCTGAAGAACCGCCGCTACCTCAGCCGCAACGGCTGACGCGGACGGCTGCGGTCATACAGCCGCCGGGTCAGCGTTCGAGCGCCGAGTAACCGACCCCGAGTGATTCGCAGCAACGACGGATCCCTGGCCCGTCGTCGCGCGAAGAGACGAGCAGGCGGCCATGGAGGGCAACAGCGGCGGCGACGGCCTCGGCGCCGAGCGTTGAGAGTCCCTGGTGGTCGGCGATGAGCTCCCCCATGGGCCAGGCGAGGTCTCGCATCGGCACGATGCCGATGTCGCCCGGCAACGCCACGAGCCCGGCGATCAGGTCACGTCGCTCACGATCCTCCCAGCCCGACAGCAATGCGCCGCCGGTGGCCCGCGCCGCGCTCTTGCACAGCCGGGCGTACCAGAGGTTGGTGGTGGCAACGCCGTCATCGCCGGCGGCGCGCAGCAGCGCCGAGTCACGGCGAGCCATCCAGTCGCGAAGCAGATGGTCATCCAGTAGGACGGTCACGCCGTCATGAGATCGGGATCCTCTTCGGCGGCGACGGCGGCGTAGTGGTCGTCCGCCGGAAGGATCTGATCGAGCAGTCCAGCGGCCTCGCCGACTGGGACGGTGAGCACGCCGAATCCCAGATCTATGACCTCGACTTCACCGCCTTCGTCGAGGTTCCAACGGTGGCGCACAGGAGCGGGAAGGCTCATCTGACCCGAGGTCGACACTCGAAAGGTCTGTGACCGCATGCGGATCCCTCGCTACTTGGTGAGAAGCACACCTTACCAAGTGGACACCATCCTCACCCCTTCTACCGTCGTCCCGCTGCGTTGGCTGGTGCTGCGCAACAACATCCTGATCTGATGGCGACATCGACGTTCCGGTGGAGCTCGATCCGGACTGCTCGGCGCTTCTCGGCCGTCGGTAGGTGCTGAGTTGCTCGCCGCCGCCGGGGTCGTCTTCAACGACCATGGCCGGGTCCTTCTTGTCCACGAGAACTACGGCCTGCATCGGTGGGGTCTTCCCGGAGGAGCCGTCGAGGCCGGCGAGACGTCGGTCGAGGCAACCGCCCGTGAGCTCCGGGAGGAGACCGGGCTCGACGCCGAGGTCCGCGAGTTGGTGGGCACCTACACCACCGTCGGCGCCGACCGGGACGCCGTGGTCGTTCGTGTCTACCGCTGCCGGCCGATAGGAGCGTTGACGTCGGTCCAGCATCCCGAGGAGATCGATCGAGATCGGGTGGTTCGATCCGTCCGATCTGCCCGAGCCACTGACCACGACCACCGCACCCGCGATCGCCGATGTGCTGGCCGGCCGAGCGGCGGTCACACGAGTCCTGCGGCGGCGCTGACACGCTGGCCTCATCCTTGGCCACCTCGATACTGGCGTTGGTAGCCCCTGGCCGCGGTCGGCGACGTAGGGATGAGGAAGTTCGGCCGGCTCGGCATCAGGCCCGGAGCACGTCGACCTCGTAGGCGTCGAAGGCGGTGTCGCGGGTGATGATCGTGAGCCCTTCGATCTGGGCCTGGGCGACCAGCATGCGGTCGAATGGATCACGATGGTGGGCGGGTAGAGCGCCAGCCGCCTCGGCGTGGACGAAGGAGATGGGCAGGGGTTCGAAGCCGCCGCTGGTCACTGCTTCGATGATCGAAGCCTCGGTCCGCAGCTTGCCGAGCGCTCGCTTGATGGCGATCTCCCACACCGAGGCGGCACTGACGGCCACGAGGGAATCGGGATCGGCGATCCGAGCCCTGGCCATGGGATCGATCGGTGCGTCGGCGAGCCACCAGAGGAGGGCGTGGGTGTCGAGCAGCAGGCTCACTCCCGACCCTCGAATGCGTCGAGGAGCCACGAGGGCGTCTCGGCGAAGTCGTCCGCGAACCAGATCTTGCCCTCGAGCGCACCCGGCGCGCGCGGCTGGCGGTGCTCGACATACGCCACGAGTCGCGCCACCGGCCGGCCCGCCTTTCCGATGATGATGTCCTCGCCCGCCGCTGCCCGTTCCACCAACCGAGACAGCTGGCTCTTCGCCTGATAGATGTTGACGATCACTTGACTAAGCCTAGTCAGGCTACGTGGTCCCGACAGCGCGCAAGGCTCAGACGTTGCGGGAACTACCGTCGCCTCCCATGTCGCCGCAGGGATGGCCCAGACGTCACCAGGCGGGCCTCGGCCGCAGACCGCGCGTCGGGCGGGCTGTCGCCATCGGCTTGGCGTTGGCCGTCATCACAGCCGCTTGCACCGACGGCGGCGGGGACGGCGAGGGAGCAGATCGAGCGGAGCCCGGCAGCGCCGAGGACCAGCCCGGGCTCGTCGACCCCGAGTGGCTGGCCGGCCGGCAGGACGGGTACCTGGCCTACGCCACCGAGGAGCTCATCCCGTCGAGCCCGCTGAACCTGGTGGCCCACGCCGAGCGGGCCGAGCGCGATGACTCGTTCACCTTCGACGGCGAGGCCGTGCCCGTCGACGCCTTCGACGAGATCTTCGCCGCCATCGACGACTTCGAGGACACCACCGACTTCGACGTGCTGTACCTGCTCAACCTCTGGTACGGCTACCGGGACCAGGTCCGCCCGGCGTTGCGCAAGGGGATCGAGCAGCGGCTCCTGGACTTCAAGTACTGGTACACCGAACCCAACCCCGACGGCGTGGTCGACAACCGGTACTACTGGTCCGAGAACCACCGGATCATCTTCCACGTCGACGAGTACCTGGCCGGCCAGGCCTTCCCGGATCGGCGGTTCGGCAACGACGGCCGCACCGGCGCCGCCCACCGGGACGAGGCCCGCACCCGCATCCGGGACTGGCTCGACGAGAAGGTCCGGTTCGGTTTCACCGAGTGGCACTCCGACGTGTACTACCCCGAGGACATCTCGCCGCTGCTGAGCCTCGTCGAGTGGGCCGAGGACGACGAGCTCGCCGACCGGGCGGCGATGGTGCTCGACGTCGTGCTCTTCGACATCGCGCTGCACCTCCACCGAGGGAACCTCGGCGCCACCCACGGCCGGTCCTACATGAAGGACAAGAGCACGGCGACCGACCAGGACACGTTCGACCTGTCCAAGCTCCTGTTCGACGACACCGACGTGCCCTACCAGTCACGGGAGGACGCCGGCGCCGTCCTCCTGGCCCGCGCCCAGCGGTACCGGATGCCCGAGGTCATCCGAGCCGTGGCAGCGAGCGACGAGGAGGTGATCGACCGGGAGCGCATGGGCGTCCCGCTCGACCCGCTGGCCCCGATCGAGGACGACCCGGAGGCCCCCTACGGCTACGACTTCGACGACCCCGACAACGTGCCCTTCTGGTGGGAGCGGGGAGCCCTCACGTCCTGGCAGCTGATCAACAGCACCTTCGAGACCCTCGAGCGCCACGACCTGTGGGACAGCAAGTTCTTCAGGGCCTTCGAGCCGTTCGGGGACGCCCTCGCCGACCAGCCCGATGTAGCCCGGTCGGTGGCCCGGGACCTGGCTCCCGTTCTGGCCTTCCCGCTGCTGCCCGAGGTCAACACCTACACCTACCGCAACGCTGAGGTGATGCTGTCGACGGCCCAGGACCACCGACCCGGCCTGTTCAGCGATCAGAACCACGCCTGGCAGGCGACCCTCGACGAGCAGGCCCTCGTCTTCACCACCCACCCGAAGAACGAGCCCGAGGAGGGAACCGAGTGGCCCGACTCCGACGGCTACTGGACCGGCAGCGGTTCCATGCCCCGCTCGGCCCAGCACGGCACCGTTGGCCTGCACCTCTACGCCCCCCAGTTCGAGGCGCCGACGGGCGGCCCGCTCGAGGACTACAGCTACATCGACTACACCCACGCCTACTTCCCCACCGAGCACTTCGACGAGGTGGTGACCTCCGGGCACTGGGTGGTCGGACGGCGACGCGACGCCTACGTCGGCCTGTGGTCGTGGCGGGCCCCGGAGTGGCGACGCCACGACCCCGACCGCGTGTTCACCCACGGGCTGACCGAGCCGTTCGACCTCGTGGCCCGAGGCGGGCCCGACAACGTGTGGATCGTCGAGGTGGGTGACGCCTCGCAATGGGATTCGCTGGAGGAGTTCAGCGACGCCCTGGTGGCCAGCGAGATCACCGTCGAACCGTTGCCCCCGGTGGACGAGCACCCCGGCGGGTTCGACGTGGCCTACACCTCGCCCAGCCAGGGCCCGATGACCTTCGGGTGGACGGCCCCACTCACCGTCGACGGCGACGAGGTGGCGATCGACGGCTACCCCCGTTACGACAACCCGTTCGCCAGCGTCGACTTCGACACTCGCCGCTACACCGTCCGAGCCGGCGACCACCGCCTCGTGCTCGACTTCGACGCCGTCACCCGCACGACGTCGTAAACGGCGGGCGGTAGCGTTCGCGGCGTGGAGATCGCCGGCCGGGAGGTGTCGATCTCCAGCCCGGAGAAGGTGTTCTTTCCGGCTCGGGGCGAGACCAAGCTCGACCTGCTCAACCACTATCAGCGCGTCGAGGAGCCGCTGATGCGGGCCATGGGTGGGCGACCGACGATGCTGCAGCGCTTCCCCAACGGCGCCACCGGCAAGTCCTTCTTCCAGAAGCGGGTGCCGGCCAGCGCGCCGGAGTGGTTGCAGACCACGGTGGTGTCCACGCCCAACGGCACCACCTCCGACGCGCTCGTCGTGGCCGACCTCGCCCACGTGGCGTGGGCCGTGAACCAGGGCTGTCTCGGGTTCCACCCCTGGCCCTACCACTGGGACGACCCCGACCACACCGACGAGCTCCGCATCGACCTCGATCCCCAGCCCGGCGTGTCCTTCGACGACGTGCGGGCCGGCGCCGCCGAGGTGCGGCGGTTGTTCGACGAGCTCGGCATGGTCGCCTACCCGAAGACCACCGGGCGACGAGGCCTGCACGTCTATGTCCGTCTCGAGCGGCGATGGGACTCCTACGAGGTGCGCTTCGGCGCCGTCGCCCTGGCCCGAGAGCTCGAACGGCGCCGGCCCGACCTGCTGACGGCGGCGTGGTGGAAGGAGGAGCGGGGCCAGCGGGTCTTCGTGGACTACAACCAGAACGCTCCCCACAAGACGGTGTTCGGGGCGTGGTCGGTGCGGGACCGGCCCGAAGCGCAGGTCTCGACCCCCTTGGCCTGGGACGAGATCGACACCGTCGTCCCCGACGACCTCACCCTGGCCACCCTGCCCGGCCGGCTTCAGGCCACCGGCGACCCCTGGGCGGACATGAACGACCACCCCCAGTCGCTCGAACCGCTCCTCGAGCTGCACCGCCGGGACCGCGCCGCCGGCCTCATGGACGCCCCGTGGCCGCCGGTGTACCCGAAGCAGCCCGACGAGCCGCCCCGGGTCGCCCCCAGCCGAGCCCGCCAGCCCTGATCTCGCGTCGGCGCTGGTAGGGTTTCTGCGCCGCACCGGCTCGGTGCGTGCGCCACGGGCTCGCTTTCGTCGTTCGCCGCTGGCACCTCGAGAAAGCAAGCTCCCGTGTCCCCCACGTTCTCCCACCTCGGCGTCGCGCCCGATGCCGTGGCCGACCTCGCCGCCCGCGGCATCACCACACCGTTCCCCATCCAGGCCATGACGGTCCCCGATGCGCTCGCCGGCCGCGACGTCAGTGGCCGGGCGCCGACCGGTTCGGGCAAGACCCTGGCCTTCGGGCTGGCCCTCGTCGCCCGGGTCGATCGAGCCCGCCCCCACCGCCC
>JAUJOW010000024.1:0-2154 GCA_030447445.1 Acidimicrobiales bacterium | reverse complement strand
CACCGCGCTGCGCCGGGGCGTCGAGCTGCTCGTGGCCTGCCCCGGCCGGCTCGCCGACCTGGTCGAGCGGGGAGAGATCCGCCTCGACGACGTGGCCGTGGCCGTGGTGGACGAGGCCGACCGCATGGCCGACATGGGGTTCCTGCCCGAGGTGCGCCGCCTGCTCGACCGAACCCCGAGCACCCGCCAGACGCTCCTGTTCTCGGCCACCCTCGACGGTGACGTCGACGTGCTCGTGCGCCGCTACCAGCACGACCCGGTGCGCCACGCCGTGGCCGACGTCGAGGACGCCACCTCCGCCACGACCCACCTGTTCTGGTCGATCGGGCGCGACGACCGCATCGTGCGCACGGCCGAGATCGTGGCTGTCGCCGGACCCACCATCGTCTTCTGTCGAACCAAGCACGGCGCCGACCGCACCGCCCGCCGGCTGACCCGTGACGGCGTCAGCGCCGTGGCCATCCACGGCGACCGGTCCCAGAGCCAGCGGGAGCAGGCCCTGCGGGCCTTCAGCACTGGTCGGGCCGACGTCCTCGTGGCCACCGACGTCGCCGCCCGCGGCATCCACGTCGACGGTGTGGCCGCCGTCGTGCACCTCGACCCGCCGGCCGATGCCAAGGACTACCTCCACCGCTCGGGCCGCACAGCCCGAGCCGGGGCGACGGGCACGGTCATCACCCTGGTCGAACCGTCCAAGGCGAAAGAGGTGGCGGCCCTGCAGCGGGCCGCCGGCCTCCCCTTGGGCACGACCGAACCCGACCTCGCCGCCCTCGCCACCACCGCTCGCCCGAGGTCGAAGCGGACGGGCCGGATCGACCCGAGCCAGGAGCGGTCCGAGCGGGCCGACCCTCGCCCAGCCCGTCGTTCCGAGCGCCCCGCCCGCCGACGACCGGAGCACCTCGTCGGGAACGAGGGGCGCCGATCCGCGCCGCGATCGGCCCACACCGCGGGGCATCGTCCCCACGGGACGCCGCGCGGCAAGGTCAAGTTCTTCGACTCCCGCAAGGGCTACGGCTTCATCGAACGAGACGGCGGACCCGATCTGTTCGTGCACGTGTCGGCCCTGGGCGGCACCATCCCCGCCGATCTCACCGAGGGCCGCCCCGTCGCATACGACGTCGAGCCCGGCCGCCGAGGCGAGCAGGCCGCCAACGTGCGGGTCATGCCTTCCTGAGGCGAACCGTTCGAGAGCATTCGAGGCGGCAAGGTCACCCTGATCCGACTGAGGTCAGCTTCGGCGCAGCCAACATGCGGCTGACTGGGCTGCGCGGTGTGGGCAAGACCGTGCTGCTCGGCGAGTTCGAGGATCTGGCCAAGAGGGCCGACTGGGCTACTGGCTTCCTCGAGTTGAACCCCCGCCACAACACCGACGAGGGGATCGCCGACACCATCGGCGCCCTGTCGCAGCGGATCAGCGAGGAGGTCAGCACGGTCGAACGGCTGCGGTCGTCGCTGGGTCGAGTCGTCCGCGCCGCCGGCTCGCTCGGTGTCACGTACAACGACGTGAAGGTGAGCCTCGATCCTTCCTCCTTGGACGGTGTCTCGGATCTTGCTCGTGACCTGTTCGACGTCGTGAAGCTGGCGGTCGAGAAGGGCCGCGATGGCGTCGTGCTCCTGTTGGACGAGGCGCAAGTCGTGCGTGACGAACGAGATAGAGGAGGAGAGCATCCGCTCTCGCTCTTGATATCTGCGGTTGCTGCCCTCCAGCGCAGGGAACTGCCGATCGGCTTGGTGCTCTGCGGTCTGCCGACGCTCACGGGCAACCGAGTCCGTCCGATCGCCGCCGACCCGACGCTGGTCGCCGCAGTCGTTCGAGAAGTCGACGGCTACCCGTACTTCATCCAGCTCTGGGGTGCGGAGTTGTGGGACGCCGCCGAGGCGGCCGACGTCGCGACGCTCGATGTCCCACTGCTCGAACTCACGACCACCGACATCTACCGCCGGCGCGATATCGATTTCTACGAGCCCCGGCTTTCGACGCTCACCCCTGCAGAACAGGATGTGCTGTTGGCGACGGCCCAGTGCCCGTATCCACCGCTCGCCACCCTGGACCTCAACGAGGCGGTCGACAAGACGCCCGGCAACGTCAACGTACTCCTCGGGCGCCTGGTGGAGGCAGGCGTCTTATATCGAGTGCGGAAGGGCCAGTACGAG
>JAUJOW010000023.1 GCA_030447445.1 Acidimicrobiales bacterium | reverse complement strand
GCCTACGCCTTCTCGGCCCGGGGGCCCATCGTGGCCCCGCGGCACCGGGCCCTGCTGCTCACCCCGGTGTCGCCCCACATGCTCTTCGACCGCACCCTCGTGCTCGAACCGTCCGCCGAGCTGGCGCTTCAGGTGTGCGGCGACCGGCGGGCCACCCTCTCGGTCGACGGCCGCAACCTGGGGGAGCTGGCCGACGGTGACCGGGTCGTCTGCACCGCCTCGGACCGCTCGGCCCGCCTCGTGACCTTCGGGGACCGGGACTTCCACTCGATCCTGAAGGCCAAGTTCGGCCTGGAAGACCGCTGACGCGATGCTTCACCTGCGGCGCCGTTGATGCTGGTCGAGCTGGCTGTCACCGACCTGGGGTTGATCGACGGGCTGCGGCTGGTCCTCGGGCCGGGGATGACCGCGCTCACCGGCGAGACAGGTGCCGGCAAGACCATGGTGGTCGAGGCCATCGAGTTGCTGGTGGGCGGCCGGGCCGATCCGGTGCTGGTGCGGCCGGGTGCGACCGAGGCGGTTGTGGAAGGCCGCTTCGACGACCGCGGCAGCGAGGTGGTGCTCACCCGGGTGGTGCCCCGGGAGGGGCGGTCCCGGGCCTACGTCGACGGGCGCATGGCCACCGCTGCCGCCCTCGCCGAGGTCGGCACCCGGCTCGTCGACCTCCACGGCCAACACGACCACCAGTCGCTCCTCTCGGCGGTGGTGCAGCGCGACGCCCTCGACCGCTTCGGGGGCATCGACCTCGGCCCGCTGGCCGGCGCGGCGGCGGCGGTCGCCGGGCTCGACGCCCGCCTGGCCGACCTCGGCGGCGACGCCGGGGCCCGGGCCCGCGAGATCGACCTCCTGGCCTTCCAGGTGGCCGAGCTCGACGCCGCCGGCATCGACGATCCCGACGAGGACGAGCGTCTCGACGCCGAGGAAACGGCACTGGCCGACGCCGCTGGCCACCGTGACGACGCCGCCGCCGCCACCGAAGCCCTGACCGGCGACGGTGGCGCCGTCGACCAGCTCGCCGCCGCTCGGGCCGCCCTCGGCGGACGGCGACCGTTCGCCGCCGACGAGGAGCGGTTGCGCTCGCTCGAAGCGGAGCTGGCCGACGTGGCATCCGAGGTTCGGGCCACCGGAGAAGCGATCGAGGACGATCCCGCCGGCCTGGCCTGGCGGCGGGAACGACGCCAGCTCCTCGTCGACCTGCGCCGCAAGTACGGCACCGGTGCCGCCGGGCCCTCGGGCCGGGCCGGGACCGGCACCCTGCAGGACGTCATCGCCTACCGGGTCGCCGCCGCCGCCCGCCTGCGGGCCCTCGAGGACCACGAGCACACCGCCGCCGGCCTCGAGCGGGAGCGCGCCGTCGCCGAGGCGAGGCGGGCCGATGAGGCGGCGTCGGTGGCGACGGCCCGGCGGGCCGCCGCGCCCCGCCTGGCCGAGGCTGTCAGCGGCCACCTGGGTGCCCTGGGCATGAAGGCGGCCCACGTCACCGTCGAAGTCGGCGGCCCGGGTGACCGGGTCCGGTTCCTCCTCGCCGCCAACCCGGGAGCGGCCCCGCTGCCCCTGGCCCGCACCGCGTCGGGCGGTGAGCTGGCCCGGGCCATGCTGGCGTTGCGCCTCGTGCTCTCGGCGGCACCGCCCACGCTCGTCTTCGACGAGGTCGACGCCGGGATCGGTGGCCGGGCCGCCCTCTCGGTGGGACGGGCACTGGCCGAGCTGGGGGCCAGCCACCAGGTGCTGGTGGTCACGCACCTTCCCCAGGTGGCAGCCTTTGCCGATGCCCAGGTCACGGTCGTGAAGTCGGAGCAGGAGGGGACGACCGTGGCCCGGGCCGAGCCATTGGCAGGCGAGGACCGGGTGGTGGAGCTCTCGCGGATGCTGTCGGGCACCCCCGAGAGCGGCACGGCCCGCCACCACGCCGCCGAGCTGCTGGCGTCGGCGGCCCGCGAACGCGGGCGCTGATGGCCCGCCGCCACGCCTCGCCCACCGCGCTGGTCTCCGGCACGGCGAGGGTCGACCGCCGCACCAAGGACCTGGCCAAGCGTCTGCAACCTGGCGAGATCGCCGTCATCGACCACGAGGACCTCGACCGTGTCGCGGCCGAGACGCTCATCGACGCCCGTGTCGGAGCGGTGGTGAACGCAGCGGTGTCCATCACCGGTCGGTACCCCAACACCGGTCCCCTGCTCGTGGCCGAGGCCGGCATCCCCCTGCTCGACGGCGTCGGCCCGGCGGTCATGGACGACGTCGTGGACGGCACCCAGGTCAGCCTCGACGGTGATCAGCTCCTCGTCGGCGGCAACGTCGTGGCCACCGGGACCCGCCAGAGCGTCCTGTCGGTGAGCGACACCATCGAGTCGGCCCGGTCGAGCATGGGCGCGGAGCTCGAGCAGTTCGCCGCCAACACCCTCGAGTACATCCGCACCGAGGGTCACCTCCTGCTCGACGAGCCCGCCATCCCCGACGTGCCGGTCGACTTCCGCGGCCGCCACGCGCTGGTCGTCGTGCGGGGCGTCGACTACAAGCGGGACCTGCGGGTGCTGCGCCAGAGCGGCTACCTGGGCGAGATGCGCCCGATCCTCGTCGGTGTCGACGGCGGGGCCGACGCGCTGTTGGAGCTGGGCTTCGCGCCCGACGTCATCATCGGTGACTTCGACTCGGTGAGCGAGCGGGCGCTCCGCAGTGGCGCCGCGCTCGTCGTGCACGCCTACCCGGGAGGGCGGGCTCCGGGAGCGGCCCGCCTGGATGGGCTCGGGTTGGACCACGTGCGCTTCGAGCTGGCGGGGACCAGCGAGGACATCGCCATGCTGCTGGCCTACGAGGGGGGCGCCGAGCTGATCGTGGCGGTGGGCACCCACAACTCGATGGTGGAGTTCCTCGACAAGGGTCGGGCGGGCATGGCGTCGACCTTCCTCGTGCGCTTGAAGGTGGGGCCCATCCTGGTCGACGCCAAGGGCGTGAGCCGCCTATACGAGAACCGGGTGCGCAAGCGCGACCTCCTCCTGCTGGTGGTAGCGGCCATCATCACCCTCGTGCTCATCGCCCTCGTCAGCGATCCGATCGGTGTCTACCTCCGCGGCTTCCGGCTGCCGTTCCGATAGGCGTCCCGGGCAGAGCTCATGGTCAACCTCCGCTACCACATCGTCAGCATCACCGCCGTCTTCCTCGCCCTCGGCATCGGCATCACCATGGGCTCGTCCTTCCTCGGCGATGCCGCCTTCGAACAGGTCAAGACGAACCTGGGCAGCGCCGAGAGGCGCATCGACCGCACGCAGAAGGAGAACAGCGAGCTGCGAGAGGCGGTCGACCGCTACGAGGAGCGGGCCGAGGACCTGACCGACCAGGCCGTCGAACGGGTCTTCGACGAGCGCCTCGACGGTGTCCCCATCGTGATCATCGCCGCCCCCGGCATCGAGATCGACCCCCTCGACGACCTCACCGCTGCCCTGGTCGGTGCCGACGCCGACGTCGACGGCACCCTCGTCCCCTCCGAACGCCTCCGGTTGCAGGGCGAGGACGCGGTGGAGCTGTCCAACCTGCTCGACACGGCGTCGAGCGAACCGGACCAGCTCCGGCGGGTGCTCGTGAACCGCCTCGCCGCTGTCTTCAACCGGGCCGCCGAGCCCGCCGACAGCTCAGGCGATGACGGCGTGGGGCCGCCGGAGGGCACCACCACGACCGCCGACCCCACCGACACCACCCCGTCGTCCACCACCGCGCCGACGACGACGGAACCGAACCCGGCCACCGGCGTGCCGCTCGTGCGTGACCTGGTCGACGCCGGCTTCCTCGACTACGAGCCCGCCGTCGGCGGTGCCGACCTCGATGACCTCCTGGAGGGCGAGGAGTACCGCTACGTCGTGGTCTCGGGCCCCGAACCCGACCTCGACGACGCCGACTTCCTCCGACCGCTCCTGCGGGCGATGGTCGAGGACCGGCCCGCCCCTGTGGTGGTGGCCTCGGCGACCACCGGCGACGACCCCGAAGCGGTGCGGAACGCGGTCGTGGGACCGATCCGGGAGGACGACACCCTGGCCGAGCGGGTGGCCACCGTCGACCACCTCGAGAGCTTCAGCGGGATGGCCGCCGTCGTCCTCGCCCTCGAGGACCTCGGCCGTGACCGTCGCGGCCACTACGGCGTGGGCGAGGGCGCCACGGCCCAGCTGCCCGCCCCCGGCGGGGGCTGAGCGGGCCGACGTGGACGAGCTCACCCGACCCGACAGCGCGCTCGCCGGCGAACCGCCCCGCACCGAGCGGATCGGACGGGCGGCCATGACCATCACGGCGTGGAACCTGGTGTCGCGGGCCACCGGCTTCGTCCGGGTGGTGGCCACCGGCGCCGCGCTCGGCATCCTCTCCCTCGGCGACACCTACCAGAGCGCCAACTTCGTGTCGAACATCCTCTTCGAGCTCCTGGCCGGGGGGCTGCTCTTCTCCGTGCTCGTCCCCACCTTCGTCGCCATGCTCGACAGCGGCCGGCGGGCCGACGCCACCGCGCTGGCCGCTGCCCTGCTCGGCCGGGCCCTCGCCGTGCTGGCCGTGATCGCCGCCCTCGGTGCCCTGGCCGGGCCATGGGTCATGCGGGCGCTCACCGCCGGCGGGGACGACCCGGCCATTCGGGCCGAGCAGGTGCGGGTGGGCTCGTTCCTCCTCTGGTTCTTCATGCCGCAGCTCCTCCTCTACGCGTCGGGCGCCGTCGCGTCGGCGCTCCTCCAGGCCGACCGGCGGTTCACCGCCGCCGCCGTCGCCCCCGTGTTCAACAACGTGGTGGTCACCGCCACCATGGTCGCCTTCGCCCTCGTCCACGAGCCGGCCGGAGACCTCTCACTCACCCTGGGGGAGAAGGTCCTCCTCGGCGGCGGCACGCTGGCCGGCACCGTCGCCCTGGTCGCCGCGCCGTTCGTGGCCGCCGGCCGGGCCGGGCTCGGGTTCACCCCCCGCTGGTCCGCCGAGGTCGGCCCCGAGGTGGGTGCGCTCGCCCGGAAGGGCCTGTGGGGAGCGGGCCACGTCGGTCTCAACCAGGCGTTGGTGGCCGCCACCATCATCTTCGCCGGGCGGGTGCAGGGGGGCGTGATCGCCTACCAGATCGCCTTCACCTTCTTCTTGTTGCCCCACGCCGTGCTCGCCCACCCGATCTTCACGGCATTGTTCCCGCGGCTGGCCGCCCACGCCGGCGCCAAGGCCATGGGCGAGTTCGCCGACGACGTGGGCTTCGGGGTCCGGGCCATGGCCCTGTTGCTGGCCCCGGCCGCCGCCCTGCTGGCCGTGGTCGCGCTCCCTGCGCTCAGCGTGGTGCGGGTCGGCGCCCTCGACGCCGAAGGGGCCCGGCTGGTGGCGTCGGTGCTCGCCGCCTACAGCCTTGGGCTGCTCGGCTACAGCGCCTTCTTCCTCCTCACCCGAGCCTGCTACGCCCTCGGTGACGTCCGCACACCGACCATCGTGAACCTCTGGGTCACCGTGGGTGCGGTGGCCGGCATGGCCGTGGCCTCGTCGCTGGTCGACGGCGACCGACAGGTGGTCGTGCTCGGGCTCGTCCACGGCGTGGCCGTGAGCGCCGGCTCGATGGCCCTCTTCGTCCGGGTCCGCCGAGCGGCAGGGCGCCCGGTGCCGGTGATCGACGCGTTCCTGCGGGCCGGGGCGGGGGCGGCGCTCGCCGCCACCGGCGCCGCCGTCGTGGTGCACGCCCTCGGGACGGTCACCCGGAGCCGAGCCGCCGCCGGTCTCGTTCTCGGCGGTGTCGTCGGCGTGGCCCTGTACGGCATGGCCCTGTGGCTCCTGCGCACCCCCGAGCTCCGCCGGTTCCTGGCTGATCCCCTCCGCCGTCGACCGGACCAGGCGGTGCTGGGCTCGTGACCGACGGGCGACCGGCCATGGACCGTCTCGTCGTGGTGGCACTGGTACCGGCCAAGGACCGGGCCGACTCGGTGGCCGCCACGGTGGAGGCGCTGTGGTCCGTCGGTGGCGTGGACCGGGTGGTGGTGATCGACGACGGGTCCACCGATGCCACCGCCGAGGTCGCCCGGGCGGCGGGAGCCGACGTGGTGTGGCTGGGGGTGAACCGAGGCAAGGGCGGGGCCGTGCGGGCCGGGGTGGAGGCCACCCCCGAAGCCGACGTGTACGTGCTGGTGGACGCCGACGTGGCGGCCACGGCGGGGCTGGTGGGGGAGCTGCTGCGCCCGGTGCTGTCCGGCGACGCCGACATGACGATAGGCGTGCTCCCGGCCGCCGGCGGCCGGGGCGGCTTCGGTCGGGTGCGGGAGCTGGCCCGGTGGGGGATCCGCCGGGCCTGCGGGCGCGAGGTCCGGGCGCCGCTGTCGGGTCAGCGAGCGGTGCGGGCGTCGTTGCTGCGGGAACTGGGCGCAGCCGAGCGGTTCGGCCTGGAGGTCGGTCTGACCGTCGACGCCGTCCGGGCGGGGGCCTCGGTGGTCGAGGTGGACGTGGAGATGGACCACCGCCACACGGGCCGATCGGTGGCCGGGTTCGCTCACCGGGCTCGCCAGGGCCGCGACGTGTTGACCGCACTGTGGCCTCGCCTCACCACCGCCCGCACCCGGATGGCCCTCGTCGCCGTCGCGCTGGTGGCCACCGTGGCCGCCATCACCGTCACCAGCCTGATGACCCGACCGACCAGCGCGCCGGCGCTGGCGCCGGTCGATCAGGTGGTGGTGTTCGGCATCCCTCGAACGGGTCTCGGCGATCTCGGGGGTGGGCACCTCCCCACTCTCGATCGCCTGGCCCGGGAGGGTGCGGTGGCGGCCACCACGGTTCGCACCGTGGCCGCCCGCCCGTCACCGGTGGAGGCCTACGCCACCATCTCGTCGGGCTCGAGGGTGGCGGCAGGGCAGGCGGCGGAGATCGCCATGCCACCCGGGGCCGAGGTGGAGGGCTCCACGGCCGCCGAGGTGGTCGCCCGCCGGACCGGGATCGAGCCCACCGGTGACGTGGTCGTGGTCGGCGGCCCTGCCGCGCTCCGCTTCGGCGACGGCGACGCCCCGGGCGGCATCGGCGCCCTGGCCGACGCCCTCCACCGGGACGGGAAGCGCACCGCCGTGGTGGGCAACGCCGACCTCGTCGATCGACGGGGCGAACTGGTGGTGCAGCGGCCGGCCGCCGTCGCCGCGATGGACGGGGCCGGCTCGGTCGACGTCGGCGCTGTGGGCCCGAGTCTTCTCGAGGAGGATCCCAGCGCACCGTTCGGGATCCGCACCGACGACGAGGCGTTCATGGCCGAGGTCGAGCGCGCCCTGGCCGAGGCCGACCTCGTGGTCGTCGATCCCGGGGAGACCGAGCGGGCGGCCGCCTACAGCGGGAACGCCACCGAGGAACAGGCCGCCGACCTCCGTCAGGCCGCGCTCCGCCGCACGGACCGCCTGCTCGAGCAGGTGGTGGCGGCGCTCGACGAGGACACCCTTCTCCTCGTGGTGGCGGTGACCCCACCGACGGGCCGCCCGGAGCTGACCCCGACGGTGGCCTACGGGGCCGGCGTGACCTCCGGCCGCCTCTACTCGCTGTCGACGAAGCGGGCCGACCTGGTGACCCTCACCGACCTGGCGCCCACTGTGCTGGCCGCTCTCGACGTGGAGGTACCGGAGGGGATGATCGGCCGGCCCCTGCGCTACCGGGAGGGCACGGTGAGCATCGGTGACCTCGAACGGGCCGACGCCGTGGCCGGCGGGCGGGAGGCGCTCTACGCGCCGATGGTGCGGACGTTCATATTCGCCCAGGCCGCCGCCTACCTGCTCGTCGTCCTCGTCCTGGCCTTGACCAGCGCGCCCCGCCGCCTGCGGCGGGTCCTGTCCCTGACGGCGCTCACCTTCGCCTCCTGGCCGGTGGCCACGTTCCTCTACCGGGTCGTGCCGATCGCTCTCACCATCGGCCCGCTCGCCCACGTGTTGATGTGGCTGCTGGCCCTGGCCATCGCCTGCTTCGCCGAACGGGCCCGGGGCCACCCGCTGGCCCCCCTGGCCGGGGTGGCCACCCTCACCGTCGCCGTGTTGGTGATCGATGTGGCCACCGGGGCCCACCTCCAGATGTCGAGCATCCTCGGCTACTCGCCCCATGTGGCCGCCCGCTTCAGCGGGTTGGGCAACACCGCGTACGCCGTCCTGGCGGCGGCCGCCATCGTCGCCGCCACCGTCCACGTCGATCGGGCGCCCCGGCGGCGGGAGGCGGTGATCGGCGCGGGTGCCTTCCTCACCCTCGTGGTGGTGGCCGACGGGGCAGCGTGGCTGGGCGCCGACGTCGGGGGCATCCTGAGCCTGGTGCCGGTGTTCGGCCTCACGCTGTTCGTCCTCAGCGGGCGACGGGTGTCGTGGCGGACGGTGGCGCTCGCCGGCGGAGCGACCCTGGTGATCCTGGCCCTGGCCATCGGCATCGACCTCCTGCGCCCGCCCGACTCCCGGACCCACCTCGGCCGCTTCGTGGCCGACTCCTCGGGTGACGGGGACACGTTCTGGGCGACCGTCGGCCGCAAGTGGGCGACCAACGTCCGGGTGACCCAGCAGTCGCTCTGGGTGTGGATGGTCCCGATCATCGGCGCCTACGCCACCTACGTGCTCCTGGCCGCCCGGGGGTGGAAGCGCCTCGTCCCATCCGGTTCGGCGCTGCGGGCCGGCCTCCTCGGCCTCGCCGCCGCCGGCGGGCTGGGCTGGCTCGTCAACGACTCCGGGGTGGTGGTGGCGGCCCTGGTCGCCGCCTTCATCGGTCCCTACCTCACCCTCCTGGTGCTCGCCGGTCCCCGCCCCCGGCCCGAGGTGCTCGCCGCCACCGCCGCCCCCGTCCGGAGGACGGTGGAGGCGTCCCCACCACTGGCCGGTGCGCCCTCGTGAGAGGGACGAAGGTGACCGCTCGAGGCGGTCGCGGTCAGAGTGGTGGGCGGGGCCGGCCCACGTCGTTCCCTACACTGGGTGGACGCCCCGGGGGGGTCCCGGTCTCCAGGCGATCGCGGTCACCGTCCCTCGGCCCCCCGTCATGAGCCACCACCCCACCCCCAACGGCAGCATCCCGCCGGTCACGGATCCCGAACCGTGGCGGGTGCTGTTCATCGCCGGTTGGGGGCGCAGCGGGAGCACGCTGCTCACCGCGCTCCTCGATCAGCTCCCCGGCGCCTTCGGTGCTGGCGAGGTGCGCTCCCTGTGGGCCCGCGGCGCGCTGGCCAGCCGCCGTTGCGGTTGCGGCCGACCGGTCCCGGCCTGCCCGATCTGGGGCCCGGTCCTCGACCGTCTGGCCGACGCCCCCATGGCCGCCGCCGAGGTGGCGGCGGTGCAGCGGTCCCGGTTGCGGAGCCGCCACTACCCCCGCGCCGTGGTCGCCGCACTGGCCCGGCGGCCCCCCGACGAGCAGATCGACCGGTACGTGGCCACCTACCGGCGGGCCTACGCCGCCATCGCCGACTCGACCGGTGCATCGGTCATCGTCGACAGCTCCAAGCACCCCCTCGACCTCTACTACCTGGCCCGGGCCGGGGTGCCGGTCCGGGTGGTCCAGCTCGTCCGCCACCCCCGGGCGGTGGCACATTCGTGGTCTCGTCCCAAGCCGCTCAACGACGGCCCCGACCAAGCCGACCTGAAGCAGTTCTCGCCGGGCGCCAGCTCGACCATCTGGACGCTCTGGAACGCCACCATGTCCGTCCTCGTCAACCCGGTGGTCGGCGCCGAACGCTCGACCGTGCTGCGCTTCGAGGACTTCGTGGTCGATCCCGGGGGCACCCTGCGATCCCTGGCCCGCTTCGCCGGCCTCGACCCGACGGCGGTGCGGGTCAGCGACGGTTCTGTGCACCTCGCCCGCAACCACCTGGTGGCCGGCAACGGGAACCGCTTCACGCAGGGCACCGTCTCCATCGACGCCCGCGACCACAGCTCGGCCCTGTCACCGTCGGGCTCGCTGTTGGCGACGGTGCCGGCGCTGCCGCTGCTGCACCGCTTCGGCTACGCCGTGCGCCCCGGCGGAACCGTCCCCACGACCTCGGCCGGCACCGATCCACCGTCGCCGGGGAGCCCGGACGGTGGCTGAGCTGTCCTCCGGTTCGCTCGACGGCCCAGTGGTGGCCTTGGTGCCGGCCCACGACCAGGCCGACGTGGTGGCGGCCACGGTGGCGTCGCTCTGGTCGGTCGGTGGCATCGACCGGGTGGTGGTGGTCGACGACGGGTCCTCGGATGCGACTGCCGAGGCGGCCCGGGCGGCGGGGGCCGAGGTGCTCAGGCTGGAGGCCAGCCGGGGGAAGGGCGGCGCCGTTCGGGCTGGCGCGGAGGCCACACCGGAAGCCGATGTGTACGTGCTGGCCGATGCCGACGCCGCCACCGGCGGGTCGGTGGCCGCGGTCGAGGCGGTGGAGGCGGTGCTGGCGCCGGTGCTCGCCGCCGATGCCGACATGGCCATCGGAGCGGGACCGTCCCCCCGCGGGCGGGTCGGACGGCTGGCCCGCTGGGGGGTGCGGCGGGCCACCGGGCGCGAGATGCGAGCGCCCCTGTCAGAGCTGCGAGCGGTGCGGGCTCCGGTGCTGCGCCAGGCGGAGCCCGCAGAGCGGTCGGGGTTCGAGGTGGGGTTGACCATCGATGCCGTCCGGTCGGGGGCGTCGGTGGTCGAGGTGGAGGTGGGCGGCGACCACCGGCCCCCTCCGCCCGAGCCGACGCTCTCCACCCGAGCCCGGCTGGGCGCCGAGGTCGGAGCCGCGCTCTGGCCGCGGCTCACCTCGTCCCGGGCCCGGATCGGTCTCGCCGTCCTCGTCTTCGCCGCCGTGCTCGTGGGTGCCTTGTGGAGCGGAGGTCGCTGGGTGCCGGACAGCGTCGCCCTGCCCAGGCAGCCCGAGAAGGTGGTGGTGTTCGGCATGGCCCCGCTGGGCTTCGAGGACCTCGGCCGGGGTTACACCCCGACCCTCGACCAGTTGATGCAGGAGGGCTCGGTGGGGGCGATGAGCGTGCGCACCGTCTCCCGGAACCCGTCGCTGGCCGAGGGCTACCTGAGCCTGGGAGCGGGCTACCGCCTGGCCGCCTCGGACTCGGCTGGGGAGGCCTACGGCTCCAGTGCCGACCTCGGCACGGGTACGGCCGCCCAGGTCCTGTTCGGCCTGTCCGGTCGCCCGGTGCGGGGCAGCATCTCGGTGGTCGGCGCCGCCTCCACCCTCGAGCGCAACGACGGTGTCGCCAACCCCGTGGGTCCGGGGGCCCTCGGCGATGCGCTGCGGGGCGCTGGCCTGTCCGGTGCCGTGATCGGCAACGGCGACCAACCCGACCTGATCAGGGGCGGACCGAAGGTGGTCAGCCGCCCGGCCGCCCTGGCCGTCATGGACGACTCGCTGTCGGTCCCGAACGGCACCGTCGAGCCCGGCAACCTGCTCGAGGACGGGCCCATCGCCCCCTTCGGTGTGCGGGCCGACCCGGTCAAGGTGCTCGCCGCCGTGGAGGCCGCCGCCCGGAGGTCCGACGTGATCGTGGTCGACCCGGGCGACCTGCAGCGCAGCGAGGCGTTCGCCGCCGCCGCCGCCCTCCCCGCCCAGCGGCGGGCCCGCAACGACGCCCTCGAGCGCACCGACCGCATCCTGGCCGACATCCTCGAGTGGGCCGACGACGACACGATGGTGATGGTGGTGTCGGTGACCCCGCCGGGCGGCAGCTTCCGCCTCACACCGGTGGCCGTCACCGGCGCCGGGGTGCCCGCCGGCTACCTGGTCTCGCCCTCCACCAAGCGGGAGGGCATCGTTGCCCTGACCGACGTGGCGCCCACCATCCTGGCCGCCTTGGGAGCAGATGTCCCCGGGGACATGCCCGGCCACGCGTTGCGCTACCGGGCCGCCGACGTGGACCTCGGCCTCCTGCGCGACCACGACCGCGACACCAACTTCCGGGAGCGCACCTACTTCCCGCAGGCCATGGTGTTCATCGTCTTCCAGGGCATCGTCTACCTGCTCGGCGCGTTCGTCCTGTCCAGACGCAGCCGGGTGCTGCGGACCGGGCCGGCGCTGCGGTTCCTGGTCCTCGGGGCCGCCTCGTTCCCGGTCGCCACCTTCCTCGTGAAGGCAATCCCGGACTCCTCCGCGCTCGGAGCCTGGGTCTTCCCGCTGGAGCTGGCCATCACCGCCGCCATCGCGCTGTTCGCGGCCCGTTCCCGACGTACGCCCCTCAGCGCCCTCAACCGGGTCATGGCGATCACCGTCGCCGTGATCCTCCTCGACGCCTGCACCGGCACCTTCCTGCAGCTGTCGAGTTGGCTGGGGTACTCGCTGCACAGCGCAGGACGGTTCTACGGCCTGCCCAACACCACCTTCGCCGTGCTGGCCGCCTCGGGGCTGCTGTTCGTCTGCGCCTACGTCCAGTACGCGCCCCGGCGAGGTGAGGCGCTGGTGGTCGGTGCGCTCCTCCTCGCCTTCGTGGTCATCGTCGACGGCGGTCCCAGCATGGGAGGTGACGTGGGCGGGATCATGACCCTCGTGCCGGTGTTCGGCCTGAGCCTGTTGGCCCTCACCGGCCGGCAGGTCCGCTTCCGCACCCTTGTCCTGGTCGCCGTCGTGGCCCTTGTCGCCGTTGCCGTCGTCGGCGGGCTCGACCTGCTCCGTCCCCCTGATGCCCGCACCCACCTCGGCCGTTTCGTCGGCCAGCTCATCGAGGACGGCCCGAGCGAGCTGGCCGACGTGTTCTTCCGCAAGCAGTCGGCCAACCTTCGGATCCTGCGGGTCTCGATCTGGACGTGGATGCTGCCCGTCACCATCGGGTTCCTCCTCTACGTGCTCGTGTGGGAACGGCAGTGGTCCGACCTGTTGCCGCCGGGCTCCCCCCTGCGGATCGGGGCGGTGGCGGGAGCGTCGGGCGCCCTGCTCGGCTTCCTCGCCAACGACTCCGGTCCCATCGTGATCGCCCTGTTCCTCGTGTACCTGTTGCCCTACCTCACCCTCTTGGCGTTGCACCGTGGGCGCGGCACGCCCACCCTGCTCGGCCCCACCGGGCCACCGGTGCCGGCCGAGGACAGCCCGGGCGTACGCCTGCCCGAGCCGGTGGGGGTCGGTTGACGCCGGTCGGCGGGGACCGGTGATCGACGAGGCCATCTCCTTCGGGGTCGGGGCGGTGGTGGCGGTGGTGCTCTGGTCGGCGTTGGGGCCCGCGTTCGCGGCGCCGCTCTTCGCCCGCCGCAATGTGCGCGGCGTCGACGTGCCCGTGGGTGCCGGTGTGATCGTCGCGCTGGCCGCCGTGGCCGCCACCCTGGTGACGGCGGTCACTGGCGGAGCGAACGGGCGACCGAGCGCCGAGCAGGTGCTGGTGCTCATGGCCGCCCTGGCCTTCGGGCTGCTCGGCTTCGTCGACGACGTGGCCGGGGCCGGCGACGAACGAGGCTTCCGGGGCCACCTCGGGGCCCTGGCCCACGGGCGCCTGACCACGGGCGGGCTCAAGCTCGTCGGCGGCGGGGTGGTGGCCCTGCTCGTCGGCGTGGCCCGCTCCGGTGACGACATCGTCGATGTCGTCCTGACCGGCGTGCTCATCGCGCTTGCCGCCAACCTGGCCAACCTCTTCGACCGGGCCCCCGGCCGCACCGCCAAGGTGGCGCTGGCCGGTGGTGTGGCCCTGGTGGTGACGGCCACCCTCGCCGATGCCGGTGACCTGCTCGGCCTGGCCGGCGTGGTGGGCGGGGGGGCGGGCCTCCTCATCTTCGACCTTCGCGAGGAGCTGATGTTGGGCGACGCCGGCGCCAACGCCCTCGGTGCCTCCCTCGGCCTCGGGGTGGCCGTCGCCCACAGCCGAACCGTGCAGGTCGTCGTGGTGGTCGCGCTCGTTGCCCTCAACCTGGCCAGCGAGCTCGTCTCCTTCAGTCGGGTCATCGATCGGGTACCGCCGCTGCGGGCACTCGACCGCCTGGGCCGGCGCCCGTGAGCGATTCATCGCCGTTCTCGGGACATGGGGACGGTCATCGCCGTGCCGAAGTCCCGAGAACCGCCGAACCCGGCTCGCAGCCGAGCGCGGATCCGTTCGGGTCCGTGGCCGACCGCTTCGTGGCCGGCTACGCCCATCCGAGAGGTCGCCTGCGGACCCGGATCGTCCATCGCCAGCTCGGGCCCCACCTGCCCGGTCCGTCCTGCCGGGTGGTCGACATCGGCGGGGGAGCGGCCACCCAGGCCATCCCGCTGGCCGGCGAGGGGCACCGCGTGACCCTCGTGGACCCGTCGGTGGCCATGCTGGCCGCCGCCGGCGAGGCGCTGGCGGCCGAGCCCGCCGAGGTGCGGGAGCGGGTAGCCCTCGTGGAGGGCCGGGGCGAGGACGCGCCGGCCCTCGTCGGCGCCGGTAGCGCCGACCTGGTCTGCTGTCACGGCGTGGTGATGTACCTCGACGACCCGAGGCTGCTGCTCGCCGCGCTGGCCGCCGTGGTCCGGCCAGGAGGCGTCGTGTCGATCATCGGCACCAACCGCCGGTGCCTCGCCGCTCGAGCTGCCCTACGGGGGCGATGGGAGGACGCCCTCGGCCTCTTCGACGCCGACCGCTACGTCAACGGGCTCGGCCTCGACGCCCGGGCCGACGATCCTGACGACATGACCGCCGAGCTCGCCGCCCGGGGCGTCGACCCCGTGGCCTGGTACGGCGTGCGGGTCTTCAGCGATGCGTGGGCGGCCGACGACGAGCGCGTCTCGGCCGATCCCGGCGCCGTCGAGGCCGTCGAGGCCGTCGAGTGGGAGGCCGGCCGCCGTGACCCGTACCGCCAGCTCAGCCGCCTGTTCCACTGGATCGGTCGTCGGTGCTGACCGGCTGCTGGGCACCGGCTCGCCGTTGGCTCCAGGGCCATCGGCCCTCCAGCTCGACCTCGAGGCTGAAGCTCAGGAAGGTCCGGATGGCGACGATGATGGCGAGGACGCCGGCGCTCTCGAACGTCGGCGTCACCGCCACGGTGCGGATGATGTCGGCCGCCACGAGCAGCTCCAGCCCGAGCAGGATGACCCGGCCGAGCCGGTGCCGGAAGACCCGGTACTCGTCGGTACCCGAGCGCCAGCGACGGGCCGACATCGCCACCGCCCACAGCACCCCGACCACGATGGCGGCCACGCCGACCCCGTCGACGGCCTTCCCGACGGTCTCGACGACCTCCTTGAAGGTCACCGGCGGCGGGGGCGGCGGCGACACGCGTCCGTGGCCGACCCCATGTCGGCGACCATAGACGTCCCGGCCCGGCGGGAGGGTCCACGGCGGTGGTCACCACCGCCGGGCGGCGGCCACGGTAGGGTGATCTCCCGTGACGAAACACATCTTCGTGACGGGTGGCGTGGCCTCGTCGCTCGGCAAGGGCATCACGGCGTCGTCCCTCGGGCGCCTGCTCAAGTGCCGAGGGCTGCGGGTCACCATGCAGAAGCTCGACCCGTACATCAACGTCGACCCGGGCACGATGAACCCGTTCGAGC
>JAUJOW010000007.1:80332-136823 GCA_030447445.1 Acidimicrobiales bacterium | reverse complement strand
GCGGCCGATTCGGGCGTCGAGCCGGCCGTCGAGCTGGTCGACCACCTCGTCGATGGTGTCGGCGGCCATCTCCCGGTAGGTGGTGAGCTTCCCCCCGGTGATGGTCACCATGCCTGAGCTCGAGGTGGTCACGGCGTGGCGCCGGGACAGGTCGGCGGTGCGCCCGTTGGCGGCCGACCGGACGAGAGGCCGCAGACCGGCCCAGGTGCCGGTGACGTCGGCATCGGTGATCGTGGTGCTGGTGGAGAAGTTGATGGCCGAGAGCAGGTAGGCCACGTCGTCGGACGTGCAGCGAGGGTCATCGACGGGCCCGTCGTAGTCGGTGTCGGTGGTGCCGATGTAGGTGAACAGGGGGCGGCCGCTCCCGGTGCCCGGCGGCGGCCACGGGACGACGAAGACCGAGCGCCGGTCCTTGGGGACCGGCACCACGGCGGCGATGTCGTTCTGCACCCGCTCCCACGGCACGGTGATGTGGATGCCCTTGGCGGGGCGGATCGAGTGGGGGTGGGTGCCCTCGTCGACCGCCCGCACGTCGTCAGCCCACACCCCCGTGGCGTTGACGACGGCCGCGCAGCGCACGTCGAACCGGTCGCCGTCGGCCTCGACCTCGGCACCCCGTACCCGGCCCTCGGAGTCCTTGCGGATGCCCACCAGCCGCACCCGGTTGGCCACGGCGGCGCCCTGGTCGAGGGCGGCGGTACGGGCCAGGGCGAGGGTGAGCCGGGCGTCGTCGGCCTGGGCGTCGTAGTAGAGGTACGACGCCGCCAGCCGGTCACGGCGCAGGGTGGGCATGTGGGCGAGAGCTTCGTCGGCGGTCAGGCGGTCGTGCAGCTTGCCGATGCGGGCGCCACCGGTGAGGTCGTACAGCCACATCGCCGTCCCGAGGGCACGGGCCAGCTTGGGGTTCACCAGGCCGTCCTTGCCGGTGAACATCGGGATGAGGAAGGGCAGCACCTTGACGAGGTGCGGGGCGTTGCGGGTCAGCCGCTGGCGCTCGTGGAGCGCCTCGTAGACCAGGCGTATCTCGCCTTGCTGCAGGTAGCGCAGCCCGCCGTGGACGAGCTTGGACGACTTCGACGACGTGCCCGAGGCGAAGTCGTCCCGCTCGATCAAGCCGGTGCGCAGGCCCCGGGAGGCGGCGTCGAGGGCGCAGCCGGCCCCGGTGATGCCGCCGCCGACCACGAGGACGTCGAAGGGATCCTCGGCCAGCCGGCGAAGGGCGTCGCTCCGATCGAACCAGCCCGGCCCGATCACCGGCGCCACCTGTCGTGCATGGCATGATCCTATGAGGGCATGACCGACCGGCCCGCCACCTGGCCGCCGGGGCCTCCGGTGTTCGCGACCGCTGCTCGTCAGCAACGGTTGTCCTACCGGCACGGAGGGCGACCGCTTCGGCACGCAACGAGCACGTCGGGGGGCGGGGATCGGCTTTGACCCCGGCCAGGGGCCAGGCAATACTCGACCGTCCTGTCGAGCGGCCGCTGCGGCCCCGGCGGGCCTTCGACCATGATCCGCAGCCCCGCAGGGCGGCGCGATCCCGATCCGACCGTGATGAGCGAGCTGTCCACGATGAACCCGCAGTCCTGGCGCAACCACGCTGCCTGCCGAGGAATCGATCCCGAGATCTTCCACCCCGTGACCGACGAGGAGGCCGATCAGGCCAAGGAGGTCTGTGCCGAGTGCCCTGTGCAGGAGGCGTGCCTCGAGCACGCCCTCGGGGTTCGGGAGAAGGACGGCGTCTGGGGCGGCTGCACGGAGCGGGAGCGGCGGCGGATCATGCGCCAACGACGACGTACGGCATGACCGCGGCGGGGCGAGGATGGCCGTGATCACCGTCCGTCGCATCCGCCCCGACGACGGTCCCCTGCTCAACCGGGTCCGTCTCGCCGCCATCGCCGACAGCCCCGGCGCCTACGCCACCCGGCTGGCCGACGCCGAGGCTCGCCCGGCCGAACAGTGGGCCCGGGTGGCCGAAGGCACCGCCACGGGAGGCGATCAGGGCACCTGGTTCGCCGAGGTCGACGACGAGGTGGCCGGCATGGTGAGCGCCTACCGCACCTCCGACGACGTGGTGACCATGAACTCGTTGTGGGCGGCCCCGGCGTTCCGGGGGATCGGCGTGGCCGAGGCGCTCGTGGCCGAGGTGAGGGACTGGGCCGTGGCCAGCGGGGGTCGGGCGCTGCGGCTCTGGGTGGTGGAGCGCAACGCCCACGCCCGCCGCTTCTACGAGCGCCTCGGGTTCGAGGCCACCGGGCAGGCCATCGCCTATGAACCCGACCCCCGCATCGACGAGTGCGAGCTGCGCATGCCCCTCCGCCTCCCCGCCTGACCGCTCCTGGGTAGCGTGCCCGGCATGGACTTCGAGCTGCCCGACGAGCTGCTGGCGCTGCAGGAGACGTGCCGGCGCCTCGCCCAGGACAAGGTCAAGCCCCGGGCCCGGGACATCGACGAGACCGACACGTACCCGGAGGACCTCTTCGAGGTGTTCCGCGACGCCGGGCTGCTGGGCCTGTGCATCCCCACCGAGCACGGCGGTTCAGGGGCGGGGATCCTCGGCCTCACGCTGGCCATCGAGGAGGTGGCCAAGTACTCCAACGCCGCCGCGCTCATGCTCTTGCTCACCCGCCTGCCCACCGGCCCGGTGATGATCGCCGGCTCGCCCGAGCAGAACCAGCGCTACGTGGCCCCCATCGCCGACGGGTCCCAGCGGGCGGCCTTCTGCCTGTCCGAGCCCCAGGCCGGCAGCGACGTCATGGGCATGAGGACCAAGGCCGTCCGCGACGGCGACGACTGGGTGCTCAACGGGACCAAGTGCTGGATCTCCGGCGTGGCCCAGGCCGACTGGTACACGGTGTTCGCCAAGACGGCACCCGACGTGACCTCCCGCGACCACGACTCGATCACGGCCTTCATCGTCGAACGGGGCTCGGAGGGCGTGGAGGTGGGGTCGCTCGACCGCAAGATGGGGGTCCGGGGCGTGGCCACCGGCGAGCTGCTGCTCACCGACGCCCGTGTCCCGGCCGGCAACGTCATCGGCGAGGTGGGGGGGTTCCGCCTGGCCATGCACGGCCTGAACGCCATGCGCCCCATCGTGGCTGCCCGGGGCATCGGCCTGGCCGAGGGGGCGCTGATGTACGCCACCGAGTACGTGAAGGAGCGGCCGGCCTTCACCAAGACCATCGCCGACTTCCAGGGCGTGCAGTGGGAGATCGCCAAGCTGGCCGTCGACATCGAGGCCGCCCGGCTGCTCACCTACCGGGCGGCGTGGATGGCCGACCGGGGCCAGTTCACCAAGGAGTTCGTCCCCTACCTGTCGATGGCCAAGTACCACGCCACCGAGGTGGCGGTGCGGGCCTCGGGGGTGTGCCTGCAGCTGCTGGGCGCCGCCGGCTACATGAAGGACCACCCCATGGAGCTGTACTACCGCGACGCCCGGCAGCTCACCATCGTGGAGGGCACCTCCCAGGTGCAGCTCGGCCTCATCGCCCGGGGCGTGCTGGCCGGCGACCTCTGGTGGGACTAGCGGGGGAAGCGAGCGCCTCGGCGATCGTGCGCTGCACCGCCGCCCAGTCGGTGCGGTCGCGTTGCCCGGCCCACAGGACGTTGTCGACGGCCCGGGTGACCGACCAGCGTCGGGCCCGCTCCCGGTCGATCCCGGCGACGTCGACGACCACGTCGAAGCGGCGGCGGACGGCGGCGGCCACGTCGCCGGTGGCCACCAGCTCCTCCCAGCGGTTCCAGAGCAGCGGCACCACGTCGAAGCCCGGGTCGCCGGATACCGGCTTGGGGTCGATGGCCAGCCACCGGGCCCGGTCGGCGGCCAGCACGTCTCGTAGTGGAAGTCGCCGTGGAGCAGCACCGGGCTGTGGTCCGGGCCGAGCTCACGACAGGTGGCCACGGCGGCGTCGAGGAGCGAGTGGGGCAGGGGATGGCCGAGCAGCGCCGACTCGTCGGGCAGCTCCTCGATCCACTGGGCGGCGATGGCGCCGAGGGTTCGCAGGCCCGGCACGGGTGGCAGGTGCAACCCGGCCAGCACCTCGGCGGCGGCGACGGTGGCCGCCTCGTCGTCGTCGACGCTGACCAGCGTGCGGTCACCGTGGAGACGCTCGAGGAGCAGCGTGCGGTCGGGGTCGACCCCGGCGGCGGGGTGGTGGCCGTCGTCAGCGGTCGCGGCGAGCAGGCGCACGGCGCCGGCCCCGCCCCAGGCCCGCAGCGCCAGCGCCTCGTGCTCGGTCTCGTCCTCCACCCAGGACACCTTCAACATGGCGGCGGTGCCGTGGGCGGCCCGCACGGGCACCACGAGGGCCACGTTGCCATGGGTCGGCGCACCGTCGACCGTCAGGTGCCAGCGGGCACACGCCGCCTCGACCAGGGCCGGAAGGCGCTCGATCCAGGCCCTCCCGGCCTCCCCCTCCCGGCCGATCGTCCAATCGGCGAAGGCCGCGGGCACCACCACGTCCGGCCGTGCGGAGGACGTCACGGCGGTCGACGTACGGAGCGGCGCGGCGATACTGGCGCCATGACCGAGCCCACCCCCGCGCCGCCCCCGCGGACCCGACCCCGCCTCGCCGAGCTCGGCGGTTGGCCGGCCGTGCTGGGACCGCTCACGGCCAGGCACGATCTGAGCAGCACGGCGGCGGCGGCGGCGATGGAGGCCATCCTCGACGGGGACGCCAGCCCGGCCCAGATCGCCGGGTTCATCGTGGCCCTCCGCATGAAGGGGGAGACCGTCGACGAGCTCACCGGCCTGCTCGGCGCCATGCTCGACGCCGCCGAGCACGTCACCCTCCCCGAAGGCGGTCCCACCATCGACATCGTCGGCACCGGTGGGGACCGCCACCACTCCATCAACGTGTCGACGCTGTCGGCGCTCGTGGTGGCCGGTGCCGGGGGCCGGGTGTGCAAGCACGGCAACCGGGCGGCGTCGTCATCGTGCGGGTCCGCCGACCTGCTCGAGGCGCTCGGCGTGGTCATCGACCTCGGCCCCGAGGGGGTGGCCCGGTGCGTGGAGGGGGCCGGCATCGGGTTCTGCTTCGCCCCCCGCTTCCACGCCTCGATGCGCCATGCCGGGCCCGCCCGGCGCGAGCTGGGCGTGCCCACCGTCTTCAACTTCCTCGGTCCCCTCGCCAACCCGGCGCGGGCCCGCCGCTTCCTGGTCGGCGTCAGCGACCCGGCCATGGCCGAACGCATGGCCCGGGTGCTGGCCGCCCACGGCGCCGAGCGGGCGTGGGTGGTGCACGGCGGCGACGGGCTCGACGAGATCACCACCACCACGGCGTCGAACGTGGTCGAGCTGCGCGATGGAGAGGTTCGGTCCCTCTCCATCGACCCGCTCGAGCTCGGCATCGGTCCGGCCACGGTCGCTGACCTCCGCGGCGGTGATCCCGCCTGCAACGCCGGCCTGGCCCGGGCCGTCCTCGCCGGCGCGGCCGGACCGCATCGCGACATCGTCGTGCTCAACGCCGCCGCCGCCTTGGTCGTGGGCGGGTTGGTCGATGACATGGCGGCCGGCGTGCAGGCGTCGATCGCGTCCATCGACAGCGGCGCCGCCGCCGCTGCCCTCGACCGCCTGGTCGGCGAGTCCGGCCTCGCCGCCGCCGGCGCCGGCCACAGCTGATCGGCCGGCAGGGCGACCGTGCGCCGGCGTCGCCTTCGGCCGTCGCCGCCCAAGGGGCTACGGCCTGGGCCGCTGGCCTCCAGCGGGAGCCGACCACGGGGCGGGCTGGGCCACCAGGCCCCCCGGGGGGTGGAGGCCGACGGCGGCGTCAGTGGCGCCGAGCTCACGGTGCGCGGCCTCGAGGGTCTCGAGCTGCAGGGCCAGCTCCTCCATGGCCCCCGGGTGGTGGGGCAGGCGGGCCGAGGCCGACACCCGAGCGTCGAGGAGCGAGAGCCTCGATGTGAGCTGCTCGACGCGGGCCACGTCGGCCATGACGCGAGGCAGGACGCGGCGCCGCTCGGAGGGGTGCAGGCGGCCGACGACGGCGAGGTGGGCGTCGAGGGCGACGGCTTCACGCTCGAGGTCGGCGGCCAGGTCGACCACCGGTGGGCGACCGGGCTCCCGAGCGTGGCGACGGGCGACCATCCGAGCCACCGCCACCGCCGCCTGGAGCCGGCGGTGCAGCCGGGCCGCCATCGCCGGCGACCACATCCAGGAGGTGGGAGCTTCGCTCGGCCGGTCGGGGCTGACCCGGTTCCGGCGCCGTAGGGACCGCAGCACGAGCATCACCGCGATCACGATGGCCAGGACGAACAGGAGCGTCGAGGCGAAGATCGCGAGGACGATGTCCATCGCCGACAGGTTACCGGCCTCGGGCGCCGGCGGGCTCGGCGGCACCACCCCACCCTCCGGAACGTGAGTTCGCTGAGGGGGGGACGGCTCGGCACGGCGGTCGGTACGATCGGTCCGTGCCCGCCGCCCGGTACCGGTGCCGCTCCTGCGGCAACCTCACCCGCTTCGACGTCACCCTCAGCCGGCGCACCCGCGCCTTCCACCACTACACGGTGGGTGGCGACCTCACCGTGGAGGACGAGGACGTGCTCGACGAGCGGATCGAGGAGGTGAGCTGCCGATGGTGCGGGTCCCCCCGGGCGGTCGAGCCGATGGCGGCAGGATCGAGCGGCGCCGAAGGGGGCGATGAGGGCGGGGCAGGGTCGGCGGTGGTGATCGAGGAGGCGACCTGACCGCGATCACCGACCGATTGCTGCGCCCCGCCCTCGAGGCGGCCGTGACCGTCGCCCGCACCGGCGACCTGGCTGATCCACCCGTGCCCGTGCCGCCGGTGCTGCGTCCCGTGCTCGGCTTCGCCCGGCTGAACGGCCGGGCCCTCGCCGCCGCTCGTAGGGCGCTCGAGAGCGACGACGACTTCCGGCTGCGGGTGGCCGACGGCGTCGAAGAATCGGCCATCGGGCGGACGGCCTGGTTGTGGCTGGCTCGACCCGACGGCTGGGAGGAGGAGTTCGACGCCGCCGAGGCCGACGCCGCCACGGCCGCCGAGGAGGCGGGAGCGGGCCGGGAGGTCATCCGCCTGGGCCGGGCGCTCGCCCGCGTCGAAGAGGCGGCCAGCCGCAACGAGGCCGCTCGCCAGCGCGCCGCCGCCGAGGCGGCCCTGGCTCGGGAGGCCGCCACCGCCGAACGTTCGGCTCGCCGGGAGGTCGAGAGCCGGACCGCCGCCTTGGCCGGCGAGGTCGAGCGCCTCACCGGCGAACGGGCGCAGGCGGTACGGTCGCTGAAGGACCTCGAGGCCACCCACGCCACCACTCGAGCCGAGCTGCGGGCCGCCGCCTCCGCTCGAGCCACCCTCGAGGCCGAGGTCGACCGGCTGGCCGCCGAGGTGGGTCGGCTGCGGGGCGACGTCGACGGCGCGCCCGGCCGGGCCGAGGCCACCGGCCAGGCGGCCGCGGCGGTGGCCCGAGCGGCCAACGCCGCCCACGCCCTGAGCGACGCGCTGGCCGAGGCCGTGGCCACCCTCGGCCCGCCGGCGCCGGCGGCGGAGACCACCGAGCCCGAGGTCACCGGGTCCAGGGCCACCGGGTCCAAGGCCACCGGGCCCAACGCCACCGCAGGTGCGCGGCGACCGCGGGCCGAGTCGTCGCGGTCGGCGTCGCCCCGGCGGGTGCGGCGTCGGTCGGCGGGGCGGCGACCCCGCCCCTTGCCGCCGGCCGTGCTCGACGATTCACCCGAAGCGGCCGCGCACCTCCTGCGCCTCCCGGGGGCTGTCGTGCTCGTCGACGGCTACAACGCGTCGATGGCGGCCTGGCCGGCCCAGCCCATCGACGAGCAGCGACGTCGGCTGGTCGACGCCCTCGACGAGCTCCACGCCCGCACCTCCGCTGATCCCGTGGTGGTCTTCGACGGCGTGGCCGCCGGTCGCCCGCAGGGCAGCACCGTCGGCCGGGCGGTGCGGGTGCTGTTCACCGACACCGATGTGGAAGCCGACGACGTCGTGATGGCGCTGGTCGACGAGTTCCCGGTCGAGCGGCCGGTGATCGTGGCCTCGAGCGACCATCGGGTCCGCGCCGGGGCGCGGGCACGGGGCGCCAACGTGGTGTCGGCGTCGCAGTTGCAGGCGGCGCTCGGCCGCTGACGGGCGGCGCCACACCTTCGGCCCGGGTGGTGCGAATGCTACGGTCACAGGCGGTCGATCAGGCCGACAGCCAGGGGCAACCGTCGTGCGCAAGCTGCATCTGGTCGGGTTCACCGCAGATCGCGAGGGCCTGATCCTCAGCGACAACCCAGACGATCCGGCGTCGGAACCCTTCGTCGTGGTCCTGGACGATGATCTGCGGGCCGCCGTGCGGAGCCAGCGGGCCCGCTCCGCCGCCCTGCCGACATCGGTGAACCAGGCCGCCGGTGACACCGGGACGTCGAGCACCCTCACCGTGCGGGAGATGCAGGCCCGCCTGCGACGCGGCTACTCGATCAAGCAGGTCGCCAGCGAAGCCAAGGTGCGCCCGCAATGGGTGGAGCGCTTCGCCACACCCGTGATCGCCGAGCAGGCCAAGGTGGTCGCCGACCTCAAGGCGGCGACCTTCGAGACCCCTCGGAAGGGCCGGTCGTCGGCGCCCATCGGGGAGGCCGTGGCCCACAACCTGGCCGTCAAGGGCGTGGCCGTCGACGACGAGCTGGCCACCGACAACGGCCCCGGCTGGCGCGCCCACCAGCTCCACGAAGAGGTCTGGTCGGTTCGGTTCACCTACGAATCCCGCAACCGCAGGTTCGAAGCCGAGTGGGTGTACGACCTCGGCGAGGGCGAGGTGAGCGCCGCCAACCCGCTGGCCGGGCAGCTCGCCTTCCGCGAAGCCACCGGTGGCAGCATCCGGAACCGCAGCGGCGAGTCGGTCGAGGAGCCCCCGGCGCCGGCGGCGCCGGCACGGGCGGTCGGGTCGGGGCGGCGGACCGAGGGGGGGCGGACCCAGAGCAGAGGGGCCCAGACGAGGCGCGGCACCACCGAACGGGTCGAGGCCGCTCGGCGGGCGGCGGCCACCCGCAAGGCGGCCGAAGCCAAGCAAGCAGCGGCGCGGCGCGCCGCCGACAAGGAGGCGGCCCGGCAGGCCGAGGCCGAGCGTCGAGCCGAGGAAGAGCGTCTGGCCGCCGAGGCCCGCAGGGTTGCCGAAGCCGAGCAGGCGGCGGCGGCGCGGGCCGCCGAGGAGGAGCGGATTCGGCGGGAGGCCGAGGAGCGGCTGCGCGAGGTGGCCGAGGAGGCGCAGCGCCAGGAGGCGGCCAAGCGGGCGGTGGCCGAGGAGGCGCAGCGCCAGGAGGCGGCCAGGCGGGCGGTGGCCGAGGAGCGGCGCCGGCGGGCGGAGGCCAAGAAGGCGCGCGCCGCCGCCGAGGAGAAGCAGCGCCAGGAGGAGGCGGCGAAGGCAGCGGCGGACGCGGCGGGGGCCTGGGCGGCGGCCGTGGCGGCGCAGCGCCAGGAGGGGGCCAGGCGGGCGGCGGCCGAGGAGCGGCGCCGGCGGGCGGAGGCGAAGAAGGCGGCGGCGGAGGAGAAGGAGCGCGAGGAGGCGGCGGCGGAGGAGAAGCAGCGTCAGGAGGAGGCGGCGAAGCGGACGGCGGCCGAGGAGCGGCGCCGGCGGGCGGAGGCCCGCAAGGCAGTGGCGGCAGCCAGGCGGGAGGCGGTCGCTCGGGTGGCGGCGGAGGAGAAGGAGCGCCAGGAGGCGGCGAAGCGGGCGGCGGCAGAGGAGAAGCGGCGCCAGGAGGAGGCGGCGAAGGCAGCAGAGATGGCGGCGGCAGCGCTGGCGGCGGAGGAGCAGGAACGCCAGGAGGCGGCGGCCGAGGAGGAACGACAGCGCCATGTCTCCGAGGCCCGGGTGAACCGTCGGCCCGGCGGCGGGAAGCGAGCGCAGCCGAGCGCAGCCACCAAGGCCGACGGGGACCAGGGCCGGGGACCGGCGAAGAAGCGCGCCGCCCCCGCAGAGCGCCAGCGCAAGGCCGGTGCCAAGACGAGCTCGCCACCGCCGGCGAAGGCGACCAAGGCACCGGCCCGGACCGGTCGGTCGGGAGGCAGCCGCTCGGTGAGGCGGCGGCCGAGCACCACTGGTGGCAGCGACGAGCCCCCGGCCGACCCCGCCATCCCGACCTCGAACGGGGCGGCCCCGCAGGAAGCACCGGTCGAGCGTCCGGCGCCGGGGTCGCGCCGCCTGGCCCGCGGCGGTCGCCCGGTCCGTGTCCGTCGAGCACCCGAGCTCGACGTGAACGGTCGCGGCGAGCGCCGGGGCTCCCACTCGATGGGTGCCGGCCGGGCCCAGCCCTCCGACGGTCCGGAAGGCAACGGCGACGCCGGTAACCCCCGGCCGCGGCGAGTCCGGTTGCGAGCCGGTTCGCGCCCTCCCCGCGACGACTGATCCGGGCGTGGTCCCGCTCGACTACGTCGAGGAGCTTCGCGCCGCCGGCACCGCCGCTGGCCTCGAGGTCGTGGGCGTGGCCCCGGCCGAGCCCTTCTCGGGCACCCGCCAGCACCTCGAGTCCCGCAAGGCCGCCGGGCTGCACGGCGGAATGCAGTTCACCTACCGCCGGCCCGAGCGGTCGACCGATCCGTCGCTCACGCTCCCCGCGGTGGCGGCGCTGGTGGTGGGGGCCCGGTCCTACCGCCGTCCCGACCCGGACACCCCACGGGGAGGGGGGCCGATGGCTCGGGTCGCCCGCTACGCCAGGTCGGACCACTATGCCGAGCTCCGCGCCGGCCTCGACGCCATCGCCGCCCGCCTGAGAGCCGACGGCTGGACCGCCCGGGTGGTGCTCGACGACAACGCGCTCGTGGACCGGGAGGCGGCTTACCGGGCCGGACTCGGCTGGTACGGCAAGAACGCCAACATCCTGCTGCCCGGCCGGGGGAGCTGGTTCGTGCTCGGCTCGGTGCTCACCGACGCCCCGCTCCCGACGGGGGCGCCGGTGGCCGACGAGTGCGGGCCCTGCACCCGGTGCCTCGACTCCTGCCCGACCGGGGCCATCGTGGCCCCTGGCCTCGTCGACGCTCGCCGCTGCCTGGCCTGGCTCGTGCAGGCCCCCGGCGACATCCCTCGAGAGCACCGGGTGGCGGTCGGCGACCGCCTGTACGGGTGCGACGACTGCCAGGAGGTGTGCCCGCCCAACCGCCGCGGTGACCGGTACCTGACGTCCGGCGACGGCGCTGATCAGCCCGACGGCGCGTGGGTGCCGGTGCTCGAGGTGCTCGCATCCTCCGACCAGGACCTGCTCGCCCGCCACGGGCGCTGGTACATCCCCGAACGGGACGCCCGCTACCTGCGCCGCAACGCCCTCGTGGTGCTCGGCAACGTCGGCGATCCACACGCTCCGGCGGTCGTGGCGGCGCTGCGGCGAGCGTTGGGCGACGCCGATCCGATGCTGCGCTCGCACGCCGCGTGGGCGGCTCGTCGGCTCGGTGGCGACGACCTGCTCACCACCCTGGCCGACGACGCCGATCCCGTGGTGCGGGCCGAGCTGACCGCCCCTCCTCCGCCCGAACGGGCGGCATGAGGCACCTGCTCGTCACCAACGACTTCCCACCGAAGACCGGCGGCATCCAGTCCTACCTCTGGGAGCTGTGGCGACGGCTGCCTCCCGAGGAGGTCACGATCCTCACCACCGCCTACAACGGGGCTCCGAAGTGGGACGCTGCCCAACCCTTCCGGATCGTGCGGTCCCGCCACCCGGTCCTTCTCCCCACACCGGCGCTGGCCGGCCAGGTGGTGGCGCTGGCCGACGAGGTGGACGCCGGTCTCGTGCTCATCGACCCCGCCCTGCCGCTCGGCCTCGTGGGCCCTCGGCTCGAGCGCCCCTACGGCGTCGTCCTCCACGGCGCCGAGGTCACCGTGCCCGGTCGGCTGCCGGCGCTGCGCCCCGCCCTGCGCCGGGTCCTGGTGGGTGCCCACTGCGTCATCGCCGCCGGCGGCTACCCCGCCGACGAGGCCGAGCTGGCGGCTGGCAGGGGGCTGCCCGTCACCGTCGTACCCCCTGGCGTCGACAGCGACCGGTTCCACCCGGTCGGGCGTGAGGAGCGGGCGCAGGTGCGGAGCCGCTTCGGGTTGCCGGTCGACGGCACGGTCGTGCTCAGCCTCAGCCGCCTCGTCCCCCGCAAGGGGATGGACGTCCTCGTGGAAGCGGCCGCCCGTCTGGCCCCCGATCACGCTGGCCTGGTGGTGGCCATCGGCGGCGACGGTCGCGACCGCCGCCGGCTCGAGCGCCTGGTGGCCCGCCGGCACGCTCCCGTGCGGCTCCTCGGCCGGGTCCCTGACGCCGATCTGCCCGGTCTCTACGGGTGTGCGGACATCTTCGCCATGCTGTGCCGCAACCGGTGGGCGGGCCTGGAGCAGGAGGGTTTCGGGATCGTGTTCGTGGAGGCCGCCGCCTGTGGCGTGCCCCAGGTCGCCGGCGACAGCGGGGGAGCGGCGGAGGCGGTGGTGGACGGCCGGACAGGTGTGGTCGTGCGGCAGCCGAACGACGTGGAACCGGTGGTCAGCGCGCTGCGCCAGCTCCTCGACGACCCTGCCGGACGGGCCCGGATGGGGGCGGCGGGCCGGGCCCGAGCACAGACCGAGCTCTGCTACGACGCGCTCGCCGAACGCCTGCGCACCGCCATCGACGCCGCCGGCTGATGGCACCATCCGTCGGTGTGGACCTCGCCGACACCCTGCCGGTCGCGTTCGCCCGCCTGGCCCGCCGCCACGGTGGGGTGACGGCGCTCGACGACGGCGCCGAGCCGGTGACCTGGGGCGAGCTGGCCACCCGAGCTCGGCTGTTCGGTGTCGCGCTCGACGAGCAGGGCGTGCGGCGGGGTGACAGCGTCGCCGTCTGCCTCCCCGACGCGGGACTGCGGATCGCCGTGGACCAGGCGGCGCTGGCGGCGGGCGGGATCGTCACCGGTGCGGGCGGGGGCGAAGGCGCCGGCTGGCGGGTCGATCCCGGTGGGCTGTCCCGCGGTGGCGGCGAGGTCACGCCCCTCCCGGCGTTGCTGGCGGTGGGCCGGGAGGCGGACCGATCCAGCCCCGACCGCTTCGAGCGACTCGCCGCCACTGTCGCTGCCGGTGATGTCGCCGTCGCCGCCGGGGGCCACCGCTTCACCCACGACCAGGTGTTGTGGGGCCTGCGGTCGGTGATCAGCTGGCTCGACCCCGTCGTCGGCGCCGACGCCGCCGTGGGGGCCGGTCTTCCCGTGGTCGTCCCGGGCCGGTGGGACGAGCCGGGGCGATCCGTCCTCGGGGTGTGGTGGCCACTCGTGGCCGGCGCCACCGGACACGTGATCGGGCCCGACAGCGACACCTCCACCGGCGTGATCGCCACGATGGCGGGCGTTCGACCGGTGGTGGCCATCGCCGAGCCGGTCGTGTGGGCGGCGTTGGCCGGCGCCGTGCGCCGTCGCCTGGCCACCGCCGGCTCGAGCGGCCCACGCCGGTATCTCGGCGCCGGGCGCGCTCGCGCCGCCGGCGAACGGCTCGGGTCGGTCGAGCGACTCGGGTGGCGAGCCCTCGACCGCACGTGGGGCAGCCGGCTCCGGCGGGACCTCGGCCTCGACCGCTGCCGTTGGGCGGTCTGCCTCGGACGTCCCGACGAGGCGGTGCGCCGTGACCTGGCCGCCGTCGGCCTCGACCTGGTGGCCACCTTCATGGCCGATGGCGTGGTGGGCCCGGTGACGGCGACCGCTCCGGGGACGCCCGGATGGTCCTCGGGGTGGCCCCTACCCGGCCGCTCCGTCACCGTCGACGCTGGCGAGGTCGTGGTCGGCGGGGCCGGCGTGAGCGGAGACGGTGGCGGTGGCGGCGGGGCTCGCCGCACCGGTCGGCGCGGTCGCCTCACCGCCGACGGGCAGCTCCGCCTGGCCCCACGCCCATGAGGGGGCGCGAAGGGGAAGGCATCGTGGGCGCCGCCGTCGCCGGCACGGCGGTGTTCGCCGTGGCCGCCGTGGGGGCCGCCGTGGCCCGGCGCCCGCTCAACGAGGTGGCTGTCGTGGTGTCGCTCCTCCTGTTCGGGGCCGGCTGTGGCGCCACCCTGTGGGCGTACCTGGTGGCGGTCGGTCGGAGCCGTCACGACGCCATCGGCATGGGCGGGCTGTTCTTCCTGCAGGGGTCGGCGCCCCGCGCCGTCCAGCGCCGGTTGCTCGGCTGCCTCGTCGCACAGGTGGTGGTGGCGCTGGCCACGGCGGCGGCGCACCCGTTCACCAACCAGGCGTTCGTCGTCCTGGCCCCGATGTTCGGACTCGGCTGCGCCGCCCTGTGGGGAGCCCGGCACGGGTCGTTCCCCTCTCGCCACCCGACGGACCGGTGACGCAACCCGGCACCGCGGCCCCATCGACCAGAATGCACGACGGCGACCCTCACGTTCGACAGGATGGTTCTGGAGCAATGGCCGAGTCCGTCACCGAGCACACCCGGATCGAGGCCTCGGCCGACCGGTGCCTGCAGGTGTTGCTCGACTTCGAGCGCTATCCGGAGTGGGCCCGCGACCTGAAGGCGGCCACGGTGCTCGAGCGCGACGGCCAGGGGCGAGGGACGCTCGTGCGCTTCCGGGCCGCCGGCATGGGCTACAGCACCAGCTACACGCTGCGCTACGACCACGGCGATCGCCGCCAGCTCAGCTGGGCGCTGGTCCAGGGTGACCTGACCCGCAAGCTCGACGGCTACTACCGCTTCGACGAGGACGGTCACGGTGACGCCGGCCCGGTCGAGGTGACCTACGTGCTGGAAGCCGAGCTGATCCTGCCCCTCCCCGGGTTCGTCAAGCGCCGAACCCAGCTCAAGATCATGCACACCGCCCTCCGCGAGCTGAAGGCCCGGGTGGAGAACCGGCCGCCGCCGTGAGGGTCCTGCTCTTCACCGGGAAGGGCGGCGTGGGCAAGACCACGGTGGCTGCCGCCACCGCGCTCCGGGCCGCCGAGGCCGGGCGGCGCACGATCGTGCTCTCGACCGATCCCGCCCACTCGTTGGCCGACGCCTTCGACGTGGAGCTCGGACCGGTGGCCACGCCTGTGGTCGACGGGTTGTGGGGACAGCAGCTCGACGCGCAGGAGCGCATGGAGGAAGCCTGGGCGGACATCCAGTCGTACCTGGTCGAGGTGTTCCAGTGGGCCGGCGTCGGCGGCATCGAGGCCGAGGAGCTGTCGCTGCTGCCCGGGCTCGACGAGATCTTCAGCCTCTCCGACATCAAGGCCTACGCCGAGTCCGACGAGTGGGACCTGGTGGTCGTCGACTGCGCCCCGACGGCGGAGACCATCCGCCTGCTCTCGTTGCCCGACATCCTCAGCTGGTACATGACCCGCGTGTTCCCGGCCGGCCGCCGGCTCAACAGGCTGGTGTCGCCGCTGCTGTCCCGGGTCACCACGCTGCCTGTGGCCGGCGACGAGGTCTTCGGGTCGGCGCACCGCCTGTACGAGCGCCTCGACGGCGTGCGGGAGCTGCTCACCGACACCCGGCGGACGAGCGTGCGCTTGGTGGTCAACCCGGAACGGGTCGTGATCGCCGAAGCTCGGCGGACCTTCACCTACCTGTCGCTGTTCGGTTACGGCGTCGACGGCGTCATCGCCAACCGCCTGCTGCCCGACGAGGTCAGCGATCCGTGGTTCGCCACCTGGAAGGAGCTGCACGCCGGTCACCTGGCCGCCATCGAGGAGGGCTTCGCCCCTCTGCCGGTGCTGCGGGGCGAGCTGGCGGCCGAGGAGCTGGTAGGCCTCGACCGCCTTCGCGCCTTCGCCGATCGGCTGTACGGCGACATCGACCCCAGCGCCGTGCTCCACGCCGGCGCCCCCATCGACATCCGCCGGCGTGGTGATCAGGTCGACCTGACCGTCGACCTGCCCTTCGCCGACCGTGACGACCTCGACCTCGCCCGCCACGACGACGAGCTCCTGATCAGGGTCGGCCCCTACCGGCGGGCGCTCCTGTTGCCGGACTCGTTGCGGCGACGACAGGTGGCAGCGGCCTCGCTGCACGACGGTCGCCTCCGGGTCACCTTCGCCGCCACCGCCACCACCGCCACCACGGCCACCGCCACCGCCGCCGACCGACCGGCGGGGGCGACGGCCGACGGCCGGGCCCGGGTGCGCTCGTGACCGCCCCGAGCGCCGGCGACGACGACGTGGTGGCCAAGGGCGTCGAGGCGCTCCAGTCGGCCGCCCGTGAGATGATCGCCGCCGCCCGGGCCATGCTCGACGTGGCCGACGAGCTCGTGGCCGACCCCCGCGCCGTCGGCACGGTGGTCGAGGCGATGAGCGCGTGGGCCGGCAGGGCCAGCCGAGCGGCCTCGTCGCCGCCCGGCCGATCCGGCCGCCCCGGCAGTGTCGACGGCAGCGACGACGACGACGGCGGCGACGATGGCGGCGGTGTGCAGCGGATCCCGGTCTCGTGAAGGTCCGCCGCATCGAACCGCCGGGCGACCGCCCGAGCCCCATCTCCTTCCACCCCGACATGACCGTGGTCCGGGGGCTGCGGGGGGCCGCTCGCCAGCAGCTGATCGAGGCCATCGCCGCCCTTCCATGCGGCACCGTCCCAGGGGTGAGCGGCGAGGTCGAGGTCGACGGCCAGGTCCTGCCCCTCGATCCGGCCGTGCTGGGGGGGCTCGGGCTCTCCGGTGACGGGCACGACAACGTCGTGCGCTCGACCCAGCTCCCCGGGTTGGACGTGTCGCCCGGCCGGCGCTCCCCTCGGCGAGCAGCCGAGATGTCCCGCGACGGGCTCGCCCGGCGCCTCGCCGGCGCCCGCTCGCGGCTCGCCGACGCCGCCGCCCGGCGGGTGGCCCTGCTCGACGAGCGGGAGGAGGCTCGACGGCGCGAGGAGGCCGCCGAGCGCGTGGCGGCGGAGGCGGCGGCGGCGCTCGACGAGGCGCGCGCCGAGCTGGCCGCCGCCCAGGCCGGTCGGGAGGCCGCAGCGGCGGAGCTGGAGGCGGCCGAGGCCGCCCTCCGCGTGCTGGCCGAGGAGCCCGTGCCCGAGGAGGAGGCGTTGGCCCAGGCCCGCAGTCGCCACGCCGCCGCCCTGGAGGCCCGGGCCGGCGCCGAGCGGTCCCTGGAGGAAGCTCGGGCCGGACTCGATCCCGGAGCCGGCGCCGTCCTCGCTTCCCTCGACGACTTCACCGATGCCGGCCCCGCCGGTGAGCGGGAGGGCGAGGCCGAGACGGACACGGCGGCGGAGGCGCCCGTCCCTCGCGCCGACCTCCTCGAGCGGCGCCGCCAGCTGGAGGGGGAGCTGACATCCCTGGCCGACGCCGACCCGGCACCGGTGGCCGACGCCCTGGCCGCCGTCCGGGCCGAACTCCCACGGGACGAGCTGACGGCGGATGCACGGCGAGGCCAGGACGAGCCGGCTCCGTTCGGGGACGACGGGCGGCTCTGGGCCGAGGACGACCCTCGGCCGGACGACGTCGGCCGGCCCGACGGCGAAGACCTGGCGGTGGCCGGAGCCTCCGCCGAGGCCGCCATCGCCTTCGAGGGCGAGCTCAGCGACGCCAACGCCCGGGTCGAGCAGACGCGGGCGGCGCTGGCCGAGGCCCAGGCGGCGGCCGCCGCCGCTGCCGAGCTCGACCCGGAGGTGGTCGCCGCGCTCGAGGCCGCCCATGCCCAGGTGCTGGCCGCCCAGAAGCGTCAGGGTCGCCTCGGCCGGCGGGCCAGGAGCCGTCTCGAGGAGGCCCGCGCCGCCGAGCGACAGGTCCTCGGCCAGCACGGTTTCGCCAGCTACGCCGAGTACGCCATGTCACTGGCCCCGTCGAGCCGGTTCCTCGAGAACCCGGCGGTGGCCGAGGCGAGAGCCGACGTGATCGCCGCCGAGGTTGCGCTGGCCGCGCTCGAGGCAGAGGCAGAGCGAGCGGCGGCGGCGGCGGGGTCGGGGGCGCTCGACCTCGACGGCGCCCCGGAGGGGGTGACCGGAGGAGACGGCGGGCACGCCACCGCCGCCCTGCACGCCGCCCTGTCAGATGCCGGCCTGGTCGTGGAGCCCACCGACGATCCCGCCGAGGACACCGTCGTCCTCGTGGCCCTGGCCGAGCACTGGTTGGACGAGCACGCCGCCGCCAGCGCCCGTCGCCTGCAGCTCGAAGCCCAGCTGGCCGAGCTCGACGCCGATCTCGCTCGACTCGACCCGACCCATCCGGAGGCCGTCGCCCAGCCTCCGGTGGCGCCGCTCTCTCCCGAGGAGCTGGCCGCCCGTCGAGCCGACGCCGCCGTCGCCCGGGCGGCGGCAGAGGAGCGCCACGCCCGTCACGCCGAGGCCGAGGCCCGTGTCGCCGCGCTGGGCGAGGAGGTCGACGCCTGCTCGGCCGAGGTGGCCGCCACCGCCGCCGACGTCGTCGCCGCCGAGGAGCGGGTGACCGCCCTGGACCGCTCCGCGCTCGATGCCGCCGCTGACGCCGTGGAGCGAGCCAGGGCGGCGCTCACCGATGCCGAGACGGCCGAGCGCCGAGCCGAGGAGCACCTCGCCGAGCGAGAGGGCGACAGCCCCGGAGCCGGGGAGATGGCCCCGTTCGACCCACCGGCGTCGTTCGAAGAGCAGCTGGCGGCAGTGACGGCGGCCGTCGAGGCGGCTCAGGCAGAGGCCGGCCTGCTCGAGGTCGAGCTCACCGGGGTGGAGCGCCGCCTGGCCGACGGCTCGTTCGACGAGGAGGTCGAGACGGCCACCGCCGCCGAGCTCGAGGAGGCCAGCGAGGCCCGCCTCGAGGAGATCGAGTGGTACCTCATGTCCCGGCTGGCGGCGCAGCGCAGGACCGGGGCGGGGGGTTCGGTGCCGATCCTCTTCGACGACGCCTTCGCCGAGCTGTCCGCCGAGGAGGCCGTCCGGTTGGCGGCGGCGGTGGAGGGCCTCGCCGGCGCCGTCCAGGTGATCCTGCTCTCCGACGACGACGAACTGGCCGGCTGGGCCCGAGACCTGGGCGAGGAGCGGGCGTCGGTGGTGAGCGTCGGGCTCCTCTAGCGCCAGCGCCGGGCCGGTGGCGGCCTCAGCACGTCTCACGGGGTCCGCCTACCATGCCGCGACGACCCCGAACGCTGGAGGTGACGTGTCGCTGATCACCGAGGACACCATCCGGGAGCTGGCATCGTTCGACGGCGGTGGGGTCCCGGTGACGTCGTGCTACCTCGACGTGGACGGCCGCCGCTTCCCCCGCCACCAGGACGTCGAGCACGAGCTGTCCGGCCTGCTGCGCCCGGCTCGGACCAGGGCCAACGGCACCCCCTCGGTGCACCACGACCTCCAGCGGATCGAGACCTACGTGCGGGCCGGCTTCGACCGCTCCCGCACCCGGGGGCTGGCCATCTTCGCCTGTTCGGCCCATGACCTCTGGCGGGTGGTCCCCCTGCCCGTCCCGGTGCGCAGCCGGGTGGTCATCAACGACGTCCCTGCCGTGGGCCAGCTCGAGTCGGTCGTCCAGGAGTACGATCGCTTCGGCGTCCTCCTCGCCGACAAGCAGCGGGCCCGCATGTTCGTGTTCGAGCTCGGCGAGCTGATCGACCGATCCGAGCTGTTCGACGAGCTGCCTCGCGACTACGACCACCGCGGCGAGAAGGAGCGGGGCGACCACGCCGGCCATGTGGAGGCGCTCACCCTCCATCATCTGCGCCGCGCCGCCGACGTCGCCTTCCGCGTGCACCAACAGCACCGTTTCGAGTGCTTGTGCCTCGGGGGGCCCGACGAGATCGTCAGTTCCCTCGAAGCGGTGCTGCACCCGTACCTCCGGGACCGGTTGTGCGGGCGCATCGCCGTGCACCCACGAGCCCCGGTGAGCGAGGTCCGGGAGGCGGCCCTGGAGGTGGAGGCCCGACAGGAGCGGGCCAAGGAGGCGGCGCTCGTGGCTCGCCTGCGTGACGCCGTCGGCGCCGGTCACCGGGGGGTGGCCGGGCTCGACCGGGTGCTGGCGGCGCTGGCCGAGCGCCGCGTGGATCGTCTCCTCGTCTCCGACGGCTACGCCGCCCCCGGGTGGCGTTGCCGCCCCTGCGCCACCCTGGCCACCGTCGGCCGCCGTTGCAAGGTGTGCCGGGGCGAGATGGAGGAGATCGACGACGTCGTCGAGGAGTCCATCGACGAGGCCATGGCCCAGTCGTGCCGCGTCGAGGTCTGCGTGGGCAACGCCGACCTCGACGTGCTCGGGCAGGTCGGCGCCCTCTTGCGCTATTGACCTCGTCCCCCGGCGGGCTCGCCGTCGGGCTCGATCTCGGCGGCACCAAGGTGCTCGGCGTCGTCGTCGACGCCGCCGCCGCCGGTGGACCGCTGATCGAGGAGAAGGTGGCCACGCCCCGCGGTGCCGAGGCCGTGGTCGACACCCTCGCCGACCTCGGGGCCCAGCTCCGGGACCGGGCGGCAGGCGAGCTGGGTCGACCGGCGACCGCGCTCGGCGTGGGCGCCCCTGGCCTCGTCGATCGTGGCGGCACGCTGCACCTCGCCCCCAACCTGCCCGGCGTGGTCGACATCGGGTTCGCGGCCGTGCTGGAGGAGCGGCTCGGTCTGCCCGTCGCCGTCGAGAACGACGCCACCTGCGCAGCATGGGGAGAGCACGAACGGGGCGCCTCTCGGGGCCACGATCACTCGCTCCTGATCACCCTCGGCACCGGCATCGGCGCCGGCATCACCGTGAAGGGCGAGGTCCTCCGGGGAGCCAACGGATTCGCCGGCGAGCCCGGCCACATGGTGATCGACCCTGACGGGCTCATGTGCCCGTGTGGCCGGCGGGGGTGTTGGGAGCGCTACGCGTCGGGCAGTGGGCTGGGCCAGCTCGCCCGGGAGGCGGCCCACGCCGGTCGCGCCGACGCCGCGCTGGCCCTGGCCGGAGGGGACCCCGAGGATGTGCGCGGCGAGCACCTCACCACCGCCGCCGCCGGTGGCGACGGCCAGGCCAAGGAGGTGCTGGCCCGCTTCGGATGGTGGGTCGCCCTCGGCATCGCCAACCTCGTCAACCTGCTCGACTCGGACATCGTCGTCATCGGTGGCGGCCTCGTGTCCGCCGGCGACCTGATCCTCGAGCCCACGCGCACCTCCTACCGGGAGCTCGTGCTCGGGGCCGACCACCGCCCGACGGTGCCCATCGTGCCCGCCCTCCTCGGCGGGCACGCCGGCGCCATCGGTGCCGCGCTCCTCGCGACCGCTCGCTCGTGATGCGACCGCAGCGACGGGCCGGGGCCGTAGGATCGTCACGATGACGACGCAGCGGTGGGGGCCCCGGGCCCGGCTCGGGATCCTGGCTGCCGTCCTGGCGGTGGCCAGCGGGGCGGTGGGCATGACCATCGGCCTCGCCGTGGCCGGCGACGAGGCCCCACGCCAGCCGGTGGCGGCCGGGCCGTCGGCCCCGACCGTGGTGGCCGGCTCCGGCGGGGAGGCTCCCGCCCCCGTACCGTCGTCGACCACGTCCCCGTCGCCCCTGGGCGACCGACCGACGGCGGTGGCCGTGGCCACGGAGCCCGTCCGCCTCGTGGTCCCCGCCATCGAGGTCGACGCCCCGGTGATCCCGCTCGGCCTGAATCCCGACCAGACCCTCGAGGTCCCGACCACGGCGTCGGACACGGGGTGGTGGACCGGCGGCTCGGCGCCGGGCGCCGGGGGCCCCGCCGTCATCGCCGGCCACGTCAACCTGCGGTCCCAGCCCGGCGTGTTCGCCGACCTCGACCAGGTGCGCGCCGGCGACGAGATCGAGGTGATCGGCGACGACCTCGTCGTGGTCCGCTTCGTCGTCGACCGCATCGAACGACACCCCAAGGACTCGTTCCCGACCGACCGGGTGTACGGGCCGACCGAGGGTCCCGAGCTGCGCCTCATCACCTGCGGCGGCGCCTTCGACGAGGGCACGGGCAGCTACACGGACAACGTCATCGTCTTCGCTCGCCGCGCTCCTGCTCCCGCCTGAAGGCGGCATCGATCTCGGCCCAGGCCGCCTCGGTGCCCTCGAACCCGCGCGTGTTGGAGTGCTTGTCGGGTTCGAGCATCTTGTAGACGTCGAAGAAGTGCTCGATCTCGCCGGTGAGGAAGTCGGGGAGCTCGCCGATCTCGGTCACGTGCTCCCACCGCGGGTCGCCGTCGGGAACGCAGATGATCTTCGCGTCCGGGCCCTTGTCGTCCTCCATCCAGAAGACGCCGACCGGGCGGCCCGTGACCCAGCACCCCGGGAAGGTGGGCTCCTCCAGGATCACCATCGCGTCGAGGGGGTCGCCGTCCTCGGCCAGCGTGTCGGGGACGAAGCCGTAGTCGGCCGGGTACACGGTGGCCGAGAACAGCCGGCGGTCGAGGCGGATGACGCCCGTCTCGTGGTCGAGCTCGTACTTGTTGCGGCTCCCCCGGGGGATCTCCACGACCACGTCGATGCTTCGGTGCTCTTTCATGCCGGCCATGTTGCCGGCTCCTCGTCGCCGCGCCGCGCGAGCTGTTTCCGGGGTGGGGGCGAGGGTAGGCGGGCGGGAGCGGTCGGACAGCTGCCGCCGCTGCGTCCCGGCCGCTCGTCCGGCGAGTGGAGAGGAACGGTCATGTCGGTTCCGCACGACGGTCAGGCGGTGCGACTGGCCCAGGGGCTCGGCTGGTTGAGCATCGCCCTTGGCATCAGCCAGCTCGCCTCCCCGAAAACCGCCAACCGCCTCGTCGGGGTCCAGCCGACCAGGGTCAACCGGGACCTCATGCGTCTGGTCGGTGTGCGAGAGCTGGTGGCCGGCATCGGGATCCTGTCTCGCCGCCAGCCCTCGGGGTTCCTGTGGGCGCGGGTCGGGGGCGACGCCATGGACCTCGCGCTGCTCGGCAACGCTGTGGCCTCGCAGCGGGACACGCACCGGGACACCCGTCGAACCGGCGCGGCCGCGGCGGCGGTCGCCGCCGTCGCCGCGCTCGACGTCGTGGCCGCCCGGCGGAGCGTCGCCACGGGGCAGGCACCTGAAGGGAACACCATGGAAGCGCGAACCGCCGCCATCACCATCAACGCCCCGTCCGAGACCGTGTACGCCTCGTGGCGGGACTTCGAGGGTCTGCCGACGTTCATGTACCACCTCGAGTCGGTGCAGCCGACCGGTGACGGCCGGTCGCACTGGGTGGCCAAGGCGCCAGGAGGGACCACGATCGAGTGGGACGCCGAGGTCACCGACGACATCCCCGGCGAGCGCATCGCCTGGCGCTCGGTCGAGGGCGCCTCGGTCAGGAACGAGGGGTCGGTGCGGTTCGCGGACGCTCCCGGCGGCCAGGGCACGGAGGTCTCCGTCGAGCTCGCGTACTCGCCGCCGGGCGGTGCCGTCGGCTCCCTCGTGGCCAAGCTCTTCGGTGAGGAACCCGGCCAGGGCGGTGCCGTCGGCTCCCTCGTGGCCAAGCTCTTCGGTGAGGAACCCGGCCAGCAGATCAGCGACGACCTGCGCCGGTTCAAGCAGCTGGTGGAGACCGGGGAGATCGCCCGCTCCGAGGGGAGCCCGTGGGGCAGCCGTGCGAAGAACGCCGCGCACCAGAAGGACGCCCACCCGCGCGAGGACGGCGAGATCCGAGCGGCCATCGACGAGGAGCAGGGGGTGGGCCCATGAAGGCGGCGTGCTGGATGGGAGCCCACCGTGTCGTGGTCCAGGAGGTGCCCGACCCGAAGATCATCAACCCCCGCGACGCCGTCGTGCGGATCACCTCCACGGCGATATGCGGCTCGGACCTGCACCTCTACGACGGCTACATGCCCACCATGGAGAAGGGCGACGTCCTGGGCCACGAGTTCATGGGTGAGGTCGTCGAGGTCGGGCCCGGCGCGTCGTCCACGCTCAGGGTCGGCGACCGTGTGGTCGTGCCCTTCCCGATCGCCTGTGGCGCCTGCCTGCCCTGTGAGCGGGACCTCTACTCGCTGTGCGAGAACAGCAACCCCAACGCCGCCATGGCCGAGAAGGTGTTCGGCTTCCCCACCGCCGGCATCTTCGGGTACTCCCACCTCACCGGCGGCTACGCCGGCGGCCAGGCCCAGTACGCGCGCGTGCCGTTCGCCGACATCGGGCCCCTCAAGATCGAGAGCGACCTGAGCGACGAGCAGGTGCTGTTCCTGTCCGACATCCTCCCCACCGGTTACATGGGCGCCGAGATGTGCGACATCGAGGCCGGCGACGTCGTCGCCGTTTGGGGGGCCGGGGCGGTGGGCCAGTTCGCCGTCGCCAGCGCCTTCCTGCTCGGCGCCGAGCGGGTCATCGCCATCGACCGGTTCCCGTACCGCCTGGAGATGGCCCGCACGAACACCGGTGCCGAGGTCATCAACTACGAGGACACCGACGTCAACCAGGCGCTCAAGGAGATGACCGGCGGGCGGGGACCCGATGCCTGCATCGATGCCGTAGGAATGGAAGCCCACCACGGGACCGGTGTCATCCAGGCCTACGACCGGGTCAAGCAGGCGGTGCGGCTGGAGACCGAACGTCCCCACGCGCTGCGCCAGGCCATCACCAGCTGCCGCAACGGCGGTGTGGTGTCGGTCATCGGCGTGTACGGCGGCTTCGTGGACAAGTTCCCGATGGGCTCGGTGATGAACCGGTCGATCACCATCCGCAGCGGCCAGTGCCACGTCCAGCGCTACATGCGGCCGCTCCTCGAGCGCATCGAGCGTGGGGAGATCGACCCCACCTTCATCGTCACGCACCGCCTCGGGCTCGACGAGGCGCCGGCCGGGTACGAGACCTTCAAGCACAAGGAGGACGACTGCGTGAAGATGATCCTCGACCCGTCCGCATAGCAGCGACCGGTACTGTCGGGCGATGGAGTTCCGCCGGATCTCGTCGCTGCCACCGTACGTCTTCACGATCATCGACGGTCTCAAGGTGGCGGCCCGTCGGGCCGGCGAGGACGTGATCGACCTCGGCTTCGGCAACCCCGACCTGCCCTCGCCGACCATCGCCGTGGACAAGCTGGCCGAGGCGGCCCGCAACAGCCGCAACCATCGCTACTCGGCCAGCCGGGGCATCCCGAGGCTGCGGGAGGCGGTGGCCGACCTGTACATCCGGCGCTTCGGTGTGGCCCTCGATCCCGAACGGGAGATCATCTCCACCATCGGCTCCAAGGAGGGCTTCTCCCACCTCATGTGGGTGCTGCTCCAGCAGGGCGACGCCGCCCTCGTCCCGTCGCCGTCGTACCCGATCCACATCTGGGGGCCCCTGTTCGCCGGTGCCGACGTGCGGGAGATCCCCATCGGCACGGACCGGGACTTCTTCGAGAACGTGCAGGAGGCTTACGAGTACTCCTGGCCCAAGCCCCGGGTCATCGTGTTGTCGTTCCCGCACAACCCGACCACCACCTGCGTGGACCTGGCCTTCATGCAGCGCATGGTCGACTTCGCCCGGGACAAGGGCGTGGTCCTGGTCCATGACAACGCCTACGCCGAGCTCGGCTTCGACGGCTTCGAGCCTCCGTCGATCCTGCAGGCCGAGGGGGCCAAGGAGTGCGCCGTCGAGCTCTACTCGATGACCAAGTCGTTCTCCATGGCGGGCTGGCGGATGGCCTACCTGGTGGGCAACACCGAGGTGGTGCAGGCGCTGGCCAAGTTGAAGTCCTACCTCGACTACGGCACCTTCCAGCCCATCCAGATCGCCGCCACGGTCACCCTCAACGAGGACTCCGACCACCCCCGAGAGGTCCAGCCGATCTACCAGTCCCGCCGTGACACCCTCTGTGACGGGCTCAACCGGATCGGCTGGGAGATGCGACCGCCCATGGGCACCATGTTCGCCTGGGCTCCGATCCCCGAGCCGTACCGGGAGATGGGGTCCATCGAGTTCGCGTCGTTCCTCGTCCAGGAGGCCCAGGTGGCCACCTCACCGGGGGTGGGGTTCGGCCCCGGCGGTGACGGCCACGTGCGGTTCGCGCTCATCGAGAACGACCAGCGGATCAGCCAAGGCATCCGCAACCTCCGGCGGGCGCTCACCAAGCTCGGCTGAGAGGGCCCGCCGTCCGCCAGGTTCTCGAGGAAGGGAGGGATCACAGGACCGTCGTCGGGCCGAAACCCCCCGTTCACATCGGGCTCGTAGGTTCCCGGCCATGGAGACCTACGTGGTGCGCCTGTGGTTGCCCGACCGTCCCGGTGCCCTCGGCGCCGTGGCCAGCCGCATCGGCGCCGTCCGCGGCGACGTCGTCGGCATCGACATCCTCGAGACCGGCAGCGGCCAGGCCGTCGACGAGCTGGTGGTGCGAGTGCCCCGGCGGCAACTGGTCGACCTCCTCGTGAGCGAGGTCGAACAGGTCGACGGTGTCCACGTCGAGCTGGTGCGCCCGGTGGCCGACGCCGTCCACGACCCCCGGCTCGACGCCCTGGAGACGGCCGCCGTCCTGGCCGGAGCCGGCACCACCGAGGAGCTCCTCGCTGCGCTCTGCGTGCACGGCGGGCGCACCCTCGGCGCCGAGTGGATGGCGGTGGTCGAGCTCACCACCGGTGAGTTGCGCCGCGCCGCCGGCTCGGCGCCCACGGGGGCGTGGCTGGCCGCCTTCGTGGAGGGCAGCCAGGCCGCCGCTGGAGCGGGCGGGGTCAGCGGTGCCGGCGGGATCACGGCCGGGCCCGACGATGTGGCATGGGCACCGCTGCCGGCGGCAGGCCTGGCGCTGGTCGTCGGCCGCAGCGGCACGCCCTTCCGGGCCCGCGAACGACGCCAGGTGTGCGCGCTGGCCCGCATCGTCGACACCCGGTTTCGTGAGCTGAGCGCCCTCCGGTCCGAGGCACCCACCCGAGCGTGACCGGCTCGAGCTGATCGCCCGCCTGACGTCCATCGACGACAGGGGTCACCGGTCGGGGCGCTCCCAACGGCGGGACCGGTCGACGGCGTCGAGCCAGCGGCTGTGGTGGGCGTCGGCGGCGGCGGCCGACGCCGCCGGGGAGACCTCGACGTCGACGGCCCACTGGGTGGCGATCTCCTCGAGCGACGACCAGACCCCTTCGGCCAGCCCAGCGAGGTAGGCGGCACCGAGCGCGGTGGTCTCCTGCACGCGGGGCCGGGCCACCGGCACCTGGAGCTGGTCGGCCTGGAGCTGGAGCAGGAGGTCCATGACCGATGCCCCGCCGTCGGCCCGGAGGGCGGTCACCTCGTGCCCGGAGGCGGCGACCATGGCGGCCACCACGTCGCGGGTCTGGAACGCCATCGCCTCCACCACGGCTCGGACCAGGTGGGCCCGTCCCGTGCCCCGGGTTATGCCCACCACGGTGCCTCGGGCGTAGGGATCCCACCACGGGCTGCCCAGGCCGGTGAAGGCAGGGACCACGAACACGCCGTCGGTCGAGTCCACCGAGGCGGCCAGCGGCCCGGTCTCGGCGGCGTCGCCGAGGATGCCGAGCCCGTCGCGGAGCCACTGGATGGCCGAGCCGGTGGAGAAGATGGCGCCCTCGTAGGCGTAGGTGGCCACCTCGCCGAGCTGCCAGGCCACGGTGGTGAGCAGGCCCTCGACCGGCTCGGGGCAGACCGGGCCGACGTTCATCAGGACGAACGAGCCGGTGCCGTAGGTGTTCTTGGTCATCCCCGGCTCGAAGCAGGCCTGGCCGAACAGGGCGGCCTGTTGGTCACCGGCCACACCGCTGACGGGGATGCCGCCGGGGAGGCCGATGCCGGGATCGGTGACGCCGAAGCGCCCGCTGGAGGGCCGCACCTCTGGCAGCGCCCCGACGGGCACGTCGAAGCGATCGCAGAGCTCCTCGGACCAGGCCAGCGCCCGGATGTCGAACAGCATCGTGCGGCTGGCGTTCGAGGCCTCGGTGGCGTGGACGGCACCGCCGGTCAACTTCCACAGGAGCCAGGCGTCGACGGTGCCCAGGGCGAGGTCAGGTCCCTTCTGCACACCCCCTTCGGTCAGCAACCACTCGAACTTGGTGGCCGAGAAGTAGGCGTCGAGCACCAGGCCGGTGGCGGCCCGGACCAGGGGGAGGGCGCCCTCCTCGGCCAGCTGGTCGCAACGGCCGGCGGTGCGCCGGTCCTGCCACACGATGGCCCGGTGGAGGGGACGGCCGGTGCGACGGTCCCAGGCCACCACCGTCTCCCGTTGATCGGTGATCCCGAACGCCGCCACCGGCTGGTCGAGCTCGGCCAGGAGCTGCCGGGTCACGGCCACGACGGCGTCCCAGATCTCATCGGCGTCGTGCTCCACCCAGCCCGGGCGGGGGAAGTGTTGGGTGAGCTCCTGGTACCGGTAGCCGGCCGGCGCCCCGTCCTGGTCGACGGCGAACGCCCGCACGCCGGTGGTCCCGGCGTCGAGGGCGATGACCACGGCCATCGCCGCAGCGTAGGTGTCACCGCCACCGCCGGCCGTGCCCGGGTCCACCGTCGCCCGGTCCCACCTTCTGATCTACTAGTGCCCATGCGGGTCGGGATGCTCACCGGAGGGGGGGACTGCCCGGGCCTGAACGCGGTGATGCGGGCGGTGGTCCGCAAGGCCCACCACACCTGGGGTGACGAGGTCATCGGCTTCCTCGACGGCTGGGACGTTCCCGGTCGGGCCGATCTCGCTCCTCCTCGCCGGTGACGGCGACCTCGTGCACGCAGCCCGGGGCGAGCGCAAGCGCATGGGCGGGGCCATGCGCCAGGCCGGGGTGATCGCCGCCGCCGGGTTGGTGGCGCTCGCCCACGGCATCGAGCGGCTCGACGAGGACCACGCCCGCGCCCGGAGCCTGGCCACCGCCGTCGCCGAACGGTGGCCAGCCCTCGGCCTGAACCCCGGGGCCGTGTCCACCAACGTCGTGGTGTTCCCCCACCCGGATCCGGCGCTGTTGCTCGCCCACCTCAGGGGCCGGGGGGTGCGAGCGGGCACCATCGCCCCGGGCACGGTGCGGTTGGTGACCCACCTCGACGTCGACGATTCCGGTGTCGACCGGGTCGTGGCCGCGCTGCGGGACGCCCCCTGAGCTACCGACGGCGGCGGCGTCGGGTGTCCCGGGCCGCTCGGGGGTCGCCGGTGTGCTCGATGGTGCGCCACTCGGCCATGGCCCGGAGGACCAGCACCGCCACCACCGCCACACCGCTGGCGGCGATCACGGCGCCCGCCATCGCCCCCAACCCGGCCCGGGCGCCGCCGCAACCCTCGACGCACTGGAGGTCGGCCACGGCGTAGCCGATCAACCCACCGCACAGCCCGCCCACCAGGATGGCGGCGAAGGCCAGCACCCGGGCCCCGCTGCCGGGCAGTGAGGACTGCAGGCGGGCCTCCGCGCCCGCCGGCTCGCCGGGGACAGCCGGCTGCTGACGCTCCGAGGACACGACCGCCGATCGTACGGGCGCGCCGAGCGGGCGCACCACCGGAGGCTCCTCGGTCCGTCCCTCGGGGCCTCGGTCCTAAGGTTGCCGCTCGTGCGCGTCCTCGTCGTGATCCCCACCTACCAGGAGGCCGAGAACGTCGTCGACGTGCTCGACCGGGTGCGGGCGACGGTCCCCGAGGCCGACGTCCTGGTGGTCGACGATGCCAGCCCCGACGGCACCGCCGACCTCGCCGAGGCCGTCGGCCGGGAGCGGGAGGGGGTCGAGGTGCTGCGTCGGGCGGCCAAGCTGGGGTTGGGTCCGGCCTATCGGGCCGGGTTCACCCACGGGCTCGAGCGGGGCTACGACGTCATTGTGGAGATGGACGCCGACCTCTCCCACGACCCCGCCGAGCTGCCGGCCCTGCTCGGCGCCGTCGAGCGGGGAGCCGATCTGGCCATCGGCAGCCGGTACGTGGCCGGGGGTTCCGTGCCCGGCTGGCCCCGACACCGGCTGCTGCTGTCCAAGGCCGGCAACCGCTTCACCGCCGCCGTCCTCGGCGTGCCCCTGCACGACGCCACTGCCGGCTACCGCGCCTACCGGGCCGAGGCCCTGCGAGCCCTCGCCCTCGACCGGGTCACGACCTACGGCTACGGCTTCCAGGTGGAGATGGCTTATCTCGTCCTGCGGGCGGGTGGTCGGGTGGTGGAGGTGCCGATCACCTTCCGGGACCGGGTGCGGGGCACGTCGAAGATGTCGCTCAGCATCGTCGGGGAGGCCATCCGCCTCGTCACCTGGTGGGGGTTCCGTGACCGTGTCCTGCGCCGGGGGAGGTCGAGCCCCGTGGCCGCCCGCCCGTAGCATCAGAGCACCGTCGCCGACATCGAGGCCACCCAATGGCAGACCCGGTCGCCCGCACCCGCCAGGGGATCGTGCGCGGCCGCCGCGCCGATGGCGTGGCCGCCTTCCGGGGCATCCCCTACGCCGCCCCGCCGGTCGGCGAGAGGCGCTTCGCCCCGCCCCGGGCGTCCGAGCCGTGGACCGGCGAGCGCGACGCCACCCGGCCCGGGCCGGTCGCCCCGCAGACCCCTTCCATGCTCGAGCAGCTGCTCGGCGCCTCCGAGGCCCGGGTGGACGAGGACTGCCTGTACCTCAACGTGTTCTCGCCCGACGCTTCGGGTTCCGACGGTTCGGGTTCCGACGCTTCGGGTGCCGGCCGGCCGGTGATGGTGTGGATCCACGGCGGGGGCTTCGCCGGTGGATCGGGCAGCATCCCGTGGTACGACGGCACCAACCTGGCCCGCCGGGGCGTGGTCGTGGTCACCCTCAACTACCGGCTCGGGGTGTTCGGCTTCCTCCACCTCGAGCAGCTCGGCGAAGGCTTCGAGGGCTCGGGCAACGCCGGCATCCTCGACCAGGTGGCGGCCCTCGGCTGGGTGCGGGACAACATCGCCGCCTTCGGCGGTGACCCCGCCAACGTCACCGTCTTCGGCGAGTCGGCCGGCGCGATGAGCATCGCCACCCTGCTCGGCGTGCCGGCCGCCGCCGGGCTGTTCCACCGGGCCATCCTCCAGAGCGGCGCGGGTGCCCACGTCCACGACACCGAGTCGGCCACCGCAATGGCTCGCACCGTGCTCGCCGAGGCCGGCGTCGACCCCGCCCACCCCGGCGGGCTACGGGCGCGACCGGTCGCCGAGCTGTTGGAGGTCCAGCGCCGGGTCACCCGGGCCATGCCCTTCGAGGCCGGGCTGCCCCTCCAGCCGGTGGTGGACGGGCGGGTGCTGCCCGAGCGGCCGACTGCCGCCGTCGCTGCCGGTCGGGCCGCCGATGTGCAACTCCTGGTGGGCACCACCTTGGAGGAGATGAAGCTCTTCCTGCAGTTCGCGCCGGGCCTGTCCGAGCTCGACGAGGACGGTCTGCGGCGGCGCAGCGACCGGGTCTTCGTCCCCGCCGGGCACGCCCCGGGGGAGGCGGTGGCTGTCTACCGGCGCCGGCTCAGCGAGGCCCGACCGGGGGCGGTGTGGACGGCCATGCTGACCGACCACACCTTCCGCATCCCCGCCCTGCGGCTGGTGGAGGCCCAGCTGCACCACCAGCCCGGCGTGTGGATGTACCTCTTCGCCCACCCGAGCAGCGCCTTCGGCGGGGCCCTCGGGTCCTGCCACGCCCTCGACGTGCCCTTCGTGTGGGACAACCTCGAGGCCAAAGGGGCCGGTCTGTTCGTGGGCGAGCTCACCGACCCCGTGCGGGACCTGGCCCGGGTGCTGGCCGACGCCTGGGTGGCCTTCGCCCGTGACGGTGTTCCCTCGGCGGCCGGGATCGAGCCATGGCCCGCCTACGACACCGAGCGTCGGGCCACCCTCTGGGCGGCCGCCGGCGACCTGCCCATCGTCGAGGACCCCATGGCCGACGAGCGGGCCCTCTGGCAGGGCGTCGAACGGTAGGGCCGGCTGTGCGGGAGTGGCTCGTGGCGGGAGGGGTGGTCGAGGGGCCCGACGGTGTGCTGTTGGTCCAGAACCGGCGACGGGACGGCGATGTCGACTGGACCCCGCCCGGAGGGGTGATCGACCCTGGCGAGACGCTGCTCGAGGGGCTCACCCGCGAGGTCGCCGAGGAGACCGGGCTGGTGGTCGACAGGTGGACGGGGCCGGTGTACGAGGTGGTCGCCGAGGCTCCCGGGCTCGGTTGGCGGATGCGGGTCGAGGCCTACCTCGCCGGCACCTTCACCGGTGAGCTGGTGCTGGCCGATCCCGACGGCATCGTGGTCGACGCCTGCTTCGCTCCCGCCGGGGGTTGTGACCACCTGCTCGCCGGTGCTCCCCGGTGGGTGCGGGAACCGCTCGGGGACTGGTTGTCGCACCGCTGGGAGGGCACCCGCGCCTACGTCTACCGGGTCGACGGCAACGACCGCCCCTCGCTCGTGGTGACCCGCCTGTGAGCGCGATGCGGTGATGCGAGAGCACCCGCCGGAGCCCCCGGGGATCCTCCACGTCGACATGGACGCCTTCTTCGTGTCGGTCGAGCTGTTGCGGCGGCCCGAACTGCGGGGCCAACCGGTGGTGGTGGGCGGCACCGGCGACCGGGGGGTGGTGGCGGCGGCCAACTACGAGGCCCGCGTCTACGGCGTCTTCTCGGCCATGCCGTCGGCCCGGGCCCGCCGGCTGTGCCCCCACGCCGTGTTCCTGCCCGGCGACCACCACCACTACGGCGAGGTCAGCGCCCGGATCATGGCCATCTTCGGGACGTTCACGCCGCTGGTGGAGCCTCTGTCGCTCGACGAGGCCTTCCTCGACGTGCGGGGATCCCGCCGCCTCCTCGGCACCGGGCCCGAGATCGCCCGATCCATCCGAGCCCGGGTGCTCGACGAGGAGGGCCTGCGCTGCACGGTGGGCGTCGCCGCCAACAAGTTCCTGGCCAAGCTCGGCTCCCAAGCAGCCAAGCCGTCGGTGTCGCCCAAGGGGGTCGAGCCGGGCGAAGGGGTGCGGGTCATCCCCCACGGCGGCGAGCTGGCCTTCCTGCACCCGCTGCCGGTGCGGGCGCTCTGGGGAGTGGGCCCGGCCACGTCCCGCAAGCTCGAGCGCCTCGCCGTGCGCACCGTCGGCGACCTGGCCGCCCTGCCCCTCGACGCCGTGGTGGCCAGCCTCGGGGAGGCCACCGGCCACCACCTCCACCGGCTGGCCCACGGCATCGACAGCCGGCCGGTGGTGACCGACCAGCGACCGAAGTCGATCGGCCACGAGGAGACCTTCGCCCGCGATCACCACCGGCACGACACCTTGCGGCGCGAGCTCGTGCGCCTGGCCGACGCCACCGCCGCCCGCCTGCGCCGCCACCGCGCCGCCGGTCGCACGATCACCATCAAGGTGCGCTTCGGCGACTTCCGCACCATCACCCGGTCCTCCACGCTGCCCACCGCCGTGTCCTCCGGCCCGTCCATCACCAGGGTGGCCAAGGAGCTGCTCGACGGGGTGGACCCCGGGCAGGGGGTGCGGCTGCTCGGGGTGAGCGTCAGCCACCTCGTCATCGACACCGGCCGCCAGCTCTCCTTCGAAGACGCTGTCGCCGCCGGGTGGGACGACGCCAGCGCCGCCGTCGACCAGGTACGGGCTCGCTTCGGTGACGACGCCGTCGTCCCCGCCGCCGTCACCGGGCCCGCCGGCCTCCGGATCAAGCGCGGCGGCGACCAGCAGTGGGGACCCGACGCCAACCCGCCTGCAGAACCATGAATCTCGGCCCGGTCCGCGTTGTCGCCGTCAAGGGCCTGTGCGAGACTTCCGCGACAGGTCGCCAGCAACGGCTCAAGGGGTAGGTGCCGTGCCGCTTTCCGAGGACGAGCAGCGGATCCTCCAGCAGATCGAGCAGCAGTTCTACGAGAGCGATCCCGACTTCGCGGGGGAGCTCGGCAAGCACAACCTGTACGTCCACCATCTGCGGCGCATGAAGTGGGCCGGTGTGGCCTTCGTCCTCGGGGTGATCGTCCTCGTCGCCGCCCTCGCCACCGAGACCACCTTCCTCGTGGCCTTCGGCGGCTTCGTGGTCATGCTGGCCTCGGCGCTCTGGTTCGAGCACAGCCTGCGCAAGCTCGGCCGAGCGGGCATGGCCCAGCTCACCGAGTCCATGAAGTCGAACGGCTTGCGCGAGTACTTCGGCTCCACCGGCCAGCGCATGCGCGACCGCTTCCGCCGCACCGACGAGTAGCGGTTCCGGCGGCGCTGGTTGGCGCCGTTGCCCATGGTGTCTCACCCCCCGAGCCAGTACGCGACCGACAGCAACCTTCGAACTCGCCAGCGGCTCTGGGTGACGAGTAGGCGCGAGCCTGCGTTCTCGCTCTATCCGTGGGTGCTGGAGCTGGCCGACGTGCGGGCCGGTGATCGGGTGCTGGAGGTGGGCTGCGGCAACGGCGAGTACCTGGCGCTGGTGGAAGCCGTGGGCATGGATCTCTCGCTCGGCATGCTGACTGCAGCCCGGGAGCGCACCGGCGGGCCTCTCGTCTGCGGGAACGCCGAGCGCTTGCCCTTTGCCGACGAGTCGTTCGACGTCGTGCTGGCGCCGCACATGCTGTACCACGTCGCCTATCGCACGGCCGCCGCCCGGGAGATGCGACGAGTGCTCGAGCCGGAAGGCACCTGTGTCGCCGTCACCAACGGCGAGAGCAACCATCGGGAGATGGTCGATCTCGTCGAGGACGTCGTCGGCCACGGCTGGCGCTGGCAGAGGCCCTCGGACTCCGAGTTCAGCCTGGAGAACGGAGCGGCCCAGCTGCAGGCCGGGTTCGCAAGGGTGGAGCGGGTCGACTGTCCCGCCGTCGTCGTATCGGTGACCGATGTGGACGCCGTCGCCGCCTACCTCCGTAGCGTCGGAGACCACTACCAGTCCCAGGTCGCCGCCTGGACAACATGGGACGACGTCGTGACGGAGTGTCGTCGACGGGCTGCCGGCATCATCAGCACCGAAGGGGCGTTCCGGATCTCCACGTCGGTGGGGGCGTTCGTCTGTCGCTGATCGCCGAGCCGGACCATATGAACGACTTGCCTTGTGAGTCGAACGTGTGTACGATGGAGCGATGGCGGTTGTGGAGGACGAGCCCCGAGAGCGGGTCACTGATCGGCTCGAGGCCGAGCTGGGGTCGTTGTGTGGGATGGCCAACGTCACCGCCGCTCGGATGGTGGCGGTGATCGCGGAGGCGTTGGAGAGCGGTGCCTGGGAGGGGTGGGGGATCCGGTCGCCGGAGCATTGGGTGACCTGGAAGTGCGGGGTGTCGCCTCGTCGGGCCCGCCTGTTGGTGGCCATTGCTCGCCGGTGGGCAGAGTTGCCGGTGACCATGGCGGCGTTCGCAGAGGGCCGGTTGTCCGAGGATCAGGTGGCGGTGGTGTGCCGGCATCCCGGCCTGGGCCGATGCCGAGGTGGCCGAGTTGGCCACCATGGCCACCGTCCCCAGCTGGTGCAGGCCCTGGCCCGCTACGCCTGGACCGACACCGAACCGAGGCCGAGCTTGAAGAGCCGCCGGTGGAGGAGGAGCGCCGGGTGGGGTTTTACTTCGACGATGACGGGTCGTGGCGGGCGTCGATCCATCTGCCCGCCGATGAGGGGGCCCTGGTCGAATCGGCCCTGGGAGCGGCCCGCAATCATCTCGCCGACGTTCGCAAGGGCGACGGTGACACCGAACTGGTCACCTGGGCCGATGCGTTGGCCGAGTTGGCCGACGCCTACCTGGGGGGCCGGGTCGCCGAGCGGGCCCACCGGGACCGGTACATGACCCTCGTGCACCTCGAAGCCGGCCCCGACAGCGAACCCCAGGCCCGGGTGCATCTCGGGCCGGCCCTGCCCGACAGTCTGCGCCGCTACCTCACCTGTGAAGGCCACATCAAGGTCATCGGCGAGATGGGCGGGGTGGCGGTCAGCGTGGGTCGGGCCCAGCACATCGTGCCCGACCGGACCCGGATCGTGGTGGAGCACCGCGACGGGGGCTGTCGGGTGCCGGGTTGTGACCGGCGTCGGCGCACCCACGTCCACCACATGGTCCACTGGGAAGACGGCGGACCCACCGACACCGCCAACCTCATCTGCCTGTGCCCGGCCCATCACCGCATGCACCACCGGGGCCGCCTGGGCATCCACGGCGACGCCGACCGGCCCGACGGGCTGGTCTTCTCCGATCCCTACGGGCGAAGACTCACCGGCCACCCCCGGCCCACCCCACCCCCCGACCCCGCCAAGTGGCCCGCCGGCAGCGCATGGCAACCACCCCTCGGCGAACCGCTCTACGCCAAGTGGGTCCAGTTCGACCCACCACCGTCGGCCAACTGACTACCGGCGGAGGAGGGGGCGGGGGTCGAGGGCGGTGACGACCCGCTGGCGGCGGTCGAGCTGGTGGCGGACGTGTTCGCCCACCTCGCCGGACAGTCGGCTCGCCTCGTCGGCCTGGTCGGGCGGGGGATCGCCGCCGGACCAGACCGCTACCGTGGCCAGCTCGGCGAGGTCGGCCAAGGGCGGCGCCGCTTCCCCGAGGTCGGGACGGGCCCGCTCGGCGAACTCGGTGTGGGTCTCGGAGGGTTGCACGGCGGGGCCGAGGGTGGCGGCGGACTCGGCCCCCTCGAGCCAGGCGACGTGGATGCGCTCCTCCGCTGATCGGGCCCGGGACCGCCGGAGGCGGCGCCGTCCCCACCGGGCCAGCCCCACGAGAGCGGCGTAGACCACCCCGGCCAGCAGCAGTGCCACGAGCCCGGCCAGGACCCAGCGCGGCCAGGACGGACCCCCACCGGTGTGGCCGGGTTGGACCGGGCCGGCCTCGGACTCGAGCTCGAGCCGGCCGCCACCGAGGGTCGAGGGGGCGGCGCCGGGGTCAGCGGCCGGCACTGTGGTCGGGGCCGTGGTGACCGAGGGCCCGGGTGCCTCACCGGCCTGCTCCTCGGGCACGCCGGTATAGCCCTCGGCGCCGGGCCGACCCCGGCCGGGGGTGGGCTCGAAGGGCACCCAACCGACAGGGGCGATGTAGACCTCGGGCCAGGCGTGGGCGTTCTTGCCCCGAACCCGGTAGAGGTCGGGATCGGTCGGATCGACCTCTCCCGGGGTGAAGCCGACCGCCACCCGAGACGGGATCCCGAGCGCCCGGGCCATGGCGGCGTAGGTCCCGGCGAACTGCTCGCAGTAGCCCCGCCGGCTGTCGAGGAAGGCACGGATGGCGTTCTGCCCGTGGCCGGCGGACACCGAGGCGAGGTCGTAGGTGAAGTTGTCCCGGAACCAGTCCTGGAGCAGCAGCGCCTTGCCGTAGGGGATGCTGGCCGGGGCCGTGATCTGGCGGGCCAGCTCCCGGATGTCGGCCGGGAAGCCGGGGGGCAGCTCGGTGAGCCCGGGGTCGAGGTCGTCGGGCAACGGCACGCCGGGTCGTTCGAGGTCCACGCGGGTCAGGTCGGGGACCTCGGAGACCACCTCGTAGGCGATTCCGTCGGAGTCCTCGAGGTCCGAGTCGATGATCAGCGTGGCCGAGTCCCGATCCCACCGCAGCGGTGCCTCGCCCGGATCCACGGCGGCGGGGTGGAACGCCGCCGGTGCCCAGATCGCCGCCAGCTTGGAGACGTCGAACTGCTGCACCACCAGGCGCGACTTCCCGACCGTCGACCGACCGGGCAGGTCACCGTCGGCTTCGGCGAAGCTGCCGCCCGACGACCACACCGTGCCGTCGAAGGTCTCGAGCGAGGTGAGTCGCCAGTACTCCCGACTGGTGCTGCGGACCGTGAAGACCTCGGCGTCGGACTGCTCGACCAACCGCTTGCGGATGTCGACCAGCGGGCTGACCGTGACCCGGGTGCCGTCGCCACCACTGCGGTTGCGCCAGTCGACGATGGCGGCGTCACGGGCCCCGGGCAGCGCCGGTCCGACGAGCGCGCCACTGCAGGCGGCGAGGAGGGCCAACCCGCCACCGGTGAGCAGCAGGGCGCGGGTACCGCTGCCCTCGCCGCCTCCCACCCAAGAGGCGCTGCGGCCCTGGCGGTTGGTCCGGTGGAGCAGCACGAAGGCGCAGAGCATGGCGGCGAACAGCAGCGTGGTGGAGACCCGATGGCCGGGAGCGCCGAGCAGGCCGCCCAGGAGGAAGAAGGCACCGGCCGGCAACGTGGCCTCGATGGTGGCGCCCAACCGGAAGGCAGCCCAGTCCGAGAACCACACCACCAACCACACGGCGCCGGCGCAGGCCAACACGAAGCCCTCCTCCACCGGTGCCGGCGCCACCACCTGGCCGAAGCGGCGGTAGGCCGACCCGATGTCGGTGAGGGCCACGTCGAGGGTCTCGAGGGTGGGCAGACCGTTCCAGGTCGTCGAGGGCAGGAGGAGCCAGGTGGCGAGAAGCCCGCCGACCACGGTGGCGACGCCGGCCACGGCCGGCGGCGACAACCCCGCCCGTCGGCAGGCGGCGGCGGCGGCGTGGCCGACCACGGCGAGCACCACCAGCGGGGCGAGGAACGAGGCGTCCTCGAACAGCCGGGACAGCCCGACGACGGCAGCCAGGGTCACCCCGGCGAGGGCGACCTCGGCGGGCACGACCAACAGCTCGGTTGCCCGTTCGCGCGCCCGGTGGCGAGCCGAGGAGACGGCGGCGGTCACCGTCAGGTGCTCCTGGCCGCCGCTCGGCCCACCGCCGTCCCCGCGGTGCGCCGGGCAGCCCGCCGCCGACCGGGGCGGATGGCGCGGTTCCACTCGTCGGCGAAGCTGGTGTCGGGCCCGACCGGTACCACCCGCACCTTGGCGTAGACGATGGCGGCGGGGGAGACGCGGGCCGACCGGGCACCGTTCGAGGGCTGGAGGTGCACAACGGTCAGGCTGCCGAACCGGGCCCGCAGGGAGCACACGGCGTCCAGCTCGCCCTGGGGCACGTTGGCCATCACCGCGACCAGGGCGCCGCCGCCGGTGGGGAGGGCGCCGAGGCTGCGGCGCAGGCTGCCGGCGGACACCGTTCGCACCACGGCCAGGTACTCCATGAGGGCGTCGAGCTGGGCGTTGCCGGCCACGAAGCCGGTGTCGGTGCCGTCGGTGGTGACGAGGCGGACGAGGTCGTTGCGCTCCCAGCAGGCGGTGACGATGCTGGCGGCGGCGGAGACGAGCCGTTCGAAGGTGTCGGCGTCGGTGGTGGTGCGGCGCACGTCGAGCAGGACCGTCACCCGTCCCTGCCATGGCTGTTCGTCCTGGCGGACGAGCAGGTCGCCGGCCCGGGCCGACGACAGCCAGTGCACGCGGCGGAGGTCGTCGCCGACCACGTAGGGCCGTAGGGCGTAGAAGTCCTCACCGATCCGCCCGAGGGCGTTGGGCCGGTCGGTGCCGGCCAGGGGATCGTTGCCGACCGTGGACGCCAGTGGGGCGATGGTGTCGACCTTGGGCAGCACGGTGAGCTCGGCGGCGGACCCGTGGACCCGGGTGGCCCGCACGAGCCCGAAGGGGTCGGTGACGTCCATGGTGAGCGGGCCGATGGTCAGGATGCCCCGCCGGTCGGTGGGGAGGCGGTAGGCGGCGGTGACCGACTCTCCCGGCTCCAGCGGAGCCACCTGCAGCTCGGCCCCGCCGGTGCCGGTGACCGGGTCGACGAGGCGGACGACAGGGGAGCGATGTTGTCCTCGGTTGCGGATGGCGAGCTCGACCCGGCTCGGGGTGCCGGCGTGGACGCGAGGCGGGCGGACATCGCGCACCAGCTCCAGGCGGGGCCTCGACCGCAGCACGGTGACCAGGCAGACGGCCAGGAGGATGACGGCGATCACCCCCAGCACCACCAGCTCCAGCACCCCCAGCAGCCGACCGGCGACGATCAGCGCGATGCCGGCGAGGCCGACGTGGAGGCCGGGGCGGGTCAGCACCGCGTCCTCACCGGGCCCTCACCGGGCCGCCGCCCCGGACGGCACCGGCACCGAGCGCAGCACCTCGCTGAGCGCGTCGTCGGTGCTCATGCCCTGGAGCTGGGCCTCGGGGGTGATGAGGAGCCGATGGCCGAGCACGGGCCGGGCCAGGGCCTTGATGTCGTCGGGGGTTACGTAGGCCCGGCCGGCGGCGGCGGCCCGGGCCCGGGCCACCCGCTGGAGGCTGAGCGTGGCTCGGGGGGACATGCCGAGGGCCAGGGCGGGGTGGTGGCGGCTGGCCGCGGCCAGGTCGACGAGGTACCCCAGCAGCGCGTCGGCCATGTGGATCCGGCGCACGGCGTTGGCCATGGCCTGCACCTGGGCCGCCGACACCACCGGTCGCAGGTCGGCGAGGGCGCCGCTCTCGGCGTGTGCGGTCAGGATCTCCAGCTCGGCCTGGCGGCTGGGGTACCCCATCGAGACCCGCATGAGGAACCGGTCCAGCTGGCTCTCGGGGAGCGGGTAGGTGCCCTCGTGCTCGATGGGGTTCTGGGTGGCGATCACCAGGAACGGCGGGGGCAGCCCGTAGGTGTGGCCGTCGACGGTGACCTGTCCCTCGGCCATCGCCTCGAGGAGGGCCGACTGCGTCTTGGGCGAGGCCCGGTTGATCTCGTCGGCCAGCACCACGTTGGCGAACACCGGGCCGGGGCGGAACTCGAACCGGTTGGTGGACCGGTCGAACACGCTGACGCCGACGACGTCGGAGGGGAGCAGGTCGGGGGTGAACTGCATGCGGCCGAAGGTGCCGTCGATCGACGCCGCCAGCGCCTTGGCCATGCTCGTCTTGCCCACGCCGGGGACGTCCTCGAGCAGCAGGTGCCCCTCGGACACCACCGCCAGCAGCACGAGGTCGATGACGTCGGACTTGCCCTGGATCACCCGGCCCACGTTCTCGCCGATCAGGTTGAAGAGGTCGGCGAAGCTCTGTTGCCGCTCGGCCGTCTGCTGGATCGCCAAGAACTTCCTCCGCCTCGAGGTTCGCTCAGGTTAGAGGGCACCCGGTCGGAGGAGACAGCGAGCGCCTACCGTCGGCGGCCGTGGACCTCGCCCTGGGCGTCGACATCGGCGGCACCAAGCTGGCGGCGGCGGTCGTCGACGCCGACGGGGCGGTGGTGGCATCGGCGCAGGCGCCGACCGGAGGGACCGAGGCCGCGGAGCTGTTCGCCACGCTCGGCACGGTGGTGGACGAGGTTCGGGCGACCGCCGGCGATCCGCCCCTGCTCGTGTGCGGGGTGGGCTGCGGTGGACCGATGACCCGAGGGGGTGAGACGGTGAGCCCGCTCAACATCCCGGCCTGGCGGGCCTTCCCGCTGCGGGCGCGGCTGGCCGCCCGCACCGGTCTGGCCGTGACCGTCGACAACGACGCCAAGGCCCTCGCCCTCGGCGAGGGATGGGTGGGAGCGGCCCGATCCCAGCCGGCCTTCCTCGCCATGGTCGTGTCCACCGGCGTCGGCGCCGGGCTCGTGCTCGACGGCCGCCTGCTCGACGGCGCCGACGGCAACGCCGGCCACATCGGCCACGTGATCGTCGAGCCCGACGGTCGCCGCTGCACCTGCGGCGCCCAGGGTTGCCTCGAGGCCGAGGCGTCCGGCACCGCCATCGCCGCCGTCACCGGTCGTCCCGCTGCCGAGGCCGGGCCGGAGGTGGTGGCCCGGACCGGGCGTCTGGTGGGCCGGGCGGTGGCGTCGGTGGCCAACCTCTTGGACCTGCGGTTGGCCTGCGTCGCCGGATCGGTGGCCCTCGGCTACGGCGCCCCGTTCTTCGCCGCCGCCCAGGCCGAGCTCGACTCCCGCGCCCGGCTCGAGTTCTCCGCCGGGGCCCGCATCGTGCCCGGCGGCCTTGGCGCCGACGGTCCCCTGGTCGGGGCGGCGGCGGTGGGCTGGCGGGCCATCGGCCACCACATCGGCGTGGCCTGACGCCCCAGCGGTAGGTTGTGGGCATGGACCCGACCTATCCCGCCGAGGGCCAGGCCTACCGGGAGAAGGTGCGGGCCTTCCTGGCCGAGCACCTGCCGGCCGACTGGTCCGGCATCGGTGCCCTGCCGAGGACCGAGGTGCGGGCGTTCGCCGAGGAGTGGCGCCGCACGCTGCACACCGCCGGCCTCCTGGCCGCCTCGTGGCCCACCGAGTACGGCGGGGGCGGGCTCAGCCCCCTCGAACAGGTGGTCATGGCCGAGGAGTTCGCCATCGCCGGGGTGCCCATGGGGACCCCCAACGACGTGTTCAGCATCCAGATGGTCGGCAACACCCTGTTGCAGTGGGGCACCCCTGAGCAGAAGGCCCACTTCATCCCCCGCATCCTCTCGGGGGAGGACGTCTGGTGCCAGGGCTACTCCGAGCCCAACGCCGGCTCCGATCTCGGCAACCTCGGCTGCCGGGCCACCCTCGACGGCGACGAGTGGGTGATCGACGGCCAGAAGATCTGGACCTCCGCCGGCCACCTCGCCAACTGGATCTTCGTCCTGGCCCGGACCGACCCGGACGCGCCGAAGCACAAGGGGATCACGTTCCTGCTGGTCCCCATGGACCAGCCCGGCGTCGAGGTGCGTCCCATCGCCATGCTGTCGGGCGAGTCGGAGTTCAACGAGGTGTTCTTCACCGCCGCCCGCTGCCCGGCTGCCAACGTGGTGGGGGCGGTCAACGGTGGCTGGGCGGTGGCCATGACCCTGCTCGGCTACGAGCGGGGCGAGGCCGCCGCCACCATGCCGATCATGTTCCGCACCGAGCTCGACCGGCTGGTCGCCCTCGCTCGGGAGCGGGGCCGCACCGACGACCCCGTGATCCGCCAGCGGTTGGCCTGGTGCCACGGCCAGGTGGAGATCATGCGGTACCTGGGGAAGCGGGCACTGACCCGGTTCGTGCGAGGCGAGCACCCCGGGCCGGACGGTGCCATCTCGAAGCTCTACTGGAGCGAGTACCACCGCGTGGTCACCGAGCTGGCCGTCGACATCCTCGGCGCCGACGCGCTCGCTCCCACCGGGCGCTGGCCGTCGAGCTCGTTCCAGGCCGACGACCCCGGCGCCCCCAACGACAGCGCGTCGTGGGTGGGCACGTTCTTCAACGCCCGGGCCGGGACCATCTACGCCGGCACCTCCCAGATCCAGCGCAACATCATCGGCGAGCTGGTGCTGGGGCTGCCCAAGGAACCCAAGGCCCCGGGCTCGTCCTGGCGCGACGAGCAGCGGGCCTGACCGAGCGGCGGTGCGGTCGCCCCCGGCGTGGGTGGCCCGGGCGGCGGTGGCCGTGGCCCGCCGTCCCTCGTTGTGGGGCGTCGCCGTGACCCAGGTCGTGCGCCTGGCCACGCCGGGCTGGTGGCGACGGCGGCCGTTCCTGCCCTTGCCCGACCCCGATTACCTTCGCTTCCGGCTGCAGACCGCCTACGGGGACGGGAGCCGGGAGCCGGACGGGCCCGACGTCGTCACCTACCTGCGCTGGTGTCGATCAGTGGGTCGAGCTCGGTGACGGGGTCGAGTCGGTGGGCGAATCGGCGGAGCGTGCGCAGCACGGGCCGGGCCAGCAGGGCGATGGCGATGGCGTTGGCCGTCGCTCCGGCGGCGTCCCAGGCCAGCGAGGTGGCCACGTAGAACGGGCAGTAGTGGTCCGCCGTCTCGCCCACCGACAGACCGGGTCGCCAGGCGAGCGGGCCGTCCCCGACCGCGAACGGCCAGAACCACAGGTTCATGATGGCCCCGAAGAGGAACCCCCGCAGCCACCCGAACACGACCAGCACGACCACCTCGGCCGGCGGGGGCAGGGCGGCGGTCCGGCGGCCGACGGCCCCGGCGGTGGCGCCCATGAAGGCCAGCGCCAGCATCTGGAACGGCAGCCACGGGCCGATGCCACCGGTGACCACCGCGCCGACCACGAAGCTGGTGAGGCCGAGCAGCCCCCACCCGGCCCCCGACCACACCACCGGCGACACCAGGGCCGCCCCCGTCGACCGCGCCGGCGCCACCCGGGGACCCGTCCCCCGACGGCAGGGACGCGACGCCGACGCCGGGAGCACCGCCGGCCGACTCTGCCCCTGCTCCCGACGGTGCCCCGGCGAGTGGTGACGCGCCGGCGCCGCCCGCCCCTGGCGCCGACGGCGCAGGACCGACCACGGAGAGCCGGCCCGGCACCGGTGCCGACCCCACCGACCCCGCAGACCCCGCCGACCCATGGGCCCCCGACCCCGGCGCCGAGCCGACGCCAGAGCAGGGCGCTACCACCTCGACCCGACCGGCGGTCGGCGCCGGCCCCGCCACGTCGACGACGACCACCGCCTCGACAGCGGCAGGGGGCCCCGGCCCGGGCGGCGACGACGGCGATGAAGGATCGGCGGAGGCGGCGTCGGCCCGCCCGTTGTCCCGGCGGCGTCCCGAGGGTGACGGCGGCGATGGTGGCGGCCGAGCCCAGCCACGGTGGTCGCCTTCCTGGCCGTGCTCGCTGCCCTCGGCGCGCTGACCGTGCGAGCCCGCCGCCGCCGGACCACGGTGGGCTGAGCGCCGCCGACTCACCGTGCACGTCCACCGACCCCACCCGCCACCCTGGCCGAGACCGCCTGCGGCGGTCACGGTGCACGTCCACCGACCCCACCCGCCACCCTGGCCGAGACCGCCTGCGGCGGTCACGGTGCACGTCCACCGACCCCACCCGCCACCCTGGCCGAGACCGCCTGCGGCGGTCACGGTGCACCCGTGGCCGGGAACCGGACGCCGCTGCACGGTCACTTCGTGCGCCGCGCACGCCGGACCGCCGTCCACGAGAACGGCGCACCGTGACCCGACGGACGCTCTATCGTTCGCCGCCATGACCCGGGCCCTCGTGCTCAACGTCACCTACGAGCCGCTCAGCGTCGTGGCCGGCCGCCGGGCGGCCGTGCTCGTGCTCAGCGACCGGGCCGAGCTGGTCCACGAGTCCGGCGCCGCCCTGCACTCCGAGCGGATCACCCTGGCCGTGCCATCGGTCATCCGCCTGCGCTCGCTCGTCCGGGTGCCGTTCGAGCGGCACGTGCCGCTCAGCCGTCGGGCCGTGTTCGTGCGCGACCACCAGCAGTGCCAGTACTGCGGCGGTGCCGCCGAGACGCTGGACCACGTCGTGCCCCGATCGCGGGGCGGGGGGCACACGTGGGACAACGTCGTCGCCGCCTGCCGGCGGTGCAACCTGCGCAAGGGTGACCGGCTGCTCACCGACACCCCACTCGCGCTCCGCCGCTGGCCCGCTCCGGCCCGCCGGTTCACCTGGGTCCTCACCTCGGTCGGCACCGTGCCCCCGGCGTGGGAGCCCTACCTGCAGGCTGCCTGAGTGCCCGACGGGCCCCCTCGCCCGGTCCAGGTCGAGCTGCGCCGGATCCGCCTCCCCCTCCTCACCCCCCACGTCGCCGCCCACGGCTGCGAAGCGGTGCGCGACGTCGTGCTCGTGGCGGTGGAGCTCGAGGACGGCGCAGCCGGCTGGGGCGAGTGCGCCGCCCTCGGCCGGCCCACCTACACCGCGGAGTACACCGCCGGCGCGTGGGCGGTGCTGTGCGCCGAGTTGGTGCCGGCGGCGCTGGCCGACCGGGCCTCGGGGGTGGTCGGCCACCCCATGGCCAAGGCGGCGCTCGGCGATGCCTTGCTCGACGCCGACCTCCGCCGCCGAGGGGTCGGCTTGGCGGCGGCGCTCGGCGCCACCGGCGGCGCCGTGCCCACGACCACGGTGATCGCCGCCGCCGCGGCGGTGGCCGAGACGGTGGCTCGGGTGGCGGCCGCGGGTGGCGGGTTTAAGCTGAAGATCCGCCCGGGGTGGGACGTCGAGCCGTTGCGGGCGGTGCGATCGACGTGGCCGGACCGCTGGCTGGCGGCCGACGCCAACGGCTCCTACGACGCCGCCGATGACGGCGACCAGCAGCGGCTCCTGGCCATCGACCAGCTCGGGCTGGCGTACCTGGAGCAGCCGACCTCGACCCTGCTCGAGGCGGTGGCGCTGAGGCGTTCGCTGACCACGCCGATCTGCCTCGACGAGCCCGTCGAGTCCCTCGACGCCGCTCGCATCGCCATCGCCCTGGCCGCCGCCACCGTCCTCAACGTCAAGCCGGGGCGGGTGGGCGGTGTGCGAGAGGCCGCTGCCGTCGTCGCCGGGGCCGCCGAGGCGGGCCTCGACGCCTTCGTCGGCGGGATGCTCGAGACCGGCGTCGGCCGGGCGACCGCCGCCGTCGTGGCCGCCCTGCCCGGCTGCACCCTGCCCACCGACCTCGGCCCGTCGCACCGCTACTTCCGGCCCGACCTCACCGCCCCTGTCGAGGTGGACGGCGCCGGCCACCTCGTCGTGCCACCCGGCCCCGGCATCGGCGTCACCCCCGACCCGGACCGGCTCGACGCCGCCACCGTCGAACGGGTCGTCTGCACCCCCTGAGCACCCGATGACCGAGCCGTGGCACCTCGAGTGGGCGACCGGCTCGGCGGCCACCTTCCACCTCCGGCCGCTGCCCGACCCCGTCCACCGCACGGTGTGGGTCCACACCGTGGACCGGCCGGCCCTCGTGCTCGGCAGCACCCAGCCCGACGGCGTGGTCGACCGGACGGCCGCTGCCGCCGCCGGCGTCCAGGTGGTGCGGCGCCGGAGCGGGGGAGGGGCCGTCCTGCTCGAGCCCGATGGCACGGCGTGGGTCGACGTGGTGATCCCGACCACCGATCACCTGTGGACGGCCGACGTGGGGGTGTCCTTCCACTGGCTGGGCGACGCCTGGGTCGCCGCTCTGGCCGACCTCGGCGTGGCCGGCGAGGTCCACCGCGGCCCCCCGGTGGCGTCGCCGTGGTCGCGCCTCGTGTGCTTCGCCGGCCTCGGCCCCGGCGAGGTGCGCGCCACCGGAGGCGGCAAGGTGGTGGGGATGGCACAGCGCCGAACCCGGGTCGGCGCCCGGTTCCAGTGCGCCGTCCCCCGCCGGTGGGCGCCCGACCGGCTCCTCGCCCTCCTGGCCCTGGACCCGGCCACCCGGGCGGCCGCCCCCCGGGCGCTGGCCGGCGCCGTCGCTCCGGTCCCCGCCCCTGTGGCGGATGTGGCCGAGGCGCTGGTGGCCCACCTTCCGGGCACCGCTACCCTCAAGAGGGAGGGATGAGGCTCAGATCCCCACTGTTTCCCATGTGGTGGAGTGTTGTGGGTTGACCACCCTGCGTGTGTGGCGTACGGTGCAGCGATATGGCGACCGAGGCCTCCGCTGCCCTCGCCGGGGAGGACATCTCTCCTGGCCCACCCCTGCCCGACGGCGCCGCCCTGGCATCGCTGCCCTTCACCGGGCGCTACCAGCACACCCTCGACGCCAAGGGGCGCACCGTCCTGCCCGCCCCCTTCCGCGCCGCCTTCGCCGCCGGCGGCCACCTCACCCTGTGGAACGGGCCCTGCGTGGCCATCCTCCCCCCCGCCGAGTTCCGGCGGTGGGTCGAGACCACCCGCGCCCAGCTCGAGGGCTCCGGGTTCGAAGATCCCGCCGGACTGCTGCGCCAGCTCCACCTGCGGTCGGCCACGTTCCGCCCCGACAGCCAGGGCCGCTTCCTGTTCCCCGAGGACCTGCGCAGCGCCGTCGGCATCGAGCGGGAGATCACCGTGGTCGGCAACGACGCTCGGGTCGAGCTCTGGCGGCCCGGCGGCGAGAGCCCCGACGCCGAGGAGCACGAGGAGAACATCGGCTTCTTCCAGGGCACCTATGACCTGCTCACGCGGAGGCCGTGAACCGTGCCTCCCCCTTCCACGTCCACCGACCCCACCCGCCGCCCTGGCGGAGTCGCCTCCGGCGACACCCCCGCCCCGGGGCCCTACGGGATCGATCGGTCCCCCGCAGTCCCTCGGCCGGCGAGATGGCGAGCCCCAACTCCAACTCCGCCTGCTTCCATCTTGCCGACCCGGACAGACAGCCGGCGAGGCGTTAGCCGGCCGGGGGACTGCCGGCGACCGATCGAGACCGTGGGAGGGTCCGTGCCAGAGCCGTTCACCCACACGCCGGTGCTGGTCGACCGGGTGGTCGACCTCCTCAGGCCCGTCGCCCCCGGCACCTTCGTCGACCTGACCGTCGGGGCCGGCGGGCACGCCGCCGCCGTGCTGTCCGCCCACCCCGGCCTGACCCTGCTCGGGCTGGACCGCGATCCCGACGCCCTCACGGCGGCGTCGGAGCACCTCGCCCCCTTCGGTGATCGGGTGGCGCTCCACCATGCCCGCTCCGACGCCCTCACGGCGATCCTGGCCGAGACCGGCACCACCGACGTGGTGGCGGTGCTGGCCGACCTGGGGGTGTCCTCCCCGCAGCTCGACCGGCCCGAGCGGGGGTTCAGCTACCGCGAGGACCGCGACGGCCCCCTCGACATGCGCATGGACCCGACCACCGGCACCACCGCCGGCGACATCGTCAACGCGGCCCCCGCCGAGGAGCTGGCCCGCATCCTGTCGGACCACGGCGACGAGCGCTTCGCCGCCCGCATCGCCGCCGCCGTGGTGGCCGCCCGCCCGGTGCGGTCGACCGGCGAGCTGGCGGCGCTGGTCCGCGCCGCCATCCCCGCCGCCACCAGGCGCCGCGGCGGCCACCCCGCCAAGCGCACCTTCCAAGCCCTGCGGGTGGCGGTGAACGACGAGCTGGCCGTCCTGTCGGCCACCCTCGATCAGGCCATCGCCGCCCTCGAACCGGGTGGCCGCCTCGCTGTCATCTCCTACCACTCCGGCGAGGACCGCATCGTCAAGGCCGGCCTGCGAGCCGCTGCCGACGGCGGCTGCACCTGTCCGCCCGGCCTGCCCTGCGCCTGTGGCGCCCGCCCGGTCGGGCGCCTGTTGCGCCGGGGGGCGTGGACTCCCGATGCCACCGAGGTGGCCACCAACCGCCGAGCCGAGAGCGCCCGGCTGCGGGCCCTGGAGAAGCTCTGATGGCGGCCATCCCGGTGACCGCTCCTCGCCGCGCCCAGCCCGCCCCCCGCTCGGAACCCGACGCCCGCCCCGACCTCCGTGTCGTCGGTGCGCGGGCCCGGCGGGGCCGGGCTGGCGTCGTGGCCGCCCTCCTCGTGGTCGGTGTCTTCGTCGCCCTGTTCGCCTCGGCGGTCCTCCACACGATCCTCGTCTCGGGACAGCATCGCCTCGACGGCATGCAGGGCGACATCGAGGAGCGCCAGGCCCGCAACCACCGACTCCGCCTCCGCGCCGACCGGCTCGAGTCGTCGCAACGCATCGTCGAGGCCGCCACCCGCGATGGCATGATCCGCCCCGACGAGATCATCTGGTTGGCACCTCGGCCCGGCGGCCCGGCGAACCCGCCCACCGCTGGCGCCGACCCCGACGGCTCGGGATGAAGCGGGCGGCCGAGGGGGCCTTCGACGCCTACCGGGCGTCGAGGCCGGCCCCTGTCGCCGAGCGCCCCGAGGCGGCCATGCTGCGCCGGTCCCAGCGTCGGATGGCCGGGCTCCTCGTGGTCTGCACGCTGGCCTTCGCCGCTGTGGTCGTCCGCCTGGCCCAGGTGCAGGTCCTCGAGCCCGAGCGGTACGTGGCGCGGGGCGCGGAGCAGCGCCAGGTGTCGAAGGTCGTCCCGGCCGGTCGCGGCATGCTCCTCGACCGCGACGGCGTGGAGCTGGCCCTGTCGGTGCCCCGTGAGTCGATCTACGCCGACCCCGCCCTCGTCCGCCACCCGGCCCGCACCGCCCGGGTCCTCGCCCCCATCCTCGGCATCCCCGAGGCCGACCTCCTCGACCGGCTGACCCGCCCCGGTCGGTTCCAGCTCCTCGCCCACACCGTGCCCGACGCCGTCGCCGCCGAGGTGCGAGCGGCCCGGCTGGCCGGCATCGCCTCCTTCGACGAGTTCAAGCGGGAACGGCCCAACGGCGCCCTGGCCCGCTCGCTGCTCGGCCAGGTCAGCAGCGACGGCACCGTCGGCACGGCGGGCCTCGAGGAAGCCTACGACGAGGTGCTGTCGGGCCAGGAGGGCCGCATCGCCTACGAGCGGTCCAAGGACGGAGGGACGATCGTCGGTGGCCGCGAGGTGGTCGAACCGGCCCGCCCGGGGGCCGACGTGGTGCTCACCATCGACCGGGCCCTCCAGTACGAGACCGAACAGGTGCTGGCCCGAGAGGTCACCGCCTCGGGGGCCAAGGGCGGCATCGCCATCATCAGCGACCCCCGCACCGGTGAGGTGCTGGCCATGGCCAACGTGGCCGCTGATCCCGATGCCGCCCCCGGCCAGCCGAGCGTCGTCCCCATCGGGGAGAACCTCGCCCTCACCGCCGTCTACGAGCCGGGCTCGGTCAACAAGGTCCTCACGTTGGCGGCGTCCATCGAGGAGGGCCTGGCCGAGCCCGGGGACACGCGGGTGGTGCCGGCCCGCCTGCAGGTGGGCGACCACCCGTTCACCGACCACGACCCCCACCCCACCGAGACGTGGACCCTCACCGACATCCTGGCGGCGTCGTCCAACGTGGGCACGATCATCCTGGCCAAGGAGCTCGGGGCCGAGAAGGTCGACTCCTACCTGCGCCGGTTCGGCTTCGGCGAGCGGACCGCCATCGACTTCCCCGACCAGGCCGCCGGGCTCATGACCGAACTGGAGGACTGGTCGGGGACCTCCATCGGGGCCATCCCCATCGGCCAGGGCGTCGGGGTGACCGCCATGCAGATGCTGGCCGCCTTCAACGTCATCGCCAACGACGGCACCTACGTGGCCCCCCGCCTGGTGTCGGGCACCGTCGACACCGACGGGCAGCGCCGTCCGGCGCCGACCCCTGCGCCCCGCCGGGTGGTCTCCCCGGAGACGGCCCGGGCCGTGGGCGCCATGATGGAGCGGGTGGTCACCGACGGAACCGGCACCAAGGCGGCCGTGCCCGGCTACACGGTGGCCGGCAAGACAGGAACGGCCCGCAAGCCGCTCGACGAGCACATGCCCGACAACGGCTACATGGACCTCGACGGCCGGTACCACTACGTCTCCACCTTCGCCGGCTTCGTCCCGGCCGAGCAGCCCGCCTTCGATCATCGTGGTCATGGACGAACCCGACCCCAGCCGGTCCATCTATGCCAGCGATGTCTCGGCGCCCGCCTTCGCCGAGCTGGCGAGGGCCGCCCTGCGCCGCTTCGAGGTACCGCCGGCATCGGTGACGGGGTCGCACCCGAGGCGCCGCCGGTCAGCCCGTCGGCCCGGGGCCTGGGCGATGCCGACGTCCCCGAGAGCCCGGTACCAACGGTCACCACCTCGACATCCGGCACCACCTGACCGTGCACCTCCGCGCCGTGCTCGACACGGCGGCGGGGCGGCCCGGCCTCGCCGATCTCGAAGTGGCCGCCGCCGAGCCGCCCTCGACGCCGAGGTCTCGGCGGTCACCCACGACTCGCAGGCGGTGGCGGCGGGGACCGTGTTCTGCTGCGTGCCCGGCGAGCACGTCGACGGTCACGACTTCGCCGCTGCCGCCGCTGCCGCCGGCGCCGCTGCCCTCCTGTGCGAACGGCCGCTCGGTGTCGGCGTGCCGGAGCTGCGGGTCGGATCGACCCGGGCGGCCATGGGCCCGCTGGCCGCCGCCTTCCACGGCGACCCCTCCCACCGCCTCGACGTGGTCGGGGTGACCGGCACCAACGGCAAGACAACGACCGCCCACACCTGTTGCGATCCATCCTCGAGACGGCCGGACGCCCGTGCGGGCTGATCGGCACCCTCACCGGCACCCGCACCACGCCCGCCGCCCCCGAGCTCCAGGCCGCCCTCGCCGCCTTCGTGGCCAGCGGGAAGCGAGCCGTCGCCATGGAGGTCTCGTCGCACGCCCTCGTGCAGCACCGGGTCGACGGCACCCGCTTCGCGGTGGGCGTCTTCACCAACCTCAGCCCCGACCACCTCGACTACCACGCCACCATGGCGGCCTACTTCCAGGCCAAGGCGCGGCTGTTCGACCCGGCCCTCAGCGACCGGGCCGTGGTGTGCCTCGACGACCCCCACGGCCGCCTGCTGCGAGACGCCGCGCTCGTACCCACGGTCGGGTACTCGCTGGCCGACGCCACCGACGTCGAGCTGACCCCCAACGGCAGCCGCTTCCGCTGGCGGGGATCGAAGCGCGCCGGCCTGGCCGGGCGGTTCAACCTGAGCAACGCACTGGCGGCCGCAACCGCCGCCACCGAGCTCGGGGTCGACGTCGAGGCCGTCGCCGCCGGGCTGGCCGCCGCCGAGCCGGTCCCGGGCCGCTTCGAGCTGGTCGACGCCGGCCAGGACTTCACGGTGGCCGTCGACTTCGCCCACACCCCCGAGGGCATCGAGGCCGTGCTCACCGCCGCCCGCGAGCTGGCCGCCGGCCAGGTCGTCATCGTGTTCGGCTGCGGCGGCGACCGCGACCGCTCGAAGCGGCCGGCCATGGGGGAGGCCGCCGCCCGGGGGGCCGACCGTGTGGTGCTCACCTCCGACAACCCTCGGTCCGAGTCGCCATCCGCGATCATCGATGCCGTGCGCAGCGGCATCCCCGACGTCACCGATCTCCTGGTCGAGCCGGACCGGCGGGCCGCCATCACCGCTGCCCTCGCCGCCGCCCGGGCCGGCGACGTGGTCGTCGTCGCCGGCAAGGGCCACGAGACGACCCAGGACCACGGCGACACCGTCGTCGCCTTCGACGACCGCGAGGTCACCCGGACCGTGCTCGAAGATCTCGCCGGGCGAGACCGGTGATCGCGCTGCTCATGGCCGGGGGCGTCGGCCTCGCCGTGTCGCTCGTCGGCACCCGGTTCCTCATCGACTGGCTGCGCGGGCTGCAGATCGGCCAGCCCATCCACGAGGACGTGCCCGAGGGCCACCTGGTCAAGGCCGGTACACCCACCATGGGCGGCATCGCCATCGTCGGCGGGGCGGTGGCCGGCTACTTCGTGGCCCACACCCGCAGCGGTCTCATCTTCACCCGCTCCGGCCTGCTCATGCTCGGCCTCATCGTGGGGGCCGCGGTGGTCGGCGGGATCGACGACTGGATCAAGGTGTCCCGGGAGCGCAACCTCGGCCTCTCGAAGCGGGCCAAGGCGGTGGGCCTCTTGAGCGTGGCCGTGGCCTTCGTGGTGGTGGCGGTCAACCACACGCCGGTGCACACCACCCTCTCGTTCACCCGCTTCGACTCGTTCCAGTCCTTCGACCTCGGCACCGTCGGGTGGTGCGTGTGGGGGTTGCTGCTCATCGTCGGCAGCACCAACGCCGTCAACCTCACCGACGGCCTCGACGGGCTGGCCGCCGGTTCGTCGCTGTACGCCTTCATCGCCTTCACCGTCATCGGCTTCTGGGCCTTCCGCAACGGCGGCCCACCGGCTCCGGCCAACTACCGGATCCCCCACGCCCTCGACCTCGCCGTGGTGGCCGCCGCCATGCTCGGCGCCATCACCGGCTTCCTCTGGTGGAACGCCGCCCCGGCCCGCATCATCATGGGCGACACCGGCGCCCTCGCCATCGGGGCCGGCCTGGCCGGGTTGGCCCTGCTGACCAGCACCCACCTCCTCCTGCCCATCATCGGCGGCCTCTACGTGTTCGAGACGCTCTCGGTGATCCTGCAGGTGGGCAGCTTCCGCCTGTTCAAGCGCCGCATCTTCCGGATGGCCCCCATCCACCACCACTACGAGCTGGCCGGCTGGCCGGAGACGACGGTGATCATCCGGTTCTGGATCCTCGCCGGGCTCGGCACCGCCATCGCCCTCGGGCTGTACCTGGCCGACTACATCCACCTCACCGGCCAGTGAGCGAGCCGCAGCTCCTCGACGGTGGCGTGCTCGTGGTGGGCCTGGGTGTGGCCGGCCGGGCCGCCGCCCGGGCCCTCGCCCGCCGCGGGCACCTTGTCACCCTCGTCGACGACCGGCCCAGCGAGGAGGTCCGGGCGCTGGCCAGCGAGCTCGGCGTGGCCCTCGTCGAGGCCCCCGACGGCGATCGGCTGGCCGCGCTGGTGGGTGCCACTGCCGCTGTCCTCCCCACCCCCGGCCTGCCCGAGCACCACCCGGTGTTCGCGCTGGCCGCCGAGCTCGGGCGCCCTCTCCTCGGTGAGCTCGACCTGGCGACGGCGTGGGACGACCGGCCCTGCGTGGCCGTCACCGGCACCGACGGCAAGACCACCGTCGTCACCCTCGTCACCGCCATGCTCGAAGCCTCTGGGGTGCGAGCGGCCGACGCCGGCAACACCGAGGTCCCCCTCGTCGCCGCCATCGACGACCCCGAGCCGGAGGTGTTCGTGGTCGAGGCCTCGTCGTTCCGGTTGGCCCCGCTGCGCCGCTTCGCTCCCCGGGTGGGCACGTGGCTCAACTTCGCCCCCGACCACCAGGACGTCCACCGCTCCCTCGCCGTGTACGAGGCGGCCAAGGCCTCGCTGTGGGCCCGCTTCGGCCCGGACCAGCTGGCGGTGGCCAACGCCGACGATCCCGTGGTGATGGCCCATGCCGCCACCGTGCCCCGGGTCGAGACCTTCGGCGTCGCTCCGCCCGACGCCCGGGCCGGCGGCTCCGCCGCTGCCGCCGCCGACTGGCGGGTGGACGGTGGCCACCTCGTCGGTCCCGGCGGCGACGCCTTCGTCGCCGTTGACGACCTGCCCCGGGCCCTGCCCCACGATCTGGCCAACGCCCTGGCCGCGGCGGCCACCGCCGTCGGCGCCGGCGCCTCCCTCGACGGGGTGCGGGCCGCCCTCGTCGCCTTTGGTGGCCTCCCCCACCGGGTCTCGCTCGTGGGCGAAGCTGGCGGCGTGCGCTGGTACGACGACTCCAAGGCCACCGCGCCCCACGCCACCCTGGCTGCCGTGGGCGCCTTCGAGTCGGTGGTGCTGATCGCCGGAGGCCGCAACAAGGGCCTGGACCTCACGGCGCTCGCCGCCGCCGCCCCCCGGGTGCGGGCCGTGGTGGCCATCGGCGAGGCGGCGACCGAGGTGGCCGCCGCCTTCGCCGGCATCCGGCCGGTGGAACGGGCCGGGTCCATGGACGAGGCCGTCGACCGGGCCCGGCGCCTGGCCGAGCCGGGCGACGCCGTCGTGTTGTCACCGGGCTGTGCCTCCTATGACTGGTACCGGTCCTACGGCGAGCGGGGCGACGACTTCGTCCGCGCCGTGCGGGACGTGATCGGTGCGCCGGCGTGAGCTCGGCCACGCTCCAGCAGCGCCCGCCCCGCTCGGGGCGGCGGGGGCCGGTCGAACCCCCGCCGCGCCACCGCCTGGCCCCACCGGGCGACCCCACCCCCACGTTCTGGCTCCTGTTGGCGGTGGTGGTCGTGCTCAACCTCTTCGGCCTGGTGATGGTGCTGTCGGCGTCGTCGGTGGTGGCGCTGGGGGAGACCGGTTCCACCTGGTCCTACTTCGGCCGCCAGAGCCTGTGGTCGGGCATCGGTGCCGCCGCCCTCGTCTTGTTCCTCTACGTTGACCGGCGGCTCTGGCGCAAGACCGCCGTGCTCGGCCTCGTCTCCTGCCTGGCACTGCTCGTGGCCGTCCTCGTCCCCGGCATCGGTGTCACCGTCAACGGCGCCTCCCGTTGGCTGGAGACCGGGCCCTTCCAGATCCAGCCGTCCGAGCTGGCCAAGCTGGTCGCCCTGTTGTTCGTGGCCGACCTCCTCGCCCGGCGGGCCGGCGAGATGGCCAGCCCCCGCCGGACCTTCTGGCCGGTGGTGGGCGTGCTGGTGCTGGTGGGTGCACCGATCCTCGCCCAACCGAACCTCGGGACCGTCATCGTCCTCGCCGTCATCGTCTTGACGATGCTGTTCGTGGCCGGCGCCCGCGTCGACCTCATCGCGCTCGTCACCGCCGCCGCCGCCGGGATCGCCTCGTACCTGGTGCTCACCACCCCGTTCCGTCGGGCCCGCTTCTTCGCCTTCCTGAACCCCTGGGCCGATCCTTCCAACACCGGGTACCAGAACCTCCAGGCGCTGGTGGCCCTGGGCGACGGTGGCCTGCTCGGCGTCGGCCTCGGCGCGTCGCGAGCGAAGTGGGAGTACCTGCCCGAGGCCCAGACCGACTTCATCTTCGCCGTCATCGGCGAGGAGCTCGGCCTCGTCGGCGGGGTGCTCCTCGTGGTCCTGTTCGCCGCCCTCTGCGGGCTCGGCGTGGGCGCCGCCCGAGCGTCCGGCGACCGCTACAGCATGCTCGTGGCCGTCGGCATCACCACCTGGTTGACGGTGCAGACCTTCCTCAACCTCGGCATGGTCACCGGGTTGCTGCCGGTCACCGGGGTGCCGCTGCCGTTCATCTCCTTCGGGGGGTCCTCCCTGCTCGTCACCATGGCCGCCGCCGGGCTGCTGTTGAACATCGCCCGTCACCCGCGGTCCCGCCCGGTGCCCGCCGGCCGGCGGTGATGCGGCCCTCGGACACCTGGGCGATCGTGGCCGGGGGCGGCACCGCCGGCCACCTCCTGCCCGGGCTGGCCGCCGCCCAGGCGCTGGTCGACCGGGGCCACGAGCCGGCCACCATCCACTTCGTGGGCAGCGACCGCGGCGTGGAAGCGGCCGTGGTGCCCGCCGCCGGCTTCGGTTTCGACGAGCTGCCCGGCCGGGGCATCCAGCGCCGGCTCACCCTCGCCAACGTGGGCGCGGTGGTCGGGCTGCTGCGGGGCCTCGCCCGCGGCGTGGCCATCGTCAGGCAGCGGCGACCAGCCGTGGTCGTCGTCCTCGGGGGCCACGCCAGCTTGGCCTGCGGGGTCGGCGCCGCGCTGGCCCGGGTGCCGCTCGTGCTGCTCGAGCAGAACATCCGGGCTGGTGCCGTGAACCGGCTCCTGCGCCGGTGGGCGTCGGCGTCGGCGGTCTCCTTCGATGGCACCGACCTCCCCCGGGCGATGGTGACCGGCAACCCGCTCCGCCCCGAGATCCGTGCCGCCGCCGAGCAGCCCGACCGGGCCGCCGCCAGGGCCGCTCTGGGGCTGCCGGGCGACCGCACGGTGATCGCGGTGTTCAGTGGCTCCCTCGGTTCGCAGCGCATCAACGCCGCCGTCGCCGGCCTGGTCGAGCGGTGGGCCGAGCGCAGCGACCTGGCCGTGCGCCACGTGGTGGGGCGGCGGGACTTCGCCACTTACTCCACCGCTGCCCCCGCCCCACCCCCGGGCGGGATCTTCTACCAGTGCGTGGAGTACGAGGAGC
>JAUJOW010000007.1:65491-80232 GCA_030447445.1 Acidimicrobiales bacterium | reverse complement strand
GCCCCCGCCCCACCCCCGGGCGGGATCTTCTACCAGTGCGTGGAGTACGAGGAGCGGATGGACCTGCTGCTGCAGGCGGCCGACGTCGGCGTCACCCGGGCCGGGGGGACCGTGGCCGAGCTGGCCGCCCTCGGCCTCCCGGCCGTCCTGGTGCCGTTGCCCATCGCCACCCGGGACCACCAGACCGCCAACGCCCGGGCCGTCGAGGCCACCGGCGGCGCGGTGGTGGTGCCCGACGACGAGTGCACCACGGACCGCCTGGAAGCCGAGCTCGGCGGACTGCTGGCCGACCCCGACCGCCTCGCTGCCATGGCCGCCGCCATGCGGGCCCGAGCCCGCCTGGATGCCGCCGAGCGTGTCGCCGACCTCGTCGAGGCGCACGCCCGCGCTCGCCGATGACCGGGCCCGACGACACGTTCGCCATCGACCTGTCGGCGCCGCGGTCGGTGCACGTCGTCGGGGTCGGCGGGGCCGGGATGAGCGCCATCGCCTCGGTGCTGGCGGCGATGGGGCACCGCGTCTCGGGGTCGGATCTCAAGGCCTCGGCCGGCCTCGAGCGGCTCCGGGCCCAGGGGGTGGCCGTGCACGTGGGCCACGACGTCGCCCACCTCGGGGCCGTCGACGCCGTGGCCGTGTCGACGGCTGTGCCCGAGGCCAACCCCGAGGTGGCCGAGGCCCGCCGGCGGGGCGTCCCGGTGCTGCGCCGGGCCGAGCTCCTTGCTGCCATCGTCGCCACCCGCCGCCCGGTGGCCGTGTCGGGTACGCACGGGAAGACCACCACGTCCTCGATGCTGGCGCTGGTGCTGGTGGAGGCGGGGCTGCGCCCGTCGTTCATCGTGGGCGGGGAGCTCAACGAGATCGGCAGCGGCGCGGTGTGGGACGGCGGCGACTGGTTCGTGGTCGAGGCCGACGAGAGCGACGGCACCTTCACCGAGCTCGGCGCCGAGGTCGCCGTGGTCACCAACGTCGAGGCCGACCACCTCGACCACTACGGCGACCTGGCCGCCGTCGAGGCTGCCTTCGACCGCTTCCTGGCCGAAGCTCCCGGCCCCAACCTGGTCTGCGCCGACGACCCCGCGGCCTCCCGGCTGGGTCGGGCCCACGGCGCCGTCACCTACGGCACCGCCCCTGACGCCGACTACCGCATCATCGACCCCCGCACCGAGCGGGCGGGAGCCACGTTCACCCTCGCCCACGGCGACGAGGTGCTCGGCCCCGTGCGCCTGCCGGTGCCCGGCCTCCACAACGTGCGCAACGCCGCCGCCGCCCTGGTGGCCGGGCTCCAGGCCGGGGCCCCGTTCGCCGCCGGTCGCGACGCCCTGGCCCGCTATGCCGGCGTGGCCCGCCGCTACCAGTTCCGAGGGCGGGCGGCCGGGGTCACGCTCGTCGACGACTACGCCCACAACCCGGGCAAGGTGCGGGCCGTCGTCAGCACGGCCGGCGCCGGTGGGTGGGAGCGGGTGGTGACCGTCTTCCAACCGCACCGCTACTCCCGCACCGCCGACCTCTGGTCGGACTTCGCCGACTCGTTCACCGCCGCCGACGTCGTCGTGCTCACCGACGTGTACGGGGCCGGTGAGGCCCCACGCCCGGGCGTCACCGGCAAGTTGATCCTCAACGCCGTGCTCGACGCCCATCCCCGGACCCGGGTGGTCTGGCTGCCGCAGCGTCGGGACCTCGTCCCGTTCCTGGCCGGTGAGCTGCGCCCGGGGGACCTCTGCCTCACCCTCGGCGCCGGCGACATCACCTCGTTGCCGGACGAGGTGGGGGCGGCCCTGGCCCAGCGCGAGCAGACCCTCCAGCCGAGGGGACGGGGGTGACGAGCGTGGCTGCGGTCGACGAGGCGGCCAGGCTGCTCGGGTCCCGTGCTAGCCGAGGCGTCGCCCTCGGCCCCCTCACCACCTACCGGGTCGGGGGTGAGGCCGCCGTGTTCGTGACCGTGCGGACCGAGGCCGACCTCGCCGCCCTCACCGCCGCCGTGGTCGGCTCCGGCGTCGCCACCCTCGCCGTGGGCAAGGGGTCGAACCTGCTCGTGGCCGACGCCGGCTTCGACGGCGTTGCCTTCACCTTGGCCGACGAGTTCGCCGCCGTCGACGTCGACGGCACCACCGTGCGGGCGGGCGGTGCCGCCAGCCTCCCGGTGGTGGCCCGGCGCACGGCGACGGCCGGGCTCACCGGCTTCGAGTGGGCGGTGGGGGTGCCGGGGTCGATCGGGGGAGCGGTGCGGATGAACGCCGGCGGGCACGGCTCGGACATGGCGGCATCGGTCACGAGGGTCCGCGTCACCGATCTCGCCCGAGGCGAGGATGGAGTGGTGCCGGTGGCCGACCTCGCCTTCGCCTACCGGCGATCGGCGGTGACGCCGGCACAGGTCGTGGTCTGGGCGCAGCTCGAGCTGGCCTTCGGCGACCGGTGCCGGGCCGAGGCCGAGATCGCCGAGATCGTCCGCTGGCGGCGAGCCCACCAGCCCGGCGGGCAGAACGCCGGCTCGGTGTTCACCAACCCCCCCGGCGACTCCGCCGGTCGCCTGGTCGACCTCGCCGGTTGCAAGGGCCTCCGCGTCGGGTCGGCTGAGGTGTCGACCAAGCACGCCAACTTCATCCAGGCCGACGACGGCGGCTCGGCCGACGACGTCCTCGCCCTGATGACCGAGGTCCGCCGGAGGGTGCTCGACCACAGCGGTGTCGACCTCGTGCCCGAGACCTGCCTCGTCGGCTTCGATCAGGCCCGGGCCCGCTGATGCCCCCGCCCAAGGCACCATCTGGTCCGGCTCGGCTCCGCCCACCGGAGCCGTCGACCGTCGCCCACCCCCGCATCGGGGCCCGGCGCGTGGAGGTCCGGCGTCGGGAAGGCCGCCGCCGCCTCCGCCGCCTCGCCGCCCTCCTCACCGTCGTGCTCCTCGCCGCCGGGGCGCTGGCCTCCACCCGCTCCCCCTCCTCGACGTCGACCGGATCTCGGTGGTCGGCGCCTCCCGCACCGGCGCCGGCGCGGTGGTCGAGGCCACGGGGGTGTCGCCCGGCCACCCCATGACCGAGGTCGACGGCGAGGCCGTGGCGGCCAGGGTCGAGGCCCTGCCGTGGGTCGAGCGGGCCTCGGTCCAGCGGCTGTGGCCGGCCACCGTGCGCATCCGGCTGGTCGAGCGCACGCCGGTGGCCCAGGCCGTCGCTCGGGACGGGGTGGTGCTCGTCGACCGCACCGGCCGCCTGCTCGCCACCCGGCCGAGCCCGGTGCCGGGCCTCGTGGCCATCGACGGGCTGGAGCCCGGCGCCCCGGCGATCGCCTTCCCGCCGCCCGTGGCACCCTCGACGTGATCGCCGCCCTCCCGCCGCACCTGGCCGCCGAGGTGACCGCCGCCCACCCCCGTCCCCGGCGGCCTCGAGCTGGTCCTGGCCGGAGGCGTGGTGGTCCGCTTCGGCCCGGCCACGGCCATCGACGAGAAGCTGGCCGCCATCGCCGCCCTCCTCGAAGGGGCCGACCTCGCCGAGGTGACGGTGATCGACGTCCGGGTGCCGAGCGCACCGGTGACCTTGACCCACGGTTCGGGACGTGCCTAACTTGTCAACCGTCACTATAGCTTTACATAACCCTCGACCTCCAGGTCGAGGGTTCGCCGGCAAGACCACGAGCGCAAGCCCCACCCCTCACGAGGAGCACCCATGGCCGGTAACCCGCAGAACTACCTGGCGGTGATCAAGGTCGTCGGCATCGGCGGGGGCGGCGTCAACGCCGTCAACCGGATGATCGACGCCGGGCTCAAGGGTGTGGAGTTCATCGCCGTGAACACCGGCGCGCAGGCCCTGCTGATGAGCGACGCCGACGTGAAGCTCGACATCGGGCGTGAGCTCACCAGGGGCCTGGGGGCCGGGAGCGACCCCGATGTCGGTCGGGAGGCGGCCGAGTCGCACCGCGAGGAGATCGAGGAGGTCCTGAAGGGGGCCGACATGGTCTTCATCACCGCCGGCAAGGGCGGCGGCACCGGCACCGGGGGCCCCGGTGGTGGCCGAGATGGCCAAGAACCTGGGGGCGCTCACCATCGGCGTCGTGACCCGGCCGTTCTCCTTCGAAGGCCGGCGGCGGTCGGTGCAGGCCGAGCAGGGCATCCAGAAGCTGAAGGAGAAGGTCGACACCCAGATCGTCATCCCCAACGACCGGCTCCTCACCGTCTCCAACGACAAGACGTCGGTCCTCAACGCCTTCAAGATGGCCGACGAGGTGCTGCTGCAGGGCGTACAGGGCATCACCGACCTGATCACCACGCCCGGGCTCATCAACACCGACTTCGCCGACGTCAAGATGATCATGAGCAACGCCGGCTCGGCGCTCATGGGCATCGGCCACGCCTCGGGGGAGGGCCGCTCCCTCTCCGCCGCCCGCAACGCCATCTCGAGCCCGCTGCTCGAGGCCTCCATCGAGGGTGCACGCGGCATCCTGCTCAGCATCTCGGGGGGCAGCGATCTCGGCCTGTTCGAGGTCAACGAGGCGGCCGAGGTCATCCACGGTGTCGCCCACCCCGACGCCAACATCATCTTCGGGGCCGTGATCGACGACGAGATGGGCGACGAGGTGCGGGTCACGGTCATCGCCGCCGGGTTCGACCGGTGGGACGAGGGGCGGGCCCGCTCCATCGCCCGCGAGCGAGAGGAGGGCGCCAACGGTCGTGGGCCGGTCACCGACCTGTTCGGCGAGGGGGACGAGGGCGACGACATCGGTGGCGACGACGAGTTCGACGTGCCGTCGTTCCTCAAGTAGCACCGGCTCGAGCACCATCGGCCCCGGCGGTGCCCCAGCTCCGGCCCCGGTACCGCTTCGCCACCCGGTCCGACGGTGATCTGCGGATCGGTGCCAACCCGGCCGCGCTGGCCCGGCGCCGCCAGCGCCTCGTGGCCCTCCCCTGGACGTGGCTCCACCAGGTCCACGGCGGGGAGGTGGTGGTGGTCACCCGGCCCGGTGAGCATGCCGGTGCCACCGCTGACGCCGCTGTGACCGCGGTGGTCGGCGCGGCGTTGGCGGTCCAGACCGCCGACTGCGCGCCGGTCGCCCTGCTGGCCCCGGTCGAGGGTGTTGTCGGCATCGTCCACGCCGGCTGGAGGGGGCTCCGCGAAGGCGTGGTCGAGGCCACCGTGGCGGCCATGCGATCCCTCGGGGCCGGCTCGGTCACCGCCGCCGTCGGGCCCTGCATCGGTGCCGAGTGCTACGAGTTCGCGGCGGTCGACCTCGAGGGGTTGCAGGCCCGCTTCGGGGACGGCGTCCGAGCCGAGACCACCGGCGGCGCGCCCGCTCTCGACCTGCGAGCGGCGGTGACCGGCGCGCTGGCCGGCGCCGGGGTGGGCGACGTGGTCGTCGACGACCGGTGCACTGCTTGCGTCGCCGACCACTTCCCATCCCACCGGGCCCGGCGGGACCGGGCCCGGGTGGCGTCGGTGGTGTGGCTCGAGCCGTGATCGCCCGCCCGTGATCGCCCGCCCGTGATCGCCTGTACGGCGTCGGTGACCGAGGTGGCGGAGCGGGCCGCCGCCGTACGCCGCCGCATCGAGGCGGCCGGCGCTGATCCGACCGCGGTCACGCTCGTGGCCGTCACCAAGGGCTTCGACCGGTCGGCGGTGGACCTTGCGCTGGCCGCCGGGCTCGTCGACATGGGGGAGAACTACGCCCAGGAGCTCCTTGCCAAGGTGGACCCGGCCAAGGTGGACGCGGCCAAGGCGGACCCGAGCGCGCGGTGGCACGCCATAGGCCGCCTCCAGCGCAACAAGGTCCGCGCCCTCGCTCCCCACGTGGCCCTCTGGCAGAGCGTCGATCGACCCGAGCTGGGGGCCGAGATCGCCCGCCGGGCGCCGGGGGCGTCGGTGCTCGTGCAGGTGAACGTCAGCGACGAGCCGCAGAAGGGCGGGTGCCGGCCCGAGGCCACCGCCGGGCTGGTCGGCGCGCTGGCCGCCGAAGGGCTGGCCGTGCGCGGGCTCATGGCCGTTGCCGCCGACGGCGGCCCCGGCGCCGCCCGCCCGGGGTTCCGCCGGTTGCGCCGACTGGCCGACGACCTCGGGGTGGTCGAGCGCTCCATGGGCATGAGCGCCGACCTCGAGGCGGCCGTCGCCGAGGGGGCGACGATGGTCCGGGTGGGCACCGCCCTGTTCGGTCCCCGTGCCGAGCGCGGTGGCATGCGAAAGTAGAGTCGGCGGTCCAGGAGGATCCATGGCGACCATGTGGCGCAAAGCGATGCTGTACCTCGGGCTCGGCCCCGACGAGGAGTACGACGACTACGACCCCGGCTACGACGATGCTCCCATGGCCACCCAGCCTTCCCGGTCCCGGCCCGCCGCTGGTGCCCCGTACCAGGCGTCCCAGCCGCCCGAGGAGTCCTCGGCAATCGGGGCCGTTCGCCCCATCGGCGCCCACAGCGTCCAGCGAGGTGAGAGCCGGGCCGAGCCCGGTCCGCAGCAGCCGGCCATGCCCAGACCGCGGCCGCAGGTCGTGCGGCCCATCCCCGTGACCCCCAACGCCAAGCCTCACCTGGTCGTGCCCACGTCGTTCAACCAGGCTCAGGAGGTGGCCGACAAGTTCCGGGGCAGCCAACCGGTGATCGTCAACCTCCAGGCCGCCGACCGCGACCTCGCCCGCCGCCTCATCGACTTCGCCAGCGGCCTGTGCTACGGGCTCGGAGGTCAGATGGAGAAGGTGGCCAACCAGGTGTACCTGCTGACCCCGTCGAACGTGGAGGTGTCGGCCGAGGAGCGACGCCGGCTCCACGAGCGCGGCTACGACTCCTGAACCCCCGGCCTCGCCCGTCGTCTCGTGCTCAGCCTCGTCTGCCTGCTCATCACGCTCTTCACCATCGCTGTGTTCGGGACCATCATCCTGAGCTGGTTCCCGATGCCGCCCGGCTCGGCGCTGTCGTCGGTGTACGGGTTCCTCCGACAGGTGACCGAGCCGGTGCTGGGGCCGGTGCGGCGGGCGCTGCCCATGCCCCGCATGGGGGGCATGGCCATCGACCTGTCGCCGATCGTGGTCCTCATCGGCCTCCAGGTCCTCCAGGCCGTGATCTGCTGATGGGCGGCGGGCCGGGACCCCGCCACGGGCCTTCGGCGTCACCGGAGCGGCCGGGAACGCCCGACTAGTGTCGGGCGCGATGGACCCGACGCCAGACCTCCACATCGAGGACGTGGCCTTCCGGGAGGTCCGGAGGGGGTATGACCCGGCCGAGGTCGACGACTTCCTCGAGCGGGTGGCCGAGGCGGTGGCTCGTCTCCAGGCCCAGCTCGTCGAGGCCGTGGACCGGGCCCGGTCGCTCGAGGATCGCCTGGAGTCCCAGCCGGCCGTCGATCCGGCCAGGGCCCCAGGAGCCGACGAGATCCAGCGGACCCTCGTGTTGGCCCAACGCACCGCTGACGCCGCCATCCGGGAGGCCGAGGAGGAGGCGACCAGGGTCACCTCGGCGGCCGAGCGTGAGGCCACCCGCATCGTCGGCGATGCCGAGACCGAGGTCGCCCGGCAGCGGGAGGAGGCCCAGGGCCGGCTCCTCCGCGAGGTCGGCGAGCTGGAAGCCAGCCGTGAGGAGCTGCGCAACCAGGTCATCATCCTGGAACGCCACGTCGACGAGCAGCGGGTTCAGCTGCGCAGCTCGATCAACGAGCTCCAGCGCCTGCTCGACGACCCCGCCGGGCTGCGCATCGAGGCACCACCGGTGCCGCCGTCGCCCGCCGGCGGTCCTCCACCGGTCGACCACGAGGGCGACCCGGACCCCGACGCCACCGTGGTGACCGAGGCCCCGTCGGACGCCGACATCACCGTCATGGCCGAGATGCCGCCGCCGCCGGCCGAGCGTTCGTCCCCACCGGTCGACGATGGCGACGCCGGCGGCCCGGCGCAGGACCTCGACGCCGACCTCGTCCCCGACGTGGACACCGCCGGGGACACCGCCGGGGACACCGCCGGGGACACCGCCGGGGAGGGCGACGTCGTGGCCGAGGACGGTCCTGGCTTGGCGCCCGCCCCCGAGAGCGGCTCCGAGGAGACCGGCCCCAACGAGGACGGCGAAGGGGAGGACGGCTTCCTCGCCGAGCTCCGCCAGGCCATGGCGGACGACGAACCCCCCGGCCACGGTGGCGACGACGGCGACGGCCACGCCGCCCGATCGGGTCGACCTCGCTTCGGACGACGCCGTTGACCGCGCCGATGGCCGAGCGCAACTCCTTCGCCATGCCCCTCGGCCCGTTCCCCACTGGAGGGTGATGACGTGCTTGTCCTGTTGAGCTTCGCGCTGGTGGCGGTGGCAGCGGTGCTGCTCATCGTCGGGTTCGCCACCAGCACCATGTCGCTCGTGTACATGGCGATGGCGCTGTCGGTGGCGGCCCTCGTCGTGCTCCTCGTCGCCATGCGGACCGGCAAGGCCAAGGAGCCGGCCCTGTCACCGGCGGGCGCCGGCGCGCCGCCGGCCGGCCCGCCCTCCGCTGGGCCGGAGCCCGCCCCGGCCCCGGCAGCCTCGTCAGAGCCGGCCCCTGATCCGCTGTTCGCCAGCCCCTCGGCCGCCGTCCCGAGGGTGACCGAGGCACCACCAACCCCAGGCGCCGACGCCGACGCCGACGCCGGGCGTTGGCCGCCCGATCCGGAGGCCCCGCCACCGGCGGACGAGCAGGACGAGGCGGTCGCGTTCCCCATCGCTGACTACGACCAACTCGACTCCGAGGACATCCTGCCCCTCCTGTCCGAGCTGTACGAGGAGGAGGTGCCGGTGGTCGAGGCCTACGAGCGAGACCACCGGGCCCGCCCCGAGGTCCTCGCTGCTCTCGCCGACCGGTCCGCCAGGAGCGGTACGGCGGCCCCGCCGCCGGCCGTCGCCGATCCCACCCCGAACCCCCCGGTCGACGAAGCCCCGGCCCCGGCGCCGTCGGAACCCGAGGTGTCACCCTGGGCCCGACCAGCCGCCCCTCAGGGGGAGGCGGGAGCCGGCGAGTGGCCCGAGGACGTCGTGATCTTCCCGATCGAGGACTACGACGAGCTGACCGCCGAGGAGATCAACTCGGTGCTCGACCAGCTCGACGACGACGAGCTGCGCATGGTTCGGGCCCACGAGGTCGAGGGCCAGGCTCGCAAGGCCGTGCTCGACGCCATCGACCGGGAGCTCGGCGTGGTCACCGCCGCCCCGACTCCCCAGGAGGACCCGCCAGCGGCCAAGGCTCCTGAAGCCACGGGGCCTGAAGCCAAGGGAGCGGCCAAGGCGGCAGCCAGGACCACGAAGGCGACCACCAAGACCGCCGCCGCCGGCGCCGACAAGGCGACCAAGCGGTCGGCGGCGCCGACCAAGAAGAAGGCCCCGACGAAGAAGAAGGCCGCCCCGGCCAAGAAGGCGGCCACCAGGAAGAAGGCCGCCCCGCCCGAGCAGGCCGCCCCGGCCGGCAAGGCCGTCCCGCCCGAACAGGCCGCCCCGGTCGGGAAGGCGGCTCCGGCCGGGAAGGCCACCAACGCCGCCAAGAAGCGCACTGGGTCGACATCGGCGAAGAAGGCGACGGCGAGGAAGGGGGCGGCCAAGAAGGCCGCCCCCCGTCCCCGCTAACCGCCGCCGTCGGCGATCGGCTCGATCGCCACCGTGACCGTCCGGCCGTCGAGGTCGACGGCCCGCCCCGGCCCCGGTGGACCCACCACGATCCCGGTGGCCAGCACCTCGCCGGCCAACCAGTCGCCGTGGCCGGCGACCACAGCCTGGATCACGTCGTCGCCGCCGATGATCAACCCGATGCGGTCGGCCACGGCCAGGCCCTGCTCCCTCCGGAGGTCGTTCACGGCCCGGGCCAGCTCCCTGGCCACGCCCTCGGCTCGAAGGCTCTCGTCGAGGTCGAGGTCGAGGGCCACGGCCCAGCCGCCCTCCTCGGCGAGGGCGAAGGCTTCGTGGCGGTGGGCCCGGACCTCCACGTCGTCAGGGCCGAGGCGTTCGCCGGCCACCTCCACGAAGCCGTCGGTGTCGAGGCGGCGACGCAGCTCGGTCCCGTCCGACTCGGCCAGCGCTCGCTTGATCTCGTTGGCGCGGGGTCCGAGCCGGGGCCCGAGGGCCCGGAAGTTGGGCACCACCGTCCAGGCCATGAGCCCGGACAACGTGTCGACGTCGTCGGTGATCTTGACGTTCAGCTCGGCGGCGATCTCGGCTCGCAGGGCGTCGTCGAGGTCGGCGCCGGGGTGCACGAGCAGAGCCCGGGCGAGGGGTTGGCGCACCTTCACCTTGGCGTCGGTCCTGGCCGCTCGGCCCAGGGCCACCAGGCGGCGGGCGGCGGCCATCCCCCGGGCGGCGTCGGCGTCGCTCCGGTGGGCATCGGTCGGCCAGTCGGCGAGGTGCACCGAGGGCTCGCCGGTGAGTGCGGTGTGGATCTCCTCGGCCAGGAACGGGCAGAAGGGGGCGAGCATCCGGGCGGTCGTCACGAGGCACTCGTGGAGCACCTCGTGGGCCACCGGGTCGCTGGCCTTCCAGAACCGGGGCCGGCTGCGGCGGACGTACCAGTTCGAGAGGTCGTCGACGAACGAGGCGAGGCGGGTGGCGGCGGCGAGGGCGTCGAACCCCTCGAGGGCGGTGGTGACGGCGGCCACGGTGTCGTCGAGCTGACCGAGCACCCACCGGTCGAGCACGTGGCGGGGAGCGGCCGGCCCTTCCGGGCCCGGCTCCCAGCCGTCCACGTCGGCATAGGTGGTGTGGAAGGCGAACACGTTCCACAGGGTGATGAGGGTCTGGCGGGTGGACTCCCGGATGCCGTCGGTGAAGACCCGCCGTGGCGTCCACGGCTGTCCCGAGGAGAAGAAGTACCAGCGCAGGGCGTCGGCCCCGAAGGTGGCGAAGATGTCCCACGGGTCGATCACGTTGCCCCGGGACTTCGACATCTTGGCGCCCTCACCGTCGACGATGTGACCGAGGCAGACCACGTTGCGGTAGGGCGTCTGGCCGAACACGAGCGTGTTGACGGCGAGGAGCGAGTAGAACCAGCCGCGGGTCTGGTCGATGGCCTCGCAGATGAAGTCGGCCGGGAACGCCTCGTCGAAGGAGTCGGCCCCCTCGAAGGGGTGGTGGCGTTGGGCCGAGGGCATGGCCCCCGAGTCGAACCAGGCGTCGAGCACCGGGGGGAGCCGCCGGGCGGTGCCGCTGCACCCCTCGGCCGCGCAGGCGAGGGTGATGTCGTCGACGTAGGGGCGGTGCAGGTCGAGGTCCCCGAGGTCCCGACCGGCTCGCTCGGACAGCTCGGCCACCGACCCGATGCAGGTGTCGGCCCCGCAGTCCCCGCAGCGCCAGACCGGCAGCGGCGTGCCCCAGTAGCGGTCCCGGGAGAGGGCCCAGTCGACGTTGGCCTCGAGCCACTTCCCGAACCGCCCGTGCTTCAGGTGATCGGGGTGCCACCCGATGCGATCGTTCTCCCGCAGGAGGGCGTCTCGGCGCTCGGAGGTGCGGGCGAACCAGGCCGTCTTGGCCCAGTAGATCAACGGGGTGTCGCACCGCCAGCAGTGCGGGTAGCTGTGCTCGTAGGGGTGCTCGGCCACGAGCAGCCCCCGGGCGTCGAGGTCGGCGACGATGTCCCGGTCGGCGTCCTTCACGAACCGGCCCGAGAACGGGGGCACGGTGTGGTCGAAGGCACCGTCGCCGTCCACCGGGTTGAGCACCGGCAGGCCTTCGTCGCGGGCCACGCGGGCGTCGTCCTCCCCGAAGGCGGGGGCAAGGTGGACGATCCCCGAGCCGTCGTCGGTGCTCACGAAGTCCGCCGCCACCACCCGCCAGGCCTCTGACCCCTCCGGAGCTTCGAGCACCTCGATGGGTCGGTTGTAGCGGGCGTCGACGAGCTCGGCCCCGGTCACGGTGGCCACCACCTCGGCGTCGGGGAAGAGCCGCTCCCGGGCGGCCTGGGCCATCACGAGGTCGGGGCCGGCTCCCCCGATGCCGGCCACCCGCACGTAGCCGATGTCGGCGCCCACGGCGGCGGCCACGTTCGACACGAGCGTCCACGGGGTGGTGGTCCACACGAGCAGGTCCGCCCCCACCACCGCCTCGGGCCCCGAGGCGACCGGGAACCGGACGTAGATGGACGGGTCGACGACGTCGCGGTACCCCTGGGCCACCTCGTGGGACGAGAGGGCGGTGCCGCACCGGGCGCAGTAGGGGACGACCCGGTGGCCCTCGTAGAGCAGCCCTTCGTCCCACATCTGGCGCACCAGCCACCACACCGACTCGATGTAGTCGTTGGTGAGGGTCCAGTAGGCGTCCTTGGTGTCGATCCAGGTGCCCGATCGCCCCGTGAGCGCGGTCCAGTCCTCGACGTAGCGCTGCACCGACTCCCGGCAGCGCTGGTTGAACTCGGCGATGCCGTAGTGCTCGATCTCGTGCTTGGAGTGCAAGCCCAGCTCCCGTTCGATCTCGAGCTCGACGGGGAGGCCGTGGCAGTCCCACCCGCCCTTGCGGGGCACCCGACGGCCGCGCATGGTCTGGAACCGGGGGAAGAGGTCCTTGAACACCCGGGCCCAGACGTGGTGCAGCCCGGGCCGGCCGTTGGCCGTGGGGGGTCCCTCGTAGAAGATCCAGGGCTCGCCGTCCTTGCCGGCCCGGGCCACCTGGCCGGCGATGTCGTCCCGGCGCCAGGCTGCCAGCAGCCGCTCCTCGACCCGGACGAGGTCGAGCTGGGGATCGACGCGGCCGAACGGCATCCATGTAGCGTACGGCGCCCCGGTTCCTCCGCTCCGCCTCGAAAAGGGCGGGGAGGTGTCGAGGAAGCGACAGGGGGCCCGGGTAGGCTCCGGCACCGTTTTCCGGCTCGGGAGGATCACCCGCCGATGGCACGTTCCAACAGCGCCGGCTCCAAGCAGGCCGCCAAGGCCAAGGCCGCCAAGACCCCGGCCCGCCAGAGGCGGCACCCGTCGGCAGACCGTCGACCAAGACCCCAGCCAAGAAGAAGCAGCCGCCGAAGAAGGCGGCAGCGGCGTCCACGCCGTCGGCCCCCGCAGCGACCGGCCCCGGATCGACAGGCCCGGGATCGACGGGCAAGACGGCCTTCCCCGCCCGCTGGCTGGCCCAGCAGGAGAAGGCCCGCTGCGGGAGCGAGCCACCTACCTCCGCCAGGCCGAGACCCTCAGGGCCGAGGCCGACTCGCTCGTCGCCGACATCGACCCCGGTGACGTCCAGTTCGACGAGGAGTCGGGTGAGGGCGACACCCTCAACATCGAGCGCGAGCGCGACCTCGCCCTGTCGGCCCAGGCCCGCCAGGCCGTCGAGGAGATCGACCGTGCCCTCGCCAAGATGGCCGACGGCACCTACGGCATCTGCGAGGTGTCGGGCGAGCTCATCCCCAAGGAACGCCTGGAGGCCATCCCGTGGGCCCGGGAGCGGGTGGAGTACAAGACCGGAGGCCTCGGCCGTCGCTGAGGCGACCGAAGCCACCGCCGCCCGGTCTCCGCGCCTTCTCGGCACCTTGGCCGGCGTGGCTGTCGTCATCATCGCCCTCGACCAGTTGACCAAGTGGTGGGCGGTGCGGGCCCTGGGCGACGGTGACCAGGTGGACCTGATCGGCTCCCTGCGCCTGCGCCTCAGCTCCAATACCGGTGCCGCCTTCAGCATCGGCGACGGCCGCAACCTCGGACCGGTGATCGCTGTCCTCGCCCTGGTCGTGGTCGGTTTCCTGGTCACCACCGGTGACAGCGCCCGGCGGCGGTTCGGCGCCGTGGCCGTGGGGCTCGTGGCGGGGGGAGCGGTGGGCAACCTCGCCGACCGCGCCTTCCGCGACCGCCCCGGCTCTGGCCTGTTCGGGGGGGCGGTGGTCGACTTCATCGACCTCCAGTGGTGGCCGGTGTTCAACGTGGCCGACGCCGCCATCGTCGTGGGTGCAATCGCGCTGGTGGCCGCAAGCGTGCGACCGCCCCCGCCCGCCCCGCAGAGATGAGCGAGCCGCAGGCGAGCGGGGCCATCCACCGGGAGCGGGTGCCCGACGCCCTGGCCGGTGAACGCCTGGACCGGGTGGTGGCCATGGTGACCGGCGAGAGCCGGGCGGCGGTGCGGGCGCTCGTGGAGGCCGGCGCCGTTCGGGTGGACGGCGAGGTCCGCACGGGACCGGCCGAGCGGGTGCGAGCCGGGAACGTGGTGGAGATCGCCCGTCCCGCCGCTGCGGTGCCCGGCTTGGAGGCCGACCCAGGGGCCGTCGCTCCCGTCGTGCACGCCGACGACCACGTGATCGTGGTGGACAAACCGGCCGGGCTGGTGGTCCACCCCGGGGCCGGCCAGGCCGATGGCACCCTCGTCCAGGGGATCCTCGCCCGGTTCCCCGAGGTGGCCGCCGTCGGCGACCGGGTCCGGCCCGGGATCGTCCACCGCCTCGACCGGGGCACCTCGGGGTTGCTCGTCGTGGCCCGCTCCCAGGAGGCCTACGACGGCCTGGTCGACCAACTCGCCCGCCGCTGCGTCAGCCGCCAGTACCTCGCCCTGGTGTGGGGTCGCCCCGAGGCCCCGGCCGGGCTGGTCGACGCGCCCATCGGCCGGTCGGCGAGGGAGCCGACCCGCATGACGGTGACCACCCGCGGCCGGGAGGCCCGGACCGGCTACGAGGTGGTGTCCTCCCACGACGAGCCCGAGGTGACCACGCTCGTCCGCTGCCACCTCGAGACCGGTCGCACCCACCAAATCAGGGTGCACCTCGCCGCCATCGGCCATCCGGTGGTCGGCGACGAGCGCTACGGGGGAGCCCGAGCGGCCATCGCCCTCGACCGCCCCTTCCTCCACGCCGCTCGGCTGGCCTTCG
>JAUJOW010000007.1:24216-65391 GCA_030447445.1 Acidimicrobiales bacterium | reverse complement strand
CCCCTCGGGAACGCTTCGGTGTCGCGGAGGTTTCCAACCGCTGAAGGGCGGGTAGCCGTGGCGGGCACATCTTTCGCGGTCGGGGGAGGCGAGCATGGGGAGGGCCCAGCGTGGCGGCGGCCCGAAGCGGCCGTGGGCGGCGCTGGCCCTCGTCACCGTGCTCCTGCCCGTGGTGGCCTGCGGCGGCGGTGACGACGGCGGGACCACCACCCTCAAGTGGTACGTGTTCGACGAGCCCTCGGGGGCCTTCGCCGCTGCCGCCGAGCGGTGCTCGGAGGCCTCCGAGGGCCGCTACCGAATCGAGATGGCCCTGCTCCCGGCCAACGCCGACGAGCAGCGCGAGCAGCTCGTCCGCCGGCTGGCCGCCGAGGACACCGACATCGACATCATCGGCATGGACGTCATCTGGACCGCCGAATTCGCCCAGGCCGGATGGATCCTCCCCTGGGAGGGCGACGTGGCCGACGCCGCCACGGAGGGGCGCCTCGAGCCGACCGTGCAGAGCGCCACCTACGACGACACCCTCTACGCCGCCCCGTTCACGAGCAACACCCAGCTCCTCTGGTACCGGGAGGACCGCGTCGAGGAAGCCCCCGAGACCTGGGACGAGATGATCGACCAGGCCGAAGCCCTGCCCCCCGGGCAGAACGACATCCAGGTCCAGGGCGAGCGCTACGAGGGCCTGGTGGTGTGGTTCACGTCACTGCTCGAGTCGGCGGGGACGTCGGTGCTGAACGAGGACGGCACCGAGCCCGAGCTCGAGCCCGAGGCCACCCGGGCGGCCCTCGAGGTCATGAAGCGGCTTGCGACCTCCTCGGCCGCCGACCCGACGCTGGCGACGTCCCGGGAGGACCAGGGCCGCCTCTCCTGGGAGTCGGGCAGCTCGGCGTTCATGGTCAACTACACCTTCGTGTGGCCGAGCGCCAATGCCAACGCCCCCGACCTGGCCGAGGAGATGGCCTGGGCCCGGTACCCCGGGGTGGTCGAGGGCGAACCGAGCAAGGTCACCATCGGCGGCATCAACCTGGGGATCGGCGCCTACTCCGAGCACCCCGAGGAGTCGTTCGAGGCCGCCGCCTGCCTGGCCGGTGACGAGAACCAGCTGCAAGCGGCCACCGACGGCGGGCTCCTGCCGAGCACCGAGGCCCTCTACGAGGACCCGCGCCTCACCGAGGCCACGATCCCCGGCACCGACATCCTGGCCTTTCCCTACGCCGACGTGATCAAGGAGACGCTGCAGGACGCCGTGCAACGACCGCAGACGCCGTACTACAACGACGTCGCCCTGGCCATATCTCGCACGTTGCACCCCACCCGAGAGATCGACGTGGAGGGCGACGTGGAGGAGCTGCGCAGCGCCATCGAACGGGCGCTGGCCGGAGAGGGCCTCCTGTGAGCGAGCCGAAGGCGAGCGAGCGCCAATGACCACCACGATCCCCCCCCAGGCGGCCGGCCAGGCTCCCACCAGGCCTCGCTCGGGGCGGGCGCAGTCGGAACGCAAGCTGGGATGGATGCTCTGCGCCCCGGCCGTGACGGTCATGCTGCTCGTCACCGCCTACCCGATCGGCTACGCCGTCTGGTTGTCCCTGCAGCGCTACGACCTCCGCTTCCCCGACGACCGGGCCTTTGTCGGGCTCGACAACTACGCCGCCGTGGTTGGCAACCGGCTCTGGTGGCAGGACCTCACAAACACGATGATCATCACGGTGGCGTCGGTCATCGTGGAGCTCATCCTCGGCTTCGCCTTGGCGTTCGTCATGCACCGGGCCATCTTCGGGCGGGGCCCGGTGCGGGCGTCGATCCTCGTGCCCTACGGCATCATCACGGTCGTCACCGCCTTCGCCTGGCGCTTCGCCTTCGACCCGACCACCGGCTTCATCAACGGGCTGCTCGGCACCGAGCAGAGCTGGTTCACCGAGAGCTGGTCGGCCTACGTGGTCATCATCGCCACCGAGGTCTGGAAGACGACGCCGTTCATGGCGCTCCTGCTGCTGGCCGGGTTCACGCTGGTCCCCGACGACCTCGTCAAGGCGTCCCGGGTCGACGGGGCGGGCACGTGGCAGCGGCTGACGAAGGTCATCATCCCGCTCATGAAGCCGGCCATCCTCGTGGCCCTGCTGTTCCGCACCCTCGACGCCGTGCGCATCTTCGACTCGGTGTTCGTGCAGACCCGCGGCGCCCAGGGTACCGAGAGCCTGTCCATCCTCGGGTACAACACGCTGATCACCCGGCTCAACCTCGGCCTCGGGTCGGCGGTCTCGGTCCTCGTGTTCGTGGTGGTGCTCATCATCGCCTTCCTGTTCGTGAAGGGCTTCGGCGCGAACCTCGCCCAGCAACGAGGGGAGCGGTGATGAGGGGGCGCTCGACCAGCGACCGGATGCTCTGGGCCCTCGGCACGGTCGTGGTCGTGGTGTACGCCCTCGTCCCGGTGGCCTGGCTCGTGTCGTTGTCGCTCAAACCGGCCGAGGAGATCACCGACGGCAAGTTCTTCCCTCGCGACGTCACCTTCGACAACTACACCGGGGCCAGCGGGGTGTTCGAGGACGACCAGTTCCGCGCCGCGATGATCAACTCGATCGGGATCGCCCTCATCGCCACCCTGCTCGCCGTCACCCTCGCAACCTTCGCCGCCTATGCCATCGTCCGGCTGGACTTCCCGGGCAAGACGATCGTGCTGTCGGGGGCCCTGGCCATCGCCATGTTCCCGCCGGTGTCGATCATCGGTCCCCTGTTCAACATGTGGCGTTCGTTCAAGCTGTTCGACACGTGGCCCGGCCTGATCATCCCGTACATGACCTTCACGCTGCCCCTGGCCATCTGGACGCTGTCGGCGTTCTTCCGCGAGATCCCCTGGGACCTCGACAAGGCGGCCCGCGTCGACGGGGCCACCCCGTTCCAGGCCTTCCGCCGGGTGATCGCCCCCCTCGCCGCCCCCGGGATCTTCACGTCGGCCATCCTCGTGTTCATCTTCGCCTGGAACGACTTCCTCTTCGCCACGGCGCTGACCTCGACCGACCGGGCCAGGACGGTGCCCGCCGCCATCGCCTTCTTCACCGGCAGCTCGCAGTTCGACTTCCCCACCGGCCAGATCGCCGCCGCGTCGGTGATCGTCACCATCCCCATCATCGTGATGGTCCTGATCTTCCAGCGCCGGATCGTCGCCGGGCTCACCTCCGGTGCCGTGAAGGGCTGAGCCGCCTCAACCAAGGAGCGCCCCATGGCCGAGATCGTTCTCGACAAGGTGACCAAGACCTTCGCCGACGGCTTCGAGGCCGTGAAGGAGGCCGACTTCACGATCGGCGACGGCGAGTTCTTCATCCTGGTCGGGCCGTCGGGGTGTGGGAAGTCGACGCTGCTCAACATGATCGTCGGGCTCGAGGACATCTCCGGCGGTGAGCTCAAGGTGGACGGGTCGGTGGTCAACGACATCGACCCCAAGGACCGGAACATGGCCATGGTGTTCCAGAGCTACGCCATCTATCCGCACATGACGGTGCGGGAGAACATGGCCTTCCCGCTCAAGCTGGCCAAGGTCGACCAGGACGAGATCGATCGGCGGGTGAACGAGGCCGCCGGCGTCCTCGAGCTCAAGGAGCACCTCGACCGCAAGCCCGGCAACCTGTCGGGCGGCCAGCGCCAGCGGGTGGCCATGGGACGGGCCATCGTGCGGGAGCCTGCCGCCTTCCTCATGGACGAGCCGCTGTCCAACCTCGACGCCAAGCTCCGGGTGCAGATGCGCACCGAGATCGCCAAGCTCCAGCAGCGGCTCGAGACCACCACCGTCTACGTCACCCACGACCAGACCGAGGCCATGACCCTCGGGGACCGGGTGGCGGTGCTGCGCCGGGGAGAGGTCCAACAGGTCGGCAGCCCCAAGGAGCTCTACAACGATCCCGCCAACCTGTTCGTGGCCGGGTTCATCGGGTCGCCGGCCATGAACCTGCTGCCCGCCGAGCTCGACGGTGATCGCCTGCGCCTGCCCATGGTCGAGCTCACCCTGCCCGAGGACGTGCGGTCCCGCCTGGCGGGCCGCTCGGGTGCCGACCTGATCGCCGGCGTGCGGCCCGAGCACTTCGAGGACGCCGCGCTCGTCGGTGACAAGCTCGACGACGGCGTGACCTTCGACGCCGACATCGAGGTCATCGAGTGGATGGGCGCCGAGCTCTACGCCCACTTCGGGGTGAGCGGGTCCGCCTCCGAGCACCTGGCCGATCTGGCCGAGGACCTCGAGACCGTCGGCATGAGCGGCGGCGACGGGGCCACCCACGTCGTGGCCCGCCTCGACGCCGCCAGCGGCGCCACCGAGGCGGCCAGCCTCCCGCTGTGGTTGGACACCAGCCGCCTCTTCCTGTTCGACCCGGCCACGGGGGAGAACCTCACCCGCCGGGCCGCCTCGGCCCCGACCGACGCCCGCACCGACCACCAGCCGGCGTAGCCCCCGCCCAGGGTCGTCGGCTCAGGGGCGCCGCTCCGGGCTCGGTTCCGGCCAGGCCGCCCGGCCCTGGGCGATAGCGACCACGTCGGCCAGCGTGGAGGCCTCGAGCAGACGGCGCATCTGGGCGCCGACGTCGCCCCAGATGGCGAGCAGCACGCACTGGCCCTCGTGGTCGCAGGCCCCGTTCTGGTGCGGCTCCCCGAAGTCGCCGACCACGATGGGGCCGTCCACGGCGCTGACGATCTGGGCCAGCGTGATGTTCTCGGGGCGGTGGGCCAGCACGTACCCGCCACCCACGCCCCGTTTGGAGCGAACGAGGCCCGCCCCCTTAAGCGCCAGCAGGATCTGTTCGAGGTAGGGCTGGGGGAGCCCTGTCCGCTCGGCGATGTCGCGCACCGACGTGGGAGCGTCGAGCCCGTGGAGGGCGAGCGACAGCAACGCCCGGCACGCGTAGTCCCCCCGGGTCGACACCTTCATCGGTCCGCATCGTACGGGGGCGGTCGGAACCAGCCGATAGCGTGTCCGGGTGGGCGACCACCCCCTGATCCCCGACTACGACGGTGCGTGCATCACCAACGTCGTGCCGGCCCTGCTGGAGCCGACCGACGTGTCCCCGCCGTGGCTGCCGGCGGTGGCGGCCGAGGCCGACCAGGTGGTGCTCCTGGTGCTCGACGGGCTCGGCTGGGACCAGCTCGAGGAGCGCCGCCACCTCGCCCCCACGCTGTCGGCCATGGAGGGCGGTCCGCTGTCGAGCGTCGTACCTTCCACCACCGCCACCGCGCTCACGTCGATCGCCACGGGGCTCACGCCCGGCGAGCACGGCGTGGTCGGCTACCGGGTGGCGGTGGACGGCGAGGTGCTGAACGTGCTGCGGTGGTCGACCCCCGGTGGCGACGCCCGGCGCCACATCGACCCGGAGGGCTTCCAGCCCACCCCCGCCTTCTGCGGGCAGCGCCCGTCCATCGTCACCAAGGCCGAGTTCCTGAGCTCGGGGTTCAGCGGTGCCCACCTGTCCGAGGTGCGCTTCCACGGCTACCGGGTCCCGTCCTCGCTCGTCACCGAGCTCGGTCGCCAGCTCCGAGCCGGCGAGCCCTTCGTGTACGCCTACTACGACGGCATCGACAAGGTCGCCCACGAGTACGGGCTGGGCGACTTCTACGACGCCGAGCTGGCCGCCGCCGACCGCCTCGTCGGCGACGTCCTGGCCCTGCTCCCGCCCGGCGCCGCCCTCGTCATCACCGCCGACCACGGCCAGGTGCACGTGGGCGACAGGGTGGTGGAGCTGCACCCCGAGGTGGCGGCCCACGTGTCGTACCAGTCGGGCGAAGGCCGGTTCCGGTGGTTGCACGCCCGGCCGGGCCGCACCGCGGCGCTGCACGCCGCCGCCGTGGCCCACCACGCCGACGTGGCCTGGGTCCGCACCCTCGACGAGACCGTCCACGAGGGATGGTGGGGGCCGACGGTCACCCCCGCTGCCCGCGCTCGGCTGGGCGACGTGGCCCTCGTCACCCACGAGGACGTCGCCTTCGCCGACCCGGCCGACACCGGCCCCTTCGAGCTGGTCGGCCGCCACGGCTCGCTCACCTCAGCGGAGATGCGTGTGCCCCTGCTGGCCGGGCAGTCCTGAACCGCACGCCCTAGAGGAGGCTTCGCCGATGACCGATCCCCAGACCCCCGACGCCGCGCCCGTGGCCCACGGGGAGCTGATCCCGCCCCCCGGAGACGGTGCTCCCGCCGAGGCCCCCGACGGTGAGCGGCGGGAGGCGGTCGAGGAGCCGGCCAAGGTGATGCGCATCGGGTCGATGACCAAGCAGCTCCTCGAGGAGGTGCGCTCGGCCAGCCTCGACGAGGCCGCCCGGGGCCGGTTGCGGGAGATCTACGAGACGTCGCTGGCCGAGCTCGGCTCGGCCCTTTCACCGGACCTCCGGGCCGAGCTCGACCGGGTGGCCATCCCCTTCGACGAGGCCGCCGAGCAACCCTCCGAGGCCGAGCTGCGGGTGGCCCAGGCCCAGCTCGTCGGCTGGCTCGAGGGCCTGTTCCACGGCATCCAGGCCACCCTGTTCTCCCAGCAGATGGCGGCCAGGGCCCAGCTCGAGGACATGCGCCGCCAGCTCGGCCCCGGCGCCGGCCCGCCCCAGCAAGGGCCGGCGGACCGCCCCGGCACCTACCTGTAGGTGGGCGCGGCGTCGACCCGCCTGCTGCTCGTCCGGCACGGCCGGGCCCGCGCCGGCGACGATGGCATCATCGCCGGGGCCAACGGGTGCAGTGGCCTCTCCGACGTCGGTCGCCGCCAGGCCGAGGCGCTGCGGGACCGCCTGACCGAGACCGACGCCCACGTCGACGTGGTCCTCACCAGCGTGCTGCCGAGGGCCATCGAGACGGCGGCGATCATCGCCCCCGCCATCGGCGAGGCCGTCTCCCAGGACTGCGACCTGTGCGAGCTGCACCCGGGGGAGTGCGACGGGATGCGGTGGGAGGAGTGGCGGGCCACCGACGGCTTCGATCCGATGACCGAGCCCGACCGTCCGCTGTCCCCGGGAGGGGAGAGCCTGGTGACCTTCGCCCGCCGGGCCGTGGCCGCCGTGGACCGGGTGGTCACCGAGCACGCCGGCCGCTCGATCGCCCTCGTGGTCCACGGCGGCCTCATCGCCGCCGCCACCCTCCACCTGCTCGGGTTCGACGAGTCCCTCCTCCGCGGCGAGCGCACCATGTGGCTCGACCCCGAGAACACCTCGCTCACCGAGTGGCGCCGGGACGACGAGCGCCGCCAGTGGACCCTCGAGCGCTACAACGACGCCGCCCACCTGGAGTCGCTGACCTGATCTGACCTGTGCGGGCCGGTCAGCGGCGGACGGCGGTTTCGACCAGTTCCACCATCGAATGGCCGAGCAGCTCCATCGTGGTGGCATCCTTGGCCGCTCGGCTGAGCAGGAACCCCCCTTCGAGGGTGGCGAGGAAGACGGTGGCCAGCTCTCGGGCTCGGGCCGGTTCCACGCCGCCCGCCGTGAACCGGGAGGTGGCCGACTCCGTCCAGCTCTCGAAGATCTCGGCGGTGACCTCCCGCAACGTCTCGTCGGAGCTGGCCACCTCCAGGGCCACCGTGGCGATCGGGCAGGCGTCGGCGTAGTCGCTGCGTCGCAGGGTCTCGGCGGCGGCCTGGAAGCAGTCGCGGGTCCCGCTGACGATGTCGGGGGCGGCGTCGAACACGGCCTCCACCAGCTCCTGGTAGGCGCCACCGGACGCCTTGAGCGTCTCGGCGGCCAGCTCGGTCTTCCCTCCCGGGAAGAAGTGGTAGAGCGATCCGATCGGCGCCTGGCTGATCTGGGAGATGTGCTTGAGCCCGCTGCCCAGGTAGCCCTGCTGCATGAATGAGGCCGACGTCGCCTCCAGGATCCGCTCTCGTGTCTCGGCCAACTTCCTCCCCCTTGCCAACACTGGCCGCACCGGCTAGAACGATCATTCTAGTGGCAACCATCCACCGCGCGACCACCGACGGCGACTCCACCGCCAGCCACGACCGTGGCGACGACCGGCTCCTCGTCCTCGCAGCCGCCTTCTTCGCCGTCGCCGTGCTCGTCCACGGCGCCGATCACCTGCGGCGTGGTGTCGACGCCATCGACCGTGATGTCTTCTGGCTGGGCACGACGGCGATCGCCCTCCAGATCGCCTTGGTCGTGCTCGCATGCCAGCGCCACCGCCTCGCGCCCCTGGCCGCCCTCGCTGGAGGGTTCTCACTCGCCCTCGGCTACGTGGTCGTGCACTTCCTCCCGGGCCGACCGTGGTTCAGCGACTCGTTCACCAGCGCCGGCGCTGACGTGAGCATCCTGTCCTGGGTGGCTGCGTCCCTCGAGGTGGTCGCGGCGGCGAGCCTGGGCGTCGCCGGTCTCGTCGTGCTGCGCCGGCGGGGCGGGCTGGCGTCGGCGACTCGGCCCAACCGGCCACAGCGCAGCCTCCGCAGCGGCGTGCTGCACCCACTGGCCCTCGTCATGATCGTCGGCAACCTCGCCATCCTCGCCATCTCCCTGACCCAGCTGTAGCCCGAGCGACGGGCGGCGGGAGGGCGCAGGACGGGTCCATCAGCTCAATGTGAATGGAGTCACTTCTACGTCGCGGGTTGCCAGCGATCTAGAGTGTCACACCCCCTGTTTATGCTCATGGCAGATCCTATGGAATGCCATGTCACTCATCTCCGGGAAGCGGTCGACGGCCTCCAGTCGATCGACGCCGACGGCCTGTCCGATGAGGACCTGTCGGGGTTGTTGGTGGACTTGCACACCCAGTCGGCCCGCCTGGAGGCGGCCCGGGTTCAACTGACCGGGGCGTGGGATGGCCGGCGGGCCTGGTCGACCAATGGGCCCAAGTCGGCGGCGGCCTGGTTGGCTCATCGCACCCGCCAGCCCCGGGGGGCGTTGAACGGTGAGGTGCGCCTGGCCCGCCGGCTCCGTGGGATGCCCGCCAGCGCGGCGGCCCTGGCCGACGGTGAAATCACCCGCGATCACGCCGACCGCCTGGCTCGAGCCAACCGGTCCGGCCTGGAGGCAGCCTTCGCCCGTGACGAGGAGATGCTGGTGGGCTATGCCACCGAGCTGTCCTGGGCGGGCTTTGCTCGGGCCGTGGCCTATTGGGAGCAACTGGCTGCCCCTGACGAGACGGAAGCCGATGCTGAGTCGCAGCGTGACGCCCGGCGGGCTCACTGCTCAGAGACCCTGGAGGGCACCTGGGTGCTCGACGCCCTGCTCGACCCCATCGGTGGAGCGATCGTGGCCGAGACGTTGACGGGGATCGAAGCCGAGCTGTTCGCCGCTGACTGGGCCAAGGCCAAGGCCGAACACGGCGACGACGTCACCGTGGACACGCTGGTCCGCACGCCGGCTCAGCGGCGGCCCGATGCCCTGGTCGAGATGGCCACCCGGGCCCGCTCCGCCCCCGCCGACGGGTGCCGGCCCCGGCCCCTCATCACCGTCCTGGTCGACTATCCCACCCTGACCGGGCGGGTCTGTGAGCTGGCCAACGGCACCATCATCGCCCCCGGGTCCCTGGCTGGGCTGCTGGTCGACGCCGACATCGAACGCATCGTGTTCGACGGGCCCTCCCGGGTCATCGACGTCGGGAGACGGACCCGGTTCTTCACCGGGGCCCTCCGCCGGGCCATCCAGGTCCGGGACCGGCACTGCACCTGGCCGGGCTGTGACACCCCCGCCCACCGCTGCGAGGCCGACCACATCACCCCCTTCGAAGACGGCGGCGAAACCACCCAGGACAACGGTCGCCTCCTCTGTCCCTACCACCACCGCCTCGGCCACCGACAACCCAGAGCGGACCCGACCGCACGACACCACGACGACCCCCAGCTCGAGTGATCGCCGCCAAGCTCGGACCCGAGCCTCTCGCCGCATCTGGGGTGAGCGGACTCTTCGTGGCGAGGTGCGCAGGCCGGCCCCCTGTAAGGCTGGGAGAATGCGCCGGACTGCCCACCTCTATATCCCCATGGCGGCGATGCCGCACCGACCCGAACGTGTCGACTCATGCTCATGACCCACGACGGCAATCGTCGCCACTTCCACGTCCAAACCGAGTCGCCCATCAGCAAGCAGGGCTACGTCGGCCTCGCCTCCGCAACTCCATCCAGACATGAGAGCGAGGGTCTCGCCTGGGAGGCCGTGTGAGCGGTCAGGAGCGACCGAGGGGCGGCCGCAGCGCCTCACCGCGTTTGCCGTCCGAGGTGGGGACGCGGCTCGGACCCTTCTACGTTTACGTGCTCGTCGATCCACGAAGCGATGAAGTGTTCTACGTCGGCAAGGGCACGGGCGCTCGACTACTCGCTCATGGCCTCGCTGCCGACCTCGCGAGCGAGCGGGGGCAGTCGCGCAAATTGGATCGTATTCGGGAGATCCGCGCGGCGGGAACTGAACCCCGGTTGGAGATAGTGCGGCACGCACTTGACGAAGCCCAAGCCCTGCTGGTGGAGGCGGCTCTGATCGACTGCCTGACCACACTGACGAACGAAGTCGCGGGTCACGGTGTCGCCGACCGGTCGGACCCCTCTCGCTGAGTTGGTAACGCGCTACGGAGCTTCGGCGCTTGTCGCCACCGAGCCACCGGTCCTGCTCATCCGGCTCACACCTCGGCAACTCGTCCTGGATCCGCCCGAGGAGCTCGAGCCCGGCTACTTCCGACTCAGCGCCGGCTGGTATCCGGGCATCCCACCAAGTGAGCTATTCGACGCGACCCGCGGCTGGTGGAAGGTCGACCCGCGTGAGGCCGAGCGTAGGGGTGTCAACCACGTGGTGTCGGTTGCAGAGGGTGTGACCCGAGGTGTCTACGAGGTCACGTCGTGGCTCGGGCCGCGCCGCGACGGCCGCTGGGCATTTGCGGGCGCGCCGGTCGAAACCGGTCCCCTGTGGGAGTCCTACGTGGGAGAGCTGGGGCGCCGCGTGCCGTTCGCCCGCCACTCCCAGAACCCCCTGTCGTATTGGCCGCGGCGCGTCGCGCCCGTGACACGTGCGACCGTGGCGCCCTCCAGCGACCGTCGACCCATACCGCCTCCTACTTGACCCACGAGCGGCCACAGCGGCTGCTCGGCCACCGGGCGGCACCGTACCGGGCCGGCCCGAGGCAGCGGCGGGGCCGGCGGGGGAGTGCTACGGTCGAAATCACAGCCGTGTGATTCATCCCCAGGCGGTGGACAAGCTCTGGGGATCGACTGTGGACGCGAAAGGCACCCAGGAGGACGCCCGTGGGCGAGCACGACAGCTTCACCCACCTCCACGTGCACACCGAGTACTCGATGCTCGACGGCGCCTCCCGGGTGGGCGACGTGGTGGCCGCCGCCGCCGCCGACGGCCAGCCGGCCATCGGCATCACCGACCACGGCAACATGTACGGGGTCCTGCCCTTCTACAAGGCCGCCAAGGCCGCCGGGATCAAGCCCATCGTCGGGATCGAGCTCTACCAGGCCTACGACCACCGCTCCGAGCGGGTCAACCTGCGGGGGCGGGTCGACGACACCGGCGGCGAGGGTGAGGGCGGCCGCAAGCCCTACTACCACCTGACCACGCTGGCCGAGAACGATGTCGGCTACCGCAACCTCATCCAGCTCGCCAGCCGGGCCTTCCTCGAGGGCTACTACCGCAAGCCCAAGGTCGACTGGGAGCTGCTCGACGCCCACAGCGACGGCGTCATCGCCACCACCGGCTGCCTCGGCGGGCACGTCCTCCAGGAGCTGACCCGGCCCGACCGGCACACCCAGGAGAACTTCGAGGCCGCCCTCAAGAAGGCCGGCCGGCTCCAGGACATCTTCGGGCCCGACAACCTCTTCGTCGAGCTCCAGGACCACGGCATCGCCGCCCAGCGCCGCACCAACCCGCTGCTGCGGGAGATCGCCGCCCGACTCGGCGCCCCGCTGATCGCCACCAACGACAGCCACTACACCCACCGCCACGACGCCGAGGCCCACGACGCCCTGCTCTGCGTGCAGACCAACTCGCTCAGGAGCGACGCCGACCGGTTCAAGTTCCACGGCAGCGACCACTACCTGAAGCCGGCCAGGGAGATGCGAGGCCTGTTCGGGGAGGTGGCCGAGGCCTGTGACAACACGTTGCTGGTGGCCGAGCGCTGCAACCTCGAGATCGAGTTCGGCACGCCGCAGCTCCCCGACTTCCCGCTGCCGGAGGGGTTCTCCGACGCCGCCACCTACCTCCAGCACCTCACCCTGGCCGGGGCCAAGGAGCGCTGGGGCGACCCGCTGCCCGAGGCCGCCGTCGAGCGCCTCGCCTACGAGCTGCGGACCATCGCCGACATGGGCTACTCGTCGTACTTCCTCATCGTCTGGGACCTCATCCGCCACGCCCGGGACCACGGGATCCGGGTGGGTCCGGGGCGAGGGTCGGCGGCCGGTTGCGCGGTGGCCTACTGCCTGCGCGTCACCGACCTCGACCCGATCCGCTACGACCTGCTCTTCGAGCGGTTCCTCAACCCGAGCCGCATCTCCATGCCCGACATCGACATGGACTTCGACTCCCGCTACCGCGACGAGATGATCCGCTACGCCGCCGAGCGCTACGGCCGCGACCACGTCGCCCAGATCGTCACCTTCTCGACCATCAAGGCGCGCGCCGCAGTGCAAGACGCCGCCCGCGTCCTCGGCTACGACTTCCAGACCGGCCTGCGCATCTCCAAGGCCATGCCTCCCCTCGTCATGGGACGGGACACGCCGCTGTCGGCGTGCCTCTCGCCCGAGGACGGCTACGCCGCCGGGTACCAGATGGCGTCCGAGCTGCGCCAGATGTACGAGCTCGACCCCGACGCCCGCAAGGTGATCGACGTGGCCAAGGGGCTCGAAGGGCTCCGCCGCCAGGACGGCATCCACGCCGCCGCCGTCGTCATCACCAAGGACGAGCTCACCCGTTACCTGCCCATCCAGCGCAAGCCCGGCCCCGGGCAGGACCCGGCGACGGCCCCGGTGGTCACGCAGTACGAGATGGGTGGCGTGGAGGAGCTCGGCCTCCTGAAGATCGACTTCCTGGGCCTGCGCAACCTCGACGTCATCTCCGACGCCGTCGAGCTGGTCCGTGAGCACGGGGGCGTGGAGCTCGACATCGACGCCGTGCCCCTCGACGACGACGAGACGCTCGCCCTCCTGCGGGAAGGCAAGACCATCGGGGTGTTCCAGCTCGAGGGCGCACCCATGCGGGCCCTCGTGCGCTCACTGGCCCCTACGTCGTTCGAGGATGTCGCCGCCCTCGTGGCCCTGTACCGCCCGGGGCCGATGGCCGACAACATGCACAACGACTACGCCGACCGGAAGAACGGTCGCAAGGAGGTCACGTGCCTCCACCCCGACCTCGCCGAGGTCCTGGCCGACACCCACGGCCTGATGATCTACCAGGAGTCGGTGATGCGGGTGGCCCAGCGGATGGCCGGCTACTCCCTCGCCGAGGCCGACAACCTGCGCAAGGCATGCGCCAAGAAGAAGCGCGACCTCATGGCGGCCGAGCGGGAGAAGTTCGTGGCCGGGTGCGAGGCCAGCGGGTACGGCACCAGGGTCGGCACCGAGCTGTTCGGCATCATCGAGGCCTTTGCCGACTACGCCTTCCCCAAGGCCCACGCCTACGGCTACGGCCTGGTCGCCTACCAGACCGCCTACCTCAAGGTCCACCACAAGGTCGAGTACCTGGCGGCGCTGCTCACCAGCGTCAAGTCCAACCTCGACAAGGCGGCGGTCTACCTGAACGAGTGCCGGCAGATGGGCGTCCCCGTGCTCGTCCCCGACGTCAACCGATCCCAGTCCGACTTCGTGCCCTTCCGGCTCGACGGCACCGACGTGATCCCCTTCGGGCTGTCGGCGGTGCGCAACGTCGGCTCGGCGCTCGTGGGCCACATCGTGGCCGAGCGCGACGCCGGTGGTCCCTTCGCCGACTTCTACGACTTCTGTGACCGGGTCCACCTGAGCGTGCTCAACAAGAAGACGCTGGAGGCGCTCATCAAGGCCGGGGCCTTCGACTCCCTCGGCCACTCCCGCCGGAGCCTGCTGGCCGTGTTCGAGCAGGTCGTCGACCGGACCATCGCCCGCCGCCGGGAGGCCGACATGGGCGTCATGACCCTGTTCGGCGAGCTCGACGTCGGCGCCGCCTTCGACGATCGCCCCGCCCTGCCCGACCTGCAGTTCGACAAGTCGACCCAGCTCGCCTACGAGAAGGAGATGCTCGGCCTCTACGTGAGTGATCACCCGCTCATGGGGGCCGAGGGGGCGTTGCGGCGGCGCACCGACGGCACCGTGGCCGACCTCGCCGAGGCCGAGGACGGGGCCGTGAAGGTGTGCGGCGGGGTGATCACCGGGCTGCAGCGCAAATGGACCAAGAAGGGCGACCTGATGGCCGTCTTCACCCTCGAGGACCTTGGCGGCACCGTCGAGGTCATGGTGTTCCCCCGCACCATGATCGAGGTCGGCCACAAGCTGGTGGACGACGCCGTGGTCTGCGTGAAGGGCCGGGTCGACACCCGGGACGACCAGCCCAAGCTCATCGCGCTGGAGGTCGACCTGTTCGAGCCCGTGCTCGACGGTGCCCCACCGGTCCGTCTCCGCCTGTCGGCCAACGCCCTCGCCGACTCCCTCGTGACGGACCTGAAGGACCTGTTGGCCCGGTTCCCCGGAGAGTCCGAGGTGTTCCTGCACGTCGGCGACGAGCGGGTGCTGCGCCTCCCCGACCACTGGTGCGTCGACGCCTCCTCGGGCCTGCTGGCCGAGCTGCGGGTGCTGTTGGGGCCGTCGGCCATCCTGTGAAGTTGCGCGAGCGGCCGTCTCCCGCTGGACTAGAGGTTCCGTAGGAACCGCTCTCTCGGGGGATCGAGGCAGGAATGGCGATCGACGTCGAGACCAAGGACTGCACCGCGCTGGGTGATGCCGAGCTGGCCGAGATGGCCGACCTCTGCACCGAAGGGCCGAGCCGGTACGAGGCCGGGATGCTGTCCAAGCAGGCCGAGTCCTGGGTGCTCATCACGCTGGCCCGCGACAACGGCAAGCTGAAGGGCTTCTCGTTCAGCACCCTCGAGCGGATCGGTGGCACGCCGAGCGTGATCATCGGCCTGGCCTCGCTGAAGCGCACGGCCAAGCGCGACAGCGTGCTCAAGGCCATGATGGCCGACCAGCTGCGCCGGGCCGTGCTCGCCTTCCCCGACGAGGACGTGCTGGTGGGGGCTCGCTTCGCCTCCAAGTCGGGCTACGAGGCCTACCGGTCGCTGAGCGACATCGTCCCCCGCCCCGGATACGTGGCCACCGGCGAGGAGCGGGCGTGGGGCCGGCGCCTGGCCAAGCGGTTCGGCATCGAGAACGGCACCTACGACGAGCGCACCTTCACCGTGCGAGGCGACGATGCCTACCCCTTGTGCCTGGACCACGACAGCCAGAAGCCCGAGAAGCTCGACCCCGGTCTCGACGAGGTCTTCGCCCCGGTGAACCAGGCTCGGGGTGATTCCCTCATCGCCTTCGGCTGGGCCCTCGCCGACGACCTGGTCAAGCTGGCCTGACCGACCGGGCCGCCGTCAGCGGCCCGAGGCCGGCCCCGTGGCGCTCGTCGGCCAGCGCCAGGGCGGCAACCACGCGAGGGGCCACTGAGGGCCCGATGGGGGTGCGGTCGGCTCGCATGGCCACCCGCACGAACCCGCCCTCGGCGCCGGGCCCGACCGAGAGGTCGGCGTCGGGCTCGTCGCCGTCGGCGGCCGGGCGGCAGGTCGTCCCGCCGTCCTCGAACACGACCGGCGTGCCCTCGGTGGTGTCGTAGTGGGTCGTCACCGCGGTCCACCCGCCGCCCCAGCGGCTGCGGTCGGCGGCGGGGACGACGAGCGCCTCGAGGTCGGCGGCTCGCACGGCAGCGCCGTCGCCGGCGGCGAGGAGGTGGTGGAGGAGGTCGAAGGGCAGCCCGGGGAGGGCAGCCGAGACGTAGCCGAGTCCGCCCCCGAAGCGGGGGTTCACCTCGGTGGCCACCCAACCGTCGACACCGAGGACGCCGTCGACGGTGAACGCCCCCCGGTAGTCGCGGGTGTCGGCCAGGACCGTGCCGACGCGGCGAGCGGCGTCCCGCATGGCCTCCCGATCGGCAGGAGCGGGATCGAGGTAGGTGGCACAGCCGGCGTAGCGGAACCGTCCGCCGGTCGCCGGGCGGAGGCTCACGAGCTCCACCGGGCGCAGGGCGGCCACGGCGTCGTCGCAGACGACGCCGTGGATGCCCGTGGGCAGGCCCTCGACGAACGGTGCCACCCTCACCCGGTCACACCTGCCCGCGAACCAGGCCACGGCCTCCTCGACGTCGGCTTCGCCGGCGTCGGGCCGGATCCAGCGCACGAACGCCGCCCCGCCGTTGAAGCCCTGCCGGGCATCGCCTGACCACACCGTGCCGGCGCCGGCGTCGAGCCGGGTGGTCGCGGCCAGCAGCGCGTCGCGTCGGGCGGCGACCACGGCGGCGGTGGGGCGGGGAACGCCGGCGTCGTCGAACAACTCGTCGCAGGTGGTCTTGTCGTCCAGGCGCACCCAGTCCGACCGGCGGGCTCCGTAGCCCGGCCGGTCGCCCACCGAGCCCGACGCCGAGACGGCGCTGATCAGCACCAGCGCGTCGCCGTCGGGGTCGAAGGCCGCCATCGCCTTCAGGACCTCGGGCGGCGGGTCGGCGAGGAGACGTTCGACCCGACGGAGCTCGTCGACCACGTCGGCGGCGTCGACCGGGACGACGACGTGGTCGCTGTGGGCCGGGTCGGGCAGGGGGCCCGTGCCGATGCCGCTGGCCACGACGAGGCAGCGCTCGGCACCCACGTCGCGCAGCTGGGCCACCTGGCGGGTGGCCCAGGCCAGTGGGCCGCCGGCGAGGATCACCCGACGTCCCGCCACCAGGCCGCGGACGAGGTCGACGTAGCGGTCGTGCACGGCGCCGGCGCCCATCGGTCGATGGTGGCCGGTCGGGTGTGGGGGCGACGAGCGGGTTTCGCACCGAGTCCGCGCCTGTGCGGCCAGACTGCGGCCGTGGAGCTGCACGAGGCCATCCGGCGGCGCCGCATGGTGCGCAGCTTCACCTCCGACCGGGTCGAACCGGCGGTGGTCGATCGTCTGCTCGACGGTGCCCGGCGCTCGCCGTCGGCCGGCAACGTCGCCGGGACGGCCTTCGTGGTGCTCGAGGGTGCCGACACCGAGCAGTACTGGGAGGTGACGCTCCCGGGCGAGGATCGAACCCGGTTCGGGTGGCCGGGTCTGCTGCGAGCACCGGTGCTGGTCGTGGTGACCACGTCGCCGGTCGCCTATGCCGCCCGCTACGCCGAGGCCGACAAGGCTGCCACCGGTCTCGGGTCCGGACCCGACGCGTGGACGGTGCCGTACTGGTTCGTCGACGCCGGCATGGCCGTCGACCGACTGCTCCTCGGCGCCGTGGACGCCGGGCTCGGCGCCTGCTTCTTCGGCCTGTTCGCCCACGAGCACCCTGTGCTGGCTGCGCTCGGAGTGCCCGACGGGTGGCGGGCGGCGGGCACCGTCGCCCTCGGCCACCCCGATCACGATGACCGGCCCGGCCGCTCAGCTCAGCGCCGGCGTCCACCCCTGCCCGAGGTCGTGCACCGCCGCCGCTGGTGACACACGTCACCGGCACAATGTGTCGATGTGGCCGCGGTCATGTTGCGTTTTCATGACGACACCGTCATCCTGATGCCGCCGGTCACCCCTGCGTTGGGGCGATCACCGCCCCCCGGAGGCCGGCGTTCCCCGTTTCCCACCCAGGAGCCCCCGTGTCCCCGCGCCGTGCTTTGCGCGCCCTGCCCGATGTCCACCGTGGCGTCATCATCGTCACGATCGCCATCGCCGCCGTCGCTCTCATCACGCCGGCGGCGGCCTCGGAGCTCGCCGATCCCGAGCCGACCGGCCCGCCGACCGGCCGGCCGACCGTCCTTGGCCGGGAGCGTGACGCCGCCTCCGCCGGCGGGCGCAACACCGGTGGTGACAGCGACGTGGAGGTGTTCGCCGGCGCCTTCCTGAAGAGCGGCACCGGCATCGCCGCGGTCGATCACCCCGTCGACCTGCCCGTGTGGCCGGTCCCCGCGCCCGAGCCGGCGGCCGTCCTGGCCCCGCCACCGCCACCGCCGCCGCCCCCGCCGCCCCGCGCCGCCCCCGCCGCCGCCGCCCCCGCCGCCACCGCCGCCGCCCCCGCCGCCCCCGCCCCCGCCCCCGGCCCCGCCCCCACCTGTTCCCGAGCCAGCGCCGGTCCCTGAGCCCGAGCCCGCCCCTGCACCCGAGCCCCCTGCGCCCGAGCCGGCCCCGGAGCCGGAACCGGCCGTCGAGCCGGCGCCGGCCCCCAGCGCCGGGCGTGGCATCTGGGACCAGATCGCGCAGTGCGAGTCGGGCGGCAACTGGGCCATCAACACCGGCAACGGCTACTACGGCGGCATCCAGTTCTCCCTGTCGTCCTGGCAGGCCGTGGGCGGCACCGGCTACCCCCACGAGCACAGCCGTGAGACCCAGATCGCCATGGGTGAGCGCCTGAGGGCCTCCCAGGGCTGGGGCGCCTGGCCGGCCTGTGCCCGCAAGCTGGGCCTCATCTGACCCACCGCAGCTCCGTTCTGGGGCAGATGGCGGTCCCCCTGTAGCCCCCGCTTCCTGCCCCAGAACGGTTCTGTGCGGTCCTAGCCGAGAGGCCAGGACCCGGCGGCGGTGGCCAGCGCAGCGATGAGCGCCATCGTGGGCGGGACCAGCCGGCCGGCCCGCCGGTCGGGATGCCCATCCCAGGCCGGGCCCATGCCCCGCACCCGGGGCGGCAGCTCGAGTTGCGCCCCGCCACCAACGGGGAGGTTCACCGGGTTGGACGGGTGGACGCCCCGGAGGTCGCTCGGTACGCGATCGAGGTCGTCGACGATCTCGTAGCCGGCCAGCGCCGGGCGCAGGTGCCCAGCGACGTGGGCGGCGAGGGCCCGGTTGCCGCCGCCGACGAGCAGGCTCGTCCAGTACCCCTCCCGTCCGAAGCCGTGGACGGCGAGGGCCACCTCGACGTGGTCGAGGAAGGCGACGAGGGCGTCGGAGTGCTCGGGTGACACGGCGATCGACGGCACGTGCCACCGCAGGTGCTCGGGCTGGCGGACGGCCCAGAGGGATGCGCCGGCGGCATCGGCGGCGGCGGCGGCCACCACGTCGGTACCCTCCTCGAGGCTACCGCCGTGGAAGGCCAGGAAGCCGAACCGGCTCCGCAGCTCGAGCTGCTCGGTGACCCCGGGCTGGCGGAGGAGCTCGTCGAACACCGAGCAACGGTACGGCAGGATGCGGCCGTGACCTTCGCCCGCTTCCTGCTCGGCGGCCTCCATACGGGCGTGGCCGCCGCCTGGCTGGGCGCCATGCTGTACAGCCTCTTCGTGGTGCAGCCCCGCGCCCGGTCCCACCTCGGCTCACCCGCCGCCTTCGAGGCCCTCGCCCTCGCGCTGGCCGCCGGCGCCCGATGGAAGGTCCTGGGCCTGATCGCTGCCCTCGCCGGGTCCGGCATCGGCCTCACCGCCGTCGAGGTGGCCACCGTCGACGGTGCCGTGGCCGGGGGTTGGCTGGCGCTCATGGCCACCAAGGCGGTGCTGCTGGTGGCGGCGACCGCGGTGTTCGCGGCGGTCTCCTGGCGCCTGTGGCCGGCTCGCCTGTTCACCCCGCCGTCGGAGCTGGCCGCCGTCCAGGACCGGTTCCGGGGGGTGGCCCTCGCCCTCATCGGGTTGGTGGCCGGCGCCTTGGTGGCCGGCGTGGCCGCCGATGCCGTCGGTCCCGGATGACCGCCGCGGTTCAGGTGCCGTCGAGCTGCGCGGCCAGTTCCTCGGGCGTGGTCACGGGGGCCTGGCAGGCGTAGTCCCGGCACACGTAGGCGTGCCCGGCCTGGCGGCCCTCCCACAACGGCGAGGGGTACGGCTCACCCCACGCCAGCACCGCGTTCGGGAGGAAGCGGGACTGCACCACCCGCACGAGGTCGAGGGCATCGCCGACCACGGCCACCTCGGTGATCCCGGAGTGGACGAGGTCGACGGCGGTCAGCAGGTGCCCGAAGGCGGTGGGGTGGGCGCCGGCCACCGGGCCCAGCAGGGCCAGCACGGCCTCGGCCTTCTCCCGGTAGCGGCCCTCACCGGTGAGCGCCCCGAGCCGCAGGAGCGCCACGGTGGCGAGGCTGTTGGCGCCCGGGCTGGCCCCGTCGGTCAGGTCCTTGGCCCGGGCGATCAGACGCTCGCCGTCGTCGCCGGTGGTGAAGAACCCCCCCTCGTCGCTGTCCCAGAACCGGTCGATGAGCACGTCGGCGGCCTCGACGGCGGCCGTGGTCCAACGAGCCTGACCGGTGGCCTCCCCGAGGCGGCAGAAGGCGTCGACGACGGCGGCGTGGTCGGCGGCGAAGCCGAGGTGTCGGGCCCCGCTCTCGGCCTGCCAGGACCGCAACCAGCGTCCGTCGTCACGTCGGAGGTTGGCCACCAGGAACTCACCGGTGGCCACGGCGGCGTCGAGCCAGTCCTCGTCGCCGGTGGCAGCGGCGCTCTCGGCCAGGGTGGCGAGCATGAGCCCGTTCCACTCGGTCAGCACCTTGTCGTCGAGCCCCGGCCGGACCCGCTGCGCCCGGGCGGCAAGGAGACGACGGCGGGCGTCCTCGATGTGCGGCGGGCGCTCCAGCTCGCCGCAAGCGTGCATGCGGTTGAGGATGGTGCGACCCTCGAAGTTCCCCTCCTCGGTGACGCCCCACCAGTCCAGGGCGGCGTCGGCGTCCTCGCCCAGCACGCGCCGCACCTCCTCGACGGTCCAGACGTAGAACTTGCCCTCCTCGCCCTCGCTGTCGGCGTCCTCGGCGGAGTAGAAGCCGCCGTCGGGATGGCGCAGGTCCGACAGCACGTAGGCGATGGTCTCGTCGAGAACCTGCCGGTAGCGGGACAGGCCCGTCACCTGCCAGGCGTGCAGGTAGGTCCGGGCCAACAGTGCCTGGTCGTAGAGCATCTTCTCGAAGTGGGGCACGAGCCACACCGGGTCCACCGAGTAGCGGGCGAAGCCGCCGCCGAGGTGGTCGTAGATCCCGCCCGAGGCCATGGCGTCGAGCGACGTGGTGACGCAGCGCCGCGCCTCGGGATTCCCCGTCCGGGCGTCGGCCCGAAGGAGAAGCTCGTGGCTCATGGTCTGGGGGAACTTGGGGGCACGGCCGAAGCCGCCCCAGCGGTCGTCGTGCTGGTCGACCAGCAGGGTGACGGCGGCGGTCAGCACCTCGGCCCCCGGCAGCGCCCGCTCGCCGCCGCCGCCCTGGAGGGCGGTGCTGCGGACGTGCTCGGTCAACCGGCCGGCCTGGCTGAGCAGGTCGTCGCGCCGGGTGCGCCACGCCTCGTCCACGGCCCGGCAGAGGTCGATGAACCCGGGCCGACCCTGCATCCCCCGCTTCGGGAAGTAGGTGCCGCAGAAGAAGGGTTGGCCGTCGGGGGTCATGAACACGGTCATGGGCCAACCACCGGACCCGCTCATGGCCTGGGTGGCCTCCATGTAGACGGCGTCGACGTCGGGGCGCTCCTCCCGGTCCACCTTGACGTTGACGAACAGCTCGTTCATCACCGCTGCCACCTCGGGGTCCTCGAAGGACTCGTGGGCCATCACATGGCACCAGTGGCAGGCCGAGTAGCCCACCGAGAGCAGGACGGGGCGGTCCTCCTTGCTGGCCCGTTCGAACGCCTCGGGGCCCCACGGGTACCAGTCCACCGGGTTGTCGGCGTGCTGGCGCAGGTAGGGGCTGGTCTCGTCGGCGAGGCGGTTCATCGTCCCACGCTACGTTCGGCCCCTGGGAAGACGACGACGGGCCGAGCGGGCGTGCCACGCTCCGGGGATGGAGCTGCGACTGGACGGGAAGGTGGCGCTCGTCACCGGTGCATCACGGGGCATCGGGCGGGCCATCGCCGCTGCCTACGCCGACGCCGGAGCGGCGGTCATGCTCTCGTCCCGCAAGGCCGACGACCTGCGCACCGCCGCCGGGGCCATGGGGGGCGAGGTGGACACCTTCCCTGCCAACGCCGGCGACCCCGAGGCCGCCGCCGCCGCCGTGGCCGCCACCGTCGAGCGCTTCGGCGGCCTCGACATCCTCGTCAACAACGCCGCCACCAACCCCTACTTCGGCCCCGCCGTCGACATCGACCTGGCCCGCTGGGACAAGACCTTCCAGGTCAACCTGCGAGGCCTGCACGTCTGGACCCAGGAGGCGTGGCGGGCGGCCATGGCCACCCACGGCGGCGCGGTCGTCAACCTGGCCTCGATCGGAGGCATGTCGACCGAACACGGCATCGGCGTCTACAACACCACCAAGGCGGCGGTGATCCACCTCACGCGGGTGATGGCAGCCGAGCTCGGCCCGAGCGTGCGAGTCAACGCGATCGCCCCCGGCCTGGTGAAGACCGACATGGCCCGGGGCGCTGTGGGAGCGCGAGGAGGAGGCCATCGCCCGCCGGCTGCCGCTGCGCCGGCTCGGCGAACCCGCCGACATCGCCAACGTCGCCCTCTTCCTGGCCAGCGATCTGGCCTCCTGGGTCACCGGCCACACCGTCGTGGTCGACGGCGGCGCGCTGGTGTCGGCAGGCTGAGCGGGCCGGCGACAGCGGGCGCCACGCGCCGGCCGACGGCGTCTGCGAGCATTGCGCATCGACGCGACGAGGAGGCTGAGATGCTCGTGAGCGGACTGCTCGACAGCAAGGGATCCGACGTCATCACCGCCGCCCCCGACGCCAAGGTCGCCGACGTGGTGGCCCTGCTGGCCGAGCACCGCATCGGGGCCGTGGTCGTGTCCACCGACGGTCGCCGCATCGACGGCGTGGTGTCCGAGCGGGACATCGTCCGGGCCCTGGCCGACCGGGGGGCGGCGTCGCTCGACGAGCCGGTGTCGGCCATCATGACCACCCAGGTCTACATCTGCGAGCCGACTTCGACCGTCGAGCAGCTCATGGAGCTCATGACCCGGCGCCGCATCCGCCACGTGCCGGTCGTGGTGGACGACGTGGTGTGCGGCATCGTGAGCATCGGCGACGTGGTGAAGGACCGGATGAGCGAGCTCGAGACCGAGACCCACGTCCTCCACGAGTACATCGCCCACGGCCGCTGAGGCCGTTCACCGGTCCGGGAGCGGGTGGCGGCGGACCTTGCCGAGGGTGGTCCGAGCCAGCCGGTCGACCAACACGAGCTCACGGGGGGCGGCGTGGGCGGGGAGGCGCTCCTTGACCGCCGCCCGGAGGTCGGCCAGGTCGGGCGGGTGGCGGGGGAGGCGGGGCACGACGAAGGCCACCACCCGTTGGCCCCACTCGGGATCGGCCCGGCCGGCCACCGCCACCTCGGAGACGGCCGGATGGGCGGAGAGCACGGCTTCGACCGCTGCCGGCCAGACGTTGTCGCCGCCGGTGACGATCAGCTCGGCCCGTCGACCGTGGACGGTGACGGTCCCGTCCGGGCCGACGGTGCCGAGGTCGCCGGTGGGCAGCCAGCCGTCGGAAGCGAGCGGCACCCGACCGTCGCGGTAGGCCCGCAGCAGCATGGGTCCCCGCAGCTCGATCTCGCCGTCGACGGATCGCACCTCGACGCCGTCGAGCGGGCGACCGTCGTAGACCACGCCACCGCCGGACTCGGTCAGGCCGTAGGTGCGCACGACGTTGGCCGGGCGGGGCCCGGGGTCGGCCGAGCCGCCGAGCACCACCCGGCGGAAGCGGCTGACGGCGGTGGGGACGAGCCGGTCGAGGGCGCTCGGCACCAGCGCGACGAGGGTGGCTCCGGCGGCGGCCACGGCCACCGGGTCGAACCGGGGGTGGACCTCGAGCGGCGTGGCCGTCACGACAGCGCGGGTCACCACGCCGAGCCCGCCGACGTGGGCGAGGGGCAGACAGGCCAGCCAGCGATCCTGCTGGGGGTCGACGGCCAGGCGGGCGTGGACGGCGGCGGCGTGGGCGGCGACGGCGGCATGGGTGAGCACCACACCCTTCGCGGTGCCGGTGCTGCCGCTGGTGGCCACCACGAGGGCGTCGCCGTCCTCGACCGGCCGGGCCTCGCCCCCGGCCCAACGTCGGCCGCGCTCGTCGTCGGGTCCCACCACGACCTCCGGTGCCATCGCCGCCAACAGCTCCTGGCGGGCCGGCGGGGGCAGGCGCTGGTCGACCGGCAGGACGGCGTCACCGTCGTCCCAGATCCGGCGCAGGGCGGCCACGAAGCCGGGTCCGGGGGCGAGATCGAGGGCCACGAGTCGGCGCACCGCCAGCGAGGGTAGGACGACCGACCCTGCCCTACGCTCATGTGTACCGAACCGCTCGCCCACGAGGAGTCGCCATGAAGGGCCTGATGCAGCAGCACCCGCTCACCCTCACCCACTTCTTCGATCGGGCCGAACGCCTCTTCTCCTCCAAGGAGGTCGTGACGGCCACGGCCACCGGCCGGGAGAGGGAGACCTACGGCGAGTGGGCCGACCGCACCCGTCGCCTGGCGGCGGTTCTCGACACCCTCGGCATCTCCGCCGACGGGCGGGTCGGGACCTTCGCCTGGAACACCGCCCGCCACCTCGAGCTGTACTTCGCCGCCCCCTGCTCGGGCCGGGTGCTCCACACGCTCAACATCCGCCTGTTCCCCGAGCAGGTCACCTACGTGGTCAACCACGCCGAGGACGAGGTCATCTTCGCCGATCGGTCATTGCTCGGGCTGTTGGCTCCGCTCATCCCCACCTTCACCACCCTGCGCCACCTGGTGGTGATGGACGACGGCAAGGGCGACCGGCCCGCCATCGAGGGCGTCGAGGTGCACGACTACGAGGAGCTGGTGGGGACGGCGACACCGGCCGACTTCGACGTCACCGACGAGGATGCGGCGGCATCGATGTGCTACACGAGCGGGACCACCGGCAACCCCAAGGGCGTGGTCTACAGCCACCGCTCCACCTACCTGCACACGCTCGGGGTGCTGACCGTCGACAGCCTGGGGGCGTCGGAGCGCGACACCATCCTGCCGGTGGTGCCCATGTTCCACGCCAACGCGTGGGGCCTTGCCCATGCCGGGGTGGCGGCCGGGGCGTCGCTCGTCATGCCCGGGCCCGACCTGTCGCCCAAGGCCATCGCCGACCTGATCGAGTCCGAGAAGGTGACCGTGGCCGCCGGCGTGCCCACCATCTGGATGGGCGTGCTGGGCGAGCTCGACGGACGCGACACCTCGAGCCTGCGGGCCATCCCCTGCGGCGGGTCGGCCGTGCCCAAGGCGCTGTCGGAGGCCTATCGAGCCAAGATCGGCATGCCCATCCTCCAGGCGTGGGGGATGACCGAGACCAGCCCGGTGGCCTCGGTCGGCCACATCAAGTCCACCCTGGCCGATCGCAGCGACGCCGAGCTGGCCGACCTCCGCGCCTCCATCGGCGTGCCCTCGATCGGCGTGGATGCCCGCGTCGTCGACCCCGAGACGCTGGAACCGGTGGCAGCCGACGGCGAGGCCTCGGGCGAGCTCCAGGTACGGGGGCCCTGGATCGCCCGGGAGTACTACGACGACGAGCGCTCGCCGCAGTCCTTCACCGCCGACGGCTGGTTGAAGACCGGCGACGTGGCCTCGGTGGACGGCGAGGGATACCTCCGCATCGTCGACCGCACCAAGGACGTGGTGAAGTCGGGCGGTGAGTGGATCTCCTCGGTCGAGCTCGAGAACGAGCTGATGGGCCACGAGCAGGTGGCCGAGGCGGCGGTGATCGGCGTGCCCCACCCGAAGTGGGGCGAGCGGCCGCTCGCCTGCGTGGTGCTGAAGCCCGGCGCCGAGCTCACCAAGGAGGAGGTCCTCGCCTTCCTGGACGGCAAGGTGGCCAAGTGGTGGCTTCCCGACGACGTCGTCTTCATCGACCAGGTCCCCAAGACGTCGGTCGGCAAGTTCTCGAAGAAGGACCTCCGAGCCAAGTTCGAGGGCTACGAGCTCCCGACGGCATGAACCCCGACGCATGAACGACGACATCCGGCCCGCCGTCGCCTGGGCGGTGGCGGGGGAGTACGGGGACATCCGCTACGAGACGGCCGAGGGCATCGCCAAGATCACCATCGACCGCCCCGAGGTCCGCAACGCCTTCCGGCCCCGGACGGTCGAGGAGCTGGCCGACGCCTTCACCCGCGCCCGGGAGGACCCCGACGTCGGTGTCGTCATCCTCACCGGTGCGGGCCCGTTGGCGTTCTGCTCGGGCGGTGACCAGCAGGCCCGCGGTGACACCGGCTACGTCGGTGAGGACCAGATCGGCCAGCGCGGGCTCGGCCGGTTCCTCATCAGCGACCTGCACGTCCAGATCCGCCGCCTGCCCAAGCCGGTGGTCGCCATGGTGGCCGGCTACGCCATCGGCGGCGGCCACGTCCTCCACGTGCTCTGCGACCTCACCATCGCCGCCGACAACGCCCGCTTCGGCCAGACCGGCCCCCGGGTCGGGTCCTTCGACGGCGGCTTCGGGGCGTCGGTGCTGGCTCGCCAGGTGGGCCAGAAGCGGGCCAAGGAGATCTGGTTCCTGTGCCGCCAGTACGGCGCTGGCGAGGCGCTCGCCATGGGCCTGGTCAATGCCGTGGTCCCCCTGGCCGAGCTCGAGGAGGAGACGGTGCGGTGGTGCCGGGAGATGCTCGCCCTGTCGCCGTTCGCCCTGCGGCTGATGAAGGCCAGCTTCCACGCCGACGAGGACGGGCTGGCCGGCCTCCAACAGCTCGCCCACGACACCAACCTGCTCTTCTACGGCACCGACGAGGCCCACGAGGGACGGGACGCGTTCAAGGAGAAGCGGCGCCCCGAGTTCGAGAAGTTCCCGCGGCGCCCCTGACGTGCCCGGCCGCGCCGCCGTGGGCCTCTGGGTGGCCGGGGCGCGGCCCCGCACCCCTGCCGGCGGCCGTGGTGCCCGTGGCCGTCGGCACGGCCTGTGCCGTCGGTGAGGTGCCCGGCGGGCTCATCTGGTGGCGGGCGGCGGCGGCGCTCGTCGTGGCCCTCGCCATCCAGGTGGCCACCAACTACGCCAACGACTACAGCGACGGCATCCGGGGCACCGACACCGACGAGCGCCGGGTGGGGCCGGTCCGTCTCGTCGGCCAGGGTCTGGCCGCGCCGACGGCAGTGAAGCGGGCGGCGATCGGCGCCTTCGCAGTGGCCGCGGTGGCCGGACTGGCCCTGGCAATCGCCGTCGGCCCCGAGCTGCTCGTCGTCGGCGCCGTCTCGTTCCTCGCCGGGTGGTTCTACACCGGCGGCCCCCGCCCCTACGGCTACGCCGGCCTCGGCGAGGCGTTCGTGTTCGTCTTCTTCGGCGTCGTGGCCACCGCCGGGTCGACCTACGTCCAGACCGGCCGGTTGATCGGCCTGGCCCTCGGCGCCTCGGTACCGGTCGGGCTGCTCGCCACCGCCCTCCTCGTGGTGAACAACCTGCGTGACATCCCGGGGGACACGGCGGTGGGCAAGCGGACCCTCGCCGTCCGGCTGGGTGACGCTCGCACCCGGGTGCTCTACGTGACCCTGCTGGTCGGCGCCTTCCTCGCCGTCCCCCTGGTGGCCGGCCTCGGTGGGCGCCCGCTCGGGGCGCTGGCGCTCCTCGCCGTGCTCCTGGCCCGGCCGCCGGTGCTCCACGTCCTGCAGGGTGCGAGGGGGGCCGCCCTCGTCCCCGTCCTCGCCGCCACCGGCCGCGTCCAGCTGGCCTTCGGGGCCCTCCTCACCGCCGGGTTGGCCCTCTCCTGACCACCCCGCCTGCCATTCTCGGGACTCGGGCACGGCGATGACCGTCCCCATGTCCCGAGAACGGCGGTCAGGTGGCCGCCCGCAGCCACGCCCGGAGGATGGCGAGGAACTCCACGGGACGCTCGAGGTGGGCGGCGTGGCCGGCCCCGGCGATCACGGCCATGGTCGCCGACGGGCCGATGCCGTCGACCAGGCGACGCCCGATGGCCCCGAACGTGGCGTCGTCCTCGCCGGCCATGACCAGCACGGGCAGGGCCCTGGCCCGGAGCTCACCGAGGCGCCCCCACAAGGGCGGGTCCATCGTCCCCGTGCCGGCCAGCCGGAGGCTGGCGGCCAGACCGCCGGCGGTGTTGGCCCGGCGCGCCTCGAGGCCCGCAGCGTCGGCCGGTAGCCCGGCGAAGAGGGGAAGCGCCAGCCAACGATCGAGGAAGGTGTCGACGCCGTCACGCTCGATCTCTTCGGCCAGGGCTTGGTCGGCCGCTCGCCGGGCCGCCCGGTCGGTGGCAGCCTCGAGGCCGGCGGTGGCGCCGACCAGGGCCAGCCGCTCGACCACCCCTGGCCGGTCGAGCGCGAGCTGCAGCGCCAGCCGTCCCCCCATCGAGTAGCCCACGTAGGAGGCCCGACCGCCGACCCGGCCGAGCAGGCGGGCGCCGCCGGGAAGGTCGGCGTGCACCTCTCCCGATCGGCCGTGCCCGGGGGCGTCGACCCGTACCACTTCGTGGTCCCGAACCAGGTCGGCGGCCACGTGCTCCCAGGACGCCGACGTCTGGGTGAAGCCGTGGACGAGCACGACGCGCGGGCCCGCTCCCGACACCTCCGCATGCAGCACCGGGGACAGCGTCGCGTACCATCGCCGTCCCCATGGACCCTGCCGACGTGGCCGCCACCTTCTGCGCCACCCTCGCCGACGAGTGGTGGCGCGACGGGCTCACCGATGTGGTGGTGGCGCCGGGGTCCCGCTCGACGCCGCTCGTCCTGGCCTTGGCCGACACCGCCGGGCTGGGGGTCCACGTGCACCACGACGAGCGGGCGGCCGGTTTCATGGCGCTCGGCCTGGGCCTGGCCAGCGGGAGGCCGGCGGTGGTGGCCACCACCAGCGGGACCGCGGCGGCGGAGCTGCACCCGGCGGTGGTCGAGGCGCACCAGGCCCGGGTGCCCGTGATCGTGGCCACCGCCGACCGACCGGCCGAGCTGCGGGACGTCGGCGCCCCCCAGGCAATCGCCCAGACCCACCTGTACGGGTCGGCGGTGCGTTGGTTCCACGACCCGGGGGTGCCCGACGACGCCGCTCGGGCGAGCTGGCGATCGCTGGCCGCCCGGGCCTGGGCCGAGGCCACCGGTCCCGTACCCGGCCCGGTGCACCTCAACCTCCCGTTCCGGGAGCCGCTGGTGGGCACGCCGGGCCCGCTTCCCGAGGGGCGGCCGAACGGGGCGGCCTGGCACCGGCACCGGCCCGGGGGCCGCAGGGGCGACCGCACCCTCATCGACGAGGTGGCCGGCCACCTCCGCGACCGGCGGGGGGTGATCGTGGTCGGCCGCGGTGGTGGCGAGCAGGGGGCGGTCGGGGCGTTGGCGGGAGCGCTCGGCTGGCCGGTGCTGGCCGGGTGCCGCTCGGGGGGGTGGTCGGGTCGGTCGGTGGCGGCCTCCGATTCCCTCCTGCGTCACCCCCGCTTCGCCGCCGAGCACCGCGCCGAGGTGGCGGTGGTGCTGGGTGAGCCGCCGGCGTCGAGGGTGGTCAACGGCTGGGTCGACGAGGCCGACGTCCAGGTGCGGGTGGTCCCGGAGGGGACATGGATCGATCCCGGGCGGCGGGCCGGCATCGTGACCGTCGTCGACCCCACCGAGCTGTGCGCGGCGCTGGTCGACCGCTTCGCCGGCCCGGTCGACGAGGGGTGGTCGGCTGCCTGGGCCGCCGCCGAGGCCGCCGCCCAGGAAGCCTTCGACGCGGTGCTGGCGGGCCACGCCGAGGTGACCGAGCCGGGCGTGGCTCGGGCGCTCCTGGCCGCCGTCCCCGACGGTACGACCGTGGTGGCGTCGTCGTCGATGCCGGTGCGCGACCTCGAGTGGTACGGCCGGCCCCGCGCCGGGGTGGACGTACTGGCCAACCGCGGGGCCAACGGCATCGACGGGGTGACCTCCACGGCCGCCGGGGTGGCCCTGACCGGCGGCCCTACCGTCGCCCACCTCGGCGACATCGCCTTCCTCCACGACACCAACGGCCTCCTGGGGCTGGCCGGTCGCCCCCTCGACCTCACCCTGGTGGTGGTCGACAACGACGGCGGCGGGATCTTCTCGTTCCTGGCCCAACGCCAGGAGCTCGGACCGGCCCGTTTCGAGCAGCTCTTCGGGACCCCCCACGGGGTGGACCTCGGCGCGCTGGCGGCGGCACACGGCTTGGCCGTGACCCGGCCGGAGACGGCTACCGAGGTCGGTCCCGCTGTGGCCGAGGCGATCGGCGCCGGCGGGGTCCGCGCCGTCATCGTCGGGACGAACCGCGACGCCAACGTGGCCGTGCACCGTGAGCTGCACGACGCCGTGGCCGCCGCGCTCAGCGGGTGAACGATGCCATGTCGTACCGACGGGGGAGGGCGCCGAGCGGGCCGGGGCGAGCGAACAGGTAGCCCTGGGCCGCGTCACACCCGTTGTCGACGAGGCAGGCCAGCTCGTCGGCGGTCTCCACGCCCTCGGCCACCGATACCATCGCCAGCGAGCCGGCCAGGTCGAGGATCGCCTTGAGCAGCGCCCGGCGCGGCGGGGAGCGATCGACGTCGACCACGAAGGACCGGTCGAGCTTCAACACGTCGATCGGCAGCGTCTGGAGGCGGTCGAGCGACGAGTAGCCGGTCCCGAAGTCGTCGATGGCGATGCGGGCCCCGGTGGCCCGCAGTGCAGCGAGGCCGTCGAGCGCAGGACCGACGTCGGACCCGATGGTGGTCTCGGTGATCTCGAAGCACAGCGATCCGGGTTCCACGCCGTTGGCGGCGAGGGTCGAGGCCACGGTGTCTGCCAGGTTCGGGTGCACGAGCTGGTTGGCCGACAGGTTGACCCAGATCGGGGCCCGGTCGGGGTGTGCGGCGAGCTGTTCACAGGCGGCCCTGATGACCTGGTCCCCGAGGGCGATGACGAGGCCGGTCTCCTCGGCGACGGCGATGAAGTCGGCGGGGTCGACCGTGCCCAGGTCCTCGGACCGCCACCGCACCAGCGCCTCGTGGCCGCACACGCGTCCCGTGGCCAGCTCGACCTGCGGTTGGTAGAGGACGAGCAGCTCGTCGCTGCCGATGGAGCGGCGCAGGGCGGTCTCCAGGCGCAGCCTCCCCTCCATGGTCCGACGGAGGTCGTCGTCGAACAGCTCGACCCGGTTGCGGCCCAGCTCCTTGGCTCGCAGCATGGCCGAGTCGGCCTCGGCGATGAGCGTGCTGGCCTCGGTGGCCGAACGTCGGCACACGGTGACCCCGACGCTGGCGCTCAGCGACAGTTCCATGGCGTCGACGACGAACGGCGCTTCCACTGCGGTCACCACGCTGCGGGCGAAGGCGACCAGTTGTGCGGCGTCGGACACCTCCGGGCGGAGGATGGTGAACTCGTCACCGCCGAAGCGGGCGACGACGTCGCCCGCTTCGAGTCGGCTGGTCAAGCGCTCGGCCACCTGGACGAGGAGCCGGTCGCCGGTGCCGTGACCGAGGCTGTCGTTGACCACCTTGAACCGGTCGAGGTCGATGAACAGCACCGCCAGGGGCGGACCGTCGTGGGCGCGGTCGACGAGGGCTTCGGTGATGACCCGCTCGAAGCGGAGCCGGTTGGGCAGGCCGGTGAGGAAGTCGTGGGTGGCCTGGTGGGCCACCAGCTCGGCGGCCCGGCTGTGGTCGACGGCCAGGGTGGCGAGCTGGCTGAACTGTTCGATGAGCTGGCGCTCCTCGTCGGTGGGCTCGCGGCCGGCAGCCATCTCGACCAGCAGGCTGGACCCCTGGCCGTTGCCGGTGGGGTCGAGCACCCGGCAGCTCACCGACGCCCCGGAGAGGTCGCTGACGGTGTCGACGAGGTGGTCGAGGGTGTGGGTCACCGGCATCCCCCGGAGGATCATGTCGAGCACCGTGGCCTGCGCCGCCATGAGCCGTCCGTGCCAACGCCGCTGGGTGATGTCGGTGGCCACGTACAGCACACCGGCCACGGTGGGATCGTGGCGAAGGTCGGTCATCACCGCCGACAGGTAGCGCCACGAGCCGTCCCGGTGGCGAACCCGGTACTCGACCGGGGTGGAGGGGATGCCGGGCTGGGCGAGCGCAGCGAGAAAGGCCTGGCCCGGTACCCGGGTGTCCTCGTGTGGGAAGGCGTCGAAGGGGCGGCGGCCGACGATCTCGGCGGTCGGCGTACCGAGCATCGGCTCGACGGCGGCGCTGATCCAGCGGATGGAGGAGTCCTCGTCGAGCACCGACACCAGGTCGGCGGCGCTCTCGATCATCGTCCGGTACCGCTCGGCGTCGGCCCGTCGCTCGTCGTCGGCCTGTTCGGCGCGGGCCCGGTCGAGCTCGCTCTGGCGCTCGATCATGGCCGTCCGCTGGCGGAGCTCGAGCAGCCGCACCCGCTCCCCGGCCCTCGCCTCGAGGGCGGTGCGCTCGGCCCGTTGGAAGCGGCGCTGCCACTCCAACGCCGGGCCGAGCTCACCCATGGCCTCGTAGGCCAGGGCCACGGTCCGGTAGCAGGGAGCGACCAGCCCCATCGAGGGTTGGTCGGTGCCGAGCGCCTGCTCCATCGTCTCCAGGGCGGCGCGAGGTCTCCCGGCAGCCAGCTCGATGCAGGCCAGCCACGAGAGCGCGGCGAAGATCGAGAACCGTTCGCCGGCCTTCTTGCCCAGCCGTTGCGCCTCCTCGAGGTGGGCGCGAGCAGCATCGGGGCGCCCGGCGCGGAAGTCGAGCTGTCCCACGACGAGGTGGACGCCGGCCTGATCGCCGACCGAGAGCAGGTCGACGCCAGCAAGGCAGGTATCGGCGTGGCGGCGGGCGGCCACGAGGTCGCCCTGGCGGCTGGCCACGAGCACGGCGGGCATGGCGGCGGTCGCTCGACGGGTCGAGTCGACGCCGAGGCAGGCGCTGTGGGCGACGCTGAGCTCACAGGCGGCACGGGCGTCGTCGAGCTCACCGAGGTCGAGGTGGGTCCAGGCGAGGAGCGACCACGTCCAGGCCAGCGGCGCGGGGCGGTTGATCGTCTCCGCCAGGTCGACGGCGGCGTAGGCGTGCTCCAGAGCGGCGGCGTAGAGGCCCGCTCGCAGATGGGCCTCGCCGAGCCGCGTCAGCAGGCGGTGCGCACCGGCGGTGCCGACGGCGGCCCGCACATGGGGGCGTTCGAGCAGGCCGAGCGCCCGGAAGAGCAGCGTCACGCTCTCGGCGGCGACGCCGGCCCGGTGGTGGGCATGCGCCAGAGTGGAGAGGGCATCGACGGCCCGCTCGTCCCACTCGGCCTCGTCGATCATGAGGAGCGCGTCGAGGGCCTCCCCGGCGATCCGCAGGGCGCGCAGCGAGTCGTTGCCCAGGAGGTCGCCGGCCAGGCGGGTACTCGAGCAGACCGCCTCCCAGCCACGGGCCGCAGTCGGGGCCGGCTCGGCGCGAGGCGGTCGCTGGCCCGACGTGCTCACTGTCACCACCTCCGACTCTCGCCGCCCAGAGCGGTCGCATGAACACTAGACGTCAAGGCCGGATCAGCGCCTCCAGGACCGCCTGCAGCTTGGCCCGCGTCTCGGCCAGCTCCACCGCCGGGTCGGAGCCGGCCACGATGCCGTTGCCGCCGTAGAGGCGGGCCACCGGACCGTCGATCTCGGCACAACGGATGCTCACCGCCCACTGGCCGTTGCCCTGGGCGTCCACCCAACCCACGGCTCCCCCGTACCGCCCCCGGTCGAGCCCCTCGAGCTCGGAGATGGCGGCGAGGGCGGCCGCCTGCGGCCGGCCGCACACCGCTGGGGTCGGGTGCAGGGCGGCCACCAGCTCGAGCACGGAGGCGGGGGGCTGGGACAGCCGACCCTCCACCGTCGTGGCCAAGTGGGCGACGTGGGCCAGCGCCACCACCGATGGCTCGGCCTCGTAGTCCAGGTAGGAGCAGAAGGCGAGGAGCGTGTCGTGCACCATGTCGATGGTGACCTGGTGCTCGTGGCGGTAGGTGGGCGAGGCGAGGAGGCCGGCAGCCAGGTGGGCATCGGCGGTCGGGTCGCCGCGGCGGGGAGCTGTCCCAGCCATGGGCTGGGCCCGCACGATGTCGCCGTGTCGGCTGACCAGGAGCTCAGGGCTGGCGCCGACGAACCCGTCGATCGAGTACAGGAAGCACCCGGGGTAGGCCGACCGCAGACGGGCCAGGAGGTGGTCCACCGGGATGGGGGCGTCGGCGGTGACCACGACCTCACGTGCCAGCACCACCTTGTCGAGCCCGCCGGCGCGGATCCGGGCCGTGGCGGCGGCCACGGCGTCGCACCACTCGGCCGGCGGCCGGCTGGCGGCCACCTCGAACCGGCTCGGCAGCATCGGCTCGACGGGACCGTCGCCGTCGATGGCGGCCAGTGAAGGACCGAGGCCAACGGGGTGCGAAGCGGGACCGATGCTGGTGACCCAGCGGGTGCCGTCGGGATCGCGGCCGACGACCTGCGCCGGCACCACCAGCTCGGCAGCGGCGCCGGGCTCGAAGGGAAGTGCGCCGAAGGCCACCGGACCGCAGCCCGGCACGCCCACCTCGTCGTCGACGGCCATGGCGGCGAGCGCGTCGACCACCTCGCCGGTCGAACCCCGTAGCGCGACCCCCCGCCCGGCCAGGCCGACGTGGTCACGGACGAACAGCACGCCGCCGCCGCCGGCCACGCCGGCCAGGTCGACGTCGCCGTCGACGCGCCGGGTGCAGGCCAGGAGGTCAGCCACGGGTGGCCGAGACGAGCTGGGCGATGCCCGTGGAGAGCAGGTCGCGGCCGACGTCGACGAATCCCACGTGGGCCAGCATGGCCAGCATCCGCTCGGGCTCGGGCAGGTAGGCCACCGACCTCGGGAGGTAGCGGTAGGCGGCCCCGTCGGAGAGCCAGCCGCCGATGCGGGGCACGACCCGACCGAAGTACAGGCCGTGGCCCCACCGCAGCAGGGGGTTGGGCGGCTCGGCCACCTCGAGGAGGGCCACGCGGCCACCGGGGCGCAGGACACGGGCCAGCTCGGCGAAGGCACCGGCCAGGTCGACGAGGTTGCGCAGGGCGAAGCCACAGGTGATCCCGTCGACGCATCGGTCGGGTACCGGCAGCCGGAGGACGTCGGCCTGGACCAGGGGGGCCGACGTGCGGGCGGCCGCCAGCATCCCGAACGACAGGTCGACCCCGACGGGCAGGTGGCCGGCCCGGGTGAGCTCCCGGCACAGGTCCCCGGTGCCGCAGGCCAGGTCGAGCACCCGGGCACCCGCGTCCAGGTCGAGGCGGTCGACGGCGCGGCGGCGCCACCCGACGTCCATGCGCAACGTCATCACCCGGTTGACCAGGTCGTAGCGGGGGGCGATGGCGTCGAACATGGCCCGTACGGCCCGCCGCTTGTCGTCGCCCTCGGGCAGGTCCTCCCCGTCGGCGAGGTCGCCGTGGGGGAGGTCGCTGCGGGGGACGTCGCCAGCGGGCGAGCGTCTCACCGGGCGGCGGCGATCGGGAAGATGCCGGGTTCCTCGGCCATGGCTTCCATCGCCGCCCGGCGCTCGTCGGGCCCGGCGGGGTCGGCGGCGGCGACGCCCTCGACGGCGTCGAGCACCGCCGGCAGCAGGTTGAGGTCACCCGGTGTGCAGAGGGCGTGCACCCCAGGCGTGGACAGGGCGAAGCGCACCCCTCGTTCGATGGCCTCCGGGTCGGTCTGGGGCTGGTACCAGGGCGACGGCGACCGGTCCCCTCCTGTTGGCCACGGGCGCCGGGCCACCGCCTTGATGGCCATGACCCCGAGGTCGCGGGCGGTGCACCGCTCGAGCAGGGCCTCGGCGTCGGCCCGGTAGGAGGGGTCGGCCCAGAGCCGGGGGTAGACGGGGAGCATCACTGTGTCGAGGTCGTGGCGGCGGAGAGCCTCCAGGAAGGTGGCCGGCGCGGTCATGTCGTGGCCGGTGATGCCCACGAAGCGGGTGAGGCCCTCGTCGCGGGCCCGCTCGATGGCGCCCAGGGCGTCGGCCCGGGCATCGAGTTCGTCCACGGTGGTGACGGCGTGGAGTTGGTAGAGGTCGAGCTGGTCGAGGCCGAGGGTGGTGAGCGAGGCCTCGAGCTGGGCCCGCACGCCGTCGGCGTTGTGGCGCAGGGTCTTGCACCCGACGAAGAGACGGTCCCGCACCGCCGGCAGGTGGGGGCCGACGACGGCTTCGGCGGCGCCGTACTGCGGGGCGATGTCGAGGTGGTTCACGCCCCGGTCGAGGGCCAGGTGCAGGCCCCGCCCGGCCTCCTCCGGCGTCGCCTCCCAGAAGGCCGCCCCGCCGAGGATGGCGAGGGAGCTGTGGTGCTCGGTCCGGCCGAGCCGTCGGGTAGGCATGGGCGGTCGGGTGGCCGTGGGCCCTCGGGTGTCCATCGGCCCATCATGGCTGCCCTGACCGGCCGGTCAAGAGCCGGGTTACGCTTCGGCGATGGCGATCGACTTCACGTTCCCGCCCGAGCTCGACGAGGTTCGCCACAAGGTGCGCTCCTTCGTGGCCGATGTCGTGGCCCCGGTCGAACGCACCGCCGAGGAGGAGCGCTGGGAGCGAGAGCAGTGGATCCCGGCCATCATCGACATGCGCAAGGCGGCCAAGGACTGGGGCCTGTGGTTGCCCCACATGCCCACCGAGTGGGGGGGTATGGGCCTCGGCCACGTGGCCATGGCCAGCGTCTCGGCCGAGGCCGCCCGCAGCCGCATGGGGCCCTTCGCCCTCAACGCCCAGGCTCCCGACGAGGGCAACATGCACACGTTGCTCCACTGGGCCACCGACGAGCAGAAGGATCGGTACCTGAAGCCGCTGTGCGAGGGCTACGCCCGGTCCTGCTTCGCCATGACCGAGCCCGAGGTGGCGGGATCGGATCCCACGCTCATCCGAACCAACGCCGTCCGCGATGGCGACGAGTGGGTCATCAACGGCCACAAGTGGTTCATCTCCGGCGCTCGGGGCGCCCAGTTCGCCATCCTCATCGCCCGCACCGAGGACGACCCCGACCTGCCCCAGGCCGCCAACTCGGCCTTCCTCGTCGACATCCCGAGCGACGGGTGGGAGGTGGTGCGTGACATCGAGACCATGTCGGGCAGCCACAACCACTGCGAGATCCGCATCACCGACCTGCGGGTGCACGCCGACCAGATGCTCGGCGGCCGGGGTCAGGGCCACCTGCTCGGGCAGGCCCGGTTGGGCCCGGCCCGCCTGGCCCACTGCATGCGCTGGATCGGCCAGGCCGAGACCGCCCTCGAGATGATGGTCGACCGGTCCCTCGGCCGGTTCAGCCATGGGTCGCTCCTGGCCGAGAAGCAGGGCATCCAGTGGCTGATCGCCGACTCGGCCATGGAGCTCTACCAGTGCAAGCTGATGGTGCTCCACGCCGCCTACCTGATCGACGCCGGCCAGGACTTCAAGAGCGAGGTGTCCATGGCCAAGCACTTCGTGGCCAACTCGCTCAACCGCATCATCGACCGGGCCATCCAGGTGCACGGCGCGCTCGGCTACTCGTCGGACACGCCCCTGGGGGAGATGCTGAAGCAGGCCCGCTGGGCCCGCTTCGCCGACGGGGCCGACGAGATCCACCAGATGCGGATCGCTCAGCGCACCATCGCCGCCTGGAAGGACCACGGCTCGGTGGCCAGCGCCACCGGCAACCTGCCCTTGTAACGAGCTCAGCCGGTGCCGAGGCGTTCTTCGACGGTCTCCCGGGCCCAGCGGTAGTCGGCCTTCCCGGCCGGTGAGCGGACCAGCGCGTCGAGGTAGACGAAGCGCTTGGGGAACTTGAAGCGGGCGAGGTGCTTGGCGCACTCGGTCAGCAGATCGTCGTCGGTGACGCTGGCGCCCGGCGCCGGCTGCACCAGGGCAACCACCTCCTGGCCCCACCGCTCGCTCGGCCGGGGGCACACGACGACGTCGTAGACGGCGGGGTGGTGGGCGATGGCCTGTTCCACCTCCTCGGCGAAGATCTTCTCGCCGCCGGAGTTGATCGTCACCGAGTCCCGCCCGAGCAGCTCGATGACCCCGTCGGCTCGCCACACGGCCCGGTCACCCGGCACGGAGTAGCGGGTGCCGTCGATCACCGGGAAGGTGCGAGCGGTCTTGGCGGCATCGCCCAGGTAGCCGAGGGGGACGTGGCCCTCCTGGGCCAGCCAGCCCACCCCGTCGTGGCCGGGAGCGAGCACGGCCGAGAGGTCGTCGGCCACGACCACCGTGCCGGGCCCGGGGGTGAACTCGCCGGTGCGGGCCGACCCCTTGGTGGAGGTGTGGCCCATCTGCGCACCGGTCTCCGACGACCCGACGGCGTCGAGCAGGAAGGCGTTGGGGAGCTGGGCGAGCAGGCGCTCCTTCAACGTCGAGTTGAGGGGAGCGCCGCCGCTCACCACCGCGATCAGCGACGAGGGGTCGTGGTTGCCCCGCTCGAGCTCCTCGACGAGGGGGCGGCCGAAGGCGTCGCCGACGATCTGCATCATCAGCACCTGCTCGCGCTCGACGGTCTCCCACACGTCCACCGGGTCGAGGCGGGTGGTGTCGCGCTGCATGACGACCGTGTTCCCGCCGGTGAAGGCGTTGAACGCCGACCACTGGGCGGCGCCGTGCATGAGCGGCGGCAGCACCAGCACCCGCCCGCCCCCGGTCTTCGAAGCCTCCACCACGGCGTCGATCGACTCGAAGACGTTGGCCTGGCCGAAGGGACGGCCGCCCATGGCGGCGATGAAGATGTCGTGCTGGCGCCACAGGACCCCCTTGGGCATGCCGGTGGTGCCGCCGGTGTAGAGCACGTAGAGGTCATCGGGGGACCAGGCGCGGTCAGGGCCGCCGTCCCCGGGTGAGGCGGCGGCCAGAGCCTCCTCGTAGTCGAGGGCGCCGTCGAGCCGACCGTGACCGGAGCCGTCGGCCACCTGCAGCAGCAGCCGGAGCTCGGGCAGCGCGGCCCGCACACCGGCGAGGGTGGGGGCGAAGGCCTCGTTGTAGACGATGGCCCGGGCGCCGGCGTCGGCGAGCAGGTAACGCAGCTCCTCGGCCACGTAGCGGTAGTTGACGTTGAACGGCGCCACCCGGGCCTTGAACGCCCCGAGCATGCCCTCGAGGTACTCGTTGCCGTTGTGGAGGTACAGCCCGACGTGGTCCTGCCCCGACTCGTGTCCGGCCAGCGCGTCGCGCTCGACGTGGGCCCCGAGGCCATGGCCGGCGAGCACGGCGGCCAGGCGGCGGCTGCGATCGGTGACGTCGGCGTAGGTGAGGCGCCGGTCGCCCCACACGATGCACTCCCGGTCCGGGTTGGCGGCGGCGACGGCCTCGTGCACCTGGGCCAGGTTGAACGGCATCGGCCGCCGACCTTAGCGACCGCCCCCACCGGTCGGCCTACGGTGCCGCCATGACCGATCTCACCTTTGGCGTGTTCGTCCCCCAGGGCTGGAAGATGGAGCTGGCCTCGATCCCCGACCCCCAGGCCAAGTGGCAGCGGGCCGTCGACACCGCCGTGCGAGCCGAGGAGCTCGGCTACGACCAGGTCTGGGTCTATGACCACTTCCACAACGTGCCCGTCCCCGCCCACGAGGCCGTGTTCGAGTGCTGGACGACGATGGCCGCCATCAGCCAGTGCACCAGCACCATCCGACTGGGCCAGATGGTCGGCTGCACGGGGTACCGGAACCCCGCCCTGTTGGCCAAGGTCACCTCGACGGTCGACGTGATCAGCGGTGGCCGCCTCGACTGGGGCATCGGGGCGGGCTGGTACGACCACGAGTACCGGGCCTACGGCTACGACTTCCCGTCGGCCGGGACCCGCATCGCCATGCTCGAGGAGTGCGTGGAGATCGTGAAGCGGATGTGGACCGAGCCCGACGCCACCTTCGCCGGCACCCACTTCTCCGTCGACGGGGCCCAGTGCGATCCCAAGCCCCTCCAGCGGCCCCACCCGCCCGTCTGGATCGGCGGTGGCGGTGAGCGCAAGACCCTCCGGGTGGTGGCCAGGCACGCCACCCACTCCAACTTCGGCGGCAAGCCCGACGAGTGGCGGCACAAGCGGGAGGTGCTGAAGGGCCACTGCGCCGAGGTCGGCCGCGACGAGGACGAGATCACCAAGACCTGGTCGCCCGAGCTGTTCGTCCGGGCCACCGAGGCCGAGATCGGTGACCGCTCCCGGTCGTTCTGGGGCGAGCCGTTCGAGTCGTGGCGGGAAGGCAATCTCGTTGGCACACCCGAACAGGTGGCGGAGAAGATCCAGCGCTATGTCGAGCTCGGCTGCACCGGCTTCGTGCCGTGGTGCGCGGACTACCCCGACCACGGGTCCCTCGAGCTGTTCGCCGCCGAGGTCATCCCCCAGCTGCGCTGAAGGACGACCGTGGGTGACCTGAGCGTCGACAGCGCGGTGGAGGGGGGCGACGGCTCCTACACCGCCCACCTCCACGCCGACTGGAACATCTGGGGGCCCAACGGCGGCTACGTCGCCGCCGTCCTGCTGCGGGCGGCCGGCGCCCACGCCGGGCTTTCCCGTCCGGTCTCGCTCGCTGTCCAGTTCCTCGGCGTGGCCGCCAACGACCCGGTCGAGCTCACCACCACCACCCTGCGCCACACGCGGCGCGCCCATGCGGTCTCGGTGGCCATGGCGCAGGGTGACCGGCCGGTGGCCGCCGCCATGGCCTGGTTCGTCGAGGACGGCCTCCCCGGCCTGGACCACGACGTCACCGCCATGCCCGACGTGCCCCGCCCCGGAGACGTGAAGTCCTTCGACGAGCACATGGCCGAGAGCGATCGGCCACCCCCGCCGTTCCCCTTCTGGGGGAACATGGAGCACTGGCCCACCGACTGGCGCTCCGACTGGCCACCGCCGGGCCCGCTGCCCCCGGTGGCCGACACCTGGTTCCGCTTCCGACCGCGCGCCACCTTCGACGACCCGCTCGTCGACGCCGCCCGGCTCGTGGTGGTGCTCGACACCATGGGCTACCCGGCCGCCACCCGGGCCCACGCCTGGAGCTGGGCGATGGACGCCCCGCCACCCTGGGTGGCCCCGAGTCTGGACCTCCACGTGCGCTTCCATCGCTTCGCCCCCGACAGCCCCCTCCTCCTCACCCGCGTCGAGGCGCCCCTGGCCACGGCGGGGATCTTGTCCTCCGAGGGCCGGGTGTGGGCCGAGGACGGCACCCTGCTCGCCTCGGCCGGCTCCCAGATGCTGTGCACGCCGGCCCGCCCCCCGGAGGCCTGAGGCTCACGAGTCTCAGCGGAGCACGAGCCGAACGGGTCGGGCGCCGCTGGTGCGGCCGTCCAGGCTCGTGCGCTGGGGCCGGTCTGGCCCGAGTGAGCGCTCGACCCCGACCCATCGCACGAACCTCTGGCTACTCGTAGTAGCGGAAGATGATGTTGGCCACACAGCTCGGCTTGGGGGCGC
>JAUJOW010000007.1:0-24116 GCA_030447445.1 Acidimicrobiales bacterium | reverse complement strand
GGCTACTCGTAGTAGCGGAAGATGATGTTGGCCACACAGCTCGGCTTGGGGGCGCCTTCCACCTCGAAGGTGAAGGTCATGTACACCTGGGCGCCGCCGGGGATGTCCTCCACGTTGGTGAGCTCGGCCCCGAGGCGGAGCTTGGCCCCCACCGGGACCGGCGAGGGGAACCGCACCTTCTCACAGCCGTAGTTGACCCCCATCCGCACGCCCTCCACCCGCATGATCTGCGGGGCGAGCATGGGGCCGAGGGACAAGGTGAGGTAGCCGTGGGCGATGGGAGCGCCGAAGGGGCTCTCGGCCCTCGCCCGCTCGGGGTCGACGTGGATCCACTGGTGGTCGCCGGTGGCGTCGGCGAAGGTGTTGACCTGTTCCTGTGTGATCTGCACCCAGTCGGAGTGGCCGAGGTGCTGGCCGATCCGTTCCTTGAGCCCGCTGATGCCGTCGATGGTGGTGGTCATGGCCGCATCATGCCCCAGGATCGAGGGAAGCCGTCGAGACGTTCAGCTGAACCAGATCCGTTGGTAGTCCCGGCTCTGGGGGTGCACCAACAGGGCGAACTGGGCCACCGGGAACAGCAGGCTGAGCACGATGCGGGGGTCGAACAGCTCGCCGAGGCCCTCGCTGGCGGCAAAGAGGGCGAAGGGGACGAGGGCCAGCGCGGAGACGGCCACACCGAGCTGCCAGCCCCACCGGTACTCGTTGGCGATGCCCAGGCCGGCGAGCGCGGAGCCGATGACGACGAGGGTGCCGAGCGGGAACGCCAGCACCGACCCGAAGAGAATGCCGAAGACGGCATCGATGTAGAGCAGGAACATCCCGATCTGGAGGGTCTGGGGGAGCGAGGGGTTCGTCCACCGGCTGAAGCGCATGGCTGACAGTGTGGCAGGCGTCGTCCTGGCCGCCGGCGCCGGTCGACGGCTGGCACCGCTCAGCCGGCTCCGGCCCAAGGCGCTTTGCCCGGTCGGCGGACGGCCCCTCGTCGACCTCGCCCTCGACCGCCTCGGGGCGGTGGCCGGCGACCTTGCCGTGAACGTCCACCGGCACCAATCGCTCCTGCGGGACCACCTCGTCGGCCGGGCCCACCTGTCGATCGAGGACGGCGAGGCGTTGGGCACCGCCGGTGCCCTCGGCGCCCTTCGGGACTGGATCGCCGGGCGACCCGTCCTCGTGACCAACGCCGACGCATGGCTCCCCGCCGACCTGCGCGTCTTCATCCGAGGCTGGGACGGTGAGCGGGTGCGCCTGCTGACCGTCACCGAACCGGCGCGAGCCGACTTCGGTGACCAGCGCTACTGCGGAGCTGCCCTGATGCCCTGGGCGGCCATCCGTGACCTGTCGCCGGTCCCGTCAGGGCTGTACGAGGTGAGCTGGCGCCAACGCCACGCCGCCGGCTCGCTCGAGCTCGTGGACCACCGCGGTCCCTTCGTCGACTGCGGCACCCCGACCGAGTACCTGGCGGCCAACCTGGCCGCCTCGGGCGGCCGGTCGGTGGTCGGTCCCGGCGCGATCGTCGGCGACGGGGCCGTGCTCGAACGGGCGGTGGTCTGGCCCGGGTCGGTGGTGGCGGCCGGCGAGCGGCTGGTCGACGCCGTCCGGGCCGAGGACCTCACCGTCCTCGTGCGCTGACGGTGCCTCGAGAGACGATCTGGTCGGCGGGGCGAACGACCGGTGACATGGCCACTTCACGGTACCGGTCAACGGCCGTTGCTCGAGGGGCCGGTCGGTACGGTGAGGCCATGAGCGCAGGCGAGCCGGCGGCGGTGCCGACGGCGGTCGACCGCCCCGTCGACACGCACCACCACCGCGACGTCCAGGGCGGGGCCGCTCGGGCGGCGGTGTTCGGCGTCTCCGACGGGCTGGTCTCCAACGTGTCGCTCATCCTCGGGGTGGCCGGCGCCAACCCGGCCCCGGGGGTGGTCCGCCTGGCCGGTCTGGCCGGCCTCGTGGCCGGCGCGGTGTCGATGGCGGCCGGCGAGTACGTCTCCATGCGGGCCCAGGCCGAGCTGCTCGAGCGGGAGCTGGAGATGGAGCGCATCGAGCTGCGCCGCAACCCCCACGTCGAGACGGCCGAGCTCAGCCAGATCTACGCCTCGCGGGGCATCGACCCGGGCCGGGCCCGAGCCATGGCCGAGGACGTCATGCGCGATCCCGACCTGGCCCTCGAGACCCACGCCCGGGAGGAGATGGGCATCGATCCCCGCTCGCTGGGGTCACCGGTCCGGGCGGCGGGGTCCTCGTTCGTGGCCTTCGCCCTGGGCGCCCTCCTGCCGCTCCTGCCGTGGTTCGTGAGCACCGGGGCGGCGGCGGCGGTGGCGTCGGTGGTGCTCGGCGCCCTCGGTGCCGTCGCCGTCGGCCTCGGACTGGCCCGGTTCACGGGCCGGCCGGCGCTGCGGTCGGCGGCCCGCCAGCTCGGCATCGCCGCCGTGGCCGCCGGGGTCACGTGGCTCGTGGGCTCGCTCGTCGGTGTCGGCGTGACCTGATCCAGGGGGACGCCGGCGAGTAGACCCGGTCGAGGTGGTGGGTGGTGAAGCCGAGGTGGTCGTACATCGACATCGCCCCCGTGTTGGCCGCGTCCACGTAGAGCATCCCCTCGGTGATGGCCCGGGCCCGGTGCAACCAGTCGAGCCCGGCCACGGTGAGGGCCTTGCCCAACCCTCTGCCACCGGCGGTCGGGTCGACGCCGATCACGTAGATCTCCCCGAGGGGCGGGTCGAGGTCGTCGTGCACCTTCGTCCAGCAGAAGCCGTCGAGCCGGCTGCCCTGGTCCCCGGCCGCGTCCCCGGCCGCAGCGGCGTCGGCGTCGAGCAACAGGAACCCTTCGGGGTCGAACCACGCTCGGGTCTCGAGGTCACGCAGGTCCTCGACGGTGAGGCCGGCCTGGTCGGGGTGGGCGGCGAAGGCCCGGTCGTTCGTCTCGACCACCGCCTCCTCGTCGACGCCGGGCCGGAAGGGCCGGAGAACCACCGCCGGCAGGCCCCACCGGAGCGTCGCCTCGACCGGCAGCGGCCGCCGGAGCTGCAGCAGGTCCCGGCGCGTCACCAGGCCCGCGGAGGCGGCGATCTCGTCGTGGACCGGCCCCGGGGCGCTGACCACCCACCGCGGCGGTCCGTGGTCCATCCGCCGGGCCCGGTCGACCAGGTGGGTGACGACAGCGGCGACGGCATCGCCGACGAAGCCGGCTCCGTCGACCGGCGCCGCCGTCAGGTCGAACCACGCCCGGCCCCGGCGCAGGGTCCCTCGAGCCAGCGGTACGCCGTCCCTCGTGGCGGTGGCGCCGGCCCCGTCGGGCACGACGGCCAGTCCACTCCGGGGCATCGGAGCAATCTACGAGCGGGCGCCTACCCTGCACGCCGGCATGGCACGACCACGTTCACCCAAGGGCCGAGCGCGGGTGGTGCACGCCCGGTTGGCCGAGGAGTACCCCGAGGCGGGGTGCGCGCTCGACCACGGCAACGCCTTCGAGCTGTTGGTGGCCACCATCCTGTCGGCCCAGACGACCGATGCCCGGGTCAACATGGTCACCCCGACGCTGTTCGCCCGGTACCCGACGGCCCAGGACCTCGCCACCGCCGATCCCGCCGAGGTCGAGGACATCATCCGCTCGACGGGCTTCTACAAGAACAAGACCCGCAGCGTGATCGGCATGGCCACCGCCCTCGTCGAGCGTCACGGTGGTGAGGTCCCCGGGGCCATGGCCGACCTCGTGGCCCTGCCCGGGGTGGGCCGGAAGACGGCCAACGTGGTCCGCAGCGTGGCCTTGGGCCTGCCCGGGCTTCCCGTGGACACCCACGTCATGCGGCTCTCCCGCCTGCTCGGGCTCACCGCCGAGACCGACCCGGTGCGCATCGAGCAGGAGCTGAACCCGATGGTGCCGGCGGCCGAGCGGGGGCTCCTCAGCCTGCGTCTCATCCTGCACGGCCGGCGGGTGTGCGTGGCTCGTCGGCCCCGCTGTGAGGACTGCGTGCTGGCCGACGTGTGCCCATCGTGCCGCCTGCCCGCCTCGGACACCAGGTACTCGAACACCGGGCAGTAGGTGGCGCTCGGCTCAGCCGAGCTGGCGGGTGGCCCGGTCGAGGGCCCGGCCGGCGCTGCGCAACGCCCGCTCCACCTCGAACAGCGAGCCGGCCACGTCATGGGTGGGCTCGCGGTCGAGCCGCTCGGCCGACGCCGACACCCGGTCGGTGAGCTCGCGCAGCATGGTGGCGACCGAGGAGAGGTCGGCTCGCTCCGGGTGGCTCACCGATGCAGGCGGAGCAGACCGGTCACGAGCCGAGCGCCTCGAGGACAGCGGGATCGGGGCCGGCCAGGTCACGTACGGAGCGGCCGTCGTCGGTCACGGCGTTGGGATCGGCCCCCCGTTCGAGGAGCAGCCGGGTGGTCTCCACGTCCTGGTTGTTGACGGCAGCGTGGAGCGGTGCGAAACCCCCGGCCATGCGGACGTCGACGTCGGCCCCGCGATCGAGCAACAGGTGGACGATCACGTGGTGGCCGCCGGCAGCGGCCGAGTTGAGCGGCCGCACGGCCATGTCGTTGGCGGCGGGGGCATCGGGATCGGCTCCCCGGTTCAGGAGCAGCTCGGCCACCTTGATCCGGCCGAAGAAGGCGGCGAGGTGGAGGGGGGTGAAGCCCTCGGGCGATCGGGCTCGGGCCTGCTCGGCGTCGGCGTCGATGAGATCACGGACGGTCTCGGCGTCGCCGACGGCGGCGGCGTCGAAGACGTCGAGCGGCGGTCCTGCGTCGAGGAGCGCCTCGACGACGTCGTCGTGGCCGCGGTAGAGGGCGGCTCGCACCGCTGACACATCCTGGTCGTCGCGGGCTCGGGCGGCGGCCGGGTCGTCGGCGACGATCCTCCGGGCCTTCTCGGGATCGTCGGTCACGATCGCGTCGAACAGCGGGTGCACGGTCGCCCCACCATAGAGGGAGGTGGCCGAACGGTCACCCTCGCCCCCATGCCCGCCACCGGCCGTGGGCCCGGTCGCGGTGGAGCTCGAGGTCGACCTGGAAGGCGGCCGACAGCACGTCGGTGGTCAGCGTGGCCGGCAGCGGGCCGGTCGCCAGCACCCGTCCCTACCGCAGGACGAGCAGGTGGGTGAAGCCGGCGGGGATCTCCTCGACGTGGTGGGTGACGAGGACCACCGGGGGCAGGGCCGGATCGGCGGCGAGGGTGGCCAGGCGGTCGACGAGGTCCTCCCGGCCGCCGAGGTCGAGGCCGGCGGTGGGCTCGTCGAGCAGCACCAGGCCGGGGTCGGCCATGAGCGTCCGCGCCAGCTGCACCCGCTGGCGCTCCCCCGACGACAGCGAGCCGAAGGGGCGGTCGGCGAGCCGGTCGACGCCCAACCGCTCGAGCAGCCCTCGGGCCCGGACCCGATCGGCGTCGTCGTAGGCGTGCCACCACGGCTCGAGCGCGGCGTGCTTGGCCGTCATGACCACGTCGGCCACGGCCACGTCGGGACGGAGCAGGTCGGCCAGGGCCGGGCTGGCCAGGCCCACGTGGGTGCGCAGCGAGCGCACGTCGGTATGTCCGAGCATGCCGCCGAGCACGGTGACGGTCCCCTCGGTCGGGTGCAGGTACAGCGACGCGACGCGGAGCAGGGTGGTCTTGCCCGAGCCGTTGGCGCCGAGCACGACCCAACGCTCGTCGGTCTCGACCCGCCAGTCGACTCCGTCGAGGATGCGGCGCCCGTCCCGCACGACGGCGACGCCCCGCATCTCCAGCGCCGGGCAGGCGGCCACCGTCACCGGGCGGTGATGGGGATGTGCAAGAGGTGCGGTCCACCGGAGGCCAGGGCGGCCCGCACGGCATCGGCGATGTCGTCGGTGGCGTCGACCCTGGTGGCGGCCACCCCCATGGCAGCGGCCAGGGCGACGAAGTCGACGGCAGGGTCGTCGAGGTCCATGGCCACGAACCGCCCCGTGCGTACGGACTCGCCGTCCATGGCCCGCAGGTTGTTCTTGAGGATCAGGTACTGGCCGTTGTCGACCACCGCGAAGACGACGGGCAGCCGCTCCCGGGCCGCCGTCCACAGCGCCTGGGGCGAGTACATGGCCGAACCGTCGCCCACCACGCACAGCACCGGCTGGGGGCGGGCGAGGGCGACACCGAGAGCGGCGGGCATGCCCCAGCCCAGGCCGCCACCGCGACAGAAGTGGTACGACCCCGGCCCCTCGCCCCGGTGGAACCCACGGACATACACCCCGGTGGTGATGGCCTCGTCGACGACGGCCACGTCGGCAGGCAGGGATCGCAGCAGGGCGTGGGCGGCGGCCATCGGCGCCATGGGAGAGGGCCCGTAGCGGGAGCGGGCGGTGGCGTTCTGCTGGTCGGCCCGGTCCTCGGCCATCGTCCGGGCCACCTGCAGAGCCGCACCGGCCGTGGCGCCGTCGGCCGCCGCCCGCGCCCTCGGCACGAGCGCCGCCAGCGTGGCCGACGGGTCACCCACGAACCCCTGGCGGAGCGGGTGGGCGCGGGCCAGCGGGCCGGGGTCCGGTGACAGGTGGACGAGGTCGCAGCCCGCGGGCAGGGGAGAACCCTCCGACCAGGGGTAGACCATGAAGGCCTGGCCCCCGACGAGGAAGACGCGTTGGAACGGGCCCAGCGTGGTGCGGATGCCACTGGCCTGCGGTGGCAGCATCCCCCGCCACAACGGGTGCGCCGGGGGGAAGACCGAGCGGCCGAAGAGGGGGCTCCCGAAGACGGGCGCCCCCAGCGCCTCGGCCACCTCCACCGCCCTCGGCACGCCCCCCGAGGAGGCCACCTCGTCGCCGACCACGATGGCCAGGGCGCCCACCGGCGTGGCAGTGAGGAGCGCGACGAGGGCATCGAGGTCGGCGGGGATCGTGCGGTGGTCGACGGGGGAGCGGGACGGCACCGGGGCGGCCACCTCCCGCTCGAGGTGGTCCATGCGGATCGATACGAAGACGGGGCCGGGCGGCGGGGCCATGGCGTCGACGAACGCCCGCCGCAGGATCACGCCGAGCTCCTCGACGCTGCGGACCTCGTGGGCCCACTTGGCCACCGGGCCGGCCAGCCCGACGAGGTCACCCGACAGCAAGGGGTCGGCGTGGAGGTGGCGTTCGTCCTGCTGGCCGGCGGTGACCACGAGCGGGGTCCCGTTGGCCTGCGCGTTGGTGAGGTTGCCGATGGCGTTGCCGACCCCGGCCGAGGTGTGGAGGTTCAGGAAGGCCGGCCGGTCGGTGGCCTGGGCGTACCCGTCGGCCATGCCGACGGCGGTGGCTTCCTGCAGGGCGAGGACGTAGCGGAGGTCGTCGGCCACGGCCAGCGCGTCCATGAGGGGCAGCTCGGTGCTGCCGGGGTTCCCGAAGAGGTGGGTGACGCCTTCGGTGCGGAGCACCTCGAGCATGACGTCGGCTCCGGTGGTCACGGGCCGCACGGTAGGGCAGCGGCGCCCGACCTATCCCCGCCCTGTCGTCGGGTCAGTTGGTGGTGGCCTGCGCCTGGTCGACGGGCAGGGCCAGCGTGGCGGTGGTGGGCACCGGCAGCTCGGCCAGGGAGCCCCCTTCCCCACCGGCGCTCCACTCCGCGTGCCAGTAGGCCTCGACGGTGATGGTCAGGTCGCCGTCCTCGATGTACACATGGGTCACCTCGCCGAGCCCGCCCGGGTAGGGCACGCCCTGTGAGGTCGTCTCGGCGGTGGTCCCGTCACCCCAGCTCACCACGTAGCGGGGGGTGGCGGTGATGGTGATGTCGGCCCCGATGGGGTTGTCGAGCGTGTAGGTGGGTGACGGCTCACCGCCGATCTCGAGGTAGGCGGTGAGGCCGGTGATCATCCGCCCCGGGTCGACGTTGAGGGGGGTGGGGGGCGGCGGCCGGACGACGGTCTGCCAGTAGTTGTTCACGTAGGCCGCGATGTCGAAGGCCTGCTCGGCCGGGCACAGACCCCACAGGGTGCCGTTGCCGCCGTAGTAGTTGGCCTCGTCGACGGCGGACTCGTAGCTCCGACCGGCCGGAGGCGGGCTGGAGCGCGGGCCTCCCACCGGCGTGATGCCCCAGCAGCCGTTCTCCGTGCCCGGCTCGCCGGGAAGGGTGCCCGGAAGGGGCACGAACTCGAGCTCCCAGGCGTAGTAACCGGTGCCCCCGGCCCCACCGGTGTCGGCGCCGCCGCTCGGCCCGCCGCCGCCGGGCCCACCACCGCCGGAGCTGTCGCTGGGCTGCCAGTTGCTCCCGCCTCCGCCGGGGTCCACGTCCTGGGTGGCGACCGGTCCCACACTGGAGACGAGGACGACCGCCACCGGGAGGATCGCCGCCAGGAGGGACCGGCGGCAGCGAGCGCTCAGGCGGGGCACGTGGCCTCCTGGGGGACCTCGGCGTCGCTGGTGAAGCCCGAGTACGCGATGAGCCACGGCGTGGGGTTCGTGGGGCTCTCGTTCTCGGGGACGAGGCGCAGGTAGTACGGCTGGACCGGGTTGACCGGCTTGGTCACCATGGGCATCAGGTCCACCCGGGCCGACAGCGAGACGCATGTCGGCGCCGCCGAGAGCAGCTTCTCGACCTCGGCGGTCGGTCGGCCCGGCTCCGGGGCGATGACGGCGACGCCACCGAAGTCCTCGAAGCCCTGCGTCTGCGACGACACGGCAGCGGCGGTGAAGACGCCGCTCATGGCCGCCCGGTACGCCTCGCCGAGACCGCCCTCGGCCTTGGCGGCGACAAAGGCCTGCTGGTAGAGGACGAAGAGCTGGTCGAGCACGGCCTGGACGTACGCCGGGGTGATCTCCGCCACCGGCGGGACCTCCTCGGGGCCGACGGTGGTGGACGTCGCCTCCGTCGGCGTGGTGGTGGCCCCGGTCGTGGTCGTCGACCGGGAACCCTCGTCGCTCGACGGGGTCGGGACCTGGCGCTCGGTGGTGACCGGACCGGCTCCGGCCTCGCTGTCGTCGTCGCCACAAGCGGCCATACCGAGTGTGGCCGCCACGGCCACGGACGCGACGCGGAGAACGGTGATGCCGACGGGGGAAGTGCGCATCGGGGGAGGTTCTTCCCGACCCCGGCCGCCGGCACACCAGTGCCAGCGGGGGGTCCCCACCCCGTTGCCGCCGCCGGAGGCGACCCGCTCAGGTGAGGGCCCGCACGACCACGGCCACCGCCGAGAGGCCCGACACCGCCAGCACCGCCACCCGCGTGGCACCGGCGTCGACCCGACCGACCAACGGCCGGGACAGGGCGAACCCGGCCACCCCGCCCGGCGCCATGACGAGGCCGGCGGCCAGCTCCGTGCCGCCCAGCTTCCCGGCCGGCACGAGCGCGCACAGCGTCAGCACCGACGAGACGAGGAAGAAGCGGGCCATGGTCACCCGGATCGTCGGTCCCGGCTGGTGCTGGTACAGCAGCGCCAACGGCGGGCCGGACACCGCCGCCGTGGTGCCCATGAACCCCGACACCACCCCGGCGCCCACGAGCACCGGCACCGTGGGCCGGGGGTGCAGCCCGGCCACGCTGACGGCTACCGCCACGAGGACCGCCGCCCCGGCGGTCACGGCCAGCGCCGTGGGCGACATGGCGGCCAGGGCGAGACCGGCAGCGGCGGTACCGGGCACCAACCCGGCCAGGGCCCAGCGCAGCTTGCCGGGTGGTGGGTCAGCCCGTTCCCGGGCCAGGAGCAACAGGCTCAGCACCACGCCGGCCACCGTGGCCGGGCCCGGCACCAGCCGGGTGTCGATGAGGAGCAGGAGCGGCGCCGCCACGAGCGCCTGGCCGAACCCCACCGTGCCCTGCACGGTCGCCCCGGCCACCACCACCATCGTGGCCAGGGCCAGCTCGGACGGCGTCATGGTCGCATCACGGCGGCCGATTCTCGCAGCCGTCGGCGGCGGCCAACCCCTCGCTACTGTCGCGGCCACGCCATGAACGGAAGGCTCCCATAGGCACTGCTCTCGGCCTCGCCGCCGTCGTGGTCCTGATCCTCGGCACAGCCTTCTTCGTCGCGGCCGAGTTCGCGGTGGTGGCCGTCGACCGCAGCCGGCTCGAGACCCTGGCCGAGCAGGGCAGCGGGGCCGCTCGCACCGCCCTGGCCATCCACCGGCGGCTGTCGTTCCACCTCTCGGCCGCGCAGCTCGGGCTCACCATCGTCTCGCTGGTCCTCGGCTTCGTCGCCGAACCGACCCTGGCCCGGGCGCTGCACCCGCTCTTCGACGGCATCCTCGGCGAACGGACGGCGGCGGCGGTCTCCATCGCCATCGCCCTCGCGCTCGCCACCGTGTTGAGCATGGTTGTGGGAGAGCTGATCCCCAAGAACCTGGTGATCGCCCGGCCCGAGCGCTCGGCCCTCCGGTTGGCGCGACCGTTGCGGTTGTTCAGCATCGCCTTCGGGCCGTTCATCAAGGTCTCGAACGGCACCGCCAACCGCCTCGTCCGGATGGTTGGCATCGAACCGCAGGAGGAGCTGGCATCGGTCCGGTCCCTCGACGAGCTGTCACAGCTCATCCACTCCTCGGGAGAGGAGGGCACCCTGGCCAGCGACAAGGTGGAACTGCTGGCCCGCTCGATCCGCTTCGGCGAGAAGACGGCGGCCGACGCGCTGGTGCCCCGGATCCAGGTGGTGACCGTCCCCGCCGATGCCCCCGTCGCCCGCCTCGTGGCCCAGGCCGTGGCCAGCGGCCACTCCCGTTTCCCGGTGGTCGGTAGCGACGCCGACGACATCGTCGGCGTGGTCCACGTGAAGGACGTCTACCGCCTCGGGCCCGGGGACCGGCAGGAGGCCCCGATCTCGTCGATCGTGCGGATGGCGCTGGCCGTTCCCGAGACACGGCCGCTCGAGGACCTCTTCGGTGAGCTGCGCAGCGAGGGCACCCACCTCGCCGTGGTGGTCGACGAGTACGGCGGCACGGCCGGCATCGTCACCCTCGAGGACCTCCTCGAGGAGATCGTGGGGGAGATCGACGACGAGTACGACCCGCCCAGCACCACCGCCCGCTACGAACGGCGCAGCGGGACGTGGGTCATCGGCGGGCTCCTCCGTGGTGACGAGGTGCGGGAAGCGTGCGGGTTCGAGATGCCCGACGGCGAGTACGACACCATCGCCGGGTTCCTCCTCGACCGGCTCGGCCACCTGCCCGGGATCGGCGAGACCGTCACCGAGGGCGGCTGGCGCTTCGAGGTGGTCGAGCTCGACCGCCACCGGATCGCCACCGTGCGCGTCATCCCACCGGGAACGTCGTGACCGGCTGGTACCTGGCCGCCGCCGTGGCCCTCCTGTTGGCCAACGGGTTGTTCGTGGCCGTCGAGTTCGCCCTCGTGGCCAGCCGCCGCGAGAAGCTCGAGCTCCTCGCCGCCGAGGGCCGGCGCTCGGCGCAGGTGGGGCTGGACTCGACGCGGGAGCTGTCGCTGCAGCTGGCCGGCGCCCAGCTCGGCATCACCATGGCATCACTGGGGCTCGGCTACGTCGGCGAACCATCGGTGGCCCACATCCTCGAGTCGGCCCTCGAGCCGTTCGGGCTGCCCGAGGGGCTGCTGCACCCGCTGGCCTTCGCCATCGCCCTGACCGTGGTCGTCTTCCTCCACCTGGTGATCGGCGAGATGGTCCCGAAGAACATCGCCATCGCCGTACCCGAGCGCACCCTCCTGCTGCTGGCCCTGCCCAACCGGGTCTACGTGGCCGTCTTCGGTCCCGTCATCCGGGCCCTGAACGCGATGGCCAACGGCGGGGTGCGGCTGTTCGGCATCCAGCCCAAGGGCGAGCTGGTGTCGGCTCACACCGCCGAGGAGCTCGCCGCCATGCTCTCGGCGTCGCGGGAGGAAGGGCTGCTCGAGGCGTTCGAGCACGACCTGCTGGCCGGCGCACTCGACTTCGGTGACCGGCCGGTGAGCACCGTGATGGTGCCCCGTGAGCGGATCGTGACCGTGTCCATGCGTCACACCATCGCCGACGTGGAACGGATCGTGAACGAGCAGGGCCACTCCCGGCTGCCTGTCCTCGGCCGTGGCCTCGACGACGTGCTCGGGTTCCTGCACGTGAAGGACCTCCTCGAGCTCCCACCCGACGCGCAGCATCGACCCGTCCCGCTGCGGCGGCTCCGCCGCATGCTGGTGGTGGAGGAAGACCGGTCCCTCGAGGACGTCCTCGTCCGGATGCAGCGGGTCCGGTTGCACCTCGCGTTGGTGGTGGACGGCGCCCGGCGAACCGTGGGCATGGTCACGCTCGAGGACGTGCTCGAGGCGCTCGTCGGCGAAATCCGGGACGAGTCCGATCGGGTCTGATGCACGACGCCCTGGTCGCGGTCCTCGAGCCCCATCTCGGTTCCGGGCTCCGTGTGCGGGACCTCGAGCGGTTGTCGGGGGGAGCGTCGAGGGAGACGTGGGCGTTCGCCGTCGAGACGGCCGACGGCGAAGCGGTGCCGCTCGTGCTCCAACGGGAGCGGGCCGGCGCCGTCGGGTCGGGCGTGGGCATGGGCGTCCAGGCGGCCCTGATCCGGGCGGCGGCGGCCACCGGGGTACCGGTGCCCGAAGTGGTGGCCGCCTCCGGTGACGCCGGGGACCACGCCACGCCGACCGGCGACGTCACCGCCGTCGGCGGTGAGTGGATCATCAGCGCCCGGGTGGACGGGGAGACCATCGCCCGCCGCATCCTGCGCGACGAGGCCTACGCCGGCGCCAGGGCCGGCCTCGTGGCCGAGTGCGGCCGAGCCCTCGCCGCCGTCCACCGCATCCCCCCGTCGGCCGTCCCCGGCCTCGATGCTCCCAACCGGGTCCTCCAGCACCGCGCCCTCCTCGACCAGCTCGGCCAGCCCCACCCCGCCTTCGAGCTGGCGCTGCGCTGGCTCGACGCCAACCGGCCGGCCGGCGGGGTGGGGGCCAGGGTCGTGCACGGCGACTTCCGGCTCGGCAACCTCGTGGTCGGCCCCTCCGGGTTGCGGGCCGTGCTCGACTGGGAGCTGGCCCACCTCGGGGACCCGGTGGAGGACCTCGGCTGGCTGTGCGTGCGGGCCTGGCGCTTCGGTGCGCCGGCGCCGGTGGCCGGGCTCGGATCGCGTGAGGAGCTGCTGGCCGCCTACGCCGGCGCCGGCGGGATCGCCGTCGAGCTCGACCACCTCCACTGGTGGGAGGTGATGGGCACCCTCACCTGGGGAGTCATCTGCATCGCCCAGACCGCCGCCCACCGGGCCGGCCTCTCCCGGTCGGTGGAGCTGGCCGCCATCGGCCGGCGGGTCTGTGAGACCGAGCACGACCTCCTGGCCCTGCTGCCGTGAGCGAGCCCGGAGGGCGAGCGAACCAGACAGAACGGTTGGTTTCGCCGCGGAGCGGTGAGCCCGGGAGGGGGCCGCATGACGTGCCGACGGCGGCGGAGCTGGTCGCCGCCGTGCGCGAGTTCCTGGAGACCGACGTCGTGGCTGCCACCGAAGGTCGAGTGCGCTTCCACGCCCGGGTCGCAGCCAACGTGTTGGCCATGGTCGGCCGCGAGCTCGACCTGGGTGCAGCGCACGCTGCAGCCCACCGCGACCGCCTTGCCGCCCTGGGCGTGGCCGACGACGCCGAGCTGGCCGCCGCCATCCGCGCCGGGGCCCTCGACCACCGGCTCGAGGAGGTCCGGGCCGCCGTCGCCGCCGCCGTGGCCGACAAGCTCTCGGTGGCCAACCCCCGCTACGCCGAGCCCGCCGACGACCGAGACGACGGCGCCGGCTGACGAACATCGTCAGCGACCGGGCTCGGAACTGGTCGAGCCGACCGCTGGCCGGCGGCGGTCCCAGGACCGGCCGGTAGTGTCTCGCCGATGCGAATCGGTGTGCTGGGGGGGACGGGCCCGGCCGGCAGCTCCCTGTCGGCCCGGCTGGCCTCGGTGGGTTTCGACGTCGTGATCGGGTCCCGTTCCCGCGACAAGGCGCTGGAGGTCCGCGACCGCCTGGTCGAGCGGTGGCCCGGCCGTGACCTCGCCATCGACGCCGCCGACAACGAGCGTGCCGCCCTCGCCGACTTGGCTGTGATCGCCACACCATGGGACGCCGCCGGTGCCACCGCGGCGTCGGTCTCCGGGTCTCTCGACGGCAAGGTCGTCATCTCGATGGCCAACGCCCTGGCCAAGGTCGGTCACGAGTTCCAGCCGCTGGTCCCTCCCCGCGGGTCGGTGGCCGCCGCCGTCCAGGCCGCCGTGCCCCGATCGAAGGTCGCCGCCGCCTTCCACCACGTGCCGGCCAAGGAGCTCGGCGACCTCGACCACCCCATCGAGAGCGACGTCCTGGTCTGCTCCGACCATCGCTCGGCCACGGAGGCGGCCATCGAGATCGTCACCAAGATCCCCGACCTGCGAGCGCTCGACTCCGGCGAGCTGTCCAACGCCGCTCCCATCGAGGCCTTCGCCGCCGTCCTGTTGCAGCTCAACGTGCGCTACCGGACGAGGGTGGCGGTGCGGTTCACGGGCATCCCGGAGTGACCGAGGCCGGCTCACCGGTCGGGGCTGCGGCCGAGGCGCCGATGCGGCTCTACGACACGGCCCGGGGCGAGGTGGTCCCGTTCGCACCGGGACCGGTGGTCACCATGTACACGTGCGGCATCACCCCGTACGACGCCACCCACGTCGGCCACGCCGCCGTGTACCTGACCTACGACGTGCTGCAGCGGCGGCTGCGCGACCGCGGCCATGACACGAAGTGCGTGCGCAACGTCACCGACGTCGACGACGACATCCTGCGCAAGGCCCGGGAGCTCGGCGTCCACTACCTCGACCTGGCCGCCGCCGAGACGGCCCGGTTCTCCGACGACATGGCTGCCCTCGCCGTGCTGCCGTGCTGGAGCCAGCCCCGGGCCACCTCGGCCATCGCCGACATCCGCGGGTTCATCGGCATGGTCCTCGACCGGGGCCATGCCTACCAGAGCGGGGGCGGGGTCTACTTCGACGTCGGCTCCTTCGACCGCTTCGGCCAGGTGAGCCACCTCGGGCGCGACGAGATGATCGACCTGGCCCGTCGCCGCGGCGGCAACCCCGACGACCCGCACAAGCGCGACCCGCTCGACTTCGTGCTGTGGCAGCCCTCGGCCGAGGACGAGCCGTCGTGGGAGTCGCTCTGGGGCCCGGGACGCCCGGGATGGCACATCGAGTGCTCGGCGCTCGCCCTGCGCGAGCTCGGCACCACCATCGACCTGCACGGTGGCGGATCCGATCTCGTCTTCCCCCACCACGAGTGCGAGGCGGCCCAGTCCGAGGCCGCCACCGGGGAGCCCTTCGTCCGCCACTGGATGCACCAGGCGATGCTGCGCATGGACGGCAAGAAGATGTCGAAGTCGCTCGGCAACCTCGTCTTCGTGAGCGAGCTCCGCAAGGACTGGGACGGGCGGGCCATCCGCCTCGCCGCTCTCGCCCAGCACTACCGCCACTCGTGGGAGTGGGACGACACGGCCATGCCCGCCGCTGCCGCCCGCCTGGAGCGGTGGGTGAGCGCCGGTGCGGGCGATGCCGCTCTGGACGGCGTGCGAGCCTGCCTCGACGACGACCTCGACACGCCGGGAGCCCTCGCCGCCGTCGACTTCGCCGCCGGCGCCGGGGGCGGCGTGAGCCAGGCCGCCGCCCTCCTCGGCGTCGACACAGCCGTGCAATGATGCCGACCGTGGCAGACCGAGAAGCGGGTCAGCTCTACGACGTGGCCATGAAGGTCCTCGGTCCGGCCTTCCGGTTCGGCTGGCGCTTCCACGTGGACGGCCTCGAGAACGTGCCCACCGAGGGCCCGGCCATCATCTGCCCGAACCACACGTCGGTGCTCGACTCGTTCTTCCTGCCGGTCGTCCTGCCCCGCCAGATCACCTACGTCGGCAAGGCCGAGTACATGGACGACTGGAAGACGAAGTACCTCTTCCCGGCCCTCGGCATGATCCCCATCGACCGCTCCGGCGGCAACGCCAGCGAGCGGGCCCTCGCCGCCGCGCAGCGGGTGCTCGAGCGCGGCGAGCTGTTCGGCATCTATCCCGAGGGCACCCGCAGCCGCACGGGAACGCTCCACCGTGGCCACACCGGTCCCGCTCGGTTGGCCCTGCGCACCGGCGCTCCCATCGTCCCCGTGGGCATTTGCGGCGCACGGGAGATCATGCCCCCCGACGCCCGCTTCCCTCGGCCCTTCATGCCCTGCCGCATCGGCTTCGGCCGTCCCGTCGACGTGGAGCGCTACCGCGACCGGGCCGGTGACCGGCTCGTGCTGCGCCAGATCACCGACGAGGTGATGTACGCCATCCGCTCGCTGTCCGGCCAGGAGTACGTCGACGAGTACGCCACCAAGCGGGCCGAGTCCCTGCCCACCGAGACGGCTCGGATCCCCGGCCAGCCCGAGGCCACGACCAACGGACAGGAGGCGCCGCGCCGATCCTCGGCCGACGTCCTCCGCCCCCGCACCGCCGCCCCCTCGACCTAGACGGGGAGCCCTCGACCGGGCCCGACGGGAGGAGCACGGGGCCCTGAAACCGGCTCGGGCGTCGGGAACCCACCGGTAGCCTCGCCGGCCATGGCCGACATCTCGATCACGCTCCCGGACGGCTCGGTGCGGAGGGTGCTCGAGGGGTCGACCGCCGGTGACCTGGCCGCCGCCATCGGATCCGGCCTGGCCAAGGCGGCCGTCATCGCCACCGTCGACGGCACCGAGCGCGACCTGGTCTGGCCGCTGGCCGACGGTGACGAGGTCGCCATCATCACCGCCGAGTCCGAGCGTGGCCTCTACACGATCCGCCACTCCACCGCCCATGTGCTGGCCCAGGCCGTGCTCGACCTGTTCCCCGGGGCGACGTTCGCCATCGGGCCCCCGGTGCAGGACGGCTTCTACTACGACTTCGAGCTGCCGGGCGGGGCCACGTTCAGCTCCGACGACCTCGGCCGGATCGAGGCCCGGATGCGGGAGATCATCGCCGAGCAGCAGCTCTTCGTCCGGGACGAGATCACCGACGAGGAGGCCCGGCGCGTCTTCGCCGGCCATCCCTACAAGCTCGAGATCATCGACGGCGCCGCCGAAGATCCGATGTCGGCCACCGAGGCCGGCGTCGTGCGCACGTATGAGAACCCGAGCCCGTCGAAGGCGGCCAAGGGGAGGCCAGCTTCATCGACCTGTGCCGGGGGCCCCACGTCCCCCACACGAGGCGGCTCGGCCACTTCGAGCTGATGCGGGTGGCGGGCGCCTACTGGCGGGGCGACGAGCGCAACCCCATGCTGCAGCGGATCTACGGGACGGCCTGGGCGTCGGCGGCCGACCTGGCCGCCCACCTGCACCGGCTGGAGGAGGCCGAGCGGCGCGACCATCGCCGCCTCGGCGCCGAGCTCGACCTGTTCCACTTCCCGCCGGAGGTCGGAGGAGGGCTCCCCGTGTTCCACCCCAGGGGCGGCCTGGTGCGCAAGCTCATGGAGGACTACAGCCGGGAGGAGCACGAGCGGGGCGGCTACGAGTTCGTGTGGACCCCGCACCTCGCCAAGTCCACCCTGTTCGAGACCTCCGGGCACCTCGAGTGGTACGCCGACGGCATGTACCCGCCCATGGAGATGGAGGGGGCGACGTACTACCCGAAGCCGATGAACTGCCCGTTCCACATGCTCATCTACCGGTCCCAGCAGCGCTCCTACCGCGACCTGCCGATGCGCCTCTTCGAGCTGGGGACCGTGTACCGGTTCGAGAAGTCCGGGGTGGTCCACGGATTGACCCGGGTGCGGGGCATCACCCAGGACGACAGCCACATCTTCTGCACCCCCGAGCAGCTCCCCGGCGAGCTGGCCGGCCTGCTCGACTTCGTGCTGCGGGTGCTGCGCACCTTCGGCCTCGTCGACTTCGAGGCCGAGCTGTCCACCCGGGATCCCGACAAGTTCATCGGTGACCCCGCCGAGTGGGACCGGGCCGAGGCCGCCCTGGCCGCCGCCCTCGAGGCCGCCGGGGTGCCCTACGTCGTGGGCGAGGGCGAGGCCAACTTCTACGCCCCCAAGATCGACGTCCACGTGCGCGACGCCATCGGTCGGCGCTGGCAGCTCTCGACGCTGCAGGTCGACTTCCAGCTCCCGCCCCGCTTCGACCTCACCTACATCGACGACCACGGCCGACCGAGCCGGCCCCACGTCATCCACCGGGCCCTGTTCGGGTCGATCGAGCGGTTCTTCGGCATCCTCCTCGAGCACTACGCCGGGGCCTTCCCGGCCTGGCTGGCGCCGGTGCAGGCCCGCCTGCTGCCGGTGCGGGGCGACCACGCCGTCTACGCCGGCCGCATCGCCGACCGGCTCCGGGCCGAGGGCTTCCGGGCCGACGTGGCCGGCGCCGACGAGAAGCTCGGCAACCGGATCCGCAAGGCCAAGGGCGAGAAGGTGCCCTACGTGCTGGTGGTGGGCGACGACGACGTCGAGGCCGGCACGGTCGGGGTCAACCCGAGGGGCGGTGTCGTCGAGCGGGGCGTCCCGGTGGACGACTTCGTGGCCCGGCTCGGCGGGGAGGTCCTGGCCCGGACGTCGGCGTCGGGTGATCCGGCGTGACCCTCGACCGGCTGTGGGCGGGCTGGCGGTCGGCCTACATGGACTCGGCGTCCTCCGGTCCCGAGGGGCTGGCCGCGGACGGCACCGGTCGAACGCTCTTCGAGCGGATCCTGACGAGTGACCTGTCCGACCAGGACAGCTACGTGCTGTGGCGGGGCCAGCGCTGCGCCGCCGTGCTCAACGCCTACCCCTACGGCACCGGCCACCTCATGGTGCTGCCCACCCGGGCGGTGGCCGAGCTGGAGGCGCTGGACGCCGAGGAGGCGTCCGAGCTGTGGGCCGGGGTCACGGCCGCGGTGCGGGCCGTCAAGGCCGCCTACCGACCCGATGGGGTCAACGTCGGTCTCAACCTGGGCAGCGCGGCGGGAGCCGGCGTCCCCGATCACCTCCACGTGCACGTGCTGCCCCGTTGGTCGGCCGATTCGAACTTCATGACCGCCGTGGCCGAGACCCGTGTCCTGCCCGAGCCCCTGGGCGACACCTGGCGCAAGCTCCGCGCCGCCTGGCCCGCTCCGGACTGACGGCCTACCGCCCGACCGCGAGAGGTCGCTACCGTCGAGCCGGTGGCCGGGGACGACGACGACGAGGCGACCGACGCCCTGCCCGAGGACCTCGACGTCAGCGGGTACGTCGGCCCCTACGTGTTCCCGAACAACAACCGGCGCCGGGTGCCCGGCTACCTGTACCTCGGCCTGGCGGTTGCCTGCCTGGCGGCGTGGGGCCTGACCCGCGACGGTGATCCGGTCCTCGTGAACACCGGGTACCTCTGGGCGGCGCTGGGCCTGGCCGCCGTCGCCGTGTACCACCTCGTGGCCGGCTGGGATCTCGACTTCGACGAACAGGACGCCCTGGTGGTCGCCACCCGCACCGTCGGCTTCCCGGTCGGGCACGCCTCGGCCCAGATGGGTTGGCGGGGCGCCCGCAGCCGCCCGACCTGGCGGATCCTGCTCTACTCGGCCGAGAACCCGCCCGCCCGACGCGGCCTGGTCCTCGTCGACGGCGTCGACGGCGAGGTCATCGACTGGTTCGTCGAGGACAACCCGGAGGATTGGTCTGAGCTCGAAGGTGGTCTAACCGCAGGTCAGAGGCAAGAATCCCCCTAGCACAACGCTCTGTCAAGTACAATCCTGGCCGTGGCCCTACCGGCGAACCAGGCCCTCCTCGAGTCCTGGCGCCTCAGTCTGCACGCCAAGGCGGCCCGCACGGTCGACCTGTACCTGAAGGAGGTTCACCGGTTCGCCGCCTGGCTCGAGGACAACGGGCGCCCGGTCGAGGCGCCCGGGGACCTGCTTCTCGTGAGCCGCCAGGACGTCGAGGCCTACATCGGCTGGATGCAGCAGGAGGGCCGCGCCAAGGCCACAATTCGATCCAGGTGGATCGCCCTGCGCAACCTGTACGGCTGGCTGGTCGAGGAGGACGAGCTCGACGAGTCCCCACTCGTCAAGGTGCGAGTCGACAAGCCCGAGGCCCCACCGATCCCGGTCCTCAGCGACTCCGACCTGCGGGCCCTGCTGCGGGCCTGTGAGGGCCGGACCTTCTACGACCGGCGCGACTACGCCCTCATCCGCCTGCTGGCCGCCACGGGGCTTCGAGCGTCGGAGCTGTGCGCCCTCATGCCCGACGACGTCGACCTGACCAACCGTCTCGTCCGAGTCCACCACGGCAAGGGTGACCGGTTCCGGGTCGTCCGATTCGACCCGGCCACCGCCTCGGCCCTCGACCGTTACAAGCGGGCCCGGGCCCGGCACCGCCTCGCCTCGGTCCCCGCGCTCTGGATCGGCCACCGAGGCGCCCTGACGCGCAAGGGCCTGGCCCCGATCCTGGAGAAGCGCTGCGCCGAGGCCGGCATCGGCCATGTGCACCCCCACCAGCTCCGACACGGCTGGGCCGACCGTTGGCTCCGCAACGGGGGAGCCGAAGGCGACTTGCAGCGGCTCGGGGGATGGGCGAACGCCGACATCATGCGCCGCTACGGCGCCTCTCAGGCCGTCGACAGGGCCCTCGCTGCCTACGACGAGATCAACCCGCTGGGGGGCCTGTGAGCGTTCTGCCACCGTGGCTCGCGCCCGAGGTCGCGGCGCGGCGCCGCCAGGGCGAGTGGCCGCACTGGTGCTCGCCACCGCTGGTCGAGGCGCAGTGGGACCTTGTCCGCGACTACGCCGAGCTGATCAAGCCGGTCCCGATCGGAGGATCGCGAGGGTGGTCCACGGTTCACCGGAACCTCGCCAAGGTCAAGTGCAAGCGGTGCGGTGCGTTCGTTGGCACCCTCGCCCTGTGGGCAGCCACGGAGGTTTGCGACGACGAGGCCGGCGCTGCGGCCGGGATGACACGCGAGTGGGCGGGCGGTGCCCTGTACCGAGGGACACGAAGAACCGCCTCGGCCCGGCTAGACATCGCGCGCTCTTACGCCCATGCCCAGAAGGGGTCGGTGCCACGGGTGCCGATGGACGACCAGTACCTTGCCCTCATCGAGGTCTTCCATCAGTCCCTGCCGCATCAGCTGCCGGCCTGGTGTGACTGCGGCTCCGCGGAGAGCGTCGGACTCGCCGAACTACGTCGTGCAGCCGAGCGCGGCAGAGCGCACTCCGACGCCAAGGGCATCACCATTCGCGTGTAGCACGGCGCTCGCGGGTTATCGTGGCGGCATCAACTGAGGCCGGAAGCGCAAGCGCTCAAGACGGACCTTCGCCGGGTGGCACCGGTGTGAGCCTTCGGAGGCTCCACCATGGCTCTGTCCCCGACCGAGCGCACCCTCAGGGCTCGTGCCGCTGCGCATGACTCCTGGGCGCGAACAGAAGATCCCGCCGCCCGTACCAAGCCGGGCCGCCTCGCCGCCCTAGCCAAGTTCGAGCGGGACGTCGACCCCGAAGGTGTCCTCGACCCCGCTGCCGAGCGAGAAGGGCCGAGCACGCACGGAAGGCCCACTTCGCCAAGCTGGCGCTGCGCTCCGCCCAGGCTCGTCGCCGTCGCGCCGAGCAGGATCACGACGCCGCACCGGTGGCGTCGTGACGCGGCACGACCCCGCCACTGGCGGGGCCGGCACGGGCGTGGGGACGCCCCAACACGATACCTCTCCCTCGTACCTCGAGGAGTACCACCGCCGTCGTGACGTGGTGCAGGACACCGTCGTAGCGGACGACGATGGGACACTCGTGCGGCCCAGCCCCGGCGTTGCCTCGCTCGCTGGCCGGGTCACCGTCGGCGGCCAGGAACAGGCCCGGGCCATCGATGGGATCCGCTTCGCGATCACCGAGCACGCAGCGACCTCGATCGTCCAGATGGTCGACCCGGGCCCGGGCGGACAGTGGCCGCTGGGTAACGCCGTCGACGCCGTGGGCTCCTTCTGGACCAGCCTCGCCTCCCAGGCCGTCGACGATGCTCTCGCAGTAGCGCTCGAACGGCTCAGCGCCGGGTCGGGGGGTGCGCCATGAGCGACCTCCTCGGCCGGTGGGCCGTCTACTACGCCGAGCGGGGCTGGCCGGTGCATCCGCTCCAGGCCGGTACGAAGAGGCCGGTCACCGAGCACGGGCTTCACGACGCCACCACCGACGTCGAGCGTGTTCGTCGGTGGTGGGAGCGCCACCCGGACCACAACGTCGGCATACGGACCGGTGTCGCGTTCGACGCCCTCGACTTCGACGAACCGGCCGCGCTCGACCGATTCGACGCGGTCGCACCGGTCGATGCCGAGGTGGTGGTCGGGCCGATCTCGCTCACCGCGAATGGGTGCCACCTGTTGGTGGCGCCGACCGGGTTGGGCAACCGGACCGGCGTGGTGCCCGGGCTCGACTTCCGCGGGGTCGGTGGGTTCGTCGTCGCACCGCCGAGCCGGCACCCATCCGGCGCCAGCTACCACTGGTCCAAGGACTACGGCGTCGACACACCCATCGCGCCGGCGCCGCGGTGGCTGGAGGACCTTCTCCCCCGTCGCCGACATCCAGATCATCCAGATGACCAACGTGATCATCACCAACATGATCCTGTAGGAGATCCGGGTCGCCGACGGCCGAGCTCGAGCTACGGCCGCCGAGCGGTCGAGGCGGAGTGCGGCAGGCTGGCGTGTGCCCCCGTGGGGGAACGCAACGACCAGCTGAACCGGTCCGCTCATGCCCTCGGCCAGCTCGTCGCCGGTGAGGTCCTCGAGGCTGGCGTCGTAGTAGACGAGCTGTTGCTGGTCGCCCGACGCATCGGGCTCGGTGACCGGGAAGCCGAGGCCACCGTCGCGTCGGGGCTCCGAGGCGGCATGGCCAGCCCGAGGAGGCCGGCGGCATGAGCGCACGTGACCGCATCCTCGCCGACCTCCCACCTGTGCCAGATGGACCACCGGAAGACGACAACGAGACCTCTGGGAAAACGTCTGCCCTGACCGATTCAACCGCGGCCCGATTCTTCAACCGGGACGGGCTCGATGTCGTGGCCCTGGTCGACGAGGTCCGCAACGGGGGACCGGTCGGCACCGGCATCGACGGGCGCCTGTGGCACTACACGAACGGCGTGTGGGCGCCGGGCGGGACCACCGAGATCGGCCGTCGAGTGCGAGCTGCGCTCGGCCCTCGGTTCCGCACCACCCACCTCAACACGGTGATCACCTGGTTCGCCCAGGACCACCCGACGATCACCGCCGACCCGGTGGAGCGGTACCTGAACCTGGCCAACGGGCTGCTGGAGTGGCGCACCCTAGAGCTGCACGCCCACGACCCCGAGGTGGCCTCGACGGTGCAGTTCCCGGTGGGCTGGAACCCCGACGCCACCTGCCCGGCCATCGACACCTTTCTCACCGGGGCCGTGCCCGACGACGCCGTGGCGTTCATGCACGAGATCGTCGGCTACCTGACCCTGGCCGGCAACCCGCTGCACCGGGTGCCCCTGTTCCTCGGGCCCGGGGCCACCGGGAAGGGGACGATGATCCGGCTGCTGGTCCGCCTGGTCGGGCCGGCCAACACCGCCTCGGTCAGTCCCCACCAGATGGCCGAGAACCGGTTCTCCACGGCGTCGCTGTTCGGCAAGGTGCTCAACGTGGCCGGCGACCTCGACGCCCGCCTCATCGACCGGACCGACAACTTCAAGATGGTCACCGGCGGCGACGCCATCTACGCCGAGCACAAGTACGGGCACGGCTTCACGTTCACCCCGTGGGCCACCCACCTGTTCTCGGCCAACGAACCCCCGGTGTCGAGGGACACCTCGAGCGGCTGGTACCGCCGATGGCTGCCCGTGCCGTTCACCCACGTCGTACCCCCCGAGGCCCGCCTCCCCGAGGCCCGGCTCGACCATCGCCTTCATCGCACCGCCGAGCTCGAAGGGCTCCTCGTCCACGCCGTCGGTGGCCTGCGCCGCCTCATGGCCCGGGGACGGTTCGACCCACCGGCCAGCGTGGCCCAGGCCGGCGAGCAGTTCCGCACCGACACCGACACCGTGGCCGGCTACGTCGCCGCCTGCCTCGACCTCGACCCGGACTGCTGGCTGACCCGCACCGAAATCTACGACCGGTACCGGGAGTGGGCCGACCAGGTGGGCAAGCGACCCGTGGCCGCCAACCGGCTCTACGACCGGCTCCGCAACCTCGGCATCGACGAGGCCAAACGGCACGGCGTGCGGGGCTTCCAGTGCGGGAAAGGGGGCGAGTGGTGACGAGAGGCAACGTCAGTGGGGGCAGCGGGGGCAGCGGGGGGACCAGTTCCACCC
>JAUJOW010000022.1 GCA_030447445.1 Acidimicrobiales bacterium | reverse complement strand
AGAAAACCCAGCGGCCCTCGGCCCCCTGTCTCCCGGGTCGGGGGTCGCTGCGCGTAAGCGCTCGTGGCGAAGCGGGGCGTGGGCGGTGCGCCAGTCCAACGTCCTGGCCTTCATCCAGTCCGAAGTCTTGGCCTTCATCCAGGCCGATGGCCGCCGGCCCGGTCGGTAGTCTCGGCTACCGGTTCTGCGAGGTCGAGCCCGGGCCCGCGCGGTGGTCCTGACGGTCATCCTTGCGCTTGAGGCCGGCCAGTCCAGCCAGGCCGAGCAGGCCAGCGAGCCCGATCAGACCGAGCTTGCCGCTGTCATCGTCGCTCTCCTCGGTCTGCTCCTGCGGCTCATCTTGCGCCTCGGCAACTCCTGCGGTGCCGAACATCAGCATCGCGAAGATCGCCAGTCCACCGAACAGCTTTCTCATCTGCCTGTGTCTCCCTGTTGGCTCGTACCGGGCCCGAAGGCAGCGAGCCCGCCCCCCATGGCACCCAGTTGGGTCCGTCACTCGAACCCGACTTGGCCTTTCCCGCTACCGACAGGTCAAACCGAATGGAGCGGTGACCGCTTGAGGTCAGGCGGCCTTCTGGGTGCGCCGCAGCCGGGCTCGTTCCCGGGGACCGGTCCCGCCCCAGATGCCCTCGAGGTGCGGGTCGGCGAGGGCGTACGAGAGGCACTCGTCGCGCACCAAGCACCGCCGGCACAGGGCCTTGGCCGGCGCCGTCGACGCTCCGAGCTCGGTGAAGAACGACACCTCGGGGTGCTCCCGGCAGAGAGCGTCGCGGTGCCATTGGGGGAGAGCTGTCGCCAGCAGTCGGGCGAGGTTGTCGGGCTCGTCGCTGGACCCGAGGAGAGCGGCGTAGGCGGCGAGGTTGGCCACGACGGCCGAGAGTACCGGCATCGTCATGCACGCCGATGCATGGCTCGAACGTGGCCGTCGATGCGGCGGCGACCCGGTTCGTGCGACGATGGGCCGGTGCGCTTGCTGTACCGCCTGCTCGGCTTGTCCGGTGACGCCAAGGCGCTCAGCCGCGGCCCGGGCGCCTACGTCCGCCGTCGGGTGCGGGCCCGCGGTCACCGGGAGACGGGCCGGGCGATGCGACGGGTGCTGCGCCCCTAGCCGGGCACTGGAGCGGGACCCTCGGCGGTGACGCCGGCCCCACGATCGCAACCTCAGGACTCGTCGGCCCTCGGGTGCCCCGGAGCTGAGCCTCCGCTCGCCGCTTCCCCCCGGCGCATCTGGCGGGCCTCGCGCAACACGTCGAGTGGGCTCACACCGTGCTCGACAGCCCACTCCCTGCGAGCCGCCAGCCAGGCGGCGTAGTCGTCGTCGACGGGAAGGACCCGCAGCCGGGCCGGCATCTCCGCCGCGGGAGGCGGGGGCTTGCGCCTCACGCCGCACCCAACCCGTACACGCCGCGAGGGCCACGGCGCTGCAACCGGGGCCGGCCCTCGTCGTCGGCCTCGAGCGGTATGCGCAGCGCGGCCACCAACCGGGCGAACACGATGCGCTGCGCTCGCAGCTCCACCGCGGCAGGGTGCGCCCGCACGCCCGCCCGGGTCGCCATGAGCGCCCCATCGGCGTCAAGGGCCCCCTCCAGCGTCCCGCAGAGGTCGAGGGTCTTGCACGCCTGGTCGAGCAGGGCCAGCTCCCACTCCTCAAGGTCGTAGGCGCGCGTGAGAGCGGCGTGCAGCCGCTTACCAGGGCTCTCAGCGGCCTCGCAGGCGTCGTCAGCCATCAGCGGTCATCCCTTCGTGTTTCAGCCCCAGGAGAGAGAAAGGGAGAGGGGCGGGTCTACCGGGGGTGTGAACGAGGGGGGGTCCTCCCCTGGGGGTCTGGCCGGAGGACGGCGGCGGGTTCCGCGGTCCTCCGGCCAGTGGACGCAGGCAGGTCGTCGGGCGAAGGAGAGTGGCGCCCTCGCTGCCTTCGCTCCGGTCGGGCTGGCCATGGCGCAGTCTCCGGGTGACGTTCACGCCCTGGGGTGTAGATCACGGGAGGGCGGCTTGCACCAGCTCCTCGGTGAGCCGGGCCACCTCGGCGCTGACGATGCCGGCGACCACGCCGTCGAGGGGCACGCCGGTGAGGGGTGGCAGCGGCCCGGCCGGTACAGCGGGCAGCGGCCGGTCGGGGTGGCGTTGCTTCCACTGCTCGGCCCAGCCTCGGCGCTCGTCGTACTGGCGATAGCGGGCGGCGCGGGCGGCGGCCCACTGCGTGTAGGCGGCGGTCACCGGGTCGGAGCGGATGGCGGAGAGCAGGGCCTGGTACTTGCTGTCGACGTCGGCGTCGATGGCGGTGCGGTCGTAGTTCTCGTACCGGGCCAGGTCGGCCTCGTCGGCCCGGTCCTGTCGGGCTCGCAGGTCGGCGGCGTCAGCCTCGGCTACCTGCGCGGACAGCCGGGCGGCCTCGGCCTCGGCGGCCTGGGCCTTGGCTCGGAGCTGGGCAGGGTCGGTGGTGGTGGTGGGCATGGTGGCTCCTGTGTTCAGGCGGCGGGGGGTGGGTCGGTGTCGATGCCCTCGGCGACGGCGGCCGCCTTGGCCCGCTCGTAGTACGCCAAGCTCACCTTCACGTCGGGGCGCATGCGGTCGAAGTCGGCGGGCCGGGTGTCACGCATGCGGGCGAGCTGCTCGAGCTGGGGGTTGTACCGCCACGTCGAGGCCTGCGCGGCCTGCTTGCGCTTGGCCCGGGCAGCGATGGGGTCGTCGACGGGTGCGTGCTTGCCGATCAGTGGGTTGGCCATGGTGTGCTGCTCCTTCGGGTCGGGGCGAGGGGAGTGGTCCGGCGCATGGTCATGCCGGCCAGCGGGTGGTACGGGTTGAGGCTCGGGTCGCGGGCCTGGTCGGCGGTGAGGGCCCGGCGGATGGCGTCGGGGCAGACGTGCCACTCCTGCTCCCACTCCGAGGAGCCGACGACGAGGGGCACGCCGTTGACCACCACTACCTCGTCGTCGCTCACGACGCCCGGTCCTCGAGCTGGCGGGCCAGGTAGTCGCTCAGCTCGCCGGCGGGGATGCGGCGGGTGCGGTCGCCGATGGTCACGGCTCGCAGCTCACCGGCGGCGACGAGGCGGCGCACCTGGCGTTCGGACACGCCGAGGGACTCGCCGGCCTGGGCGAAGGTGAGGGCGAGGCGGGGCACGAGGTCACCATCTCCCGGCGCAGTGACGGGCGCCAACGTTGTCCGGTGCTGTCCGGTCGTGGCCGGGAGCAGGGCCCGCAGTACGGCCAGCTCGGGCCCGGGTGTCTGGCCGGCGGCTCGCAGCGCAGCGGGCAGGCGGTCCACGCCGAGCCGCAACGCCAGCGCCACCAGCGCGGCGAAGCGGTCCGGGTGGAGCACCGGGGGGCGGGTCACGGGCGGGCTCAGCTACCGGGCGGTGCGACTTCGGCGGGGCCCGCCGTCGACGGTGTGGGCGCCGCACTGGACGCAGCGAACGACCACCACGGTGGTGCCGTTGGGTCGTCGGGCGTCGTAGCGCTCGATGCGGTCGTCAGCCGGGCAGCCGGTGAGGTGGGGCGGGTCAGGGGTCATTGCGGGGTGCTCCTTCGGTTGAACGGGCGGGGGGTTTCGCGACTGCAGAAAACGGGGGGGCGGGTCTCCAGCGGGGTCGGCCGCGGCCAGAGATTCGTGGCCCCCTGGGTTCAGGATGTCGCGCTGCACGCGACCCAGACCTCGGCTCACCGGGCCGCCTCGACGTCGAACAAGTCGGGGTAGTCGGCCTCGTAGCCGTCAGCGTCGAGGACAGAGGAGTGCGGTAGCGCCGCGCCACACGCGTCCCCAGGCCGCTGACCTGCGGTGTGTGGTGCGGGGGGGGTGGACGCTTGTGACGGTGGTGTCTCCGGAGCGTCACCACCAGCGTCACCACCACCGTCACCACCAGCGTCACCACGGAAGTGCTGGTCAGCGGCCGTTGGGGCCGCTTGTGACGCTTGTGACGCTCGCTTGCGGGCCTCCTCTGTTTGGACGGACAGGGCGATGATGCGACGGCGGCCGTCGCGGTGGAACTCGACGTCGATGCCGACCGCACGCAGGGCCGGAGCCGAACGCTTGAGGAGGCCGGCGAGGACCTGAGGGCCACCCGGCCAACCCTTCGGACGGGGGTCGGGAGTGATGGTCTCCAACAGCTTGGCGGCGGTGCCGGTCCAGGTGATCTCCTTCACCACCAGGTCATGCACCTTGACCGCCACCGGGTCGGCGTCGATGACGTCTCCGGCCATTTCCTCTGCTTGGCCGAGGTAGAGAGGAAGGGTGCGTTGGAGCGTCACAGCGTCACAAGCGGCGAGCACCCTTCCGAAGTCAGCCATGCGGGGCAGCTCGGCGAGGCGCACGCGGGGCAGCGCCCGGAGCACCTTCGCCAACAGGTCGAGCAGCGCTCCGAGCAGCTCGGGGTGGCGGCGATGGAACTCGGCCTCGAGATCGGCGTCGGTGCGGCGCCGGGCCGGGTCGATGCGTTCGAGCTCGAGGGTCAACATGCGATCGGCGAGATCACCCCGGAGCGCTCCGGCGTCGATGGCGGTGATGATCACAGCCCGACGGAAACGCAGCACCGAGACGTCGGCGTCGGAGTACAGCAAGCGCTTCACAAGCCCCTCACCGGTGGCGGCTCGACAGAAGGCGTCGCTCAGCCAGGGCTGAATGCCACTCACGTTGTCGACGGCCACCACCCACGACCCCGCGGCGGCAACCGCCCACTGCTCCAGGTCCCTGGGGGCGGCCCGCACCGGGGCCGGCGACGGGTCGATGATGCGCGACAGCATCGACGCCGTCGTCGTCTTGCCGGTGCCTTGTTCGCCTTTCGGGAACAGCAACGGGTGCGGGATCTCGGGGATTAGGGCGGCGACCAGCCAGGCCACAACCAGCGGCCAGGACTCCGCTGCGACGTTCAGAAGCCGCATGTCCATGATGTCGACGCCCGTCGAGATCGGCGTCGGCAAGGGCAGGGTGAGCGCGGAGCGGCGGAAGCAGACCGGGGACCGATCGATCACTTCCCAGCCGAACTGGTCGATCATGATGGCCCGGCCCGATGGGTCGCCGAGGTCGACCACGATGGCGTCGTCGTGGCGGCCCACCCGTAGGGCCAGCGGTGTCGGCGCCTCCTGGGCCGCCATCCCCTCGAGTACCGCCATGGCATCGGCGAGGGACGATGCCGACGCTGCCCGGCCGGTCTGATCCATGAACCGGGATGCGAGACGCGCTCGGAGACTTGATCTTCCACCCCGCAACAGCGAAGCCACGTTGGGTCCGCCGAACTCCACGGCGAACGGCTCACCCTCCTCGGACACGCCGAGGTCGTAGTGAGCCACGGCCATCTCCACGAGCTGGGTGGCGACCGACGTCTTCTTCGTGGTGGCGTCCTCGCCGGTGTCCTGGATCTCCTCAGCCATGGGTCACCACCTGACGAGCCAAGCGGTCAGCAACCTGGACGGGATCGGCACCGGCCTCGAGGCTGGCGACAGCGGCCACGGCCGCCTCGCGCACCTTGTCCACCGCCACCCGGCGAACCAGCTCGCTGATTGCTCGGCGCCAGTGGCCGGCGCCGAGGAACACGAGGGGGCCACCGTCGAGGAGGAGGTCGATCTCGGTGCGTTGGACACCAGCGGCTCGAAGGTGAGCAACGCACTCCCCGTACTGGTTGACGGCGTTCGGATGGACGAGCAGCGCCGTCTCGTAGATCGTCCGGCAGTCGCCGTCGCGCACCACCGCCGGCGGCACGATGGCGGCGACGGCCTCGCGGTCGTCGGGATGGCGCAACACGGCCGCCACCAAGATCTGCTCCAGGGCGAGCCGAGGCATCTCGTCGCCCGGCCAGCGACCGGCCACCAGCTCGTCGAGCAGGTGCTCGGTGCGAGTGAGGGGGCGGCGAGTAGTCTGAGTGTCGTCGAGCCCCCCAGCCGACGAGGAGCGCCCTTCGGGGCGCTTCTCCGCGTTCACGACGCCACCGGGCCTTCGGCCTCGAGCCGGGCCAGGTAGCTCAGGAGAGCTTCCCGGCGTATGCGGCGTGACCGGCCGAGGACGAGCGACGGGATCTCGCCACGGCCCATGAGGCTGTAGAAGTGCGCTCTAGAAACGCTGACCAGGTCGGCCGCTTCGGCCGGCGAGTAGGCGAGCTTCTCGGTGGAGTGAGCGAGCCTGTCGCCGATGGCGGCCTCGACCGCCTCGCGAACCTGCTCCTCGATGGACGGACTGTCTTCGGGCACGCGCAGCACCTCACGGTGCCGCCCTCGTGAGACAGCCTGGGGGCTTTCGTCGGGAGAGGCCCACCGGTCCCGCCGGCCGCAGCCGGTGAATCACATCACTGTAGCGCCTTCCCCGTACAGTAGGCGACATGCTCGGACAAGACCCCGTCGCCCTTCTCTGCGAGAGCTGCGGCCGCACGCTCGATCGCTGGAAGCTCGACGAGCAGAGAGGACAGCTACGGCCGACAACGCGGGGAGAGCCCCGGGGCGCTGGTCCCCCTCGGGCTGGTCATCCTCAGGCCCTGGCCTACCGGTGCCCAAGCAAGACGTGTCGGCGCGACGTCGTGCTCGGATTCGGTGACCTTGAGCGGGCGGTGCTCGAGGCCTTGCGCGAGGGACGGCGGACCATCACGGTCGGCGCCGACCTGCGAGGTCGCTACGCAGGCGAGTCGGTGAGGACCACGACGGTCCGAGCGAAGGCCCCCATCCCCGGGGGTTACCGACGCCCGTCGTGGTGGCCTGCGGACGAGTAGCCCTCGGCGCCGCGGATGACGGCGGGGCGGTGTCGGTACACGGCGTCGACCATGCGAGTGGAGCGGTGGCCGAGGATGTCGGCGACGTGGTGGGGCGGTAGGCCGCTGTCGGCGAGCAGGGTGGCGCAGGAGTGGCGAAGCTCGTTCGGGGTCACCGGCTCGACGCCAGCGGCCTGACAGGCGGCCACCAGCTCCGTGCGGGCCGTCGAGGGCCACAGAGGGCCGCCGCCGGGGGCACGGAACAACAGACCGTCGCCAGCAGCGGCGAGCGGGTCGGCGAGGGCCTGGCGCACGTCGTCGGGGATGGCGAGGGTTCGCCGAGAGCCGGACGTCTTGAGGTCGTCGACGAGGGCCGGTCGGCCCCGGCGGAGCTGCACAGCGCGGACCACGGCCACCGTCGGCGGGTCGGCGTCGAGGTCGAGGGCGTCGGCGCAGAGGCCAGCGGCTTCGCCGGGGCGGAGCCCGACCCGGGCCATGCACCTGAACATGGGCCCCATGGGGTGACCGTCGAGGGCGTCGAGGAGGCGGGCCAGCTCGTCGGCGCTGAGTGCCCGGCGGGTGCCGGCGCCGTTGGCACCGTGGGGCAGCTCGGCGACAGCGGCGGCGTTGTGGCTCACCACCCTTCGCCGTTCGGCCCAGGCGAGGGCCTGGCGGAGCGTGGAACGGGCCTTCACCAGCGACGCCTTCGACAGCGGCCGCTGGTCCTTGCCACCGGCGGCCATGCGGCCCAGGGCCTTCTCCACGGCCACCACGTCGAGCCGGTCGAGCTTCACCGAACCCAGCTCGTCGACCCACCGGGAGGCGGCCCACTGGTGGGCCTCGCGGGTTGACGGGGCGAGGGTCTTGGCGGCGAGAGACTTGGCCTGCCAGTCGGCCAGGAGCCCGGCCACGGTCTGGCGCCGGTCGACGTGACGCTCGGCGGGGTCGCCGTGGAGGAGCCGGCCGAGCCTGGCCGAGACCTCGGCCTTGGTGCGGGCGGTGACCTTGCGGCGTCGGCCCTCGAGCCACGCCTGCCCGACCCATCGCTGGCGGCTCTCGTCGTAGTAGATGGAACCTTCGCCGTGGCTCCGTCGTCTCTTAGCACCCAGGGAAGCACCCAACGCCGACCACCTTCTCGTCTCTTCCGTGTCTCGCTACTGTAGCCGCTGGGTGCTGTTCTGGGTGCTTACGGGGTGGACAAGGGTGGACTTCAGAACCCTTGTATAGACTGGAACAGCAAGGATTCCGGCCCTCGACCAGCCCTCTTTTCTTCGATGGCATGAAAGAGGTCTGGGGTTCGATTCCCCATAGCTCCACCACGAAAGCCCCTGGTGAGAGGCTTAGAGCGGAAGTCTCAGGCCCCCGCCGCCGCCAACTTGTCCGGAGTTTGTCCGGAGAAGTGGTCAGAACCGAAGAGGTCCCCGAGGGCAGCCGCCGCCTTCCGGTCGGCCGGCTCGCTGAGTCGGCCGTACACGTCGCTGGTGGTCCGGATGGTCGAGTGACCGAGCCGGCCGGAGGCAACTTCGAGGGGCACGCCAGCGTCGAACATCCAAACCGTGGCGGCATGGCGGAGGTCGTGGAGCCCGAGCCCTTCGAGCCCAAGCCGCCTTCGCTGCCGGCAGCCACACGCGACGCCGGAAGAGTCGGCTCGTACGGGGCCACCGTTGGGCGCTTGCAGAACGTTGGCGCAGTCGCCATTCCACGCGCCCTCCCCTGTGCCGTTGCGCGGACGGCAGCCACTGATCTTCATCGACCGTTGGACGCCGCGTGTCTGGAGCGTCAGGTCGGGTGCTACCCCGGCTGCTCGACGGGGAAACGATGTGCGCCCCAACAGAGCGGCTGCGCCGGAACGGGTACGGGCACCTCGTGGACGTCATCGTCGCCGCTCCGTCCGAGCAGCCCCGCCGGGCGGCGGTGCGATGAGCGGCCGCCGTCCCGAGGAGCGGGTGCGGGTCCCGTTGCTGCACCAGCGGTGGCGTCAGACGCTGTTCCTGCACTGGCGCTACCCGGTGGAGGCCGTCGCCCCGCTGTTGCCCGACGAGCTCAAGCCGGACGTGTTCGACGGGTCGGCGTGGGTGTCGCTGACGCCGTTCCTCGTGGAGGGGGCACGTCCGCCGCTGGTCCCCCCGCTGCCGGGCGTGTCGAGGTTCCCGGAGACGAACCTGCGGACCTACGCCGCCGGGCCCGCTGGCGTGGACGGGTTGTGGTTCCTGACCCTCGAGGCGGAGAGCGTTCCGTCGGTCGTGGCGAGCCGGGTCGCGGAGGCACTGCCGTACCGGCTCGCCGACATGGAGGTCGAGGAGGAGCGCGGTGAGGTGCGGTACACGAGTCGACGGCGGTCGGATCCCGACATCGGGCACTGCATCCGGGTCCACCCCGGCGCGGCGATCACCGAGCCGACGGCGATCGACCACTGGCTGACCGGTCGGTGGCGGGCGTGGGTCCGCATCGCCGGGCGGCTGGGGACGGTGCCGGTGCAGCAGCAGGAGTGGCCCCTGCACCAGGTGGAGGTCGTCGACTGCGAGGAGTCGCTGCTCGCCGCCCACGGCCTTCCCCGGCCCGCCGAACCGCCGCTGGCGCACTGGTCCCGGGCGTCGACGCGCGGCTCGGCCGGCCGAGGCTGTCGTGAGGGGGGTCGAGCGCCGTGGCGGCGGCGGAGCCGTCAGACCTGACCCGGCCGTGGCGTGCCGCGCCCGCCGGCCGTGCGGAGCACGCCGCAGCCGATGGCGCCCAGCCCCACGCCGACGCTGAAGAACGACCAGTTGTAGAGACCGGCGTCCTCCACGGCTTCACGGATGTCGTGCAGGTCGAGGAGCAGGTGGAACACCAGCTGGTCCACGACGTGGAACGCGCCCCACCCGATCAGGACGAGCCCGATCAGGGTTCGCATGGGGTTCGCCAACCGGCCGGTCGCGTCGCGCCCGTGCCACAGGACGAGCAGCCCGAGCGCGGTGAACCCAGCGGTGACGGCGTGGAACACGCCGTCCCAGAACACGTTCCGCTCGAGCCCGTCGAGCGTCTGGCTGCTCTCCACGTCCGTGATGAGGTGGTGCCACTGCAACACCTGGTGCAGCACGATGCCGTCGGCCAGGCCGCCGAACCCGAAGCCGAGGACGAGGCCACCGCCGACGACGACCGCTGACCGGTCGGCTCGTACTACGTCGGGCATCGCTCAGCGGCGCGCGGCGGCGTACCGATGGAGGTGTCTCCGGGGAGAGCGACAACGTACGCGTCGTCGGAGGGGTTCAGCCGTTCGTCACCCATCGCAAGACAATCCCACGCCGCAACACCTGAAGTTCTTTGCTCATACGGTTGATCACGCCCGCAGCCGTCCAGGTGAGAGGCGGCCGGTCGCCTTCCCCTCTCGACGCGTCGGGGTTGTTGCAGCCAGGACCAGCTTCGGGAGGCGACATGCGGCTGCGGCGGTCCTGACGAACGTGTTCGGACTGCTAGTCGCGATTGCTGCCGACGCAGCACCTTCCGCGTTGCGAATCGTTCTGATGGCGGCCGCAACGGCGATCTTCTTCGTGGTGCTCCCGGTGCTCAACATCCAGCGTGCCAAGCAGGGCAGGCCTCCGCTGTTCTGGGCTCTCGCTGAATCGTCGCCGCACCGAACTGCCGATCTGCGGCGCACTCCAGCACTCCGATCCGTGCATTCTCCCAGACGTGCGAACCAGGATCCGTCCCATGGAACTGGAAGTTCGAACTGGTGCAGTTCCCTGACGGCTACTGCGACGGCGACGAGCCGATGCTCGCAGTCGAGGTCTCGCTCAACGACCGGCCCCTCTCCGGGCTTCTTGGCGGACGCGACAGGCGCGGAGACGGCTCGCTCTGGGCATGGGAAATGTCTTCCGAAGTGATTCCACCGTTGAGCCGCTCGGGTGCGTCCTCGCGCACATGAGCGCCGACGGAGCGAGCCGCCGGTACGCATCGGCCCGGAACCGAGCGTCCCGCTCGTGGTCTCGCCCCCGGGCCCGCTGTAGCCTGGCGGCACTCGCGGTTGCGTCCAGCCGCGCCTTACGCGCCCGCCGGTCCGTCTGGAGGAGGCATGCGGATGAGACCGCAGCAGACGGTCGGTGCAGCACCGGCAGTCGTAGACGAGGGCAACGAGCCGGCCGACTGCGGCGCGGCGGCTGACGCTGACGCCGACACCGACGTCGTCGCGCCGTCACCAGCGGTTCTGGAGCGACGACCGCGGTGGCGGCGCCGCCTGCGCGCGCTCACGGTGCGACTGATGGTGGTGGGGGTGATGGTGATCCTGACTTTGGTGCTGGTCGAGGTCGTCTTCCGGCTTTTCGGGTACCGGCCGGTGTACGACGTGTACTCGAGCCCAGACTCCTTCGTCAGGTACGACGCCGACCTCGGCTGGTCGCTTGAGCCCGGATCGACCGGTGAGTTCGTCGGGCCGCGGCCGTTCCCGATCGAGTACAGGTCGGACGTGCGGATCAACGAGCTGGGCCTCCGCGGCCCCGAGCTCGAGCCGGTACCGGCTAACGGCGTGCGGGTCCTCGTCCTGGGCGATTCGTGGACAGCGGGGTTCGAGGTCGAGGAGGAGGAGACCTACGTGGCGGTCCTCCAGGAGCGACTCGAGAGACGGCTGAACGTGCCCGTGCAGGTCATCAACGGGGGAGTCCGCGGCTACGGCACCGACCAGGCGCTGCTGCTCTACCGCGATCGGCTGGACGACCTCGATCCCGACGTCGTCCTCTACCACACCACAATCAACGACCCGGAGGACAACACCGTGTTGCACCGGATGCGGCGGCTCTACGGGAAGCCGGCGTTCCACGTCGGGCCGGATGGGTCACTGCGGCTGGTCGCGCAGCCGGTGCCGGACTACCCGCAGTGCAGCGAGTTCCGGCTCGTCGGCGGTGAAGTCACGCGCGTCGACGGCGTTCGCGCCCGCGCCTTCTGTTGGCTCCAGACGAACCTGTCGGACCGGTCGGCGTTCTTCAGCTTCGTTACCGAGCGCCTCCAGCGGAACCCCGACGTGGTGCGGCGCCTCTACGGGCTCGGGAGCCCGAACGGGGCCCCCGCCCCGCCTCCGCCGTCGCCGCCGGCGGCCGATGCACCGCACGAGCGACCGGAGGGCGATGGCGAGCCGCCGATGCCGCCCGCGGGGGGCGGGCAAGACCCGCCGCCGCCACCACCACCGGCGCTCGACCCTCCGCACGCGCTGACGGCTCGCCTGATCAAGGAGCTTGCGGCAGAGGTGCGGCGTGATGGTGCGGAGTTCTTGCTCATCGGCCTCGGCGCCGACCTCACCGCGCTCGACCTGCCAGCGCTCGATGCCGCCGACATCGACGCGGTCCCGATCGATGCCGCGATGGGTACGGACCCCTCGGTGACGCAGATCCCGAACGACGGCCACCCCAATCCAGTCGGGCACCGCCGGATCGGCGAGTTGCTGGTGGACCCGGTCGCCGGCCTCGTGCAGGAGGGGGAGGGCCGGTGACAGCCATCCTCGGGATCTCCGCCTTCTACCACGATGCTGCGGCCGCCCTCGTCGTCGACGGGGAGATCGTCGCGGCCGCGCAGGAGGAGCGGTTCAGTCGGAAGAAGCACGATGCCGCCTTCCCCCGCCGCGCGGTCCTGTGGTGCCTGGCCGAGGCCGGCCTCAGTGCGCGCGAGCTCGACCACGTCGCCTTCTACGACAAGCCGCTGCTGACCTTCGAGCGCCTGCTCGAGACCTACGTGTCGTTCGCGCCCCGCGGGTTCCGCACCTGGGCCAAGGCGATGCCGACCTGGTTGAACCAGAAGCTCCACCTCCCGCGCGAGATCCGGGACGGGCTCGGCGGCGAGTACCGCAACCGGATCGTCTTCACGCAGCACCATGAATCCCACGCCGCGTCCGCGTTCTTCCCGTCTCCGTTCGATCGAGCAGCCGTGCTCACGGTCGACGGTGTCGGGGAGTGGGCGACCGCGACCACGGGAGTCGGGACCGACCACCGGCTCGAGCTCCAGGAGGAGTTGGTCTTCCCCCACTCGCTCGGGCTCCTGTACTCCGCGTTCACCTACTACACGGGGTTCAAGGTCAACTCCGGCGAGTACAAGGTGATGGGCCTCGCGCCATACGGCGACCCCATCTACGTCGACATGATCCTCGAGCACCTCGTCGACCTGAAGCAGGACGGGTCGTTCCGGCTCGACCTTCGGTACTTCGACTACCCGGTCGGCCAGGTGATGACCTCGAGGCGCTTCCATGACCTCTTCGGCGCGCCACCGAGGCAGCCCGAGGCGCCGCTCGCTCAGCGCGACATGGACTTGGCGGCGTCGATCCAGAAGGTCACAGAGGAAATCGTCGTGCGCATCGCCCGACATCTCCACGCCAGGACCGGGCTGACGAACCTGTGCATGGCCGGCGGCGTCGCCCTCAACTGCGTCGCCAACAGCCGGATCCTCGAGGACACGCCGTTCGAGCGGCTGTGGGTGCAACCCGCGGCGGGTGACGCCGGCGGCGCGCTGGGCGCCGCCTTGTTCGTGTGGCACCAGCTCCTGGGCAACGCCCGTCCGCCGCTCGAGCACGAGCGCGATCGTCAACGAGGGTCGTTGCTCGGCCCCCGGTTCGAGCCGGACGCGGTCGCCGCCGCGCTCGACCACCTCGGCGCTCGCTACCACGTGGAACGTGACGAGGTGGCGCTGTGCGACCGGGTCGCGCAGCTGATCGACGAGGGCAACGTCGTCGGGTGGTTCCAGGGCCAGATGGAGTTCGGGCCCCGCGCCCTCGGCGCGAGAAGCATCCTCGGCGATCCACGCGACCCGGCGATGCAGTCCGTGATGAACCAGAAGATCAAGTTCCGAGAGTCGTTCCGGCCCTTCGCTCCAGCCGTGCTCGCGGGCGAGGCGCCGGAGTGGTTCGACCTGCCAGCAGGGGAGGAGAGCCCGTACATGCTCCTCGTCGCGCCGGTCGCGGCGCAGCACGCGGTGCCGGTGACGCAGCCGAACGACGTGCGCGGTCTAGCGAAGCTCTCGGTGCCGAGATCCGAAATCCCGGCGGTCACCCACGTCGACGGGTCGGCGCGCCTCCAAACGGTGGACGCGACCTGCGGCGGGCGGTTCCACCTGCTCCTCGAGCGGTTCCACCGCCTCGCCGGGTGTCCCGTCCTCATCAACACGTCGTTCAACGTGCGAGGCGAGCCAATCGTGTGTACGCCCGAGGACGCCTACCGGTGCTTCATTGCAACCGACATGGACGCGCTCGTGATCGGCGACGCGCTGCTCCTGAAGGCGCAGCAGTCCGCGGTGGACCAGGCGGCGGTCACCGAGTACCTCGACCAGTTCGAGCTCGATTGACGATGCGCATCGACTGGGACCCGACACCACGCCAGCTCCTGGTGTTCGCGTTCGCCCTCCCGCTGTCCGTGCTCGTCCTCGGGCTCGTGATCGGGCATCGGACCGACTCTGTGACGGTGAGGGAGACGATCTGGGCCGTCGGTGGGACGATCTGGGCGCTGTACGTGCTCGTCCCGCCCACCCGCCGGACGATCTACGTCGGTACGGCGGTGGTCGCCTTCCCGATCGGCTGGGTCGTGTCGCACGTTGTGCTCTTCGTCGTCTTCTGGTGCGTCGTGACGCCGCTCGCCGTCCTCCTGCGCATCCTGCGGAACGACCCGATGCAACGACGCCTAGACGAGGCGGCTCCGAGCTACTGGAGCAGTCGCCGGTCGGATCCCGATCCGCGCCGCTACTTCCACCAGTTCTGAAGGAGATCGGACGTGAGCACCGAGCGCCAGAACCCATCCGACGAGCCCGCCTCGACGTTCGCGAAGGCCGCGGGCGAACGGCCCATCGGCTTCCTCGCGGAGTTCTGGGCGTTCGTGCGCCAGAACAAGAAGTGGTGGCTGACGCCCATCATCATCACGCTGCTCCTCGTCGCGGTGCTCGTGATGATCGGGGCGAGCGGCGGCGGACCCCTCACCTACACGTTGTTCTGAGGTGCAGCGGCCCCGGAGGATGGGGTCCAGATCGTGAGCATCCGGGGTGGCCACGCGAGTGGATCCACCAGGCGCTGGCGATCCGGCCATGCCAACCGCCATGACTCGTCGTGCCGGCAGGCAGTTTGGCCGGCTCTGGCGCCGCGGAGGTTGACGTACAGCATGCTGTCGCCGAACGCGGTGATCAGCTCCTGTTTCGGCTGGTGGGTGTTCTCGGCGACGCCGCTGTCGACCTGCTCCTCCGAGAACAGGTGTTGTGATCGGCGCTGATGTCACCGTCGGCCAGGGCCGCCGCGGTGGCGGGCATGGTGCGGAGCCGGCGGGCCAGGCGCACCTCACCGTTCAACGCCCCCCGGGGCTGGTGGGTGCGGTGCGCCAACCAGGCCGCCGCCGACCTGGCCCCGTCCGAGCTCCAGACCCGCCGGGCATCCCAGGCCCCGGTCAGTACCACCCGGGCCGCGTCCAGGCGGGCCGACTGGGTGTGCAGGTCCACCAACAGACCCGACAGCTCCTCATCGCACAGCATGGAGGCGTCGATCGACTGCAGACCGTCGACCGCTTTCCGGAGATGAGTGACAAGGCATTCCATAGGGTCTGCCATGAGCATAAACAGGTCGTGTGACAGTGACCGCCGGAGGCGGTCGCAGCAAGGGTGGCGGGAGGGGTCGGAGGACGTGTGACAGTCAGGACAGAGCGACTGTCCAAGTTGAGAATCGGCGACAACCGGCCGAAGCGTCAAGTGTGCCGTACCATTTCGGCTACGGCATGATCCCTTCGAGGGTGCCTTCGATGCGGCGGTTGCGGGCGCGCCCCTCCGGGGTGCCGTTGTCGGCGATCGGCTCCGCCTCACCCCGCCCCACGGCCACGATGCGGTCGGCCGGGATGCCCTTCGACACCATGTAGTCGACGATGACCTGGGCCCGCTGCAGGGAAAGCTGCTGGTTGTACTCGGCACTACCCACGCTGTCGGTGTGACCGGTGATGACCAGCGTGGACTCGGGCACCTTCTCGAGGGCATACGCACCGATGGCGAGAAGGCGGTCGAACTTGGGATCGATCGCCGTCGAGTTCTCGGGGAAGGTGAACTGCTCCTCGACGATCACCCTGGCGGGACCCGCCGGTGCTCTCGGGTCGAGCGTCATCTCGACCACCACGTTGTCTGCACCCAGGACCCCGATGGCTTTGCGCTGATAGCCCTCGGCGACCTCCACCGAGGGCACAGATCCCCGCAGATAGAGCTTGCCGCCGGTGAAGATGCCGAAGGGCGCTTGGGGGGGACCGTTGGGATCGGCCGGCGGGAGCCTCAGTCCTGCGTTCTGAGAGGCAGCCGCTGGCGCCGTGGTCGAGGTCGGCAAGTCGGAGGTGGCCGGCGCTGACGAGGACGATGCTGACGCGACCGTGGAGGACGTTGCCCTTGGGTTGGTAGCGCCTCCAGGACTCGCGCGGACGGCCGATTCATCATCCCCGTCACCGCTGCGGGACACCGCCAGGGCGCCAAGGAGCAGCACGACCACTGCCGCAGCACCCATCAGGCCCGGGTGGATACGACGCCCGACCGCGGCGGCCCGCTCACCGCTCGGATGGGCGCGGAGGCCGCTGGCTTCGGACTCACGGAGAAAGCGGTTGAGTCTCCCCACGGCCGGTTCGTCGGACGGCGAATCGGGCCGATCATGCTCGGACATCGGCCACCTCGTTGCTCTCGCTGGGCCGGGAGCCTACGGCCGAACCGGTTCGATGAGCGAGTCCGCCTGTCCCCGAACAACGGCGCCAGAGACGCACCGCACTCCGGCTCTGATGACCACCTCGCTACTCCCCCGCCACCACCTCACCGGCGGGGCGCCATTCGAGGCGGGGAACGTCGGCCCACAGGCGTTCGAGCTCGTAGTAGCGGCGGGTCTCGTCGAGGAAGACGTGGACCACGAAGCTGCCGTAGTCGAGCAGCACCCAGCGCAGGTCGTCGAGGCCCTCGACGGCCACGGGTTTGGGGCCGTCGGCCTCGAACACCTTGGCCTCGATCTCCTCGGTCAGCGTCCGGACCTGGCGGGTGTTGGCGCCGCTGGTGATCACGAAGTGGTCGGTGATGGCCAACACGTCGCCGACGTCGAGGACGAGCGTGTCGGAGCCGAGCTTGGCGTCGGCGGCCTGGGCCGCCACCCTGACCCACCGCTCGCTCCCCTCAGCTCCCACCGGCGCCCCCGGTCGTCCCGCCGGCCGCTCCCCCGCCGCGAGCCCCGTCGAGCACGTCGGCGCCGAGGATGATGACCATGTCGACCGACTCGTTCGTGCGCCGGCTCGACCGGACCTCGCTCGACTCTCCCAACAGCAGACCCGCCGCCCGGGCCTCGTCCCTATGACTGGGCTCGAAGTAGGTGATCGAGGTCGTCTCACGACCGAACGCATCGGCATTGCCGATGGCCGTGATCTGGGCCCCGCCGGCCACCAGGCGCTCGATCACGTCGTTGGGGATCGGCGCCCCGGACACGCCGTTGAGCAGCCTCACCCGGTACCGGGCCCCACGGATCGGCGACACGGGGAACGGGACCGCCTCGGTGACCTGGTCGCGGAGCTCGTCGGTGACCGGATCGAAGATCTGGGTGTCCCCGGGGCCAGGATCTTCCGACGGCGTCACGGCCAGCGTCTCGAGCTGGTAGGCACCACCGGCCAGCGTTCCCACGAGGGGGAAGATCTCCGCCTCGTCGACGACGGGGTCGGACGGGTCAGGCCCGCCGACCCGAGCCAGGGCCTGCAACCAGGCATCCCAGAACGCCTCGTGGCGCACCAGCCGGTTGAGATCGCTCTCCTCCTCGGTGGTGGCGGCCAGGTACGGCCCGACGTCGTTGGGATCGAGCTCGATCTGGCCGGCCGGGAAGTTGTCGACCGGATCGGGGTTGTCGACGGTCAGCGGCGCCACCGGGGCGACGGCGTTGGCCCAGCCTCGATCGCCGAGGTCGATCACCCGGTCGAATCCGAAACCGAGGAGGCGGGCCGTCTCGTTGATGAGGATGGCGTTCCCGCCCTCGTCGTAGGCGTCCCGTAGGCTGTCGAAGAAGCCATTGGCGGGCGCCACCAGCGTGGTGTCGAGCGGGACGAACAGCACCGACCCACCGGTGTCGCCCGCACCGAGGCCGATGACGGTGAGCGCGATCGGCTCCAGGTCGTCGTCACGCTGGACCACGAGCGCGGTCGGCGTGGGGTCGACGATGGCCTGGTAGCCGGGAGCCCGGGGGTCGGTGATCCGCTCGATGACCCGGCCGTCGCGGGACCGGTACAGGGTGCGGACCCCGGTGAAGGCCAGGGCCGGAATGGCAGCGATCAAGACGACGAGCACGACCCCGAAGGCCACGCTCCGCCAGCGGAGGGCCCCCAGCCGGCGGCGCCACGGCCGGCCGGCGTGGCCCTCCTCACCGCCTGGCTCGGTGGCGGTGGAGACGGCGCTCGGTTCCGGCTCATCCATCCCCTCCCCATCCGAGGCCGGCCCCGCGGGGGCCGGGACGACCTCGTTCGGCGCCACCTCGCTCGGCGCCACCTCGCTCGGCGCCACCTCGGCCGGCGTGACCTCGGCCGGCACCACCCTCGCGGTCGCCGGCTCGGGCACCGCCTCCCCCGCTGCGGGCTCCCCGATGAGCTCCGGCTCGACCGGTTCGGGTCGAGCCTCGAAGGCCTCCTCGGGCTCGGCCTTCACCTCGGCCACTTGGTCCGCCTCGGCCGCCTCGGCCGCCCCCCGCTCGGGCCCCTCCTCGGCGGGTGCCGTCGGCGACTCGGTGGGAGCGACGGCCTTCGCCCTGCCGGACCCAGCGCCGCTGCGCTTGGCCGGTGCCTTCTTGGCGGCCGGAGCCTGTTGACGGGCGGGCGTCCGTTTCGTCTTGGGTGCACCCCGCTTCTTCTTGGGTGCACCCAGCGGCCCGTTCGCGGGCCCGTCGCCATCGGCCCGGGCCCACCGCGAGGGCGAGGCCTTCGCGACCCCCGGTGGCGGTGCCACCGGCGCCGCCAGATCGGGCGCCGCCACCGCAGTCTCGACAGGGGCGGCGGCGGGCCCGGCCCCCGGGGCGGTGGCGCCGTGCTTCGAGCCCGCCGAACGGGCCCCCTCGCCGCGCCCCGAACGGCGCCGCCGCTCGGGTCGAGCCGG
>JAUJOW010000006.1:89053-190808 GCA_030447445.1 Acidimicrobiales bacterium | reverse complement strand
GTCGCCGTCATCGGCCACCGGGAGAGCACGGCGTTGCCGATGCCCACGCCGGCGAGCACGAGGCGGTGCGCGACGGCGGCGTGGTAGCCGAGCACCTCGGCGATGTGGTGGGCGCTGCTGGAGCCGTCTGCGACCCACACCTCCTGGAGCCCGGCGAGGTCCGGGTCGGCTCGGCGGATCGTCTCCACGATGGCCGGCAACCGCTCCTCCCACGGCCCGAACCGCCACCACAGGTTCCAGCTCAGGACCGAGAGCGTGTCGCCGGCGGGCACGCAGCGAGCGTACGCTGCCCCCGTGGCGGCGGTCCCGGTGTCGCACTTCGACGAACACGGGTGGGCGTTGGTCGACACGTTGGACGGCCACGGCGTGGCGGCGCTGCGCCGTTGGGTCGACGAGGTGGCCAGCTGGCCCGACGACGGCGAGTGGCTGCACCACCGGGAGCTGACCGACCACGGGCCGGCCCTGTGCCGCACCGAGAACTTCGTCCCCTTCCACGATGATCTCCGGGCGCTGCTGACCGCCGGCCCACTGCTCGAGGCGGCGGCGGCACTGCTCGGTGAGCCAGCCGTCCTCTACAAGGAGAAGGTCAACTACAAGCTTCCCGGTGGTGCCGGCTACGCACCTCACCAGGACGCGCCCGCCTATCGCTTCATCGAGAACCACGTCTCCTGCATGGTCGCCGTCGACGACGCCACCCTCGACAACGGCTGCCTGGAGGTGGTCTCCGGCGTGCAGGACCGGCTGCTGCCCACCGACGACGTCGGGTGCATCCGGGCCGACGTGGTGGACGGGCTGGAGTGGGCGCCGGTCGAGGTGCTTGCCGGCCAGACGCTCTGGTTCCACTCCCGGACGCCGCACCGCAGTGGACCGAACCGGTCGACCGCCGCCCGCCGGGCGCTGTACCCCACCTACAACGCCCTGTCCGAAGGCGACCGGCGAGCCGACTACTACGACCAGAAGGCGGCCGAGCTGGCCCGAACGGCCGGCCACGGCCACCGGGTCCCGGTGTCGCTGATCGGCGACTTCCAGGGACGGGTGGTCTCGTGACCGCCCCCTCGGTCGAAGGGGTCCTGGCGCTGTTCGAACGGTGGGGGGTCGACCCCTACGACGAGGAGATCAGCCAGCTCGACCACGCCCTGCAGACCGCCGCGCTCGCCGTCGAGGCGGGGGCGTCCGACGAGCTGGTGGCGGCGGCGCTGCTCCACGACGTCGGCCACCTCCTCGACCTCGAGGCTGGTGGTGGCGGAAGGGACGGTGCGGCCCTCGACGCGGCCCACGAATCCGCCGGCGCCCGCTACCTGGCCGGCCTCTTCCCGGCCGCCGTCAGCGCCCCCGTGGCGCTGCACGTTCGAGCCAAGCGTTACCGGTGCGCCGTCGACCCGGCGTACGCCGCCTCGCTCTCCGAGGGCTCGAAGCGCAGCCTCGTGCGCCAAGGGGGTCCGCTGTCCCCGCACGAGGCCACCACCTTCGCCGCCCACCCCGGTGCCGCTGCCGCCGTGGCCCTGCGCGGGTGGGACGACCGGGGCAAGGTGGAGGGGCTGGTGGTGGCTCCGCTCAGCCACTACCGAGACGTCCTCGAACGCGTGTCGCTCCACCGGAAGGGGTGAGGGTGCGCATCTCCTTGAACGGGTCCGGAGAGCTGGCGGTCAAGCCGTCGATCGGGGCCGTGGTCGCCCAGCTCGACGCCGCCGTCGACGCCGGGTTCGGCAGCTATTGGCTGGCCCAGACCGGCCTGGCCGACGCGCTGACGGTTCTGGTCGCCGCGGCCGGCGACCGGGTCGATCTCGAGGTGGGCACCGCCGTCGTCCCGACGTTCCCCCGCCACCCCGCCGCGCTCGCCGCGCAGTCGCTCACCGCCCAGGCGGCGCTGGCCGGGCCGCTGGTGCTGGGCATCGGCCTCTCCCACCAGCCGACCGTGGAAGGGCAGTGGCACCTGCGCTGGGACCGGCCGGTGCGCCATATGCGTGACTATCTCGACGTCCTGCTGCCCTTGCTCGAACAGGGGCAGGTGAGCCATCGCGGCCAGCTCTGGGGGGCCGACGTCACCGCCGCCCGTCCGACCGAGCAGGCCCCGTCGGTGATGCTGGCGGCGCTCGGCCCGCAGATGCTGGCCCTGGCCGGACGGCGGACCGACGGCACCATCCTGTGGCTGGTCGGACCCCGCACCATCCGCGACCACATCGTGCCCCGCCTGGGCGAGGCGGCCGCCGCCGCCGATCGGCCGCCACCGCGAGTCGTGGCCAGCCTGCCGGTGTGCGTCACCGACGACCCCGCTGCCGCCCGGGCGCTCATCGGTCAGGTGCTGGCCGGCTACGACGAGCTGCCGAGCTACCGGTCGATGCTCGATCGCGAGGACGCCGAGGGGCCGGGCGACGTGGCCCTGGTCGGCGACGAGGCCACCGTCCTCGCCGCCCTCGACGAGTTGGCCGACGCCGGCGCCACCGACTTCGCGGCGTTGCCGTTCGCGTTCGATCCTGAGCTCAGGGCCCGCACCTGGGCCCTCCTCAGCGACCGCGCCCGCCGCTGAACGAGAGGCGGCGGCGGGCTTCAGCCAGGGGGCTCCAGGACGATGAGGGGGATGACGCGGTCGGTCTTGGTCTGGTACTCGTCGTAGGGCGGCCACACCTCGACCGCCCGAGCCCACCACTCGGCCTTCTCGTCCCCTTCCACCTCACGGGCACGGAGGTCGAAGACGCTCGACCCGTCCTGGAGGCGCACCTCCGGGTTGGCCTTGAGGTTGAGGTACCAGACGGGGTGGGACGGGGCACCGCCCATGGAAGCCACCACGGCGTAGGAGCCACCGTGCTCCACCCGCATCAGCGGCGTCTTGCGGACCTTCCCGGTGCGCCGGCCCTTCGTGGTCAGGATGACGCAGGGCTTGCCCTCCATCTCTCCGCCCTCGGCACCACCGGTGGCTTCGTAGAGGCGCACCTGCTCGGCCACCGGTTCCCATGGGCTCGGTTCGTACTCGCCGACGACGACCATGGCCGCACTCTAGGTTGCGCTGGCTTCGCCCTTCGGAGCGCTGATGGTGACGGTGCCCTGGGCGACGCCGACCAGTCGCTCCCCGTTGGACACGTCGACGCGCACGACGGCGGTGCGCTTGGTGAGCGAGATGATCTCGGACCGGGCTCGCAGGACGCCCTCCCGCACCGGTGCGAGGAAGTTCAGCTTGAACTCGGTGGTGGCGGCCCACGCCCCGCGGGGGATGACCGGGTACAGCACGGCGCCGAGGGTGTGGTCGACGAGCGCAGCGAGCGTCCCGCCGTGGGCCGACCCGAACGGGTTGAGGAGCTCCGGCCGCACGGCCAGCTCAGCGGTCATCGTCCCCGGGCCGACGTCGACGGTCCGAATGCCGAGGTAGCCGGGGATGCCGGTCTGGTTGTCGTCGCTGGCCTGCATCAGGGCGGCGACGTCAGGGTCGTAGCTGGGAAGCTCCATGCCGGGGGCCTACCACGCCCGAGGTGTCGGTGACCGGTGACCGGTGATCGGGCAGCGGCGCACGGAGTCGAGTGGAACACTCCGGCCACGGCCACGGCCCCGGACAAGGAGAAGCCATGAAGGACCTCATCTTCCACCGCCACCTGCTGCCCGCCGCCGAGCGGTCGGCGGACACGCCGGCCTACTTCGACGGTGCCGACGAGATCACCCATGGCCGGCACGTGGAACGGGTGCTCCGCCTGGTTCACGGGCTGGGTTCCGAGCTCGGGGTGGGACCAGGGGACCGGTTCGCGGTCATGGCCCTCAACGGCCACCCGTTCCTCGAGCTGTACCACGCCGCCTTCCTGGGCGCCGCCGTGATCAACCCGCTGAACCTGCGGCTCGCCCCGAAGGAGCTCGAGTTCATCCTCCAGGACTCCGGCACGAGGGTCTGCTTCGTGGACCGGGCCTTCGCGCCTCTCGTCGACCGGGTGCGGGGCGAGGCGGGCATCGACAAGGTCGTGCTCATCGGTGCCGGCGAAGGGACGGGCGACGTACCCCACGACGTCGCCTACGAGGATGTGGTGGCGGCCGGGAAGGCGGTGGTGCCCCCCGAGCCCGAGGAGGACGACCTCAGCATCCTCATGTACACCGGCGGCACCACCGGACTGCCCAAGGGCGTGCTCATCGACAACCGCGCCCTGCTGTTGGACCTCTACAAGATCGCCGCGGTGTGGGGGATCGACGACACGTTCGTGTACCTGCACCAGACACCGATGTTCCACGCCGCGTCGCTGGGGGGCATCCTCGGTGTGCCAGCGGCGGGTGGGCACACCACCTACGTCCCCATGTTCGACCCCGGGGCGGTGCTCGACGTGATCGAGCAGCGGCAGGTGACCATGACCGTGATGGTCCCCACCATGGTGGCCATGTTGCTGGCTCACCCCGACTTCCGCCCGGAGCGGTTGGCTTCGCTGCGGGTGCTCACCTACGGGGCGTCGCCCATGCCGACGGCGTTGCTCGAGCAGTTGCTCTCGCTCCTGCCCGACCTCGACGTCTACCAGGGCTATGGGATGACCGAGAACTGCGGGCTGCTCACCGCTCTCGGCCCGGCCGAGCACCGTCGAGGGGGCGGGCTCCTGCGCTCGGCGGGCCGAGCCGTGCCCGGAGCGGTGCTGACCATCCAGGACCCGGAGGGTGCGGTGATGGGAGCGGGCGAGACCGGGGAGGTGTGCGCTCGATCGGGCAACTTCATGCGCAGCTACTGGAACCGAGCCGAGGAGACCGACGACGCCTTCCGGGGCGGCTGGTACCACACCGGTGACGCCGGCTACCTCGACGGCGACGGCTACCTGTACCTGGTCGACCGGGTCAAGGACATGATCGTCACCGGAGGCGAGAACGTGTACTCCGCCGAGGTGGAGAACGCGCTGGCCAGCCACCCGGCGGTGAACCAGGTGGCCGTGATCGGCATCCCGAGCGAGCAGTGGGGCGAGGCGGTGCACGCCGTCGTGGTGACTCGGCCGGACGCCACCGTGACCGAGGACGAGCTCAAGGCCTGGTGCCGCGACCGGATCGCCGGCTTCAAGGTGCCCAAGTCCTTCGACCTGCGCGACGAGCCGCTCCCCCTCTCGGGAGCCATGAAGGTCCTCAAGCGCGAGCTCCGCGCTCCCTACTGGGAAGGTCGGGACCGCACCGTCAACTAACGACTAGCCCGTGGACGGGCACTACGTTGATCCCGTGAAGCCTCCGGCCTTCCTTCATCCGTTCGCGGCGCCGGCTTCGGGTGACTTCACGACCATCGTCCGGGGCGCGGGAGCGGCCGTCTTCGACCGCGAGGGCCGGCGGTACGTCGACGCCTTGGCCAGTCTCTGGTACTGCAACGTCGGGCACGGCAACGAGCGGATCGCTGATGCGGTCAGCGGCCAGATGCGGGCGATCGCCGGCTACCACGCCTTCGATCGTTTCACCAACGAGCCGGCGGATGCGCTGTGCGAGGTGCTCGCCGGGTTGGCGCCGATGGCCGAGGCCCGGGTGTTCCTGACGTCGTCGGGATCCGAGGCGATCGACAGTGCCATCAAGCTGGCCCGCCAGGCCCACGTCCGGGCCGGCCGCCCCGAGCGCACCATCGTCGTCGGGCGTCGGCACTCCTACCACGGGGTGGCCTACGGCGGGGTGTCCGTGCAGGGGCTGCCGCTGAACCAGCACGGCTTCGGCCCGCTTCTCGAGGGGACGGCTCAAGTCGCGCACGACGACCTCGGCGACCTGGCCGACCTGCTCGAGCGGGAGCACGGACGGGTGGCGGCGGTGCTGGCCGAGCCGGTCATCGGTGCCGGTGGGGTGATCCCACCTTCGCCCGGCTACCTGGACGGCCTTCGACGACTGTGCGACGACGCCGGGGCGTTCCTGGTGCTCGACGAGGTGATCTGCGGGTTCGGGCGCCTTGGATCCTGGTGGGGCGCCGACCGCTACGCCGTCCGACCCGATCTGGTGACCTTCGCCAAGGGGGTGACGTCGGGGTACCTGCCGCTCGGCGGTGTGCTGGTCGGTCCGGCGGTACGTGAACCCCTCGAGGCCGACCCCTCCTTCGTCCTTCGCCACGGCCACACCTACAGCGGCCACCCCACCGCGTGCGCCGCCGCCCTGGCCAACATCGGAATCCTGCGCGACGAAGGGCTCCTCGACCGGGCCGAGGGGATCGCGGCGCGACTGGGCGCGGGGCTGTCGTCACTGGCCGCCGACGGCGTCCTCGGTGAGGCTCGTGGCGTGGCGGGGATCTGGGCTGCCGTCCTCGCCGAGGGCACCACTGCCCCCGAGGTCCGCCAGGGGCTCTTCGACCGAGGAATCATCGCCCGGCCACTCGGCTCCGACGTCATCGCCTTCTGCCCACCGCTCGTCATCGATGACGCCGACCTCGACCACTGCCTCGCTGCGCTGGAGGAGTCGGTGGTCGAGAGCCGTCAGCGGGCCCAGGCGCTGTGACCTCGGCGCCGGTGTCGAGCTACTTCCCTATCCTCCGCACATGACATTGCCGAAGCACGGGCTGTCCAAGCAGCAGGTGGTGGAGGCGCTCGAGGCGACGCGCCGCGGGGACGCCCGCTGGCAGGAGGGGCGCACCTTCGGCATGGTCTACGACGCCGGCCCGGAGGCCCACGAGGTGGTCGAGGCCGCCGCCCTCATGTTCCTGCACGACAACGCCCTCAACACGAAGGCGTTCCCCAGCCTCGGGAAGATCCAGGCCGACGTCGTCGGCATCGCCGGCGACCTGCTCCACGCCCCCGAAGGCGCCGGCGGCTTCATGACGTCCGGCGGCACCGAGAGCATCCTCATGGCGGTGAAGGCGGCCCGCGAGCGAGGCCGGGCCGAGAGAGGGATCACTGCACCGGAGATGGTGGTACCCATCAGCGCCCACGCCGCCTTCCACAAGGCGGCGCACTACTTCGGTGTCGTCATCCACACCGTCGCCGTCGGCGAGGACTACCGCGCCGACGTCGACGCGATGGCGGCGGCCATCAACGACAACACCGTGCTCGTGGTCGGCTCGGCCCCCCAGTACCCCCAAGGCGTGGTCGACCCCATCAGCGCGCTGGCGGCGCTCGCCGCCGACGCCGGCGCCAACTTCCACACCGACGCCTGCATGGGCGGCTTCGTGCTGCCATTCATGGAGATGCTGGGTTACGACCTGCCTCCGTGGGACTTCCGGGTCGAGGGAGTCACGTCGATCTCCGCCGATCTCCACAAGCTCGGCTACGCGCCGAAGGGCGCCTCGGTGATCCTGCACCGCACCAAGGAGCTGCGCCGCTACCAGACCTTCGTCTTCGAGGGCTGGCTCGGAGGCTTCTACGCCTCACCGGCCATGCAGGGCACCCGCCCCGCTCTCCCCATGGCAACGGCGTGGGCGATCCTCCACCACCTCGGAGAGGACGGCTACAAGCGCCTCACGGCCACCGCCCTCGAGACCGTCCGGCGCATGGTCGACGGCATCGGCGAGATCGACGGCCTGGCCGTCGTGGGCGAGCCCGAGGCTCACCTCGTGGCCATGTGCGCCGCGCCCGGCTGGGAGGATCGTGTCGACATCTTCGCCGTGGGTGACGCCCTGCAGGAGCGGGGCTGGTTCCATGACCGCCAGCGCCCGCCCGAGTCGCTGCACTCCACCGTCAGCGCCGGTAACGCCCCGGTCATCGACGACTACCTCGACGATCTCCGCACCTCGCTCGCTGACGTCGTCCACAGCCGCGCCGACGACCGCTCCACCAACTACGCCACCCTCGAGTAGCACACCCACGCGGGGCAAGGCCCTCGCCCTGGCTCCTACGCTGCCCGTCCATGGGAGCCACCGGGTTGACCATCGACGACGCCAAGGCCCAGGTATCCGCCACCGTCGACGCCATGGCCAGCGAGCTGGTGGCGGTGTCCCACGAGATCCACGCGCAACCCGAGCTCGGGTACTCGGAGGTGTTCGCCTCGGGGCGGCTGGCGTCCGCGCTCGTCGACGGCGGCCTCGAGGTGGAGCACCCGGCGTTCGGCATCGCCACCGCGTTCGCCGCCCGGGCCGGCGCCGCAGGACCGGAGGTCGTGGTGTGCTGTGAGTACGACGCCCTGCCCGGCATCGGGCACGGGTGCGCGCACAACGTCATCGCCGCCATGGGTCTCGGGGCCGGGCTCGCGCTGGCCCGTGTCGTCGAAGGTTGCCGTGGGCGCCTGCTGGTGCTCGGCACGCCCGCCGAGGAGCTGAACGGCGGCGGGAAGATCCGCCTGCTCGAGCGCGGGGCCTTCGCCGAAGCCGCCGTGGCCATGATGGCGCACCCCGAAGCGGGAGATGTCGAGCGCGTCCCCTACCTGGCCAACGATCTGCTCGAGGTGACGTTCCACGGCGCCGCCGCCCACGCCAGCTCCTCCCCATGGAAGGGCGTGAACGCTCTCGACGCGCTCGTGCTCGGCTACACCGGCATCGCCGCGCTGCGCCAGCACATCCGCTCCGACGAGAAGCTGCACGGCATCATCACCGACGGCGGGCAGGCCGAGAACATCGTGCCGGAACGGGCCGCCGGCCGCTTCCGCGTCCGGGCTGCGAACGCAAGACGGCTCGAGGCGCTCAAGCCCCGCGCGCTGGCGTGCTTCGAGGGCGCCGCCACCCAGACCGGCGCCCGACTGGAGGCCCGATGGCTCGGTGGCTATGCAGACCTCCGATCGAACCGGACACTGGCGCGGGCCTACCGGGCCAACGGCGAGGCGTTGGGCCGCCGCTTCGTCGAACCGGCGCTGGTCCCCGCATCCGTCGCCGGCAGCACCGACATGGGCAACGTCTCCAAGGTCGTCCCCTCGATCCACCCCGCCATCGGAGCGTTTCCGCTGGGCACCCCCGGCCACAGCGTCGAGCTGGCCACCCAGGCGGTGCTCCCCGCCGCCGACCGGGCCGTGCTCGACGGCGCCAAGGCACTCGCCATGACCGCCGTTGACGTGTGGCTTCGACCGGCGGTGCTCGAGGACATCCGAAGCGAGTTCGAGACCGTCGCTTCGACGGACCGGCCAGCGCGGTGACCTGCCGACGGGGCCTACGATCGCCGTCGAGGCGTCGACCGTGGAAGCGGCCAGGTCTTCGACCGCGTTCGCGCCGCCCCGGGCCGCTGGCCGGGTCGAGGTACTCGGTCCAGTGCTCGGTGAGATTTGCTCGCGGATCTGGGCTCCCCACCCGCCGCCAAGCGTCCACCGCCAGTAGTTGGCCTCGACCCACTGAGCGTGGCCAGCTGCGTCAGCCGGCCTCTTCTCCTTGCAACTGTACTCGAGGAGTTGCACGAACTGGCTCGGCACCTCCTGGTCGCACGGGTAGGAGGCAATCTCCGCACAGTCCCGAAACTCCTCGGGAGAGGGAGCGGAGTGCCAGATTTTCGGGCTTGGCGGCGGAGAGCTGCATAGACCGCCAACTCTTGTTGACGCCCCTCGAACTCGGGCAGGAACCAGATCATGAAGTCGGGCCCTCGGCCTCGCCGTGGTCGATCTTCTCCTTCAGCCGGCGCCGGGTGGCACTGTTGTGAGCTCCAGGTTCTGAAGGCGCTGGGGCGGCTTCGGAGCGCAGGCTGGCGCCACGGTCATGTCCGAGCGCAACCAGGTCGAGGTTCGCCTGGAGCCAGTCGGACTCCCATGGGCTGGGCCACGTGCTCACATCCTCAGGGGAGGTCCTGGGGAGGTTGGGCGGCCTCCAAGAGGACCTCGTAGAGGTCGGCGGGTGTCGGCTGCGCTGGGTCGCTGGCAGGATCGCCGAGCCACCCAACAAACGTCTTCGGGCGGCTCTTGGGACATGCCGAACCCCAGCACCTCGTAGCGGTAGGTGGCGGCGCGCCGATGAGCTTGGCTCGGTCGTCATCAAGGGTTGGCGCTGCGAGCGCTCGAAGTCGGCTCGGGTGGCGGTCCAGTTCGAGACCTTCTCGCGGCCCGACGCACAGCTGCGGCCCGATCGGCTGCCTCGTTGAGTTCGCGCAGCTCTGTCGAGAGCTTGTCGAGCCGGCGACGCATGTTGGGTGTAGTCAACGATGGTCCCCAGGATCGACCGCGGCTGAGAGCCGGCCCGCAGGGCCTCGACCTCTGCATGTGCTGCTCGAGATCAGCGAGGTTGCGGAGGTCCCGAAGATGGCGCAGCGTGGCTCCGCTCCAGCCAGGCGGTACTTCATCGGCTGGCCGGGCTCCATCGCTTCCTTGAAGACCTTGATGGCCGTCGGGCTCTGTTCGGTGAGCTGACCGGTGATCTCGTTCACCTTCGCGGAGCGGGCCGCATTGACCTTGGTGCTGAAGGCGGGGTCGGCCATGCGCCGTTGAACAGTCTTGGCGCTCACGCTGGCGACGGCCGGTCTCGGCGTAGCTGAGACCTTGGCCAATCCGGCGACGATGATGTCGTCGGTGTCCGAGGGCGCTGTCTGTCATTGTGTCATTTCCTCCTGGGGGCCACAACCGGCCATCCACTCCTTCCGGGGGCCTCACGCGCGGCTGGGCAGCACCAGACCCGAGACCGGGACCGACTGGCGCGGTGGACCCGACGGCCGTAGCCCATCGTGCGGGCCAGACGCGCTCAGGCTGCATGCGGGGTCCACGCGATCTAGAAGCCAACCGTCTGATACAGCAAGTCATCGCGCCGCCCCCCGATGTCCAAGGGTGCGCGCTGCGCACCGCGAAGCATCCGGGCCTAGGCAGGACACCTTGCGGTAGGAGATTCGTGCCCGGCGGTGGGTCGGACGGCTGAACCCCCCGCCGAACATTTCTCACCGTTTCGTGAACCGATCGAGCCCCGGATGCGACAAGGGGGCGACGAGGCGAAGCGGCGGCCCTCCGACGGGTCGGCGCCACAATCGGGAGGATGACATGATCAAGCGGATGGTGGCGGCACGCGGTCTGCGTGTCGGTGGTGGTGGGCGGGGCCGGTGCGGCCGCGGCCCACCAGCACGCCGTGAGCACGCCCGGGCGGAAGGTGGCGACGCTGCCGTGCGAGCCGTTCCACGGCACGACGCCCGGCGAGAGCCAGCACTCGGCGAACTGGGACTCGACCCTTGGGCTGCACCCGATCCACTGGGGCCTGCACAAGTCGCCGAGTGAGGCGCAGCGGTCGATCGACGTCGTTGTGGTCGGGGATTGCCCTGACCGACGGTCCGCGGCTGGCGGCGGCGCGCAGCGGTTCGCGCGGGTCGTCGCCGGCCTCGGGGCCGTGTTCTTCGTCGTCTTCGGGCTGTGGGCGATGGTCGATCCGCGGTCGTTCTTCGACGCCGTGGCGACGATTCGACCTGTACAACCAGCACCTGGTCCAGGACATCGGCGCCTTCCAGATCGGCCTCGGGGCCGTGCTGGGGCTGGCGGTGGCGTTCGAGCGGGCCGGGACGCTCGCCGTCGGTCTCGTGGGTGTGGGCGTCGGCTCCGCCGCCCATGTGGTGTCGCACGCCGTCGGCACCGACCTCGGCGGCACACCCGAGACTGACATCCGTTCTTCGCCGTCATGACGGGGCTGCTCCTCGCCGCCGGTCTGCTCCACTGGCGGCCATGGGACCGGGGGGCGATGTGACGCCCGGCGCCGCCGAACCGAGCGACGCCGAAGCTGCTCGGCGCCGTCGCCGCTGGTGACCGGGGCGCTCGCCACGCTCTACGACCGGCACGCGCCGTGGCTGACCCTGCGGCTGGCGCGCCGCTGCGCCGACGCCGGCATGGTCGACGAGGTCGTCCAGGACACGTTCGTCGCGGTGGAAGGGCGCACGCCGCTACGGCGGCCACGGCGAGGTGGCGGCGTGGGTCTGGGGATCGCCATCCACCGCCTGGTCGACCACCTCCGCAAGCGCCGCCCCGCCCCCGTGGCGGCGGCCATGACGGCGGCGCGGTCGCCCAGGCTGGCGTCGGCCGAGGACGAGCTGCTGCTCGCGGTCGAGCACGGCGACCTGAGCGGCGCCCTCGACGGCTGTCGCCCGAGCTGCGCCGTCGTCCAGGCGACCGTGCTCGACCGCCTCACCACCAGGGAGGCGGCCCGCCTCCTCGACATCCCGGCGGGAACCGTCAAGACCCGGATGATGCGGGCACGAACGCAGCTTCAGAGGCGCTGACATGACCACCACCTGGCACGCCGAGAGCGGCCTGCTCACCCGGTACGCGGCGGGCGACGCCGACGACGTCGTCGCGTCGTCGCTCGAGGCCCATCTCGTCGCCTGCACCACGTGCCGGGCCCGGCTGCGACCACGTGCCGCAGGAGCGGCTCGCCGCCAACTGGGACTGCGTCGTGCAGGCCGCTCGACGCGCGCCCCGCGGGTGCTCGAGCGCGCCCTCACCCGGGTTGGCGTCCGGGAGAGCACCGCCCGCCTCCTCGCCGCCACGGCCACGTTGCGGTGGTCGTGGCTGGCATCCATGGCCGTCGCAGTGGCGTTCGCGTTCTTCGCGGCGGCTCGTCCTCGACCTCGGCGCTGGTGTTCCTCCTCGCCGCGCCGCTGGTCCCCCTCGTCGGCGTCGCCATCGCCTTCAGCCGGGCCCTCGACCCTTCGGCCGAGATGGTCGAGGCCACACCCTCGGCGGCCTGCCCTGCTGTTCCTCCGCACGGTCGCATCGGTGGCGCCGAGCATGGCCGTCGCCGCGGTCGGCGGGCTTCTCGTTGCGCCGGTGGCCGAGACCTGGGCGGTGTGGCTGCTTCCTGCGCTGGCGCTGAGCGCGCTCAGCCTGCTGCTGGCGTCGCTGGCGCCGATCGAGCGGGTCGCCGGCGCCCTGGCCACCCTGTGGGCGGTGGCCGTCGTGGCCACCGAGGCGGTCGCGCGCGGCTCGTTCCGGGCCGTGGCGATGGGCGGACCAGTCGAGTCGGTGCTCTTCGGGGCATCCGGCCAGCTCGTCGCCGCCGCGGTGGCGCTCCTCGCCGCCGTCGCCGTCGTCATCCTGTCCAACCGTCGCCTCGAGCCAGGGAGATACGTTCGTGAGCACCGTTCGCATCAGCCAGGTCGGGAAGCGCTACGGCCGCTCCGTCGCGCTCGCCGGCGTCACCGCCGGGATCACACCCGGCATCACCGGCCTGCTCGGCCCCAATGGCGCCGGGAAGACGACGCTGCTGCGGATCGCCGCGACCGTCCTGGCCCCGACGACGGCCGGGTGGAGCTGCTCGGGCTCGATCCGTCGAAGCCGGCCGATCGGGCCGCCCTCCGCCGCCGGCTCGGGTACATGCCGCAGGAGCCCGGCTTCTACCCGCGGTTCACCGCCTTCGAGTTCGTGGACTACGTCGCCATCCTGAAGGAGCTCCACGACCGCCAGGAAGCGCCACGCGGAGGTGCGTCGGGTGCTCGGCGTCGTCGGTCTCGACGAGGTGGCCGGGAAGCACATCAAGGCGCTGTCGGGCGGGATGCGCCGGCGATTGGCGCTGGCACAGGCGCTGCTCGGGCGGCCGGACCTGCTGCTGCTCGACGAGCCGACCAGCGGCCTCGATCCCGAGCAGCGGCTCCGCTTCCGCCAGCTGGTCAGCGCGGAGCCGGCGCGCCACGGTCCTGCTCTCCACGCACCAGACCGAGGACGTCACCGCGCTGTGCCAGCGCGCTCGTCCTGCCCACGGCGCCGTCCGCTTCGACGGCAGCCCCGCCCAGCTCGCACGGGTCGCCGAGGGCGGGTGGACGGCGGCCGAGGAGGCCGCGCACGGCGCATCGGTGTCGTGGCGGACCGGCGACGGGCTCGTGCGTCACATCGGCGACCCTCCCACCGGCGCCACGATCGCGCCGCCCACGCTCGAGGATGGCTACCTGCTGCTGCTGGCGCAGAGCGAGGGCATGGAGCGGGCGGCATGACCATCACCGATGCCGCCGTGTCGGGCGGGCCCACGGTGCCGCCGGATCCCGGGCGCCCACCGGCGGCGGAGTGGCGCGTGGCCGCCGCCCTCTCCCGGCGCGAGGCGATCCGGCTCGTGCGGGCCTCCCTCGTCCCCCTCGCGCTCGCCGTGCTGATGAACCTCCCCACGAACCGCGGCGACGTCACCGACCTCCGCTCGGCGTCGTACAACGCGGCGTTCACGTTCCTGCTCCTCGCCGCCGTGGTGCTCGTCGTGTCGCACCGGGCGGTCACCCGGTCTCGCCGCCACGGATCCGAGGAGATGCTCACGGCGACGCCGGCCCCGACGCGGGCCCGCACCGCCGGGCATCTCCTCGCCGTGCTCGCCCCGACCGCGCTCGCCGCTGTCGTCGCCGCCTGGCTGGGGTGGGACCTGACCGCGCGCGGCACCACCGTCGGCGACGTGGTGCCGGCCGAGCTGGCGGTCGGACCGGTGCTCGTGGCCGGCGCCGGCTGCCTCGGCGTGCTGCTCGCCCGGATGTGGCCGCAGGCGTTCACGCCCTATGTGGCGTGCGTGGTCATCGCCGCCGTCGAGCTCGGCGTGAACACCCCGCGCCTGGCCGGCTCGGGGGCCCGGTGGCTGGCGTTCTGGGTGGAGGGGTCATTGTGGTGGGCGCTGCCGCGCCATTCCACCGCCCACCTCATCTACCTCCTCGGGCTCGTGACCATGGCGTCGCTCGGGGCACTTCTGCGGCACGGGCGGACGCGGCGGCTGGTGGCGCTGGCCATGGCGGCCGTCGTGGTGACGACCGGCACGGCGGCGGCGCAGACGCGCCAGCCGCAGTCGGTGTGGCGTCGGGCCAACGCCATGTTCGCCGACCCGTCGTCGGTGCAGACGTGTGCCGAGCGCGACGGCGTGCGGTACTGCGCCTTTGAGATCTCGACCGACCTCATCGACCACTTCGAGGAGATGGTCGGCGCCGTGCGCGCGGTGCTGCCCGCCTCGGCCTGGCCGGAGGACATCGCCGTCACGCAGCGGGTGACCGCCCTCGACTTCGAGTACGTCGGCGACAGCCCCCGCTGGCTGCCCCACCTGCCGGACATGCCCCGCGAGCGCATCCGCCAGCCCGATGACGGGGAGATCCACCCGGCCGTCGAGTTCGGCTGGTCCACCGAACAGGAGACCGGCTTCGGGGTGGAGGTCGCAGCGTCGGCGATCGGGCTCCCGATCGTGCCCGACCCCGGCGACGGCTCGGTGTGCCTCGCCGCCGGCCAGGCGAGGGCGGTCGTCGCGCTGTGGGCCGGCGCCCACGCCACCGACGACGCCGACGACGGGCTCGAAGGGGTCGTCGAGCGGACCGAGGAGGCGGTGGCGTCGGCCGGTGCCGAGGAGGCCGAAGCGGTGTTCCCGATCGTCGACGTCGACGCCTACGGCGGCTTCGCCGTCTCGCTCGCCGACGCGCGCCTCGCCCTACGGCTGCTCGACCGTGACGACGCGGCGGCCCGCATCGCCGAGCGCTGGAACGTGCTGACCGATCCGGCGACGTCTTCGTCGCAGCTCGCCGACGCCCTCGGCGTCGACGACGTCGGCTCGCTGGAACCGCCGCTCGAGCCGTTCATGGCCCACATGGACCCAGACATCGCGACGCTGGGCCGGCCGTGTCGCTGAGCGCCACCGCGAGGGCGGCGCGGCCGACCGCACGGTCGATGGCGTGGGGTCCGCTCCTCGCCGCCGCTAGTGCGATCACCGGTGTCGGCGTCGCCCTCCGCCCCTGGGACGGCCATCCCCTCAGCCTGTCCGTGGTCCGCTTGGCCGTCGGGCTCGCTGCCGTGGCTGTCGCCTTCGCGCTCGACGACCGCGCGGGCGTGACGATCGCCGCATCGCCGACCACGCTCAGGCAACGCCAGGCGACGCGCATGGTCTTCGTCGTCGCGGCGGTCACCGTCGTCGCAGGCGGCGCGTGCCTCGCCCTCGCCGCGATCGCCGGGACGTCGGAGCTGCCCACCAGCCGAATTCTCCTCGAGTCGAGCGGCATGGTGCTGGCGGCGGCGGCGTGCGCCGTGATGCTGGGTGGCGACCGTGGCGCATCGGTGTTCGCCGGCGCGTCGCTCGCAGCCATCGTGGTGCAGCAGCGCTTCCCCGACCACGCGCTGTTCGCGCTCGGTCCCGGCGATGCGGCGTGGGACCGGGCGGGCATCGCGTGGCTGGCCATCGCGCTCACCGGCGCGCCTGACCCTGGCGGCGCGGTCACGGGACCCGGTGGGTCGTCGGCTCGTCGGCGTGACATTCCGGATCCTCTGTGTGTCCGTGAACGGTGAGAGACCTGGACCCGGCCCCGCCTATCCGGCAGCTCGAAGCGGCTTCACGTGGCCCCCACCGCGCATGGCAACCACCTCGGCCAAACCCAGCGAGCGCCGCAACTCGACTTGGGCTTAGATGCCGGTCATCGTGACATGGTGCGCACGGTTCCGGGGATCTCCAGGGTTGACATCCCCAGCACCGGCTGGCTCATCACCGATGGCTCGGCGGTGACGAGGTCCGGATTCAACCCCGGTGACAGCAGCGCCTGATCGCGCTGTGGCTCGCCGTCGCTCGAGCACCGACCCACTCCTCCACCGACGTGTAGCACTGCACGCTGGGCAGCCCGCCCGATCGCCGCTTCGGCTACAGCCGACACCTGGGCGATCGCCCCCGCGCGACGCTCCTCGTGACGCGGGGCCTCTTCCACGCTCAGGTCCGCAGCGCAGCTGGCTGTCCTCAGCAGGCCGTCGTGCTGAGCGACACTGGTGCCGGCCCGGCGTTGTTGGGGTCAGGCGGACCGCCGTTCTTGCCGACCGGATCGTGCACGTGCTCGTGGTAGTGGTGGTGTCGAGCGGTCAGGCCGCGGCGACCTGATGGCATCCGCCCGGCGTGCGGAGGTAGTGGTTGTGGGTGGCGCCGGCCGGAGAGGCCATCAGGGCGGCCCCGCTAGCCAGCACGACGAGCCCAGTGAGCAGGTTGCGCTTCATCCTTGATCCCCTTTCGTAGTTGTGGAGCGACTCCGTGGCCTGCGCTCGCCCGTTGGCCGCGCCACGTTGCTTCAGAGCGAACACCACTGCGAAGGGCCAGGCCTGTCGAGCAGGGCGACGTTGAGCAGGTCCTCACCTCCCGTGAGGCGGCCGTGATGGCGGCGAGGTGAGGCACGGCGAATGCTGCGTAGGCGAGCAGCCATGTGGATCGCCGTCCGGTGCCCCCACACTGCGGCCACGAGGGCGATGCCGGTGGCGAGGAAGCCGGCGCCAGCGTCGGGTCGCCAGGTGCCCGTTGTAGGGCGGCTCGGCGGCGACGAGGTGGGGGCGATGCCGGGGGAAGCTGTCGTACCAGTTCCTTGGGCTCAGCGCCCTGATCAGAGTTGGTCCCGCCAGCGTGGCGAGGATGCCGAGGCGGATGCGGTTGGGCGCCGTGGTGATCATGCTCATGGCCGGACCGTAGAAGCGTCTCGCCTGCCGACATCCGTGAGTTCCCGTATTTCGGCGGGAGCCTGCTCCGCGCCGCGATGAGGCTGTCGTACCCTGCCGTAGGGTGAACGGTGGGGTCGTCTTTTTGTCGATGTTGAAGGGTCGACCGAGCTGCTGGCGCGAGCTGGGCGACGTCGCCGGCACCGCTGCCATCGAGAGCCTGCTCGAGACCGTGCGGGAGCGCATCGAGCCGCACGGCGGCCGGTAGATCGAAGTCGCTGGGCGACGGTCTGATGCTGCTGTTCCAAACACCCCGCCAGGCAAAAGTGGGTTCGCGGCCAGTGCAGAGGGGCTGGCGGGCCGGCGTCCCCGCCTCCGGATCGGGGTCAACACCGGCGAGGTCGTGGGAACGGCCGATGACCTGGTGGGGTGAGGCGGTGAACGCTGCCGCCCAGTCGCGGCTTCGCGCGGCCGGTGGGAAGGTGCTCGTGTCGATGTAGTCCGCCAGCTCGTTGGGTCCATGCCCGGCGTTCGCTTCGCCAGGGGGTACCCGGCTCAAGGGCTTCGCCGACCAGTGGCGTCTCTTCGCGGTGTCGGGTAGCGACGGCCAGACCGCGATGAAGCCGGTGTTCGGGCGAGTCCGAGTTGGTCGCCATCGACCTGGGTGCTCGCCGGGCTCGCCGAGGGCAGCGGCCGGGCGCTGGTGCTGGAAGGCGAGGCCGGCATCGGCAAGACCTATGTGATCGGCGCGCTCCAGCCCGGGCGACGACGATGGAAACGCTTGTGTTGCAAGGCGGCGGCGACGAGATCGAGCAGGACCGGCCTGGCCGTGGCCTGCTCGCCCTGGGAACGGTTGAGGTGCCGCTGGGCGCGCTGTTCGGGAACCTGGACGTCGACGAGGGCAGCCGCCGGCCTCGCCGTGGTCGTCGTCGAAGCGGTGGAGAACGCCGACCGGGAGGTGGTGGCGGTCGCCGAGGATCTGCACTGGGCGGACGAGCTGAAGCTGCGGGGCATCGCCGCGTTGGCCCGGCGGCTCGAGCCGTTGCCGATCGCACTGGCGCTGACGCTGCGACCGGCATCGCGGCCGCCGCTCCTCGATCGCGTCTTCACCGCTCGACGGCGTCAGCCACCGGCGCGTGACGCTCAGCCCGCTGGATGACGCCGCCGTCGGGTCGCTCGTCGCCTCATTGACCAGGGCTGCGCCGGGGGCGACGCTGACCGAGCGCCTGGCCAGGACGGCCGGCAACCCGCTTTCGTCGTCGAGCTGCTCCGCGCTCGACCACGACGGCTCCCTGCGGGTCGACGGCGGCGTCGTGGAGACCGACGAGCAGCCGCTGCCCTCCACCTTGCGGGATACCGTGCTCCGCCGGCTCTCGTCGATGGCGCCGGCGACGGTGGAGGCCCTGCGGGGCGAGCCTGCTGGGGCGCCGAGTTCATGCCACACCGACCTGGCCACCGTTGCTGGGCAAGCGTCGTCTCCGTCGCCGCTCGTCTGCACGAGGCGGTCGACGCCGGTGTGTTGAGCGGCGAGGCTGACACGCTGTCGTTCCGGCGATCTCATCCGCGAGGCCATTTACGACGACATCGCCCCCGCCATCCGGCGTGATCTCCACGCCGCCGCCGGGCGGGCCCTGTCAGTCGGCAACGCCCGACGGCTGCAGGTCGCCCGCCAGTTCGCTCTCGGCGCGGCCGGGAGACCTGGCCGCCGTCGAGTATTGGAGCGGGCGGCGCACGAGGCGCTCGCCCTCGACCCCGGCATCGCGGTCGACCTCTTCCAACGCGCTCGCCCTGGCCCCGCACAGCTGGCCGGGACGGTCGCGCATCGAGACCACCCTCCTGGAGCCACTCGCCTGGAGCGGGCGGGTCGACGAGGCGACGCTTGCGCGACGTACTGGGCCGCACCCGCGAGCCCAGCGAGCACTTCACCGCCCGGCGGGGGCTGGCCGCCGTTCACGCACCGCGACGGCCTGCCGGCGATCCGGGAGTGCAGGCGCCCACGGCGCCTGGTGCACCCGTGGGCGACGCCCAGCTGCTGCGCTGCGTCGCCGCCGGGATGGCGCTGCTCGTCAGGCGGCCCAGCGCTGAGGTGCTCGCCGCCGCCGACCTGGCGTTGGCTGAAGCAGCGCGACGGGCAGCGATGCCCTGGAGTGCTGGGCCCGCCAGACGCACTGCTTGGCAGCGCTGGCCGAGGGCCGCCACGACGCACTCGACCAGGCCCGGCAGGCGCGAGGACATCCTCGATGAGCACTGGGTACCGGCGATGGGCTTCCTCATCCCCACCTCTGGGTTGGCAGCGCGCCCGCGATACTCGACCAGTTCGACGAGTTCTTCGCCGTACCAAGGTGAAGAGGCAGCGAGCAGAGCGCCGAGGCGAAAGCGGCTTCCTGCTCCTCGCTCATGCTGGCACCGCTTCCGTACACTTCATGACCGCCAGCTGGGACGATGCCCTCTCGAGATCGAGGCCGGGTTGGTGCTGGCCGAGCGGGATCGGCGGCAAGGATGACCCTGCTGTCACACGCACTGGCTGCTCGCATCGCGCTGGGCAGGGCCACCTCCAGACCACCGAAGAACACCTCGCAGCCGGTCACCAGCTCCCTGGCTGCCGGCCGTCACCTGCTCGGGGTCGACCTGCTCCTGTGGACGCAGGCCTGCCTCTTCGAGGCGCGAGGCGAAGCCCTGCGGCACTCGAACTCCTCGGCGGGCTGTGGACCCAGACATCCGATACTTGCTGCAGTACCGGAACTTCGCTCCAGACCTCGTGCGCCTGGCCCGTGCCGAGGGCGATGCCAGGCGCGCTCAGGGATCGCCACGGAGCTGGAGCTGGCCGCCGGACGGTCGACGTCCGTCAGCGCCAGGGCCATTGGCCGCCCACGCTTTCCGCAGTGTCGCCGAGAACGACCCCGCTCCTCGTCGATGCCGCGACCCAGTACCGCCACGCCCCGCCGCTTCCGAGCTGGCGGGCGTGCGAGGACACGGCCGCCGCGCTCGTCGCTCATGGACGGAGCGAGGCGGCTGCGCTACTGACGAGGCGCGATGGTGTACTTGGGCGCCGGGGCCAATCACGACGTGGCCCGCGTCGCCGCCCTCCGCCCATGGCATCCGGCGGCGCCGTCCTTGCGCCTGCGCAGGCCACCCCACGGCTGGGAATCGCTCACCCCCAAGGAGCTGGAGGTCGTGCAGCTCGTAGTCGACGGGCGCAGCAACCCGGAGATCGGCGCCCGCCTCTACATCTCGTCGCACGGTCGAGACCCACCTCGCACATCTTCCGCAAGCTCGGCGTCGCGAACCGCGCCCACCTGGCCGCCGAGGCCAACCGCCGCCTCGTCGCACTGTGACCGCACACCATCGGTCGGGTCGGACGTCGCAGGTCTGCCAGCAAGACCAATGCGGAGGAATCTGGCGACCCGGTGCGGGGAGAGCGGAGGCAGGTCGAGCTCCGTGCGTGAAAAGGGGTTTGAAGTAGATGGTGAACAGGTTGGCGTCAATCGACGCAGAAGGCATCGGCCAGGTTCTGACCTTGCCGATCTTGCCCCTCGAGCCCCTGGAGGACGTCGGGACTGGCCCTCGGAACGGACTCGACGGAGTGGACGGGAAGACAGGGCATGTGCCTTCGAGGCCGCCAGTTCACCCCAGAGGGCCCTGACCGGCTGCGGGTCGCCGACATCACCGAGCACCCCACCGACCAAGGACGCCTCTACTGCGCAGTGGTGCTCGACGCCTGGAACCGTCAGGTGATCGGCTGGTCCATCGCCGATCACCTGACGGGCCGAGCTCGTCGTCGGCGCGCTCGACATGGCGGCTGGCGTCGGTGCGGCCGGTCAAACCGTCCACCGCAGCGATGCGGCACCCGATGCACGTCCTGGGCGTTCGGGCAGCGGCTCCGCCACGCCGGGCTGCTCGGCTCGATGGGCACCGTCGGCGACGCCCTCGACACCGCCGTCGCCGAGAAGCTCTTCGCCACCTGCAAACCGAGCTGCTCGACCGGCAGCGCTGGACCAGGCGATGAACCTGAGAAGCAGGCCGAAGCTGGGGACAGGCCATACAGAGACGGTGGCCCGGATGCAGCTCACGAGCGGCTGGGAACGGCGTCAACACTTCTAGCGGTACCCTGCCATCCAACCGCTGAGGCGGACTATCGCAGGGGAAGAACCTCATCGCGGGCGCCTTCAGCGGTTGGTCTCCCGATCGATCCGGTAATGGTCAGCCGGGCGAGGAGGATCGAGCCTCACCTGTACCTGGAGATCGCCGCCTATCGCAGGCGCTGCTCTGGCCGCGGGACGACCGATACCGCTGCCGGGATTCTTTCTATGTCACCAGATCGGCAACCCGAAACCGCCGCTTCCCGCTCACCGTCTCGAAAGGGGATGCCTCGGGTTTGCAGCCGGTGCTGGAGTCCTGAGCGGCTCAGCCGGTCACGATGCAGGCCTCGGCCTCGCTCAGTGTCCGGTCGACTCCCAGCAGTTCCTCACGGCTGGCCAGCCAGGGATACGGTCTCGATGCTCTCCACGGTTCGTAGTCCCAGTCCCCGTTCGGTCGACGGGGCCGCCCGATCGACGGAGGGGGCCCGGGCGGGTCGGGCAGGGTCCAGTGCGGCGAGATCCGCTCCGGGTACCAGACACCGTTGTGACTCGGCGCCGGCGCAATCGTCACCCAGCACAGCTCGGTGGCGATGACACCTGCTATGAGCATGGCCGTCACAGCCCCAGACCTGCCGGGCGTCCTCCAGTCTCCGACTCGGTGGGTAGCCGCTGGGAAGCCGCCGGTGGTTGGAGCGGCCAGCTGCTGCTCGGTCATGGAGAGAAGGTCGTCTCGGGCCCGCACCCACTCGGGGTAGGACAGGTCGGTGACGTAGTAGCGGCGGTTGAGCTCGGGATCGTCCGGTGGTGTGCGTCCCATCCTCGCGGAGCTGCCGGGACGCCGACGCCAGGGATGAGGAACTGGGCGGCACGTCGACCGACCACGGCCCGTTGATCTGGTCGATCAAGGCGCGCCCACGCAGGTGAACGGTAGCTCCGTCCTCTACCGCCGGCTCTGGGGGCGCCTTCGCGGCTGAGGAGAGCAGGCGTGCGGCATCGGTATCTGGCTGCCCAGGTACTCCCGGCCCCCGCTGGTGGACTTCGAGAGGTATGACCTGAACTTGTGGATCGGTCATCCGGTCGAGGGCGCGACGTACCTTCCTCGCTGAACCAATCACGAGACGCCGGCGTTGGCGCGCCGGTGAGGAAGGAACGCCGATGTTGAGAGTAGTGACCGATGACGACGGCCGCGGAGATGCGGGGGCGCTCGATGGTGTCCTCGAGGGCTCGGCGCATGGCGCAGCCCTTGAGGCCGAGGTGGACTCCTATGCATGAGCCAGGCTCACGAGAGAGATGAGCGGTGCCGGCGCCTGGTGGTGCGCAACGGCCGCGCCAGCCCCGCACGATCACCACGGGCCGCCGGGCGGATCCAGGTCGAGGGCGCCGCAGGGTGAACGACAAGCGAGTCGACGACGCCGGCGAGCGCTGTCGGTTTCCGCAGCTCGATCTTGCCGCCGTGGGCTCGCAAGAGCCCCAAGGTGGCCGAGGTGCTGCCCTCATGTACTTGCATGGCATGAGCACCGGCGACTTCGCCCCCGCTCTCGCCGCCTTCTTTGGCTCGGCTGCTGGGCTGTCGGCGTCGGTGATCACCCGGCTCACCCCGAGTGGCAGGCCGAACAGCGTGCCTTCGCTGAGCGAGCGCCTCGATGACCGGGACTTCGTCTACGTGTGGGCGACGGGGTGCACTTCAACGTGCGCCTGCAAGAGGACCGGCCTGCGCCCTGGTCATCGTGGGTGTCCGGGCCGACGCCGGCACCAAGGAGCTGGTGGCCATCGCCGATGGCTACCGGGAGTCCACCGAGTCCTGGGCCGACCTGCTGCGGGACCTCAAGCGCCGGGAGCATGCGAGCCCCGGTGCTCGCCGTCGGCGACGGCGCCCTCGGGTGGGGAGCGCTGGGGTGTTCCCCGAGACCGAGGCCCAGCGGTGCTGGGTGCACAAGGTCGCCAACGTCCTCAACGCCCTGCCCAAGTCGGCCCAGCCCACGGCCCGCCGCATGCTGGCCGAGATCCGCGACGCCGAAGACCGCACCCACGCCCTGACCGGCGGTGGACGCCTTCGCCCACGAGTTCGGCGCCAAGTGGCCCAAGGCGGTGGCCAAGATCGTCGACGACCTCGAGCCCCTGCTCGCCTTCTATGACTTCCCGGCCGAGCACTGGCTGCACCTGAAGACCACCAACCCCATCGAGTCCACCTTCGCCACCCAGGTCACCAAGGGTCCCGGCTCGAGGGCCGCACCCAGGTTCGGCTCATCGAGGCCGCCCAAGGGTCCTGGCGGCCCGCCTCGTGGCCCTCGTCCGAGCCGGTGCCCACTTCGACAAGAGGTCGGGCGCAGACCAGAGCCGGAGGCTAATCAGCCAGAAGACCCGATCCACAGGTCTTGACGTGGACTTCCCATGGTTGAAGCATGGGCGAGGTGGTCCCGCCCTGGTCCCGCATGGGCGAGTGGTCCGGGGTGCTGGGGGTGCGAGTGGCACGAGGATCTCCCGGGTGCTCGGTGCGACCTTCGACGGCTACAACCGCCACGGTGAGCACGAGTGGACCAGCCAGGGCAAGGTCCAGGCCGACCCGGTCGCGCGTTGCGTTCGAGTGCTCCATGTTCGACTTCCACTTCTCGACGTGGGGTACCGCATCGAGCCCACTGCGACGGGGTGCCGTGTGACCGAGTGGAGCGAAGACCTGCGGCCCGAGTCCGTCCTCGAGTTCAGCAAGCAGATGTCGGGTGTGGAGGACCGGAGTGGGCGCAACCGTCACACGATGAGCGTCACGCTCGAGCGGCTCGCCGCCGCCCTCGAGGACTGATCGCACCAGCCTGGACCGGTCCCGGATACTTGCCGGTCCTCGGCGCATCAGCAGCGGCTCGTCTGCGTAGGTGCCGGCCGCGATGCCCTTGCCCTACCGCCGGCTCGCTGTCGGACCTCGTATGCTTGGTGGCCGATACGAAGTTGAGTCGTCGTGCACCTACCGGTCCAGGTTCCCGCTGCGGCGGGGTCTGATGGGACGTCGTGTTGGACACGTCGCTCGGTGATGGCGTCGTTCGGCGCCGAGAAATCTCCGCCGGCCATGTCGAGACTCGATTCCTGCTCCGTCCCAGGGTGAACGCGGCCAGCGGGGCCGCCGTCACACAGGAGAGGGTCTGTTCCGTTGAGCGGGGAGGTGCCGCAGAGGCGAGCCTGCAGGGATGCGACGACGTCGAGCTCAACCGTGCCCGCAGCCCGTTGTCTTTGCCGGGCTGGGCATCCACCTGAGGTGATCCTGCTGGGGTCTGTTGCGTTGAGCGAAGCCGTATGGCTGCGGCGTACCTGCACGGATGAGACGTCGCGTTCCGCCGTGCCCACCTTCGAGCGCCTTCGCCGGGGTTCCGGCATCCGCCGGAGGTGATCCTGCTAGCGGTGCGCTGGTACCTCCGCTTCGAGACTCTCGTACCGGACCTCGAGGAGCTGTTGGCCGAGCGGCATCGAGGTCGATCCTGCGTGACCCTGTACCGGTGGGTGCATCGGTTCACGCCGTTGATCAACGAGGCCCGGCCAGGCGCCACGCCGTCGGCGACCGCTGGTTCGTCGACGAGACCTACGTGAAGGTGGCCGGCCACTGGCGCTACGTCTACCGGGCCATCGACCAGTACGGCCAGGTCATCGATGTGCTGGTCTCGGTCCGCCGCGACGCCCCTGCGGCCCGGCGATTCTTCCTCGAGCACTCCACGCCCACGTCGCCCCGAGGAGGTCACCACGGACAAGGCGCACGCGCTCGCCCTGGCCGTTGAGGCCCTGTTCCCGCCGTGCACCACAACACCGAGCAATACGCCAACAACCGGATCGACCAGGTACTCCCGGCTCAAAGCCCGACTGCGACCCATGCGAGGGCTCAAAGCGACCGCAGCGCTCCGGTGATCATCTCGGGACACGCCTTCGTGCAGACCTTCGACGAGGCCACTACGAGCTCGGCACCTACGCCCGACCGCACCTACCGGTGCCGCCGCTGCCTTCAACGAGCTGATGCAATCAGTCTGATCGCCCCGACCTGCCCGTGTTCTGGGCACAGCCTCGCCGCAGCCAGCGCAACAGGCCCCGGCCGCGGTTGCCAAGCGGCTGTCATCGAGGCGCACGTCGGCAACTGCGCCGTCCTCCGACGGCAGGTCGCCGTCCACGCTGAAGTCCAGTCGCCAGCTTGCGGCCTCGGTGATGTGGTTCACCTCGCGGCGCTGGAATGACAGGTGGCCGCCGAGAAAGCTGCCGGCGGTTGCGGCGGCGGCGCCGGCCATGCCGAGGGCACGCCGTGCGCCGGCCTCGACGTCGGGCCAGATACGAGGCCGTAGAGAGGGCGGCAGCGAGGTTGGCGACGGCGTGAACGGCGCCGCTTCGACGTTCGGGCTTGTTGAGATCGGACCAGTCGGCGAGGCCGGCGGCGGCGGTGGGCAGCGCTGAGGCGACGCCGCGGCCGACGAGCGTCTCTGCCGCCTTTGCGGTCTCCTTACCGCCGACGAGGTCGAGCACCCACGCGCTGGTCCAGAACCCGATTGGAAGGTCGGTCATGAGTGGGTGCAGGGGGTGGCCGAGCCAGACGCCGTGCAACCCATCCTTCATGCTGCCGCGCGGCAGCACGGTGACGGCGACTCGAGCGAGCGGGTCGGCGATGACGTCGAGCGAGGCGTTGGCTTCGAGGCGTTCACCGAGGATTCTGGGGTCCACGTCTACGTCCGTCCTCTACTGAGCGGGCTGCTCGTGGTCCTCTACCCTCCGGCAACCTCTAACACCAGCTCGCGTATGTTATTCATGTGCCGGCTTCTATCGAAGCCAGCGTTCTCGCTTAGACGTGAAGGAGACCGTTGTGCAGAGGAGATGCCGATGAGCGTCCGTCCTGAGTGCGTCGCGGCGGTTCTCGCGGTTCCCGTCGGCGCAGCCGTCCGGGCGGTCGCGTCGGCCACCCGCGTCGCTGGTCCGAGCGCGTAATGGACGCGTAATGGACTGGGGAGGCTGGGCGGTGTTCGGGCTGGTTGCCACGACGCTGCTCACCACCGTCCTTGTCCTGGTCCAGCTGGCTGGGCGCACTCGCCTCGACCTGCCCCTGCTCCTCGGTTCGGCGCTTGTCGCCGACCCCGACCGGGCCCGGGTCGTCGGGTTCGCGGTTCACCTCGGCTTCGGCCAGCTCTTCGCCGCTTTCTACGCCGCCGGCTTCGCGACGCTCGACCGGGCGGGATGGCGTGTGGGTGCGTTGTTCGGTCTCGTCCACGCAGTCGTGGCTCTCACCGTCCTGGTGCCACTGCTCCCTGGTGTCCACCCGCGCATGGCCAGCGAGCGTGCCGGTCCCGACTCGACCGCCGGCCTCCAGCCGCCGGGGCCGTTCGCGGTCAACTACGGGATCGCAACGCCAGTGGTCACCATCGCTGCGCATGTCGTCTACGGCGCCGCGCTCGGCCTCACGTTGAACGCCACATGACTGGCCCCCGGTGCTTCCCCATCGGCGAGTACGGCCTTGTCGGCGACACCCGGACCGCCGCGCTCGTCGCGCCCGACGGCGCCATCGACTGGTGGTGCCTTCCCCGCTTCGACTCGCCTCCGGTGTTCAGCCGGCTGGTGGGCGGCGACGACGCCGGCACCTTCGAGACGGGGCCGACCGAGCCGGCGGTGCTCGCACAGCGCCGGTACCGCGACGAGACCGCGACGTTGGAGACGACGTGGTGGGTCGACGGAGGCGAGCTCACGCTGGCCGACTCAATGATCGCCGACGTCTCCAGTCGGCTCCTCCCCGCGACCACGCTGGTCCGTCGGCTGACGAGCCGCGGCCGGCCGGTGCGGGTGGCGGTACGCATCGTCCCGCGGATCGGCGATCAGCGGACAGCACCAGCGCGGGTGAGACGACGGCCTGGCGTGCTGCTCGTCGAGGACCACGGACTCGCGTTGGCCATCCTCACTGACGGGCCCTTGCCGCTCACCGTCGATGAGACGGTCGTCTTTGTGGTCGAGCCGACCCGGCCGCTGACCATCGTCGTGGGCGTGAGCCATCGCGGCCCGGCCGTATTCGTTCCGCCTTCGGTCGCCCGAGCCGAGGCCGAACGCGACGAGCGCGGGTGGCGCCGATGGGCGGAGGGCATCGCGGCGGCGCCAGTGCATCGTGCGGCGGTCGTGCGCAGCCTGCTCACGCTGCAGATGCTCACCTACTCGCCGTCCGGCGCGCCCGTCGCCGCGCCGACAACGTCGCTGCCCGAGCGTCTCGGCGGGGAGCGCAACTGGGACTACCGGTACGCCTGGCCTCGCGACGCCTCTATCGGCATCGCCGCCTTCCTCGCCGCCGGCAAGCACCGCGAGGCGCGCGCTTTCCTCGCGTGGCTGCTGCACGCCAGCCGGCTGGCGCGACCGCGGCTGCCGGCGCTGTTCACCCTCGACGGCCGGCCCGGTCCCGTGGAGCGAGAGCTGGACGGCTGGCCCGGCTACGACGACAGCCGTCCGGTCCGGGTTGGCAATGGCGCCGCCGACCAGCATCAGCTCGACGGGTACGGCTGGGTCCTCGACGCCGCCTGGCTGCTCACCGATGCCGGGCATCATCTCGACGGTGAAACGTGGAGGGCGATGCGGGGCTTCGCCGACCACGTGGCCGCCACTTGGGAGCAGCCCGACGCCGGGATCTGGGAGCGGCGTGATGAGCCCCGCCACCACGTGCACTCCAAGCTGATGGCGTGGCTGGCGCTCGACCGCGCCGCCCGCATCGCGCAGCCGCGAGGCGGACGCGCCGCCAAGCGTGCGCCGCTTTGGCGTGCGGTGCGCGATCGAGTCGCCGCCGACGTTCGGGCCAACGGCTTCGACGACGGTCTCGGCGCATACACGGCTGCTTACGGGTCGGGCGACCTCGACGCCGCTGTGTTGTTACTGCCGATCTTGGGCATCGAAGCGAAGGCTTCCCCTCGAGTCGTCGGAACCGTCGATGCCATCCGGGATCGGCTCGGCGCTGGCGGCCCCCTCGTCTACCGGTACCTGGGCGAGGACGGGCTGCCGGGGCGGGAGGGCGCGTTCCTGCCGTGCTCGTTCTGGCTGGTGCAGGCGCTCGTGGGCATCGGCCGCCGCGCCGAGGCGCGCGACCTGTTTGGTGAGCTCCTCAAGCTTGGTGGGCCGCTCGGGCTGTACGCCGAGGAGATGGACCCCCGCACCCGCGAGCACCTTGGGAACTTCCCCCAGGCGCTGACGCACGCCGCGCTGCTGCAGGCTGCAGCGGCGCTGGACATGCCTACGACGAAGGCAGAGACGCTCTGACCAAGAAGTCGATCGTGAGCCGCACCGGTTCGTCGAAGCGCCGGAGGTGGGCCACGCCCGGCGGGATCGGCTGCTGGTCGCCGGCGTCGAGGCGCGCGCTAAAAGGTACTCGGTCAGGGCGTTGGTGACTGGTCCTTGACGTAGTGAAGACCTCCGGGGTGCTGTGGGGATTGCCGTCTCCACCAGCTCCGGAGGTCTTCGTGGGTCACCGTAACGCTCGCCTGACGTTCCATGGCCGGCGAATGCTGGTCACTCGGGTTCGTGATGAGCAATGCCGGTCGCGCATGTCGCTCGCAGCGTTCGTTTGGTGGTCATAGCTGAACGCTCGGTTCAAGCCGAGGCAAACGGGTGGGTCACGGCCGCACGCCGGTGAGGGAGAAGAACTCGGCGCGCGATCCCTGGTCGGATCGCAGGACGCGCCGCTTCGTCAAGGCAGGTCTTTTTAGACTGGCAGGATGGAACCGGTTGACGACGTCGAGCGGCGCATCAGCCGGATCGCCGCGCTCGACCAGCCGCTGCGACGCCAGCTCTACCGGCTGCTGTCAGAGCGCGACGGGTGGGTGACCCGAGACCAGGCGGCCGAGGCCCTGGGTGTCCCCAGGTCCGTCGCTGCGTTCCACCTCGACAAGCTGGAGGAAGCGGGCGTGGTCGAGGTCACCTTCGAGCGGACGAGCGGTCGCACGGGCCCTGGCGCGGGGAGACCCTCGAAGTTGTACCGGCGTGGCACCGTGGAGGTCACAGCGTCGGTCCCTGAGCGCCGCTACGACCTGGCCGGATCACTCCTCGCCGCGGCTATCGCCGAGGCGGAACGGACCGGAGCCCCGATCATGAAGTGCCTGAGCGCCACCGCCCACGCCGCCGGCCGGGTGGTAGGCGAGGAAGCAGCCGCGGCCTCCGGGCCACTCACGAAGCGGGACGACCGGCGACGGGCCGTCCTCGAGATCCTGACCCGCCACGGCTACGAGCCCGCCCTCGGCAAGCGGGGCGAGATCGCGCTTGTGAACTGCCCGTTCCACCGCCTCGCCGAGGAGCACCGCAGCCTCGTGTGCGGCATGAACCTTGACTTCCTCGGCGGGCTCCTCGGCGGGATGGGGCCCACGGGCGCAGCCAGCGGCCGGCGAGACGGCGGGGTCAAACTTGACGCCCGTCTCGCTCCCGAGCCCGGCTACTGCTGCGTGCGGATCAAGGCCGCCTGAGTCACTCCAGGCAAGCCCAACACGACGCGGTACCAGGGCTCCTACGCCCCGCATCTACTGCTCGGGGCGCCGATGTGGGCGATCACCGGAAGTCGCGATCCACGTNAAGGCCGTCGCCTAATCAGCCAGAAGACCCGATCCACAGGTCTTGACGATTCCTCGTCACGGTCGGACGGAACGGTCATGGTCACGTGGACCGTCTCGCCTGGGGGCACCACGCCCTTGTCGATCGAGATGCCCCACCCGACACCAGCAACCAGCGGAGTGTTTCCGCCTCGGATGAATGCTGCTCCGTTGCCGCTGTTCAGCAGCGGCACCCGACAGTGGTGCTTGGAGAGATCGACGTGGAGGTCAGACCGCGCACCTCCCACTAGGACCGGCCTCACGGAGGCCACGAGGGCCGCTCGAGCGATGTCCGCCTGGTCCCGAAGCAGTTCGAGCTGGCGTCGGCTGTCCTGCTGCTCGACCCGTCGCTGCTCATCAGATGCCTTCAGTGCTTCCGACTCGTTGCGCAGCTGCAGGCCGGCGTAAATCAGGGCACCGACGGTCCCTACCGCAGCGGCCCACTCGGCGAAGTTGCCTCGGTCCTCAGGGCCGAACACCTGCGCCGCGACGAGCCACCCCGCCAACGCACCGGCGGCTACGAGTGAGAGCGTCGATCGACTCGATCGGCTCATCACCCACCGATGGCCTCGGCCAGGTCTGCGCCGTGGCTGATCTCCTGCTGCCGGTCGGGGCAGAGGTGCTCGCCGGCGAGGAATGCGATCTCGATGGCGTCCTCGAGTGGCATCGGGAACGGGTTGACGTTGGTGCCGGCGTAGAGACGGTTGATCTCCGCTGAGGTGTAGCTGGTCCCGGCCCGGGTGTCGGTGGGGCCCGTGGAGTCCGTGTCGGCCGCTTCGCAGATCCCCTCCGCCGCTTCGACGAGCTCGGCGTCGTCGAAGCCGTGCCGGAGCCGGGCGTCGTCCACGGCAGCCAGGAAGGCCTCGTCGGGGTCGGCGGTGGTGGTCGTCGCCTCGGTCGTCGTCGTTGGGCCAGAGGTCGACGACCGGACCGAACCCTCGTCGTCTGCTCCCCCGCAGGCGACCAGGAGAGCCATGGCGGCGACGGACGCGAGGAGGAGCCGCATGGTCTGGGACGCTAGGAGGGCTAGCGAAGGTCGGAAGCCGCTGGTCATGAGGGTGGGCGCGTACGGGTGCACGGTACCTGGATCCCACGATCGCAGATCGGCTACCCCAAGGCGGCTCACTCGGCTGACGGCGTGGTGGCCGTGGGGGGTCTGTTGCATTAGGCGCCGCCACACCCCGCTCGACATGACATCACATGAGATGTCGGGCACGAAGTGCGGAGATGACACTCCTGACCCAGTCAGTCATTCCGCCTGAGCCACTCGCGGCGGCTTCAGGCCAGTGGATCGCGCTCAATGCAACAGACCCAGCCAGGAGCGTCGAGCCCCGGGGCGTGCGTGGTGCTCATGGTTGACGCACGCACGAGGCGTCAGTGACTCGACCGATTGGCCTGCCATTCAGCTACTTCCGGCCGAAGCCAAAGGCGAGTTCGTCCCCCGCCCCTCTCGACTACTGGTCGGGGGAAGTCTGGATATCGCCGAAGGTACGTGGAGACGCTGTTCCTGTGGCACAGCCCCAACAACTCGGCGACCTCTTGCGAGTCGACCAGGTCATCGGTGTGTACGGGCGGCGCCACGTCGATGAGTCTACGTAGGTTGACACGTCCACGGAGCCCTCCTAGGCTGTCTACTTAGAAAGACAGTGGCCCCGGCGGTGCGCAAACACCCCGGGGCCTGGCCAAGACCTGGTTGGAGGTCTCGACGTGGTCGATCGTACGCGCGCGGACGGGCTTCTCAGTCCGCTGGAGCAGGACGTGGCCCTGGCGCGGGCCGTACTGGCGGAGGGTCCTTGTCCGGTGGCCCAGTGCGAGCGCACCCGGGCGATCGTCGACCGGTTCGTGGGCTTCGCCGAGGCAGGGTACGAAGTCGAGTCGTTGGCTGGCGTGTCGAGCGAAGTGGTTGGGGCGTTCGTGCGGGCGCCGAAGGTGGACTTGTCGGTGGCGACGATGCATTGGCGGCGGACGGCGTTGCGGTTGCTGTTCCGGGCGGCGCGGGCTGCTGGCGTGGCGTCTCACGATCCGACGCTGGACCTGCGGTTGCCGCCTCGGTCGTCGGTGTCGACCCGTCCACTGACCGATGACGAGGTTGAGCTGTGCCGGGCGTCAGCGCAGTGGTCGCTCACCGGGTCGCGCCATGCTGCGACGTGGGCACTGGCCGAGGCAACCTGCCGTTCCTCGGAGCTGCCGCACATCACCTCCCGGGATCTGGACCTCGTGGGTCGCGCTGTGCGGATCCACGGCGGGAAGCTCACCGACAACAGGGTCGGGCGGCTGAGCGACTGGGCGGTGCCGCACCTCGAGCGGCGACTGGAGGATCTCGACGACCGCACCGGGCCGCTGCTGTACGCCGGTGACGACCCCGCTGGTGCGGGACAGGCATCGAGCGCACGTGCCGTCGTCGACGTGCTCACCCGGGCAGGTCTGTACGACGAGGCTGACGTCCGCCCCGCGGCGGTCGCCGCCTGGGCGGGACGGAGGGTCTTCGACGACACCGCCCGGATCGACATTGCGGCTCGGGTCCTCGGCGTGCGGAGCCTGGACCAGGCCGCACGGATGGTTGTCTGGGACTGGCGGGCCGACGAGGTCCACCCGAACCCGTGAGGGAGCACGCCGGGGTCTCGACCTTTGAGCGACTGGAGGCTCTCGTCGCGTGCGGTGAGCTCTATGAGCTGGGCGATGCCGTGCCCGTCACCGATCCCAGCGCGGGCGGCCGACCCCGGCTGTACCCCACCTACCATGTGGGTGCTCTACGACGCCCTCGTCTCTGTGTGGGGATCCGCTCGCCGGGTCGAGGTCGAGCTCGCTCACGCTCGTGTGGGGCGCTGCGCCGCCTGATCGTCGAGCGGTTCCCCGACCAACCGGAGCGCTGGCTGCCCCAGCGGTCGATGCGCCGGTGGCACTACCTGTACGGCAGAACCCGCTGGCTCACCCGCCCCGAGGTGCTCGGCGGGACTCCGGCGCATCCACCAGCGCTGCGCCATCGACCAGGCCCGCTCCATCGGGCTCCTCGACGCCGACGGTCTCCTGGACCCACCCCGACCTGACCCGCATGGCCTACGCCGACGGCAAGGTCATCACCCCGCTGTTCCGCGCCCCGACACTCGTGTAGTTGACTCGGCCACCGGCGGTCCACACCCCGAGGTTCGAGCCCGACGCCGGACTCCACTTCGAAGGCACCGGCGAGACCGCCTGGGGCACCAAGTGGGTCATCGCCGCCGTCCGCTCCACCGACGTCCACGGCGCGCCATCCTCGACGTGGACTGGGTGCCCACGGCCGGGGCGAGGCCAAGACCGCCATGGACACCTTCACCGACCTCGCAGCGGCCGCCCCCGGGCTCCAGGGCCTCATCTACGACACCGCCCTTCGAGGCGTGCACCACCAGCAGATGCTCCGCACCCTCGGCATACTCCCCGTGAACAAGGTCGCCGCCGCCGAAGGCAGCGGTCCGCGGACCAAGGGCCGCAAGCGCATCGAGAAGTCGACCTTCGTCGAGACCCGCATCATCACCGCCCCCGACGGCACCACCCACACCATCGACGCTTCGCCCGCGCCGGCGCCATCGGGCTCGCCACGCTCACCGACGACGGCACCATGGCCTTCATGCCGCTACGACGAGTCCGCACCAGCCGGGCCCGGGACAAGGTCGGCACCTACCGCTGGTACAACCACCACCGCCTCCCCGGGCACCTGGCGGCGGCGAGATCACCGTCCGCCTCCACGGCAACGACGACGACACCAAGCGGCGCTTCAACCGCACCGAGAACGTCCGGCCCATCCCCCCGTCGGACCCCGATTTCAAGGCGCTCTACCGGCGCCGCAACGACGCCGAGAGCATCAACCGCGCCTCGACGACACCATGTGGCTCCGCCGCCCACACCATCGGGCACCAGCGCCAGCACCTCAACCTGCTGACCCACGCTCTCGGCGTCAACGCCCTCGCCGTGCACCGCTACCGGCGAGCCAGCAGCGACCCGCCCCTCCCCGCCGCTGCCTGACCGCCGAGCCTCCGGCCAGACACGGCAGCTTCGCGCTTCGACCACAGCTCGAACTCGAGATCGACGCTCGATCTCGCTGACCGGGCCACCGTCGGCCTCTACGATCGCGCCAGGACGCCGGCCAACCCTGCACCACCGGGTTTTCGTCATCCGCGAATCGCGCCGGGCCCGGGCCGCTAGCTCAACTGGCAGAGCATCGGGCTTTTAACCCGCTGGTTCAGGGTTCGAGTCCCTGGCGGCCCACCATCGCCACCTCCGAGCAGGAATCGTCACCCATTATGGCGAATGTCACGTTGAGCGTTGGCAGCGCAGCGCTTGGTGAGGCACACTGGGTGCAGCGGCGTTTGTCGGGAAGGAGACGAAGGTGGCGTTTGGTTCCCAGCTCGCCGAGACCTGTCCCCACCCGTCGCTGTCCACGGAAGCCCACCCCCCGCCGGCCGAGGCGTGCCGAAAGATCTTCGTCGAGGACGACTACGGGTTCGTCGTGCTCGACGCCGAGGGCGTGGTGCGCTACGCCAACCGGGCCGCCCTCGACCTCCTCGGCTACACCGCTGACCAGACCATCGGTCGGCACATGTCGGACTTCGTCGACGAACCCGAGCACCAGCTGGCGGCCGCGGCCATGGCCGAGATGGCGGTGCCCGCCGAGGACGACATCCCGCTCGTGATGACCCTGCTCGGCGCCGACGGCCGCCAGATCCACGTCGAGGTCGGGGGCCGGTCCTACCTCGACGATCCGGAGGTCGGTGCCATCGTGTTGCGGCTTCGCGGGTACGAGAGCCAACGCTGCCTGGAGAACTTCTTCTCCGACATCGTGGCGTCGGCCCCGTTGGAGGAGAACCTCACCTCCCTCGTCCAGTCGGTCCGCCACGTCCTCCGGGGGGCCGAGGTGGCGATCGCCCACCACTGGGACGGGAGCGGCTTCGGTTCCGCCGTCACGACGTCGCTGCCGTCGCTCCTCACCGGGGCCATCCGCCTCGAGGGCGCAGACCAGGCCGTGACCCCCTGGGCCCGGGCCATCACCACCGGACGGGTCCAGGTGCTCGCCGACCTGTCGACGCTGCCGCGCCCGCTGCGCCACGCCGCCGAGCAGCGCGGCCTGGCCTCGTGCTGGGCATTGCCGATCACGGTGCCCTACGACGACGCTCCGCTGGCTGCGCTCGTCGTGTGGCGACCGGTGGCCAGCCCGCCGATGCAGGCCCACCTGGCGTGGATGGACCGGGTGGGCCAGGCCGCCTCGTTGGCCTTCGAGCGCGACCACACCGAACAGGTCCTCGTGCGAGCGGCGACCATCGACAGCCTCACCGGCATCGCCAACCGGGCCCACTTCTTCAGCCAGCTGGAGGACGCCATGAGGTCAGGCCCCTCGGGTCTCGCCGTCCTCTACCTCGACCTCGACGGCTTCAAGCCGGTGAACGACACCCACGGGCATCGCCTGGGCGACCGCCTGCTCACCGCGGTGGCTCGAGCGCTGCAGATGAACGTCCGCCCCGGCGACCTCGTGGCCCGGCTCGGGGGCGACGAGTTCGCCGTGCTCTGCCCTGGTGTCGTCGCCGAGGCCGAGGCCACGTCCATCGCCAACCGGTTGATCAAGGTCGTGGCCGCCCCGCTGGCCGTCGACGGGGTCACGGTGCGGGTGGGGTTGAGCGTGGGCATCGCCTTCGCCCGGCGCCACGGCCTCACCTACGACTCGCTGCTCGACGCCGCCGACCGGGCCCTCTACCGGGCCAAGCGGCGGGGCAAGGGCCGCTGGCAGGTCGCCGCCGACCCGATCCTCGTCTGACCGCTCGCTCCTCCGCTCACTCGGCCGCTCAACAGCCGGGCGGCGCTGGACCGGTCGATCGAACCCCAGGCCACTAGACCGCTCACGACGACCAGCAGCACAAGCGGGCCAGCACCAGCCGGCCCGTGTGAGGTTGATCGGCTCGACGGTGAGGGGACCGGACCGCGGCCGCCACTACGCTCCGGTCGGTGATCCCGGACGCGTCCCCCTCCTGGCGTCGCGCCCGGGTCGTCGGCCCCGACCGCCTGACGTCCAGATGAGCGTGGCGTGGGCTCGGCTCCGCCCCGAACGGGCGCGGGGGCACCGGCACCTGCTGACCGGTTCGGCCGTGCTCGTGGCCGGTGCCGCCATCCAGGCGCTGTCGGGCGCGGTGTTCTGGCTGGTGGCGGCCAAGCTCGACCTCGAAGTGGACGTCGGAAGCGCCGGCAAGTTGTTCACCTCGGTCCTCTTCGTCACCTATCTCGCCGGGCTCGGCCTCCCGGTCGCCCTGGCCCGCTACGCCGCCGACCGCTCCCCCGACGCCGACGTCACGTTCACCTGGGCGAGCATCGCCACCGTGGCTGCCGCCGTCGTGGCCGCCATCGTCTACGTGGAGCTCATCCCCCTCTCGGCCACCAAGGTGCTCACGGACTGGCACCCCGTCTTCGGTCCCCTGCTGTTCTCGCTGGCCGTGGCCGGGGCGGCGCTGTCGATGATCGTCGACGTGCGCTGCATGACCGCCCGCCGATGGAACCTGGTGATGGTACGCATCAGCGTGGTGGGGCTGGTGCGGTTCCCGATGCTCTTCCTGTTCCGGGACCACGAGCACCGGGCGCTCTGGCTGTTCGTCTACGCCGTCGGTCCGCTCGCCCTCTCGGGCCTGGCCGGCGCCGCCCTCGCCCCGCGGGCGGCCGGGGGCGGGCACCGGCTCGGCCCCCGCCCCCCCACCACCGGTCTGGCCGTGCGCTACTCGGCGGTCAACTACGTCTCCACCCTCGCCTACCAGGCTCCCTACTTCGCCCTGCCCGTCATCGTCTTGGCCAACGTGTCGGCGGAGACCTACGCCAGCTTCAACGTGGCCTGGGGGATCGTGGCGGTGGCGTTCTACGTGCCCACCGCGCTCGGCCAGGCCCTCCTGGCCGAGGGTGGCCGCGACGGCGCCCACGTCCACGCGCAGGTCCGCCTGGCGCTGGGGATCGCCCTCGGCCTCATGCTGGTCGGTGCCGCCACCGCCTTCGTGTTCTCCGACGTCGTCGAGACGGTCTACGGCCCCGAGTACCGCCAGGCCGCCCGCGTGCTGCCGGCCATGATCGCCGCCGGTGTCCCGTGGGCGGTCACCTCGCTGTACCTCTCCGAGGCCCGCATCCTGCACCGCCACGTCGCCACCGTCACCATCACGGGGGTGCTCACCGCGGCCATCCTCGCCCCGGCTGCGCTCCTCGTGCCCGGCGACGGCATCGACGGCGCCAGCCGAGCCTGGCTGATCGGCAACCTGGCCGCCGCCGCCGTGGCCGTCGTGGCCATCCAGCTCAGCCGGTGGCGGGCCGGCTCCCGAGCCGGCGGCGCCGACCGCGACCCGTCGCTGGCCGAGCCGGCCATCGCCGCCGACGCCGCCGAGGTGGGCATCACCCTCGCCGAGCCGAGTGTGTAGCGGCCCAGGACCGGGGGTAGCGGCGCCGTCATGGCCGATTCCACCGCTGGGGTGCTCTTCGACGTCGACGGCACGCTCCTCGACACGAACTACCTGCACGTGCTGGCGTGGCGCCGGGCCCTGGCCGACCACGCCGAGGTCGTCCCGATGGCCGAGTTGCACCGGCGGATCGGCATGGGTTCCGATCGCCTCGCCGCAGACGTGCTCGGCCACGACGTCCCCGGCATCGCCGACAGCCACCGTCGCCGCTTCGCCGAGCTGCGGGGCGAGGCCAGCGTGCTGCCCGGCGCCCGGGAGTTGGTCCGGGCCGTCCACGACCGGGGCCTCGCCGTGGTCCTGGCCAGCTCGTCCAACGACGACGACGTGGCGTTCATGCGGGAGCTGCTGGCTGTCGACGACGTGCTGGACGCCGTCACCTCTTCCGCCGATGCCGATGTGACCAAGCCAGACCCCGACCTGTTCACCACCGCCATCGAGCGGGCCGGTCTCGATCGGTCCCGCACCGTCGCCGTGGGCGACGCCGTGTGGGACGTGCAGGCCTGCGCCCGCATCGAGGTGCCCTGCATCGGGGTGCGATCGGGCGGGACGAGCACGGCTGTGCTCGAGGCGGCCGGCGCCGTGTGCGTGTTCGACGACGCCGCCGACCTGCTGGCCCACCTGGACGAGACGCCCATCGCCGAGCTGTCGGACCAGGAAGGGAGATCCCGTGGACGCTGACGACGGCCCTGACGACTACACCGATCCCTCCGGCCCCGATCCGGCCGACGTGCCCGACCCGATGCCCGAGGAGCTCCAACGGGACCGGGAGGACGAACAGCGCGACGCCGATGCCACTGAGGGCGAGGCCCCGACCGGTTGAGCCCTCGAGCCGCCACCCGGTTCTTCGTGCCGAGAGGACCACCCGACGGTCGCCTCAGCACGCGGAACGAGCACGAGCAGGGGCGCGCAGCTCGGCGTCGGGGATCAGGCCACGCCGGCGAGGTCGCTGTCGGGCTCTTCGCCAGCGCGAGCGGCCTGCTCCGCCCACCGCTCGGCCATCCGCCGGCCGGCTCGTCCGATGCGCTCGATGCGGGTGACCACCCGGTCCCGGCTGATCTCGGCGTCGGGCGTGAGCCCCTCGAGTGACTCGAGGGCCCAGTGGCGCAGCACCACCGGCACGAGGATGTGCTCGTGGTGGATGCGCAGGTCGTAGATGCCGGCCTTGGCGATGGCCATCGCATGGTCGCCGAAGTCCGGTATCCCGGTGCCCGGCATCTCGAAGTCGTGGACCTGGCGCTCGATGGCGGCCACCACCGGCGAGGGGTCGACCTCGAGCGCGGCGGTCACGAGGTCCCGGTAGAAGAGGAAGTGCAGGTTCTCGTCGGTGGCGACCCGAGCCATCACCTCGTAGCCGGCTCGGTCCTCGAGCAGCTTGCCGGTGTTGCGGTGGGCGATCCGGGTGGCCAGCTCCTGCAGCGCCACGTAGACCATGCCGTCGGCGGCGGTTTCGGGCCGGGGCACCTGACCGTGGCTCACCTGGTGCATGCGGGCCCGTTCGAGGCCGACGGGATCGAGGGCCCGGGTGACGGTGAGGTAGTCCCGGATCACGATCGAGTGCCGCCCCTCCTCGGCGGTCCAGCGACGGGCCCATGCCCCCCACGGCCCGTCGTCGCCGAACATGGCCTCGATGGTCCGGAAGTAGTAGGGGAGGTTGTCCTCGGTCAGCAGGTTCACGAACAGCGAGCTGCGCACGCCCGGAGCCACCGGGTAGGCCTCGGGTTCCCACGCCTCACCCGGCTCGAAGTCCCGCCCGCGGCTCCACGGCACGATCTCGTGGGGGAACCACTCCTTGGCCGAGCTCGAGTGGCGCTCGTAGAGGCGCTCCACGGTGGGGGCCAGCTCGGTCACGAGGCGAAGGTCGACACCATCCATGGCCGCAGCCTACCTACTGGTCGGTAGGCAAGCGAGGCGGACGGGGACCGGCCAGGAGGCCTAGGTCAGGTCCGGACAGGGCTCTCGACCTGGCGCAGGAGGGCGCGACCGGCGTCGACCACCAGCGCCCGGTCGTGGGTGACGGCGTAGTCGTACTGGTCGTCGCCGAAGTGGCGGGCCACCAGCGCTCCGGCGTAGTGCGGCCCCACCACCACCACGGAGCACTCGTCGGCGAGGCGGTGACCGGCGGGCAGGGCTGAGCCGGTGACACCCGGTCGGGGCTCGGCGGCGATGTTGGCCCCCAGCACCACGACGTACGAGCCCTGCTGCACCAGGGCGCTGTAGCGATCGAGCGACAGCGGGGGGATGACGTCGGAGCGTTGGTAGGCGGCGAGGATGACCGGGTGGTCCTCCCAGGCCAGCACCTGCTCCTCGAGGTGGCCGGCGATCTGGGTGAGCAGGGCTCGATCGCCCCGACGCAAGGGCCGGGCCGAGCGGACCACGGTGAACGGCGTCATCTCGGCACTGCTGGCCACTCGCCGGACGAGCGGGATGGCGTCGGTCGGCTCCGGAAGGGGTTCGGGCAACCCGGCCGGTCGTCCGAACAGCCAACCCTGGCCGTGGGTGGCCCCGAGCGCGAGCGCGATGCGGCGGTGCTCCTCGGTCTCGATGCCCTCGGCCACGACGGCGGCACCCGTGCGCTCGGACTGGGCGAGCACCGCGCTCACGATGGAACCGACCGCTGGGCTGGGTTGCTCCTGCACGAGCCGCAGGTCCAGCTTGATCACGTCGGGCTCGAGGAACGGCATCATGGCCAGCGAGTCCGGGTTGGCACCGAGGTCGTCGAGGGCGACGCCCCATGACCGGTCACGGGCCCAGTCGATCACCTCCAGGAGCTCGGCCGGGCGCTCGACGACGGCCGCCTCGGTCACCTCGACCACGACCCGGAGCGACCGCTCGGCTTGGGCCACCACGTCCTCCAGCCCGAAGGGCAGGGACTCAGCGGTGGTGTCGGGCTCCACGTTCACGAACAGGGTCAGGGTGCTCCGGAGCTCAGCCGCGAGGGCACCGCCGAGAGCCGCCCCACGGCAGCGCCAGTCGAGCTCGGCGGTCCGACCGGCTTCACGAGCGGCGTCGAAGAGGGGTTCGGGGGCTTCGACCGGCGAGCCCGCCGGGCCCCGGGCCAGCGCCTCGTAGCCGAGCACGTGGCCGGTCTCCAGCTCCACCACGGGCTGGTAGACGGCGTGGAGCCCTCCCTCACCCATCGCAACGTCGAGCGGGTCGTCGTTCGCCACTGTTGCCATCTTGGCCCATCGGTCCCCGGTGCCGGCCTGTGAGCCGCCCCCTGTGGGATGTCCTCCATGTGGGAGATCCTCGTCGGCCGGTCAGCGATCGTCGCCGATCGGCTCACCCCCGGGGTTGATGGTGGTGGCCCGACGGCCGGCGTCGGCCACCGACGTCCCGGTCAGCCCCACGAGGTAGCAGGCGATGGGGGCGGCGGTGCGCTCGGACTGGTGGGCGGCGGTCCCAGCCAGTGCGAGGAGCTGGTCGATCGTCGCCTCGTCGGGTGGGGGGATGCCGAGCTCGGTGGCGAAGGCCTCGATCCACTCCCCCCGGTCCACCTCAACGGCCTCCGGCGGTGGTGGCGCCGTAGCGCTCGTGTTCCCGATCGAGGTCGAGGGGCCGGATCGACCGGCTGGCGGCGCGGGCGTCGTCGTCGAGCAGGTCGGCGGGGATGATCCAGGCCACCTCGAACTCGATGCCGTCGGGATCCCGGCCATAGAGGCTCTTCGTGGTGCCGTGGTCGCTGGCTCCCACGAGTGCGCCGTGCTCGTCGAGGACGCCCCGGAGCCGGGCGAGCTCGGCGAGCGTGTCCACCTCCCACGCCAGGTGGTAGAGGCCGACCGTCCGGCGCCCGGCCTCGGAAGCGCCGGCGCCCGGGCCGATCCCGAACAGGCCGAGGTCGTGGTCGTTGGTCGAACCGGGCGCCTGCATGAACACCGCTCCCGGCAGCTCCGCCGGCAGGCGACGGAAGCCGAGGACGTCGGCGTAGAAGGCGGCGCTGCGCTCGGCGTCGCGGACATAGAGCACGGCGTGGTTGAGACGGGTGATGGGCATCGACTCCTCCTGGGGGGCAGCATTGGAGGTGAACACGGCGCCCGGCCCGATCATTTCGCGGCCGGGCCAGGTCGACGCTCCCCTCCCTCGGCGCCCAGGCGGTCGGCCAGCCAGCGGGCGTCCTTGACGGCGAAGCCCTGGTAGTCGTTGTTGAAGTAGGCGAAGACGTCGTGGCCATCGGCCAGCCAGGCAGCCATGCGCTCGGCCGGCTTGGCCAGGCGGCGCCCTCCGTAGCGGCCCCAGTACTTGCGGGTGAGGGCCTCGGGACCGTGGAAGCGGACGTAGGCCCAGTCAGCGGTCAGCTCCCAGGGATGGTCGGCCAGCAGGTCATGGACGCACAACGCCGCCCCGTGGCGGCCGAGCACCTCGAACACGTCGTCGTGCACCCAGGACGGCTCCCGCAGCTCGACGGCCCACCGGATCGTCTTCGGGGCCACCGACAGGAACTCGTCCAGGCGCTCGGTGTTGCGCTTCCAGCGAGGCGGGAGCTGCACCAGGTTGGGGCCGAGGGCGGGCCCGAGGCGCTCGACCCGGTCGAGGTGGTTGGGCAGCCACGACGCCGCATCCCGCAGCTTCATGCGGTGGGAGCCGAACTGGCCGAGCTTCAGCGCGTAGGCGAAACCGGGCGGCGCCTGGGCCGCCCACCCCTCCACGGTCGACGCTGGCGGCAGGCGGTAGAAGGTGTTGTTGATCTCCACGGTGTCGAACAGGGTGGCGTAGTGCTCGAACCACCGCCGCTGGGCCATCCCCTCCGGGTACACGATGCCCCGCCAGTCCTTGTACATCCACCCCGAGCACCCCACCCGGGCCTCGCCTCGGCGTCGCCCTCTCCCCGCCACGCTGCCTCCCTACCCCGCCCTGCCTGCCGGCGGTCACGAAGAGAAACTGCGCGAGGAGGTGTCAACTTCGGCAGAGACGGGAACAACGGCGGGTGACAAGGGCAGATGTGACAGGAGGTGTTTCCCCATGCTGATGAGGTACGACCCGTTCCGTGAGTTCGACCGCCTCACCCAGCAGGGCTGGGGAGGCTCGTCCGGACGGCAGGCGGTCATGCCGATGGACGCCTACCGCGAGGGCGATCACTTCGTGGTGCACTTCGACCTGCCCGGCGTCGACTCCCGCTCCATCGACCTGACGGTCGAGAAGAACGTGCTGACGGTGACCGCGGAGCGCACGTGGCGCCCCGACGACGGCCAGCAGGTCGTCGTCTCCGAACGGCCCCAGGGCAGCTTCAGCCGCCAGCTGTTCCTTGGCGAGAGCCTCGACACCGAGCGCATCGAGGCCAACTACGACAACGGTGTGCTGACCGTGCGGGTGCCGGTGGCCGAGCAGGCCAAGCCCCGCCGCGTGGAGATCAGCGGGGAAGGCTCGTCCAAGGCCATCAACACCCAGAGCACGGCCGCCTGACCGGACCGGGCATCGACGCCGGCCTGAACCACGAGCAGCCCGGCCCTCGAGGGGCCGGGCTGTCGCGCGAACCGGACGTCGCTGCACCGTCACGTTCCTCTCGGCAGGAGGGCGTTTGGGTTCAGCACACCGTCGGGGTCGAGTGCCCGCTTGAGCGCTCGCATGGCGGCGATCTCGTCGTCGCTGCGGCTGAGGTGCAGCCAACGGGCCTTAGCCGTGCCAATGCCGTGCTCGGCACTGATGCTGCCGCCCAGCTCGGCCACGGCGGTCAGCACGACCTCGTCGACCCGCTCGTCGTCGGGGGCCACCCCGGTGACGTTCACGTGCACGTTGCCGTCGCCCACGTGGCCGAACAGCCAGGTTCGGGCACCGGACACGCGTGCTGCCACCCGGTGCGGCACCTCGTCGACGAAGGCGGCCAGGACCCCGAGCGGGACGGTGACGTCGAACTTGTGGGGCGGCCCGAGCGTGTTGATGGCCAGCGTGTGGTCCTCGCGGTAGCGCCACAGGGCCGACCGCCGGGAGGCGTCGGTGGCGACGGCCACATCGCCGGCATCGGTCGTGGCGACGGCGGCGGCCAGCCCGTCGGTCGGATCGTGGTGGCCCGCCGCCTCGACGAGCACGTACGCCGCCCACCGGTCGACGAACGGCGGTGCCAGCCCGAACGCGTCGCACACGAGGGCAAGCCCGCCGTCGAGGAAGAGCTCGGCAGCCTCGAGGGTGTCCAGGGCGGACCGCCAGGAGGCAACGGCTTCCACGGCGGTGGCCACGTCGGCGAAGGCGACCAGCGCGACCACGCGGTGAGGGTGCGCGGTGACCAGCCGGAGGCGGGCGGCGGTGACGACCCCGAGGGTCCCCTCGCTGCCGCACAGGAGCGAGCCGAGGTGGTACCCGGTGTTGTCCTTGACGAGGCCCTGCAGCCGCCGGACCCGCTGGCCGCTACCGAGCACCGCCTCGACGCCCATGACCTGTTCCCGGGTGCCGCCGTGGCGCAGGACGCGCATCCCGCCGGCGTTGGTGGCCACCGTCCCTCCGACGGTGGCCGAGTCCCGAGCTGCGAAGTCGACGGCGTAGCGCAGCCCGGCTGCCGCCGCCACCGCCTGCACGGAGGAAACCGAAGCACCGGCCCCTACGGTGACCTGCCGGGCGACGACGTCGACCGGCTCCACGGTGGCGAGGCGGCGGAGGTTCAGCACCACCTCTCCCGCCATCGGGACCCCGCCACCGACGAGGCCGGTGTTCCCGCCCTGGGGCACCAGCGCGGCGCCGTGGCGCCGGCACACCTCCATCACGGCCGCGACCTCCTCGGTGTCGGCGGGCCGGACGACGGCTGGCGTGCGCCCTTTGAAGCGCCCGGTCCAGTCCCGCTCGTAGGCGGCCCGGTCGTGATCGGCGGTGAGCACGTTCCGAGGGCCGACGGCGTCGACGAGCTCGGCGAGGGCGGACGCCTCTATGCGGGCAGGGGCGGTCACGGGCAGGACCCCGCGGTCGTGGGCACCGGCGTCCACCACGGGGCAAGCTGTGGCCCGGCCACCCGACCGCTCCGCTCGACCCCGCTCGACCAGGAGGAGCGCATGCCCGCCATCTTCGTCTCTGGTGTCCCCGAGACGGCCGCCATCCGGGATGGCCTGCGCCGCCGGCTGAGCCGTGAGAGCACGGCGCTCTCGTTACCAGGCTTCGACTGCCCGCGCTCGGCGGACGGGATCGGCAGCGCCTGGGGGGGCGCCGTCGGCGTCGGCGCGTTCTGGACCAAGGTGCCGTGACCGCCGATGCTGACCTCCGGGCTCACCGCGAGGCGGTCGTTCGTGCCCACATGGACTCCGAGAACCGTCACGACTTCGACGCCACCATCGGCACCTTCCGCCATCCCCGCTACGAGCTGATCGCCACCGGGGAGGTGTTCGACGGCGAGGAGGACGTGCGGCGCTACTTCGCCGGGAGCCGCCGCGCCTTCCCCGATCAGCGCAACGAGCTCATCGCGCTCCGCCACAGCGACGACGCCGTGATCGTCGAGCTCGACCTGCTCGGCACCCACCTCGGTCCCCTGCGGGGGATCGAACCGACCGGCAAGGCCTTCCGGTGCCGCATGACCGCCTACTTCTTGTTCGACGACGATGGGCTGATCTGCGAGCGGGTGTACTTCGACTCAGGGACCATCCTGGGCCAGCTCGGCCTGGTCTGAGCCCCGGGGGCGACCGGTGGCCGGCCGAGACGCCCGCCGCCCGCCGTAAGGCGCACCCCGGCGCACCGTGTCGGTACAGTCTCCCGAGCTCCTCCGGCGGAGGACAGACGGGCCGGCCGGGACCGATGAGTTCCGCCAAGCGGCGGCGTCGGAAGGACGAGAGGCGCAGGCCACGCGTGGCCTTGGCAGGACGGTTGGAAGGGCCGAGTCAAGGCCCCGATGAGCAGGAGGTCGCGGTGTTCGCCCGGCTCGGTCCCTGGTGCCGTGACCGGAGGAAGCTCGTGGTCGGGCTGTGGTTGGCCGCGCTCGTGCTCGTCGCCGCCGTCTCCGGCGGGGTCGGGGGGGCGTTTCGCGACGAGTTCAACCTGCCCGACGTCGAGTCCAAGACCGGGTTCGACATCCTCGACGACGACTTCGGCGGCCAGGGCACCGGCCAGGTGGGCACGATCGTGTTCCGCGCCGAACAGGGCGTCGACGACCCCGCCGTGAGGCGATCGATGCAGCGGCTGTTCGACGTGGTGGCGAGGCTCGACGACGTCACCGGAGTGGAGAGCCCGTACGCCGAGCAGGGCGCCCGCAGATCGCCTCGCAGGGCCCGGAGGCCGGCAAAATCGCCTACGCCAACATCGAGATGCCCGACGACATCGACTTCGCCCGGGCCGGTGAGATCCGTGACCGGATACTCGCCGAGGCCCCGGACATCCAAGGTCTGCGCATCGAGCTCGGCGGGTTCATCTTCGCCGAGTTCGAGGAGCCGTCGTCGGAGATCCTCGGGCTGGCCTTCGCCATCGTCATCCTCATCCTGGCGTTCGGCTCGGTGCTGGCCATGGGCCTGCCCGTCGGGGTCGCCCTCTTCGGCATCGGCATCGGCACGGCCATCATCACCTTGCTGAGCAACGTCTTGACCATCCCGGACGTCGCCACCTTCCTCGGGATCATGATCGGGCTGGGCGTCGGCATCGACTACGCCCTCCTCATCGTCACCCGCTACCGCGAGCAGCTCCACGGCGGGCACTCCGTGCGCGAGTCGATCATGATCGCCATCAACACCGCGGGCCGGTCCGTTCTGTTCGCCGGCACGACCGTGGTCATATCGCTGCTCGGCATGCTGGTGATGGAGGTCAGCTTCGTGCAAGGGCTCGCCGTCGGCGCCGCGTCGGTCGTGGCCGTGACCGTCGTCGCCTCCCTGACCCTGCTGCCGGCGCTGCTCGGCTTCGCCGGTCAGCGGATCGAGCTGACCCGCTGGCGGGGGGTCATCGCCGCCGGGCTGGCCGCGATGGCCCTCGTCGGCATGGGCCTGAAGGTCACGCCGCTCGCCATCGGCCTGCCGCTCGCCGTGATCGTCCTCATCGCCGGCTTCTTCGTCGGCCCCCTCAAGCGAGAGGTGCCCCGACGGGCGCCGAAGCCGTTGCGAGAGACGGTGGCCTATCGCTGGAGCAGGATCATCCAGCACCGCCCGTGGACGGCGACGATCGCCGGCGCGGTGGCGCTGCTCCTGCTGGCCGTGCCGGTCTTGAGCCTCCGGCTCGGGTTCTCCGATGAGAGCAACTACGCCGAGGACACCACCACCAAGCAGGCCTACGACCTGCTGGTCGCCGGCTTCGGGCCCGGCTTCAACGGTCCGTTCCTCCTCGTCGCCGAGCTGCCCGAGGGCGCCGACCTCAACGAGCTCGGCGCGATCGGCGAGGCCGTCGCCGCCGACCCGGGCGTCGCGTTCGTCTCGCCGCTCCGCCCGAACGATCCGGACGACCCGACGGCGGTCATGTGGAACGTCGTGGCCAAGAGCGGTCCACAGGAAGAGGCCACCACCGACCTCGTCAACCGGCTGCGCGACGACGTGCTGCCGCCGGCCGAGCAGGCCGCCCGGGTGAACGTGGCGGTCACGGGCGCCGTCGCCGTGAGCGTCGACTTCTCGAACTACCTCGCGTCCCGGCTGCCGTACTTCTTCGCCGCCGTCTTGGCGGTGTCGTTCCTGCTGCTCATGGTGGTGTTCCGGTCATTGCTCGTGCCGCTCAAGGTTGTGATCATGAACCTGCTCTCGATCAGTGCCGCCTACGGCGTCGTCGTCGCGCTGTTCCAGTGGGGCTGGCTGAGCGACATCACCGGCGTGCAGCCGGCCCCATCGAGCCGTGGGCGCCGATGATGCTGTTCGCCGTGGTCTTCGGCCTGTCGATGGACTACGAGGTGTTCCTGCTCTCGCGGGTGCGGGAGGAGTGGCACCGCAGCGGCGACAGCCGCACCTCGGTGGCCGACGGCCTGGCCGCCACCGCCAAGGTCATCACCGCGGCGGCGGCGATCATGGTCGTCGTCTTCGGCAGCTTCCTCCTCGAGAACGACCGGGTCCTCAAGCTCATGGGCACCGGCCTGGCCACCGCCGTCCTGCTCGACGCCACCGTCGTCCGGATGCTGCTGGTCCCCGCCACGATGGAGCTCCTGGGCGACAAGAACTGGTGGCTGCCCCGCTGGCTCGACCGGATCCTGCCCGACATCGACGTCGAGGGCCAGAGCGAAGCCGGTCCCGATGACACCGAGGACGAACGCGAACCCGCCCTCGCCGGCGCCGAGTGAGCGAGCCGCTGTCGACCCGAGCCGAGGCGCGCCTCTGCCCCACGACCATGACGTCGGAGGTAGTCGCTCCGAGGATGCCGTGGCTCGAGACTCGTGACGTCCATCGAACGAGGAGGTAGCGAGTGACCACCTATGGAGTCGGGATCCTGCAGGAGGTGCGGATGGGACCGCCCATCGTGGAGTACCTCGAGCGCATCGACGCCACCCTGGCGCCCCACGACGGCCACTTCATCGTCCACGGCGGCGCACTGGACGTGCTGGAGGGGACGAGCCCCGGAACCGTCATCGTGATCGAGTTCCCGGATCGGGCCCGTGCCGAGGAGTGGTACCGCTCGGCCGCCTACCAGGAGATCCTGCCGCTGCGGACGGAGAACTCGATCAGCACCGTGTTCATGGTCGAGGGAGTCGACCGCGACCATCGGGCAACCGACGTCTTGCGCTGACCTGCATCGCCGTCGTTTGACCTCTTCGCCTGTACGGCCATCAACGGCGGCCCGGAGTTCACCTTCGACGAGGCGATCTCCCTGTCGCGGTCCACGCCGCTGCCGATCAGGCCTAGCTGCGCTCGTCAACCGGGCCGAGAGCGGCGCCGACCTCGACTGGAGTCGGCTCATGGTGCTCGTCGGGTGGTCGGCGACGGGAGGGTCAGCTGGGCCAGCCGGTCGGACGGCACGGGACACCAGCTGGTCGCGGTATCGAGTAGGTCCCACCCGGCCAGCGACGCCCCGGCCTCGAAAGCAGCCTGGAGGAACTCGAGCAGCGTGGCCTCCGCGTCCGCCGCCGTTCGGACGTCGTCGTACGCCAGGAGGGCCAGGGATCCGCTCGGCTGTTCGAGCCACCGAGCCGTCGCGGGGCGCAGCGGCCGTTCTCGGAGACCGCCCGGCTCGGGCGCGGTGTAGGAGTAGTACGCGGGGAAGGCCTGCTGTTGATCCCCCGCCCAGAAGCCGAAGCTGATGACCTCGTGCGAATACGCCTCGGCGGTCACCCGGTCGGCGTCGGGTGCGACTGGTGCTCGACGACCGGAGAATCGGCTGACGGCGAGGTCGAAGCTGTGCCAGAACAGATGCACCGGGCTGGTCTTGCCGCAGTACCACCCGGCGAACTCCTCGAAGGCGTCCGCACTCCACTGAAGGACCTGAAGGTAGCGGGAGGCGGCGTTCGGGTCGTAGCTGGCGTGCTCGCGGTCGTCGGCGAAGGGGGTGGTCACCGGGATGCCGAACGGCTCAGGTCGAATGTGCACCTCGATCTCCAGCCGATCGAGGATGGCGGTGAGTCGGTGGTGGAACTCGGCCACGGAGAGCCCCTCCACGAGGGCGAAGCCGTCGTCGTCCTGACCCGTGCGCACGTGGAGTCGGTGGTCGGTGAGGTCGAGCTCGATCTCGAGGTTCCCGGTTGCCACGGCGAGACGCCTGGTGGTGATCCCCTTCGTCGAAGGATGAAGGGTGACGTTCCACCAGTGGTTCCGCATCGGGGTCAGGGCGAGTTTGGTCTTGCCGAGGATCTGCGCCCACAGGTGCAGCGTGGTCTTGGTCGGTTCCCACTCGGCGTACGGCAGCGGCGGCAGGCCGGAGCTCATGGTCGACCTTCGCTCGGCGTACATCGAAGCGAACCGGTCATGGGTGCGACGGCGAAGAGAGCGCGCCGTCGAGCTCGAAGAACAGCTCGTCGTAGCACCACCACCAGTCCTCGTCCGGCTCGTAGGAGCGGATGAGGGGGTGGCCGCGCTGGGCGTGCCAGTGGGCGGTGGCGTGGCGGTTGGGGGAGTCGTCGCAGCAGCCGATGTGACCGCAGTGCATGCACATGCGCAGGTGCACCCAGTGCCCCCCGGTGCGCAGGCAGTCCTCACAGCCGGAGCTGGAAGGTTCGACGTCGGCCACGGTGTCGAGGTGGGTACATGCATCAGCCACGTGGACCACTCCTTCTCGAGCCATGCCGTACTGCGCTCAGATGAACCTACGCCCGACCGCTACCACGCAAAGGGTTGCACGCGACATCCCCGTGGTCATCGTCGAGCGGACGAGCCGATGGATCCGCTGACCGTGGTACGCCGAAGGCTGATCGCACAGCGACTGGCCGGCGAGCCGTTCGATGGGGTGGCGGAAGCGGTGCGCTGGTTGGGAGCGATGCAGCCCAGGAGTTCGCCGAGGCGAAGTGGTCCCCGGCCGAGCGCACCTGCAACTGCTTCGACGGGGACGGCGAGAGCCTTCGCGCGCGGCGACATCGCTCGGACGCATGTCCTGCGCCCCACCTGCCACTTCGTCGCCAGCGACGACGTCCGTTGGCTGCTGCGCCTCACGCGCCTGCGCGCCCATGTCGGAATGAGACGCACGAGAGCTTGCGTCTTTGGCAAGGGAGGCTCATGGGGGAGATCGTGGATGTGCTCCACGCTGTTGGGCCCGGCTACGCGCATTGATGCCGCGGGCACCCGCAGCCGATCAGCTGGGTCGATATCCGCTTGCGCGGCGCCAGGTTGCGGCGGCAGGGTGGAGTCTCACTCGCGACACGGGAGTCTCGACATGACAACGCGCTCCGTCCAGGCCCCCGCCGCAGTAGCGCATCCGATGCGGTAGCCGGCGCCTCGCGCCGCTCCGGGCGGCCTGGACAGCACCCGACCCCGTCCGTCTCGTGCTGATCACAGGAGCGCCTCCGTGCCCGACAAGACCGTCCGCGACTTCGTCGCGGCGTACCTGCGGCCCCACCGGCCGCGCCTCGCGCTGCTCGCCGCCCTCTTCTTCGCCGGGATCGGCCTGCAGCTCGCCAACCCCCAGCTGGCGAAGACCTTCATCGACCAGGCATCGGCAGGCGCGCCGTTCGACCGCCTGATCCGCATCGCCGCAATCTTCCTCGCCGTCGCCCTTCTGACCCAGGTCGCGACCGTGGCCGAGGTGTACGTCGCCGAGGACCTCGGCTGGCGCACCACAAACGCGCTGCGAGTCGACCTGACCGCCCACGTCCTTGCCCTCGACGACGGGTTCCACGCCGACCACGGCGCCGGGGAGCTGCTCGAGCGCATCGACGGCGACGTCGCCGCCATCGCCGGGTTCCTCGCCCGGTTCGTCGTCCACGTCGTGGGCAGCGGCCTGTTCCTCCTCGGTGTCCTCGCCCTGCTGTGGCGCGAGGACTGGCGGATCGGTGGCCTGCTCACCGCTTTCGCGCTGGCGAGCGTCGTCTACCTCACCCGCGGCGGCGGGTTCGTCGGTCGTCGGTCGCGCCAGTCCCGGGTCGTCAACGCCGACCTCAGCGCCTACCTCGAGGAGCGGCTGTCGGCGTTGCCCGACATAAAGGCGAACGGCGCCGACGACCCGACCATGCGCGGCCTCTACGAGCGGCTGGCGGCCCGGTTCCGCGTCGACCGCGACGCGCTGCTGGCGGCTTCGCTGTTCTCGGGCGCCGCCAACGCCGCGCTCGTCGCTGCGACCGTGGCGTCGTTGGCGACGGCGGCGTGGCTGCAGCAGTCGGGAGCGATCACCGTGGGCGGCATCTATCTCGTGTTCCGGTACACGGGGATGCTGCGCATGCCGCTCGAGCGGCTGTCGCGGCACATGAACAGCTTCCAGCGGGCGATGGGCGGGATCATGCGGGTACGCGAGCTGCTGGCAACCGAGACCCGCATCACCGACGGCGACGGCGCCGACCTCCCCGCTGGCGCCCTCGCCGTGGAGCTGGACGCGGTCGACTTCGGCTACGGCCCGGAGCCGGTGCTGCGGAAGGTGTCGTGCCGCGTGGAGCCCGGTCATGTGCTCGGCCTCCTCGGCCGCACTGGCTCCGGCAAGACGACGATCGCGCGGCTCCTCTTCCGGCTCTACGACGTCGAGGGCGGCGCGGTGCGCGTCGGCGGCGTCGACGTGCGCGACCTTCGAGTCGACGACCTACGGCGGCGCATCGGCCTCGTCACCCAGGACGTGCAGCTCTTCGCCGGGACCCTGCGCGACAACGTGCGGCTGTTCGACCCCGACGTGGGCGACGACCGGCTCGAGGACGTGTTCGCGGCGCTGGGCCTCGAGGAGTGGTTCGCCGAGCTGCCCGATGGCCTCGACACCGTGCTCGGGCCGACAGCACGGGGGCTGTCGGCGGGGGAGGCGCAGCTCGTCGCCCTCGCCCGCGTGTTCCTGGAGGATCCCGGGCTCGTCGTTCTCGACGAGGCGTCGTCGAGGCTCGACCCCAACACCGAGGCGCTGTTGGAGCACGCCATCGACCGGCTGCTCGCAGGACGGACGGGCATCGTGATCGCCCACCGGCTGCACACGGTCGAGCGGACCGACGAGGTGCTCGTGCTCGATGGCGGACAGGTCCTCGAGCACGGCGACCGGGTAGCGCTGGCCGCCGACCCCACGTCGCGCTTCGCCGAGCTGCTGCGCACCGGCACCGGCCTCCCGGAGGTTCGGGCATGAAGCACGTGGCGACCCTCATCCGCTTCACGTGGCGCTACTTCACCGGCTGCACGGCGTTCGGCATCCTGCTGTACTGCGTGGCGCCACTCGCCCTCGGGCTGGCCACCCGAGCGTTCTTCGACCGCGTCGCCGGCGAGACCGCCGGCGCCGTGTGGGTGGCGGTGGCGCTCGTCGCCGCCATACAGGCCGGAGAGGTCCTGAGCGAGCTCGCCGTCGGCCGGACGTGGAGCGGCTTCTGCTACGAGACTCACACGCTGCTGCAACGCAACACGCTGGCCGGGATCCTGCGCGGGTTCGGGCGGTTCGGCCTGCGCGTCCCGCCCGGCGACGCCATCAGCCGGTTCCGGGACGAGCCGCCCAGCATCACGATGGGCTCAATGGACGGCGTCGCCGATCTCGTCGGCCGCGGGCTGTTCGCGCTCGTGGGCGGCGCCGTGATGTGGCGCATCGACCCGGTGCTCACGCTGGCGGCGTTCTCCCCGGTAGTCGTCTCCAGCGCGGTGAGCGACGCCCTCGGCACCCGCTCGGCCGTCCACGGGGCAGCGGCGCAAGAGTCGACCGGCCGGCTCACCGCCTTCCTCGGGGAGCTGGTCGCCGCCAACCTCGCCGTACGGGTGGCGGGCGCTGCTCCCCACGGCGTGCGCCGGCTGGCCGAGATCAGCGACACCCGCCGGCGGCTGTCGCTACGGGACCGGGTGTTCGCCGAGACGGTCAACTCGATGAACTTCCACCTCGTACACGTCGGCACCGGTGCTGTGCTGCTGCTCGGTGCCGGCAAGATCCGCTCCGGGTCGTTCTCGGTCGGCGACTTCGCCCTGTTCGTCGTGTTCCTCGATCAGCTCACCTACCTGCCGGCCGAGATCGGGCGGGTGCTCACCGAGCTGAAGCGGACCCGGGTGTCGATCGACCGCCTGCACGCGCTCATGCCCGGCGAGTCGCGGGAAGCCGTGGTCACCGCGGCCCCGATCCACGTTCGCGGCCCGCTGCCTCCCGTGCCGCCGCCCCCGGCGGCCGACCGTCTGGAGCGGCTCGACGTCGTCGGCCTCACCTGCATCCACGGGACCAGCGGGCGCGGCGTGATCGACGTGTCGCTGTCGCTCCGACGGGGGTCGTTCACCGTCGTCACCGGCCGCATCGGGAGCGGAAAGACCACCCTGCTGCACGCCGTCCTCGGGCTGCTGCCCAGCGACGGGGGCGAGATCCGGTGGAACGGCACGCTGGTCGACGACACGGGGGCGTTCCTTGTGCCGCCCCGCGCCGCGTTCACACCCCAGGTGCCGCGGCTCTTCAGCGAGACACTGCGAGCCAACCTGCTCCTCGGCCGCCCAGCCGACGAGGAGGCGGTGGGCGCCGCGGTGCGGGCCGCGGTGTTGGAGGACGACGTCGCCGCCCTTGACGTAGGCCTCGACACGATCGTCGGGCGCCGCGGCGTGAAGCTGTCGGGCGGACAGATCCAGCGGGCGGCGGCGGCCAGGATGTTCCTGCGGGATGCCGAGCTGCTGGTGCTCGACGACCTGTCCTCCGCCCTCGACGTGGCCACCGAGACCGAGCTGTGGCGGCGGCTGTTCGCCCGCCGCGGCGAGGTCACCTGCCTGGTCGTGTCGCACAGCCCCATCGCGCTCGCCAACGCCGACCAGGTGGTGGTGCTCGACGACGGCCGGGTGGCGAACCCGTAGCCGGACCGATGAGAACCGACGGCCGACACCGTCGGTACTGACATGGCTGCGAACGAACCACCAAGAACCTCGCCGACCTCTACAAGCTCGCCCCGCTCGACTGGGACGACGTCCGCAGGACGCTGGAGAGCGCGACTCCCGCTGTGCGTTCGGTGTCGCCATCCACGGCTACGACATCGCGCTCGAGGGCCGGGCCGCCCGGGTGACCGACGACATGCAGCTGCAGCGCATCGCCCGGGTGTTCGCCGAGGGCGGGTGGGCACCGATGGTGGCCGACGGCGGCTTCACCCACGAGTACAGCGCGCCGAGCGCGGGCCCGCCGCCTTGGTACGTCTACGAGTTCACCCCCGAGCACGCGTACGCCGTTATGACCAAGGAGCCCGGCGGCGCCACGCGCTGGACCTTCTGATCCTCATCCCGTCACGCTTCGGACCGGCCCTGCCGTCATCCCGGCAGCGAGATGTTGCGCGCTCGGAGGGACTCGAACCCCAACCTTCTGATCCGTAGTCATCATTGGGCGGTGTCGGCCGCTGCCGCCGAGTGCCTTTCAGGCGCCCTGAACAGGACTTTCGCGATCCGGCTGGTGTCAGCCAGTCCGGCTGATCACGCCTCGTCACGGACGATCCGGTAGAAGATCCGGTAGAAGAACTGGCGCTCAGCCAGCGCTGCGAAGGGCGCCCATCGCGTTCGGCAGGTACCGAGCCAGCGCCTCGACGATCTCCTCCGGAGTCTTGGGTGGGCGCCGGCGGCGTGCCGCCATGGCGCCGACGGACGCGCGCACGGCGTCTGGGTGCAGATCGACCTGAGCGAGGGCGAGATCGTCCGCGCGGACAGCCTCCACGCCGAAAGGGTCGAGGAGCTGGGCCGGGAAGTCGCGAACGTTCTCCGTCGCGATCGTCGGTGCGCCGACGTGCACGGCGAGCGCGAGGACATGACGGTCCTTCTCGTTGACCGGCATCGCTTCGATCAGCGACTCGGGTACTTCGGTGAGCGCGCCGGGCAACGCGCGGTTGAGGTACTCGAGCCGCCGGTTGATCGCGGCCGCGTCGAGGTCGGGGCGGACGGCGAGGTTCCGGACCACCTCGTCCAGGATCTGCGGAGACCAGTGGGGCCGGAACAGCCGCCGCGTAGCCATGGTGGCGAAGAAGTCGGTGACCTCGACGCCGTAGAGAACGTTCGCGTCGAGGACGACCGACGTATCCGGTCACGGCGCCGCGCTACTTGTCGTACAGGCCCAGGTCCTCCGCCTCCGCGGACATCGCCGCGAGCGCGTACTCGGCTTCCGCGTCCATCCGGTCCCTGTAGGCGAGGACATCAGCCAGGCGCAACCGGCGGTGGGTGCCGACCATGTGGTACGGCAACACGCCGGCTTCGAGCTGCTTGATGAGGAACGGTCGGCTGACGTTGAGCAACTCCGCCGCTTCGACCGTCGTCAGTTCGGCGTGCATCGGGATGACCGTCACCCCGTTGCCGGCCTTGAGGTGCTCAACGATCGAGACCAGCAGCTCGTGGATGCCCTCCGGTAGTTCCGTCGCCGTCCCGTCAGGGCCGATCAGCCGCGGAGTCTGCCCGACCCGACGCCGGCGCTCCAGCGCGCGCTCGAACTCCGCCAGCTCCTTCGCCGGCACCTCGCCAGGACGGACCTCGAGCACGTCGCTCATGCGGCCATCGTACCGGTTAAGTGCAATAGATGCAACGATCTAGCCGGCGCAGGTCGGGCGTAATGTGCGTGGAACGGCGGACCTTGCTGCGCGATATCCGTCGATCGGGTCGCACGCGATCACCTGACAGCGGCGGCGACATGAGGAGCGCGACCGGAGAGGGCATTGCGGGGCGGGGTACCGGAGCCCGCGGTCTCGTTAGCCACGATCAGGGCGCGAGGCGGGTGGCGGCGTCGACGAGCACGTCGCCCGTCCGGCCAGGCGACTCTTGGACGCAGCGGGCGAACAGCCACAGGCGGGCTCGCTCGGCGTCCAACTCGGCGAGCTCGGCGAGCCGTCTGACAAGGTCCTCGGGCTCGGTCCGGAGCCGGTCGCAGTTGAGGCAGTGCTGGGTGAGGTCGTAGGCGGGATCGCCAACGTAGGGCTTGGGGTCGATCAGCAGCCACGGCTCCCGCTCGGCGGCGAGGACGTTGCCGGCGTGGAGGTCGGTGCACAGGAGCACGCTCCGGTCGGTGCTGGCGGCGAGCGTTCGGAACAGCTCGATGCCTGCCCGTCGCAGGCCCGGGTCGAGCGGGGAACCGCGCACGCCCACTTTCGCCTCGTGCTCGTCGGCCCACCACGTGCACATCTCGGCGAGCGGCCGGTACGGCGAGCCGGCCGGCGGCTGATGCCACACCCGGCGCAAGAGCCCGACGAGGACGACGTCCTGCTCGACCTCCGGGAGAGAACGCAGGAGCGTGCCTGGCCGGCACCGCTCGAGCAAGAGGGCGACGGTGTCGTCGACGCTTGTCGTGTCGGCGTCGTGGAGCAGCACGGCTCCTTCGCCGGCCCACTGGCGGAGCGCGTCCGCCTCGTGCATCGCCTCGTCGTGACGGAACCCGACCTTCAGGCGAGATCGAAGTCCCGCTCCCCCGGCGTACCCTGCCGCCCGGCGGGAGCCGTCCACGACGCGTGACCGCCGGGAAGGAAGGGCGGGCCGACCACGAGGTCCCACCGCTCGGCGAAGGCGGCGACGCGCTGGGGCAGCCGCGCCAGCCAAACGCGGCCCTCCTCCTTCGCGTAGCGAGCCACGGCAGCGACCAGATCAGCCGGGACGTCGAACCCCACCAGGTCATCCTCGCCGGGCGGCGGTCGTCGCGCCCACAGAGCCACGACAGATGACCGGTGCGGTGGTCACAGGTCCGAACGGGGGCGAAGTCGCCGGCGGTCTTCCCCGTGATGTGCTTCGCACCAGCCGCTCGACGCGAGTCCAAGCCGATCGCACATCTTTCGAAGCCGAGGGGTGTCGCCGTTCGCGCGTCGCCGTGTCGCTGTACCCCCGCCTCGCCGGCGCTGCCGATCTGTCGCGAGAGAGCGACACGCCGAGCCGTCGATCTGTACGGACACCTATCGCGCAAGCCACTCGATAACGGCTTGGGCGTTCTCCTCGGTCGATCGCACGGCGTCAACGACCAGGACGCGACCTCCTTTCCAGGCAGGGTAGGCGTCGCGTCGAGCCTTGACGATGTCCCACCGCCCACCGTCGTGCCAGCCAGGAATCGCTCGGGATCGTTGTTCCAGACGCTGCCGGTGGAGCGACTCATCGCTGCAGATGCAGATCACCACGTCGAACCTCGCATCGAACGCCTCAGTCAGCGACGACCACCTCCGCCGCATCGCGGTGTTCTCGCCAGGCGTGTCCAAGATCGCCGGTTGGCCGAGGAGCAACTGCCGGTACGCGAGGGTCGTGACAAGCTCGTCGCCGACGTCACCGAGATCCTTCCGCCTACGTCCGCCGAACGGCGTCAGTGCGCCCATCAGCCAATCGGTGGAGAACACCGGCCAACCCAGCCGCCGACCGATCTCGTCGGCGAGACCGCTCTTCCCAGTGCCCGGGACCCCCGCGACCACGGTCAGCCGCCCCGCACTCACACCCAACGGCGTGTCGAACAACATCGGCAACCGTGGCGTCAGCCCCCAGCCGAAGACCATCCTTCGAAGCTACGACGATCTGTCGCGTCACGAGCGAACCCGGAGCCGTCGATCTGGGCGGTCACTCGGTCGCTGTCAGCCATCGTCGGCTGGCATGCGCCCGACGTCGAGCCGGTCGAGGAATTCGCTCGCTGCCCGCTCGGACTGGAGTACGTGAAGGGCCGCGTGCTGCCCATGCCACAAAATGATTTCGTGTTCGCGTTCGGGCTCTGAGCGGCGCTTGCGCCAGATGCGCACGGCAAGTGGCCACTCATCGCGCAACCGTCGCCAGGCCGAATCGTCACACCCTTCGGGCATCTCGCCGGCCGACTTCCGCACGCCGCGCAGGAGCGCGCGTCCTGCGCACACCGGCCAGGGCGTGTTGAGAACCACGATGGTGTCCGCCCGCTCCAGGCGGAGATCGAGTGTCTCGTGGTAGTTGCCATCGGCGATCCACGCGTCGCCGGCGAGCACGCGGCGTTGCTTCTCGCGCCACTCGTCCTCCGAGGGTGCAACCCAGCCCGGCTTCCAGAAATGAAGGTCGAGGTGAATGAGGGGCAAGCTGGTTCTCGCAGCGAGGGAGCGCGAGAAGGTGCTCTTCCCGGAGCCCGCCAGCCCAGTCACGAGGACACGTCGGCCTATCACGAAGGCGGCTTCACTCATCAGCGTCAGTGTCTCTCAAGTTCCGATCAGGGTCACGGTGATAACCGTGCCGGCGGCTGACAGCCGATAGGCACGCGCCGAATCGGCGCTCGGGGCGGACACGGGCGCACCAGAACGCTGACCAGAACGCGCGGTGGGCCGGGGTGGGCGGTCGTCGCGGTCAGAGCTCGAGGCCGACGCCCAGGTCGCGGCTCCTGGTCGGCGTGCGGCTTGGCTCTTCCCACGACAGCTGCTCGAGGCGTTGCCGTACGCGCTCGGTGGTCGCCACGCGCTCGGCGGCCCGGAGGTGCTCCTCGGCTTCGCGTACCACCCTCTTGTAGGGCGCGGCGGTGGCTTCGGCGAGGGCGTGCCGCTCGGCTGCACGGTCGACGTCTAGGTTCGCGAGCGACACCACGTCTTTGGCTGCCCGTCGGCGCCAGAGGGGTGCGCGTGCTGCCTCGGCTTCGGCACGCCCCAACGCGATCTGAGCCTCCCGCAGCTCCTTCGCGGCGCGGGCCTCTGCGTCGAGATGCGGCGCGGCTCGCTCCCGGGCTACGCGGTAGGCGGCCCGCGCTTCGGTCACGGCCTGCTCCGCCGGGCATGTCGCGATCCTCAGGACCTGGCGGGCACGCTCCCGGCGTTGGGCGGCCGCGGAGCCAGCTCAAGGACACGACCTACCACTCCTACGAGAGCAACCTTCGACTCCACGTCCTGCCGACCCTCGGCAACGTCCCGCTCGCCACGCTCGCCCCCGAGGACCTCGACACGCTGTACGCCCGACTGCTCGAGTCCGGCAGGCACAACGCCAGCGGTGACGGGCCGGGGCTCAGCCCCGCCAGCGTCCGGTACATCCACCGCATCCTCCGCAAGGCCCCAGGCGACGCCGTCCGCAAGGGCACGCTCACCCACAACCCTGCGGTGCTCGCCGACCCGCCCAAACGGAGCACGGCCAGCCGACGCGACCGGGAGATGAAGGTATGGACCGCCGCGCAGCTCCAGGCGTTCCTCGACGGTCTCGACGGCCAGCCTTGCGCCGGCGTTCGTGCTCGCGGCCCACACCGGCATGCGCCGCGGCGAGATCGTCGGGTTGCGGTGGTCCGACATCGACCTCTCCGCCAAGCTCATCCACGTCCGCCAAGCCGCCGTCGCCGTGAACTACGAGCTCCTCCTCTCCGACGTGAAGACCGTGCACGGGCGGCGGACCATCGACGTCAACGACGACGTCGTCCGCGCCCTTACCGCCTGGCGACGCGCGCAGGCAGAGGAGCGGCTGCTCCTCGGCGCCGACTACGCCGACCTCGACCTCCTGTTCGCGAGGCCCGACGGCAGCCCTACGCATCCGGAGGTGATCAGCCGCACCTTCGAGCGGCTCGTCGCCCGCGGCTCCCTGCCCAGGATCCGCTTCCACGACGTCCGGTACACGCACGCCTCGCTGCTCCTCAAGGGGGGCGTGCCGATCAAGGTGGTGAGCGAACGCCTCGGCCATGCCAGCGCCAGCTTCACCCTCGATGTGTACGGGTGGGTGTTGCCCGGCATGCAAGCGGACGCCACTGCCGTCTTCTCCCGGCTGATGTCGGCTGATCCGGTAGAAGAACCGGTAGAAGTCGAGGCCCCTCGGTGAGGCCAGCAGCGCTCATTGGGGCGCTGACCAGGACTTCTTCAGCGCGCTCGGAGGGACTCGAACCCCCAACCTTCTGATCCGTAGTCAGATGCTCTCTCCAATTGAGCTACGAGCGCTGGAGAGGAGGGTGAGTCTACGCCAACCGGTCCGACCGGTCCGCCGGCGGTTCGGCGATCCAGGGTTGAGGCTGGTTCGCGCTGCGGGCGAGGGAGAGAGCGGCCAGCACCAGGAGGTCCTTGGGGGCGTCGTGGAGGTCACCGCCGCTGCAGGGGATCCACGTGGTGTCCTGCGCTCGAGCCACCCTGGCCGCGAAGGCCGGGCGACCGAGGCGACGCCGGCGCAGCTCCGCCGAGACCGCCACACCGTCGACTCGCATGCCGTCAGCCTCCGCGAGGTGGCCTGTGGAGCGCTAGGGGGGTCATCCTGTGGATCCCCTGTGGACGAGCGCCGTCACGCGGACGGCCAGCCTTCGCCGATCGGTCCTATCGCCGGCCGCAGTAGGGCCAGGGGGCCCAGCCGGACTCGTTGTAGATGGTCCTGGCGACCCGGGAGTTGACGTAGGGGTCGTAGATGTCGCTCCACGAGTACCCCATGGAGGCCACCCGGCTCCGGTGGACGGTGTTGATCTGGAACAGGCCGTGGTTACCGCCGCCGGGGCTGACCGCCCTCGGGTCGAGACCCGACTCGCAGGTGGCGACCCGGACAGCCTTGTCGTACTGCTCGGGGAAGTACCGGCGGATGGCGTCGTGCACGGAACCACCGGAGCGGCCCTCGTCGCAGGCGCCAGCTCCGATCGTCACAGCCAGCGCCATCACGGCCATCATCAGTGTTCTCTTCAACGGGATGCTCCTCGAGCGTGGGGGATCGGGCCCTCTGCCTCCGATGGCCGGCTTCGACGGCGGCGCTCGGATGGACCGGTGCCGCGCTCCCAGGTTGCTCGGCTGCTAGGCCGAGTGGGAACGGGCGGACCCTTCGTTTCGGTTCGGCGCAATCTATGACGGTTCGGTTACGAACCGCAACTAGAGCTTCGCGAAACCGTGGCTAACGCGCGGGCGAAGGACGGCTGCACCACGGGCTGAGCGGCCGACGGTGCGGACCTGGGGGACTTGGCGGAGAGGGTGGGATTTGAACCCACGGACGAGTTGCCCCGTCACTTCCTTAGCAGGGAAGCCCGATCAACCAGACTCCGGCACCTCTCCGAGGCGGGGCGATGGTAGCTCTCCAGGTCGCCGCCGGGCCGGGCGAGGCCCGTCGTGCTCGGCGGAGCGGGAGGGATTCGAACCCCCGGGCCCTCGCGGGCCGGTCGCTTTCAAGGCGACTGCGATCAACCGGACTCTGCCACCGCTCCTCGCCGCGCCGGCCAGGATAGGGGCGTGGACGAAGCGGCCCTGCGACGGCTCCTCGACGGGGTTCGGCGCGGTGCCATCCACGCCGACGACGCCGTCGCCGAGCTGCGACGCCTCCCCTACGCCGACCTCGGCTTCGCCCGCGTGGACCACCACCGCCAGCTCCGACAGGGCATGGCCGAGGCCGTGTACGGGCCGGGCAAGACCCCGGGCCAGTGCGCCACCATCGTGGCCGAGATCCTGGGCCGATCCGACGAGGCGCCGGTCCTGTTGACCAGAGCCGACGCTGATCAGGTGGGCGCCGTGCTGGGCGCCAACCCCGAAGGCGCCGTCCACGGGGCGCCCGCGGATTCGGGCACCCCGCCGGACCAGGGGCCAGGCATCCCGCAAGGGGCCACGGTGGTGTGGCGGCCAGCGGCGCCGCGGTCTGAAGGGGTGGTGCTCGTCACCGCCGGCACGGCCGACCTGCCCGTGGCCGACGAGTGCGCGGCGGTGCTCAGCGCCCACGGGCTGAACCCGTGCCGCCTCACCGACGTCGGGGTGGCTGGGGTGCACCGCCTGCTCGACGCCGCCGACGCTCTCACCGACGCCGACGCCGTGATCGTGGTGGCCGGGATGGAGGGCGCCCTGGCCAGCCTGGTGGGTGGGCTCACCGGTGCCCCGGTCGTCGCCGTTCCCACCAGCGTCGGCTACGGCGCCAGCCTCGGCGGGGTCACCGCCCTGCTGGCCATGCACGCCTCCTGCGCCGCCGGCCTCACCGTCACCGGCATCGACAACGGCTACGGCGCGGCGTGCGCCGTGGTCCGCCTGGTCCTGGGCGCCGCCCGCCGCCGCCCCACGGGCGCCGGTCACCCGGTTCCGGGCCCGCCCCGGTGACCGTCGCCTGGTTCCACTGCTTCTCGGGCATCGCCGGCGACATGGCCCTCGGTGCGCTCATCGACGCCGGCGCCGACCTCGACGACGTGCGGGACCTGTGCCGTCGCCTCCCGGTGCAGGACTGGCAGCTCGACGCCGAGCCCGTGCTCCGAGGCGGCATCGGGGCGACCAAGGTCCACGTCTCCTCCCGGCCGTCGACCGTCGTGCGCACCGCCGCCCACATCCACGGCCTCGTCACCGAGGCCCGCCTCCCCGACCGCGTGCGGGACCGGGCCCTTGGCACCTTCTCGGCCCTGGCCCAGGCCGAAGGAAGGCTGCACCGTCGACCACCCGGGCAGGTCCACTTCCACGAGGTGGGCGGCATCGACGCCATCGTCGACGTGGTCGGCACCTGCGCCGCCCTCGAGGTCCTCGACGTGAGCGAGGTGTGCGCCAGCCCGGTGACCACCGGGCTGGGGGTCGTGCGCAGTGCCCACGGCACCATCCCCAACCCCGCCCCGGCCGTGGTCGAGCTGTTGCGGGGGGCGCCCCTCCAGGGCATCGACGTCGGCGTCGAGCTCACCACCCCCACCGGTGCCGCCCTGCTCGCCGCCCTCTCCACCGGCTGGGGGCCGTTGCCGCCCATGCGGGTCGACCGCTCGGGGTTCGGCGCCGGCACCCGCGAGCTCGACGACCGCCCGAACCTCACCCAGGTGGTCCTCGGCGAACCGCACACCGACGGCGATCGGTCCGCCGGCCAGCCGGTGATGTTGCTCGAGGTCAACGTGGACGACGTCACCGGCGAGGCCCTCGCCCACGCCGTGGCGGCGCTCCTGGAGGCTGGCGCCCACGATGCCTGGGTGACTCCGATCGTCATGAAGAAGGGCCGCCCCGCCCACACCGTCAGCGCCCTCGCCGACGTCGCCCTCGCCGACCAGGTCGCCGCCACCCTGACCAGCCAGACGGGGTCCTTCGGTGTCCGGGGACGCCGCCTCGACCGCTGGCCGGCGGCCCGCACCATCGAGACGGTGGAGGTCGACGGCCGGGCGGTGCGGGTCAAGGTGGGCGCCGGTCGGGCCAAGGTCGAACACGACGACGCAGCCCGGGTGGCCAGGGCCAGCGGGCGCCCGGTGCGCGAGGTGGTCTCGCTGGCCGAGGAGGCGTGGCGGCGCCGGGATCAGGGCCCCCCCGACCACGCCGGCTGACCCACCGGGGAACCCGCGGGCTCCACCCCCCGGAAACCGAGGGCCCCGACCCCCCCTCGCGGCGACGAGCGGCGCCTCGCGTCAGCGGGCGCTCGTAGCATGAGTGGCCATGTCCCCCGAACGCCTCTACTTCCGCCAGCTCCTGGCCGGCCTCGATCTCGCCGTCGACGATCCCGTCGCCCTCCAGATGGTGAACTTCGTGTACCTGGTGGGCGACCGGCAGACCGGCGAGGCGGTGGCCATCGACGCCGCCTACGACATCGACGGGCTGTTGAAGGTCTGCGAGGCCGACGGCATGCGCCTGGTCGGCAACCTCGCCACCCACTACCACCCCGACCACGTCGGCGGGAACCTCGGCGGGCACGTCATCGAGGGGATCGTCGACCTGCTCGCCCGGGCGGCGGTGCCCATCCACGTCCAGGCCGACGAGGCTCTTTGGGTCGAGCGGGCCACCGACGTGAGCGCCGACGATCTCGTCACCCATGCCAGCGGCGACACCGTGACGGTCGGGGAGATCCCCATCACCCTCATCCACACCCCCGGCCACACACCGGGCAGCCAGTGCTTCCTCGTCGACGGGCGCCTGGTGGCGGGCGACACCCTCTTCCTCGACGGGTGCGGGCGCACCGACCTCCCGGGCGGCGACCCGGCGCAGATGTACGAGAGCCTCACCCAGCGCCTGGCCCACGTGCCCGACGACACCGTGCTGTACCCCGGGCACCTCTACTCGGAGAAGCCGGCGGCGTCGATGGGCGAGACCCGTACCCGCAACGTCGTGTTCCGTCCCCAGACCGCCGAGCAGTGGCTGATGATGTTCGGTCGCTGACCGACATCATCGACCCGCCGACGCCGAACGCCCCGAGGAGCAGCCGTGGCCGACCCCACCCGCACCGAGCCGGTCGCCGTCGACGGCGGGACCATGGACCTGCACCTCTGGGTGCCCGACGAGGGCTCGGGACCCGGCGTCCTGGTGCTCCCGGAGATCTTCGGGGTGGGCCCCTACATCCGAGCCGTCGGGAGGCGCCTGGCCCGCACCGGTTACGTGGCCGCCGCCCCCGACGTGTTCTGGCGGATCGCGCCGGGCTGGGCGGCCGAGCACGACCAGGAGGGTCTGGAGGCGTCGATGGGCCTCGGTGGCCGGCTCGACTGGCCGCGAGCCGTGGCCGATTGCGCCGCCGCCCTGGACCACCTGCGCTCGGTCGGCGAGGTTCGGGGCGGCACCGGGGTCCTCGGGTTCTGCCTTGGAGGCTCGCTCGCCTTCCTGGTCGGCGCCGAGGCCGAACCCGACGTCGTCGTCTCCTACTACGGCACCGGGGTGGCGGACAGCCTCGACCGGCTGGCCGACGTGGCCTGCCCGGTGCTCTTCCACTTCGGCGGGCAGGACACGTTCCTCGGCAGCGAAGCCGTCGAGAAGGTGCGAGCAGCGGTGGCGAGCTCCGGGCGAGACGACCTCGAGGTGGTCGTACAACCGGGGGCCGGCCATGCCTTCGACAACCACGAGGCCCCGATGTTCCACGACCCCGACGCGGCAGCGGCGGCGTGGGCGGTCACCGAGCGGTTCCTGGCCCAACGCCTACCGATCCGCTGACCGTCCGGCCAAGCCGTGCGAGGCGATGCGCGGGGCGAGGCGCTCACCCCAGCAGTGCTTCGGGCCGGGTCGGTGCCCCACCCGTGGCGCTTCAGTCGTCGAACAGCTCGCCGAGGAAACCCCGCTTCTTCCGCCTGCGGCCGTAGTGGCCCTCGTAGTCCCCGTAGTGACCTCCAGGGCGAACGGCGGGGTACTCGTCGGAGTCGTACCGCCAGTCCCGCGGCGGGGGGGCCGGCTGCGGAGCGGCCGTGGGGGCGGCCGGAGCGGCGGCGGGAGGCGGGGTCGCCGCCTGGGGCTCGGCCCGTTCGATGATCTTGTCGAGCTCGCCGCGGTCGAGCCACACCCCTCGGCACCGCGGGCAGTAGTCGATCTCGATCCCCTGCCGCTCGGACATAACGAGGGTGGACTCGTCCACCGGACACTTCATCTCGGCGCTCCTCTCGTGGTCGGCTCGGCCGGTTCGTGGCTCACTCCGGTACGGCGCCGACCACCTCGACGTCGGTGCCTCGCAGGTGGAACGGTACCGATGTCACCACCGTGTTCGGACGCGCTCGCAACCGGGCCCGGAGCAGCAGCGCGCTCTGGTTGTGCAGGAGCTGCTCCCACCAGTGGTCGAGCACGAATTCGGGGAGGACGACGGTGAGGAAGTCGTCCTCGACCTCCTTGTCGTGCTCGTCGACGAACTGCATCACCGGGCGGGACAGCTCGCGGTAGGGGGAGAAGACGGTGCGCAGGTCCACCGGGATGCGGTGGCGCTCCCAGGCCTGGCTGATCTGCTCCTGCTCCTCGGCATTGGAGACCACCGAGACGGCCAGCAGGCGGTCGGGGTTGAGCGACCGGGCATAGGCGAGGGCCTCGAGCACGCCCTTGTGCACCCGGCCGACGAGCACCACGACGGTGTGGGTGCGGCGGCGGGCCTTGTAGCCGTCGGGCACGGAGAGAGCACCCTCGACCCGCTCGTAGTGCTTGTGGATCCCCCGGAAGAGCAACACGATGGCCGGGATCACGACGGCCGGGATCCACGCCCCGTCGGTGAACTTCGAGGTGACCACGACGAGGAGCACGATCCCGGTGGCCACGAACCCGACGCTGTTGATGGACAGGCTGCGCTGCCAGTTCGGCTCCCGATGCGAGAGGTGGTGCTTCACCATCCCGAACTGCGAGAGGGTGAACCCGGTGAAGACGCCGACGGCGTACAGCGGGATGAGGCCACTCACATCGGCCCGGAAGGCGACGATCAACAGCGAGGCCATGCCGGCCAACACGAGCACGCCGTTCGAGAACACCAGCCGATCGCCGCGGGTGGCGAGTTGGCGCGGCAGGTACCGGTCCCGGGCGATGAACGAGCTGAGCTGTGGAAAGGCGTTGAAGGCGGTGTTGGCGGCCAGGACGAGGATCATGAAGGTGGCGATCTGGAGGGCGAAGTAGATGGGGTTGCCGTCGCCGAACACGGCCTTGCCCATCTGCGAGAGCACGGTCTCACCGCTCGCGTCGTCGATCACCGGCCTGAGGTGGTGCGCCAGCACGGAGAGGCCGAGGAAGCCGGAGCCGAGGATGACAGCCATGAGGGTGAGGGTGCGGGCGGCGTTGCGGGACTCGGGTCGGCGGAAGGCGGGGACGCCGTTGGAGATGGCCTCGACGCCCGACAGCACGACGGCTCCCGACGAGAAGGCCTTGAGCAGGGCGAAGAGGGCGACGTCCCGGCCGAGCTGGCGCCCCTCGGTGAACTCGGCCACGGTCTCGGCGCCGCCCTCGATCGGGCCGAGCTCGAAGGCGAACACCCGCACCAAGCCGTAGACGAGCAACGACCCGAGCAGGAGGACATAGGCGTAGGTCGGCACGGCGAAGAGGCGCCCGGACTCCTTCACCCCCCGCAGGTTGCCGAGGGTCATGAGCGCCACGAAGAAGATGCACAGGCCGATTCGGTAGCCGTCGGGCCGCAGCGAGGGCACGGCCGAGGCGATGGCCAGCACCCCAGCCGAGATGGAGACGGCGACGGTGAGGGTGTAGTCGACGAGCAGCGACGCCCCCGCCACCAGCCCGGCGGTGGCCCCGATGTTGTCGCGGGAGACGACGTAGGCGCCACCCCCGCCGGGATAGGCGTGGATCGTCTGGCGGTAGCTGCTGGCGACGATGAAGAGCAGGAAGGCGGCGGCGATGCTGAGCGGCACGAGGTACTTGTGCGACGCCGGGAAGGCCACCGCACCGAGCAGGACGACCAGGATCTCCTCGGTGGCGTAGGCGGTGGAGGAGATGGCGTCGGAGGCAAAGACGGCCAGCGCCGTCGGGATGCCGAGCCGCTGGTGCTGCTCCTCGCTGCTGGCAAGCGGGCTGCCGACGAGGAGACGCTTGAACGAGAGGGCCATCGGTCCCTTCCGACCCGGGAAGAAGTGCCGGCGCAGCCTAGGCAGCAGTGGTGGCGTCGCCGAAGGCGACCAGGGCGGCGGGCGGGGTCGGTGGACGTGGGTGGGGTCGGCGGACGTGGCTGCTCCATCGTCCTACGCCGTGCGTAGCATCACGCCTCGTGACCCACACCAGGGGTCGGGAGGTGGTGCGCGGTGCACGTTGTCGTGGTGGGCTGTGGCCGGGTCGGCGCCGGCTTGGCGACGGCGATCGTCGACGCCGGTCACACCGTGGCCGTGGTCGACAAGCAACAGGCCGCCTTCGCCCGCCTGCCCGACGGGTTCGCCGGCCGCACCGTGGTCGGCATCGGCTTCGACCGGGACCGGCTCACCGACGCCGGCATCGAGGAGGCCGACGCGTTGGCTGCGGTCACCAGCGGCGACAACTCCAACATCCTCGTGGCCCGTGTCGCCCGGGAGACCTTCGCCGTCGAGCGGGTCATGGCCCGGATCAAGGACCCCCGCCGGGCCGCCATCTACGAGCGCCTCGGCATCTCGACCATCGCCACCGTGCAGTGGGCCACCGAGCGGGTGCTGCACCGGATCCTGCCCGAGCGGTCCACCGTCGACTGGATCGATCCGAGCGCCCGGGTGGTGCTCGTGGAGCGGCCGCTGCCATCGACGTGGGCGGGGCGCACCGTGACCGACGTCGACCTCGCCGGAAGGGGCCGGGTGGTGGCGCTCACCCGCCTCGGCGAGGCCCGCCTCCCGGACCCCGACCTCGTGGCCCAGGAGGGTGACATGGTGCACGTGGCCGTCGCCGGTGACCACGTCGACGCCTTCGACGCCCACCTGGCCAAGGGGCCGACCGGCCGTGGGAGCTCGCACTGATGCGGGTGGTCATCGCCGGTGGCGGGAACGTGGGTGCCTTCATCGCCGACGACCTCATCAAGGCCGGCCACGACGTCACCGTCGTGGAGATCGACGGGAAGCGGGCGCGGGCCGCTCAGGCCCAGGGCGAGCCAGCCGGTGCCATCTGGGTGGTGGCCGACGCCTGCGAGGTCAGCGAGTTCGCCAAGGCCGGGGTGGATCGAGCCGATGTCGTCGCCGCCGTGACCGGTGACGACGAGGACAACCTCGTCATCTCGCTCCTGGCCAAGCAGGAGTTCGCCGTGCCCCGCGTGGTGGCCCGGGTGAACAACCCGAAGAACGAGTGGATGTTCAACGAGATGTGGGGCGTCGACGTGTCGGTGTCGACCCCGCACCTCCTCACCGCCCTGGTCGAGGAGGCGGTGTCGGTGGGCAGCCTGGTGCGCCTGCTGTCCTTCGAGGGCGGCCGGGCCCGACTGTCGGAGGCCACCCTCACAGAAAGCTCACCGGCCCAGGGCCACGACCTGGCCGAGCTCGGCTTCCCCCGGGACTCCAGCGTGGTCGCCATCATCCGGGAGGACCACGTGATCGTGCCCCGGGGCGACACCGTCCTGCGGGCCGGCGACGAGGTCCTGATGCTCACCACCCCCGAGGCCGAGGCCGCCGTCGTGCAGGTGCTGCTCGGCTGACCCCGCGCCGTTCTCGGGACTCTGGCACGGTCATCGCCGTCCCCATGTCCCGAGAAGCCGGGCTGATCAGTCGAGCAGGGTGTACGCCGGGTTCAGCAGCAGGAGCCGCCCCCGCTCGCGACGGGCCACCCCCTCGATGAGGACGGTGCGGCCGGGGTCGACCCCGCCCAGCCGCCGGCGGCCGGTGAAGACCGCCACCGCTCGCCCGGTGCCGTCGGCCAAGGTGACCTCCAAGCTGGGCGAGCCGGCCCGGGGCACCACCTGCAGCCCCTGCACCTCTCCGCCGAGGCGGATGCGCTGCCGGAGCGGCACCTCGCCGATGGGGGTGACGTCGAGGTCACCGCAGCGGTCGCGGATGCGGTCCTCGTCGAGCTCCTCGACGGTCTGGGCCAGACGCCGTCGCAGCTTGCCGAGCATGGCTCCATGGTCGCACCCACCGCGGTGGCCCGGCCAGCGCCAGACTCGCGCCGTGCTCGACCGTCGCATCGCCCTCGCCCACCTGCCCACGCCGATCCTCCCCGCCGACCGCCTCGGAGCCCACCTGGGTCTCGAGCCGGGCCGGTTGTGGGTGAAGCACGACGACCTCACCGGGTTGGCCGGTGGTGGCAACAAGGTCCGCAAGCTGGAGTACCTCTGCGCCGATGCGCTGGCCCAGGGCTGCGACACCCTGGTCACCGGCGGGGGGCGCCAAAGCAACCACGTGCGCATGACGGCGGCCGCCGCCAACCGGCTGGGCTTGGCGTGCACGGTGGTCCTGGGCGGGCAGCGGCCGGAGCGGGCCACCGGGAACGTGGTCCTCGACGAGCTCCTCGGCCCCGAGATCGTGTGGGCCGGTGACCTCGACTACCGGGGGCTGGAGGCGGCGATCACAACCACCGCCGCCCGAGTGGCCGAGGCCGGCCGACACCCCTACGCCGTCCCCGTGGGTGGGGCGTCGCCGATCGGCGCCCTCGGCTACGTGCAGGCCGCCGGTGAGCTGGTCGGCCAGCTCCCCGAGGTCGAGGTGGTCGTCGTCGCCGACGGCTCGGGCGGCACCCACGCCGGGCTGGTGGCCGGCTTCGGCGACCATGCCCGCGTACTGGGGGTGGACGTCGGCACTCGGCCCGGCCTGCCCGAAGCCGTCATGGCCACCGCCGCCGACGCCGCCGTCACGGCCGGGCTGCCCGCTCCGGTCGGTGCCTGCCGGCTCGACGGTGCCCGGATCGGGGCCGGCTACGGGGCACCCACCGCCGATGCCCGGCGGGCGCTGGATCTGGCCGCCCGGCTCGAGGGCCTGGTGCTCGATCCCGTCTACACAGGCAAGGCCATGGCCGGCCTGGTCGCCGCCGTGCGCGAGGGACGCATCGGTGCCGACGGCCCCGTCGTGTTCCTCCACACCGGCGGCATGCCCGCCCTGTTCGCCACCCCCTACGCCAGCTGGGTGCGGGAGGGGGTCAGTGACGACGAGGAGTGGCGAGGGGGCGGAGCGGGCGCCACCGCTCGCTGAGCGACCATCGGGTCGGCAGGGGTGCCCGGTACCCTGACCCGACCCCCGCTCCCGGACGACAAGGACCACCCATGGGTTACCTCGACAAGGTCAAGAAGGCGGTCGACGACCACGCCGACCAGATCGGCAGCGGCATCGACAAGGTGGCGAACCTGGCCGACAAGCGCACCGGGGGGAAGCACACCACCAAGATCAACAAGGCGAGCGGCAAGGCCCGCGACTTCGTCAGAGGCCTGAACACCGGCCCCGGGAAGGGCGACGGCGGGACCGGACCGGCCGCCGGCGACAGCACACCGCCCCGTTCCTGATCTCGACCCCAGATACGGGCCTCGACCATCAGAAGCGGTCGTAGGGGCGGCCGGGCGGTGGGCCGCCCAACCCCTTCGTACGGCGCCGCATGCGATCGTTGGCCCGCTGCTCCCGGATCTCCCGACGACGCTCGGCGAGGGCGTCGCTGCGGACGTGGGGATCGACGCCGTTGGCCCGGTCCCGCCGGTCGCTGAGCCAGGCCACCACCAAGACGGCCACGATGGTGATCACGGCGGCGATCGCGTAGGGGACCACGAGTGCATCCTGGCACCGGCGACCGCTCGTCTATCGGCGGTCAGGACCGGTCGGCAGTCGGGCGGTCGGGTCGACCATCGGGGTCGGTGAGCACCCAGGGTCGGCGAGAAAGGCGGGTCGGGTCGAACCGGTCGAGCAGGTCGACGGCGGTGAGCGGCTCACCACGGTCGGCCAGGCCCAAGCTGGCGGCCAGCATGCCGACCACACCGGTCACGGTCTGGCCGGCGGCGAGGCGGTCGGCGAGGGTCACCCCGCCGTGCCGCTTGGCCAGCCGGGCGCCGTCGGGGCCGAGCACCAGCGGTACGTGGGCGTGGCACGGCGCCGGCAGCCCGAGCAGCGCGGCCAGGTGGAGCTGCCGAGGCGTGGAGTCGAGCAGGTCGTCGCCCCGCACCACCTCCTCCACGCCCTGGGCGGCGTCGTCGACCACCACGGCCAGGTTGTAGGCCGGGACACCGTCGCGACGCCGCAACACGAGGTCGTCCACGGCCCCCTCGACCAGACCGCGGCAGCGGTCGGTGAACCGCACGGTCACCCCGTCGGCCCGCAGGCGGAGCGCCGGCAACCGACCGGCCGCCTCTCGCTCGGCCCGCTCGGCGACGCTCAGGTGGCGGCAGGTCCCGGGGTAGGCCAACGCCGGGTACGGACCCTGCGGGGCGGCGGCGGCCTCGTGGACCTCCCGCCGGGTGCAGTAGCAGGGGTAGGTCAGCCCGGAGGCGGTCAGGTGGTCGATGGCGGCGTGGTAGCGGTCGAGGCGGGCGGACTGGCACACCACCTCGCCGTCCCAGTCGAGCCCGATGGCAGCGAGGTCGCGCTGCTGGGCGACCACGTGTCGTTCGTGCCTGGTGGCCGGGTCGAGGTCCTCCATCCGCAGCAGGAACCGTGAGCCGGCGCGGCGGGCGAACAGCCAGGCCACGAGGGCGGTGCGGAGGTTGCCGAGGTGGAGGTCCCCGGTGGGGCTGGGCGCGAACCGACCGTCGGCCATGGCCGGCGATCCTCCCACGCCGCCTCCACCACCGACCCGGGCTGGCCAGAGGGACGCCGCTCGGCTCGCTGCCCTGCGACGATCACCCCACCCATGGACCCCCGCATCGACCCGCCGTCCGGGCTCTCACCCGACGCCCCGTCCGGGGGCGGCGGCACCGCTGCGGGGGCGGAGGCCACGCCGGCCGCAGGCGGAGGTCCCGGCCCGGTGCGAGGGGCCGATCACACCGACGGCGGCGCCATCCCGTTGACGATGCCGGCGAGGACTTCGTCAGGTACGGGGCGGTAGCCCCACACATCGACGCCCACGTTGATCTGGTGGCCCTCCACCTTCCAACGGTCATGGACATGGCCGTGCAGCAACCACCGGCCCCGATCGGCGGGGCGGTAGCCGACGTGACGCTCCTCGTCCTGGCTGTCGCCCCGGTAGGGGAAGTGGCAGGCCAGCACCGGTCGTCCGCCGAGCTCGACCTCGACGGCCCCCTGGTGGATCTCGGCGAAGCCGACCGACCGGTACTCCTTCGTCCACCGCTCCAGCCCCTTGCGATGCCCCGCCCAGCACCGGTCGTGGTTGCCGGCCACCAGCACCTTGCGGCCGTGGAGGCGGCGCACCTGGGGCAGGGTGTCGGCGATGCGCCCGAGGGCCACGTCGCCGAGCACCCACACCTCGTCGGCCGGCCTCACCACGTCGTTCCAGCGGTCGACGAGCGCCGCGTTCATCTCGTCGGCATCGGCGAAGGGCCGATCGCAGTACCTGATGATGTTGGTGTGGCCGAGGTGCAGGTCGGCGGTGAACCACCGGGTCATGCCTCGAGGTTGGCCGACGGCGGACCGCACGCCAACCTCGTTCCCGTCGTCCCGCATCCTCATTCCCCAGCCTTCCCTGGCCGCCCTCGCCCCGGCGTGCACGTGGCTTACAAGGTGGAGAACACTCGCCGTCGAGCCTTGTGGGTCGAGGGACCGCCATAGCGTCGAGGTATGGACCAGGTCGCTCGGCGTTCTGCGCTCCAGCCGGGCATCGCCTCCTACGGCTTCTTGTCGGACTGCCACTCGGCGGCCCTCGTCGACCGGTCGGGGTCGGTCGACTGGTGGTGCGTGCCGCGCTTCGACTCGCCTTCGGTGCTCGGTCGTCTGCTCGACGCCGAGGCGGGCCACTGGTCCATCCACCCCGTTGAGGAGTTCTCGTCGGAGCGCGAGTACGTCGGAGACACGCTGGTGCTCCGGACCGTGTTTCGCACCCCGACCGGAGAGGTGGCCCTCACCGACGCCCTGGCACTCGAACCTGGGGCCCGCGGGCACGCCATCGGGTTGCACAGCCCCCATGTGCTCCTGCGACGGGTCGAGGGGCTGTCCGGTTCCGTACGGCTGAACAGCGAGCTGAGGCCCCGCCTGGAGTACGGCCGTACCGAGCCGTACCTGAGCCGGGTCGACGGGGGCGTCCTGGCCCGCGGTGGACCCGTCCGCCTGACCTGCTCGAGCTCCGTGGACCTCATCTGCGAGGACGGGGCCGTGCGGGCAGCGTTCGTCGTCGCCGCCGGGCAGTCGGTCGAGATGCGGTTGTCCTACGCACCCTCCTATCCCACCGCCGCCCGCCCCCCAGACGTCGGTGCGCCCACCATCGAGGACACCCTCGCCGCCTGGGAGTCGTGGTCGGCGCAGCACACCAGTTACGACGGCGCCTTCCCCGACCACGTCCGCCGCAGCTCGCTGGTCCTGCAGGGGCTGACCTACCAGCCCTCTGGCGCGATCGTCGCCGCCGCCACCACCTCCCTTCCGGAGACGATGGGTGGGGACCTGAACTTCGACTACCGCTACGCGTGGCTGCGGGACCTCAGCCTCACGATCCGGTCGCTCTGGCTCGCCGCCTGCCCGGACGAGCCGAGCCGGCTGTTCGACTGGCTGGCCTACAGCACCGGCCACGTCGGCGACACGCTCGTCCAGATCATGTACGGCGTGGAAGGCGAACGCGACCTCACCGAGCACGTCCTGGAGCACCTGGCCGGCTACCGGGACAGCTCCCCGGTCAGGGTGGGCAACGAGGCGTGGGAACAGCAGCAGCTGGACGTCTTCGGCGAGGTGCTCGACGCCGCCCACCTCCTCAGGGACCAGCTCGGCGAGCTCGAGCCGGCCACCCAGCAGCTGCTGGTGGCGCTGGCCGATCGTGCCGCCCACACCTGGAGTGAGCCGGACGCGGGGATGTGGGAGGCCCGCGACCGGCAGCGGCAGTACACCTCGTCCAAGGTGATGTGCTGGGTTGCGCTCGACCGGGCCATAGACCTCGCACCGCGACTCGGCGAAGGAGCCGATGCCGGTGCGTGGAGGAAGGCCCGCGACGAGGTCCATGCGGCGGTGATCGAGCAGGCGTGGAGCGAGAAGGCCAAGGCCTACACCGGCGCCTTCGGCTCGGACGACCTCGATGCGTCCGTGCTCCTGCTACCGGTTGTCGGCTTCCTCCCCGCGAGTGACGAGCGGATGCGATCCACGATCGAGGCGGTCGAGCGTGAGCTCGGCCAGGGCGGCCTGGTGCGACGCTGGCCGAGCGACCAGAGCGGCTTCCTCATCTGCACCTACTGGCTCGTCGAGTGCCTCGCCCTGGCTGGAGAGCACGACCGCGCCCATGACTGGTTCCGCGCGGCCACCGACCATGCCAACGACCTCGGGCTGCTGTCCGAGGAAGCCGACCCGACGACCGGCGAGCTCCTGGGGAACTACCCCCAGGCGTTCTCCCACGTCGGACTCATCAACGCCGCCTGGCGACTTGGCCAAGCGTCGACCACATCAGCTTGACCATCGAAGGAGAAGGACATGACGACCGGACGGCTCGAAGGCAAGGTCGCGCTCATCACGGGCTCGGACTCGGGTATCGGGCAGGCAACGGCCATGGAGTTCGCGAAGGAAGGCGCCGACGTCGTCGTGAACTACCTCCACGACGCTGATGGCGCGGAGAAGACCGGCGAGGCGGTGGAGACCGAGGGCCGTCGAGCCGTCGTGATCCACGCCGACATCCGGGACGAGAAGCAGGTCGAGTCGATGTTCGACCAGGCGCTTGAGTCCTTCGACACCCTCGACATCCTCATGAACAACGCCGGCGTCGACGCCTCGGGTACCAAGGTCGCCGAGATGTCGACCGAGGTCTGGGAGAACGCCCTGCGCACCAACGTCCACGGGCCGTTCTTCTGCTGCCGACGCTTCATCCAGTTGCGCGCTCGAGCCGGAGGCAGCGGCAAGATCATCAACGTGACGTCGGTCCACGAGGACGTTCCGAACGCCGGCGGTGCCGACTACGACTGCTCGAAGGGGGCCATCCGCATGCTGACCCGCACGCTCGCCCTCGAGCTGGCCCCCCTCCAGATCAACGTGAACAGCCTGGCGCCGGGCATGGTGCTGACACCATTCAACCAACCGGCGATCGACGATCCGAAGTTGTTGGAGGAACAGGTGCAGAGCATCCCGTGGAAACGGGCTGCGCAACCGTCTGAGATCGCCCGGCTCGCTGTGTTCCTCGCTTCGAGTGACGCCGACTACGTCACCGGAGCGACCTACGTCATGGATGGGGGCCTCATGCGGAACCTCGGGCAAGGCGCGTGAACCTTCGAGTCCCGAACCCACTGAGGTGATGCTCGCTCGCCGCGGGGTTGGGCCGCCATGCTCGCGTTCCCCGTTGCTCGCCGAGATGCCGATGACCGGTCGAGGCGAGAGCTTCCCGCCGGCCAAGCTGGCGACGAGGCTGTTGGCCTGGTCGTAGTAGCCGCACGCAGCGGCAACCTGGGCGACGGTCACGAACGACGGAGTTGCCTGCAGCATTCGCGTCGCCCGTTCGAAGAGAACCACCCGGCTGCGAACTTGGGGCCGAGCCCGGCGAGAACTTTGGTGGGCGAGGCGAGACCTGAACTCTTGATCTACCCGTCCGGCAGAAGTCCTCGGTAGATCTCGCGTGACCGCACGACGACGATTGACGAAGACTGAGTCGGTGCGCGCTGCGGTTGACGTCGACTTGCGCCGGGTGGGGTTCCGCACCGGTACGGATGCTGAGCTGACCGCACTGCACGCCGTCGAGGCGCCGATCCAGGCCGAGCGCGGATCGGATCGCATGCCGCAGCCGGTCGAGTCCTACATCGCCCTTGCTCGAAACCTCCCGTCGCAGTTCGACGACCACGCCTGGCTGGCCGAGACCGCCGACGGCACGCCGGTTGCCTCCGGATTCTGCTGGTCGGACGCGGCGGGGGACCCTCGGGTCATGGAGTGCGACCTGTTCGTGCGTAGCGATCGGCGGCAGGAAGGCATCGGGTCTCAGCTCTTCGCCAGGATCTGCGACGAGACGGCCAACGAAGGGCGCTCCCTGCTCACGTGGTCGACGTTCGACGCCGTACCGGCCGGTGACGCGTTCTCTCGCCAGCTCGGCGCCCGGGTGGCGAGGGTCAACCGCACGAGCGAGCTGCGCCTGGCCGACGTCGACTGGCCGATGATCGAGAACTGGGGGCGCGCCCGAAGCGCACGGGAGCGTGGCTACCGCTTGGAGATGATCGAGGGCGCCTTCCCGGAGCATCTCCGCGCTGACGCCGCGACGTTCCACCACATCATGCAGACCGCGCCACGCGACGACCTCGATGTCGGTGAGGTGCTACTCGACGCCGACCACATCGCCGAGCTCGACCGGGCGCTACTGGAGGCCGGACGGATTCGATGGACGGCACTGCTACGTGACTCCACCGGCGCCTGTGTTGGAGGCACGGAGGTGACCTTCGAGCCGTGGGAACGCACCGTGGCCCAACAACAGAACACCGGGATCGACCCAGCGCACCGAGGGCTCGGGCTCGCCAAGTGGGCGAAGGCCGCGATGCTCGAGCGGATCCGAGACCAGCGCCCGGAGGCAGAGCGGGTCCGCACCGACAACGCCTTCTCCAACGCCGCCATGCTCGCGATCAACGACGTCCTGGGCTTCAAGGTGATCAGTACGCGAACCGAGTGGCAGGCGAACGTCAACGACGCTCGCCGCTCCCTCAGCCACTGACTGCCCGACACCCATACCACGACGGATGCGACTCCGCGCCCGACGCGCCGTTCGGAACGTAGCGTCGGGCGAAGAATTGCGCTGCAGCGTCAACCACGCTCGACCCGCGTACAGCCACGTCGCTCGGACACCCCACGACGAGGCGATGCAACTGATCGCCGACCTGGTCCTCGGCGCCTACATCTGGACGTTCCTGCGCGAAGCGCGCGATCCGAGCCTGATCTCACCCGGCGCGAGCGTGGTCGCTGGCGATGAGCACTCCCCTGCGGTTGCCGAGTTCCTTGAGATCGTCGAGAAGCCGGCGGGGGCCTGTCGTGCACCTACGGCGGTTGCCTGGAGCGATCGAGGACTACGAAGCGCTCGTTCGCCGGGCGATCACCTTGGCCTAGCCACACTGGACTGAGTCGGCCGACTTGGCGGTTCGCGCGTATGCCGTGACCTGCGACTTTGGTGGGCGAGGGGGGACTTGAACTCTTGCGCTGCGGATGCTGCCGGGTAGGCGCTCGTGCTGTCCAGCCGGCGTGAGCAGGGCGAATGCCAGAGCCGCCGTTCGCCTCGTGCCGCCCCGTGCAGCCTCGTGCTGGGAGGTTTGTGACCACGCCGTGACCACGGCGGCGCTTCGCGAGCGTGTCGTCAGGGAGCGAGCGCGCCGATCGGGATGACGGCGATGCCGTCGGGGCGGAGGTAGCCGTAGCCGGTGCCGGCGATCACGCCGAGCACCGCGGGCTCTCCCGTCTTGCGGGTGTCAACGGCCTCCCTGAACCGCAGCAGCGACGCTGCGCCTTCGTCGACGAGGCCAGCGCCGAGCTTGATCTCGAAGCCGGCCCATCGTCCGTCGACGAGCTGCACCACGGCGTCGACCTCGACGCCGTAGTTGTCCCGGTAGTGGAGTACTTGGCCGTCGAGCGGCTGGGCGAAGACGCGGAGGTCCCGGATGACGAGCGACTCGAACAGCAGGCCGAGGAGGTTGAGGTCGGCGAGCAACCGGTCGGATCGGGCCCCGAGGGCAGCGACCGCCAGCGACGGGTCGACGAAGTGCCGCTTGGGCGAGGTGCGCAGGTTGGCTCGGGACCGAAGATGCGGCGCCCAGGCCGGTTGGTCCTCGGTGATCATGAGGCGGTCGAGGATCGTGAGGTACTCGGCCACGGTGTGGCGGTCGAGCGCTCCGTCAGCGCCTCCGGCGTCGGCGGCCAGGACGCTGATGGCGACCTCGGTGGAACTGTTGCGGGCGAGCGACTGCAGCAGCCGCCCGACGCGGGCCGGGTCGCGTCGGGAACCGGCGACGCGGGACACGTCGACGTTGCGGATCTGCTCGAGGTAGTCACGGGCGGCCCGGGCCGCGTCGGCGACCGGGCGGGCGTGCTGGGCGGGCCAGCCGCCGGCGGTGATCCGATCGGCGAGGTCGCCGACGGTCAGGCCGGGGTCGTCGGCCCGCGGCGGCTCTCCGGCGAGGATCGCCCCGAGCGACACCGTGCCTGTTGAGAGTCCGGTCTCGAACAGGGTCATCGGTCGCATTCGGAGGAACGAGAAGCGGCCGGCGCCGGTGTGGCGGGCGACGTCGTCCGCGGGCACCGACGAACCGGTGAGCACGAACTGGCCCGGGGTGCCGCGTTCGTCGACCGCTCGTCGCACGTGGTTCCACAGCGCCGGTTCGACCTGCCACTCGTCGAGGAGCCGGGGAGCCGGACCGTCGAGGACCAGCGAGGGATCCACCGCCGCGGCGCGCCGAGCGTTCTCGTCGACGTCGAGCAAGACCGAGCTTACGGCCTGTTGACGGGCGGTCTCGGTCTTGCCGGAGGCCTTCGGACCCTCGATCACCACCGCTCCAGCCGCGGCGAGCCGCGCCTGGAGCTCGGCATCGACGACTCTGGGGAGGTACACCGGCGGAAGCTCCAACTCGCGGGCAGTTCAGTCACCAGATTGTAGGCAGTTGAACCGCCAGCTCGTAGGTGAAACGGATTCCTACAGCGAGATGCCCAGGCCGCGGTCGAGTTCTCGGCTGCGTTGCAGCTCGATGGCACGGTGGGTTTCGGAGGCGTGTTCGAGGGCTTCGAGCCATCGCTCCGGGCCCGCTGCCGCCTCAGGACCCGCCGCCGAAGGATGCCGCTCGGCGGTGGCGATGATCGCTCGGGCGTGATCGAGGGGGTTCGCACTCGCCGAGCCGGTCGAGTCGTTCGGCGATGCTGAACCCCTCTCGGCGCTCGATAGCGAGGCCGGCGTCGAGGCGGCGTTCGATGTGGAGGGCGAGGCGGAGCCAGGTGTCGCGGGCTGCGGGCGTCTCGGGGATGAGGCCGAGGCGGGTGGTGAGGTGTTCGGGGCCGGGCACGCCGTAGTCGATGGCTTGGAGCGGGCTGACTCGGTCGCGGCCGAGGGATCGCATCCCGCGCAACGTCGCCCGAGCGGCCCAGCCACCGGGCGCCTCCCAGGCGAAGTCGCCCTGAGATGAAGACCTGGGACGCGGCCACCCTGTCCCGGTTCCTCGACCTTGTGCGCAACGACCGGCACCAGCCGGCATGGCTGTTCCTCGCCACCACCGGCTGCCGTCGCGGCGAAGCGCCCGGCCTTCGTTGGGCCGATGTCGACCTCGACGCCGGCAAGGTCGTTCCTTTATCAAACAGTCTCGGCGATCAACCACGAGCTGCGCATCGCGCTACGGACCAAGACCGGCAAGCCGAGACGATCGAGATCGACGCGACGACCATCACAGCGCTCCGCGCCGTGCGGAAGCGGCAAGCAGAGGAGCGCCTGCTTCTTGGGCCCGGCTACGCCGACCACGACTGGTGTTCGCCACACCCGACGGCCACCCGCAGCATCCCGAGCACTTCTCCAACGCCTTCGAGCGTCGAGTCGCCCGCTACCGGCTCCCGCGCATCCGATTGCACGACCTGAGGCACACATGGACAACCCTCGCCCTCCAGGCCGGGGTCGACGTCAAAATCGTGTCCGAGCGCCTCGGCCACGCCAGCGCCAAGATCACCTGGGACATCTACCAACACGTCACGCCCACCATGCAGGCCGACGCCGCCGAGACCGTCGCGCGCCTGATCTTCGGCCCCTTGGTTGACGCATCACCAGATCTATGAGGACCAGCGCCGAGACGCGGTGGAGAGACACCGTCAGCGACACCGCTACCTGAGCTGTCCTCAAACGGCACCTCGGGGACACCACGAGCGTCACCCCGGCTAGAAGTCGAAGATCCGCCAACAGATGCCGTTCCGTCGCAGTTGGTCCTCGACGACCGGTTCACGGATCGCATCGGGAACCCCCGCGGCAGCCGCACACGTAGCGTCGCCGCCATGCCTGCCCCGCAGTGGTTCTTTCGCTTCATGTACGACCGCGAGAGCGCGGCCTGGGAGCGGCGACGCGACGAGCCGGAGCATCGTGAGCTGGTCGAGCGGACCGCCGATGAGCTCGCGAACGTGGTTACACCGCCCGGACCTGTAGCCGACCTCGGCTGCGGACCTGGCGCGCACGCGCTCGCACTCGCGCGGCGCGGTTACGACGTCGTCGGTGTCGACGGGTCACCTCGCATGGTCGAGGTCGCGCGGACACGAGCCGCGCGCGACGAGGTCGACGCGACGTTCGACGTGCACGACGTCAGCGCGCCGCTCCGCTTCGCAGATGCGTCGCTCGGAGGTGTCCTCGCGGTCCTCGTCCTACAGCACCTCCCGCATCCCGCGGCCTTCATCGCCGAGATCCGGCGCTGCCTCCGGCCGGGCGGGCACCTGTTGATCACCGCTCCCGCCCGCGACCGCACGCCGCTCACGTCTCCGAACCTGTACTGGCGGCTGCGCGCAGCCTGCTACCGCCTCGTGCCCGGCGTCGTCCGCTTCTACGACACGAACTCCCTCCCTCGTCTAGTCGAGGACCAGGGCCTGACCGTCGTCGAGTGCAACGGCGAGCCCGGTCGCGTGAGCGTGTTGGCTCGCCGCATAACGCTCGTCGAATGTGCCCTCCAACGCCGGCTACGGGAGCCGTGGCGCTACGACCGTCACACTGAACGTCAGCGGCGACCGCGAAGGACTACCGCTCCTTCCGACGATCTGCGGAGCTGACGCAGCACTAGCGACACGTGCCCGAGCGGCCCGAGCTGACGGCGGTTCGCCTACGTAGTCGGCGCCGATGGCCAGCAAGACGGTCGAGGCCAGCTCCGGTCCCGAACCCACGGGCGCCCTTGTTCGGCGATCCGTGACCAATCCGTGACCAGGAGGTCGTTGCGGCTATCCGTCGTCTCACGGATCGGTTGTGACCAGCACGTTCGCCGATGCAACCCAGTGGGCGAGGGGGGACTTGAACCCCCACGGGTGTTACCCCACAGGAACCTGAATCCTGCGCGTCTGCCAATTCCGCCACTCGCCCGAGCAGCCTGGCGAGGGTAGCGGCCGCCCGTCGAGAGCGGCGAACGGATCGCCGGACCGGCGAGGGGCACTCAGGCGGCGGCCCCTACGATGCCGCCGTGGGTCTGAAGGGCTTCGAGCGGCGCCTCGAGCGGGTGATCGAGGGGGCGTTCGCCCGCGCCTTCCGCAGCGGTTTGCGCCCGGTCGAGCTGGGCCGACGGCTGGTGCGGGAGATGGACGACAACCGCTCGGTCGACGTCCGGGGCCGGACCCTGGTCCCCAACCACTTCACGGTGGAGATGAGCGAGCAGGACTGCGCCGAGTTCGCCGACATCAGCGACTCCCTCACCCGGGAGCTGGCCGAGGCGGCTCGTGAGCACGCCCGTGACGAGGGGTACCACTTCCTCGGCCCCGTCGGCGTCGAGCTCCAGGCCAGCCAACGCATGCGCACCGGGGCCTTCCAGATCGTCGGGCGTCTGAAGGAGGGCCGTCACGGGGTCGGGGCCGGCTCCCTCCTGCTCCCCACCGGTGAGCGCCTCCCGCTGGGTGACGGCACGGTGACCATCGGCCGGCGACCCGAGTCCACCATCGTGTTGGCCGATCCCAACGCCAGCCGGAACCACGCCGAGATCCGGCCCCACGGCACCGGTTACCTCCTCGTGGACCTCAACTCCACCAACGGGTCGATGGTCAACGGGTCCCGGGTGACGAGCCACCGCCTCGCCGACGGCGACGAGATCACCATTGGCGGCACCCGCATCCGGTTCGAGGCCAGCTGAGGCCGGGCCGACCCGCTACCTCGGCCTCGACGGGGGACCATGGGGTGGGTCACCCCCCCTCGAGCCTCCCGAACCATGGTCGGGGCCCGCCGGTAGGCTCGGGCGCCGAATGTCCGAGCAGCTGCTCACCATCCTGAAGCTGTGCCTCCTGGCGCTGCTCTACCTGTTCTTCCTGCGCGTGCTGCGGGCGACGTGGGTGGAGATCAAGGGCCCCCGCAAGACCGAACGGCGCAGCGCGGCGGTGGCGGCCGGGCCCCCTCGCCCCGCCCCGGCCGGACCCGTCGTGCCCCCGCCTCCCGCCAAAGGCCGGTCGAAGCGACGCGGCCGTCAGGCCGCCACCGCCCTGACCGTCGTCGAACCGGCCCAGCTCCGGGGGCGGACCTTCCCGCTCGCTGACGAGCTCACCGTCGGTCGGGCGCCGGGCTGCCAGGTCACCCTCGATGACACCTACGCTTCCCAGATCCACGCCCGACTCTTCGCCCGCGACGGCCAGCTCTTCGTGGAGGACCTCGGGTCGACCAACGGCACCTGGATGAACCGTCAGAAGGTGTCGGGCCCGGTCGTATTGAAGCGGGGCGACACCCTCAAGGTCGGCAACACCGTCATGGAGCTCACGTGACACGCTTCCGAGTCGGCGCCACCTCCGACACCGGACGGGTCCGCTCGAACAACGAGGACTCGAAGCTGGTCTCCGAGGGCCTCTACGCCGTGGCCGACGGCATGGGCGGCCACAAGGGCGGCGAGGTGGCCTCCGCCCTCGCCGTCGAGACGCTCTCCTCCACGGTGACCACCCCCACCCGCGACGCGCTCATCGAGGCCGTGCACGTTGCCAACCGGGCCGTGTTCGAGCGGGCCAGCGAGTCGGCCGAGCTGCGGGGCATGGGCACCACGTTGTGCGCCATCGCCCTCGTCGACTCCGAGCTCGAGCCCGACACCCAGGAGATCGCCTGGGTCAACGTGGGTGACTCCCGCATCTACCTGTTCCGCGACGGCGACCTCGTCCAGCTCAGCACCGACCACAGCCTCGTCGAGGACCTCCGCCGGGACGGCCAGCTCACCGACGAGGAGGCGGCCATCCACCCCCAGCGCAACATCGTCACCCGGGCCCTCGGGATCGACGAGGACGTGTCGGTCGACTCGAGCACGGTGGTGCCCTACACGGGGGACCGCTTCCTCCTGTGCAGCGACGGGCTGTTCGACGAGATCAGCACCGACCAGATCACGGCCACGCTCCGGCGCCTGGCCGACCCCGCCGACGCCGCCAGCGAGCTCGTCCGCCAGGCCAACGAGCACGGCGGGCGGGACAACGTGACCTGCGTGGTGGTCGACATCGTCGACGACGACGACCGGGCGGCAGCGGCCTCGGCGGCGTTGGCCGGCGACCCGAGATCCTCGGTTGTCGAGCCCCGCACCGACGGCCAGCGCGACGGCCTCGCCGTCGGCGACCCTGACGCCACCCGGCTGCAGGGTCGCGTCGCACCGTCGGGCGGCGACGACCTGCCCTTCGGCCGGCACACCGACGACGTGTACAGCGACCTCGAGCGGGCCAAGGGCCGCCACATCACCTGGCGGGTGGTGGCCTTCGTCGTGGCCCTCCTCGCCGTGGCGGGGGTGGCCGTGGTGGCCATCAACTACTACGCCACCCGCACCTACTACGTGGACTTCTCGGCCGAGGAGGTCACGATCTTCCAGGGCCAGCCCGGCGGAGTGCTCTTCGTCGACCCCTCGGTGTCCGAACGCACCGGGCTGCGGCGCCGCGACCTCACCGAGGCCGAGCGTCAAGCCGTCGACGAGCAGCCGAGCTTCGGCAACCTGGCCGACGCCCGGAGCTTCACCAACAACCTCCAGGTGCGGGTCGAGGAGCGCACGGCCCCGACCACCACCGCCACCACCACGATCACCGCGCCGGTGAGCACGGCGGCCCCCGGGCCGGGGACGACCACGCCCACGACGGTTCACAGCACCACGGCGACCACGGCCACCACCGCGACCACCGTGCCCTCCACGACGACCCCCACCTCGCCGCCATGATCGAGCGGCTCCGCCGCAACTCCGAGCTGAGCTTGATCCTCGTGGGAGCGGCCATCACCGCCGGGGCCTACACCCTGGCCAGCCTGGGCCGGACGGCATCCATCCCGGCCGACATCGGACCCTTCCTCGGGATCATCGTCGGCCTCTTCCTCTTCGCCCACCTCGTGGTCCGCCGGCTGGCACCGGGGGCCGACGGGATGCTGTTGCCGCTGGCCGGGCTGCTCAACGGGATCGGCTACGTGTTCATCGCCCGCCTCGACGAGAGCCTGGCCGGTCTCCAGGCCACGTGGACGGCGGTCGGCATCGCCGCCTTCGTCGGCACCCTCCTGTTCGTGCGGCGGACCCGGAACCTCGAGCGGTACCGCTACACGTTCCTGCTCGTCGGCATCGTGTTGTTGATGCTGCCGCTCGTGCCGGGCGTCGGGCAGGTCATCAAGGGGGCCCGCATCTGGGTGAGCGTGGGCCCGGTCAACTTCCAACCCGGCGAGTTCGCCAAGATCGCCCTCGCCCTCTTCTTCGCCTCCTACCTGGTCGAGAAGCGCGAGTTGCTCAGCCTGGCCTCCTGGCCACGGTTCCGGCCCGCTCTCCCGGACCCGAAGCACCTCGGGCCGGTCCTCGTGGCCTGGGGGATCTCGCTCGTGGTCATGACCGCCGAGAAGGACCTCGGTTCGTCGCTGCTGTTCTTCGCGCTGTTCATGGTGATGCTCTGGGTGGCCACCGCCCGGGCCGGCTACCTCGCCGTCGGCACCCTGCTCTTCGCCGCCGGCGCCTTCTTCTCGTGGTCGACCTTCTCCCACGTGCAGGACCGGGTGGCCAACTGGCTCAACCCGTGGGCCGACCCCGACGGGGGCGGCTTCCAGATCATCCAGGGGTGGTACGCGCTCGCCTACGGCGGCATCGCCGGCACCGGCATCTCCCTGGGCACCCCCGACCGCATCCCCGAGTCCCAGAACGACTTCATCTTCGCCGCCATCGGCGAGGAGCTGGGCCTGCTCGGCGCGACGGCGGTGCTCGTCACGTTCATCCTGATGATCGGCGCCGGCCTCGGCGTGGCCACCCGATCCGAGGGCGCGTTCGACAAGCTGCTGGCCACCGGGCTCACCGCCCTGCTCGGGATCCAGACCTTCATCATCATCGCCGGTGTCACCCGCCTGCTGCCCCTCACCGGCGTCACCCTGCCTTTCGTGTCCTACGGCGGCTCGTCGCTCGTGGCCAACTACGTGCTGCTGGCCCTGCTCATGCGCATCTCCGACGAGAACCACCGCCGGGAACGGGACAAAGAGGCCGTCGCCCACAAGGCGGGGGCGATGGCGTGAACACCCAGATCCGGCGGCTCGGCCTGGCCTTGCTCGTGTGCTTCACCGCCCTCTTCGCGCAGCTCAACTACATCCAGGTGTTCCGGGCCGAGCCCCTGAACGAGCGGCCCGGCAACACCCGCAAGGTGGTCGAGAGCTTCAGCCGGCCCCGCGGGACCATCGAGACGGCCGACGGCGTGGTCCTGGCCCGCTCTGTGGCCTCCGACGACCAGTTCCGGTTCCAACGGGAGTTCCCCGAAGGGGAGCTGTTCGGCCACGTGACCGGGCACTACAACTTCAACTTCGGGTCGACCGGGCTGGAAGCGGCCTACGACAGCGCCCTCGCCGGGCAGACCCCCGAGATCGACCTGGCCACGGTGTCGGACCTGTTCGTCGACCGCGAGCAGGTCGGCAACCTCGCCATCACCATCCGCAAGGACGTCCAGGAGACGGCCCGGGCCGCGCTCGGGGACCGTCCCGGCTCGGTGGTGGCCGTCGACCCGAAGACCGGTGCCGTCCTCGCCTTCTGGAGCTTCCCGAGCTATGACCCCGACGCCCTGTCGGCCCACGGCGACTCCGCCGACGACGCCCGGGCGATGCTCGAGGCGTCACCGGCCAACCCGTTGCTGCCCAAGATGTACCGGGAGACGTTCTTCCCGGGGTCGACGTTCAAGGTGGTGACGGCCAGCGTCGGCGTGGAGACGGGCCGGGTCCGACCGGATCAGCCCGTCTACCCCGTGCTGCCGGCCTTCGACATCGACTTCACCGCCGACGAGCTCGACAATTTCGGCGGCGACCCCTGCGGCGGCAGCCTGTTCGACGTCTTGAAGGTCTCCTGCAACAGCTCCTTCGCGTCCATGGGGGCCGAGACGATCGGGCCGGCGGCGATGGTGGCCGGGGCCGAGCGCTTCGGCTTCAACGACCGTCCTCCCATCGACCTGCCGGCGCCGGCAGCGTCGCGGTTCCCCACCGACTTCCCGGACAACCAGGGCAACGGTCCGCTGGCCCGGGCCTCGATTGGCCAGGGCAACGTGTCCTCGACGCCGCTGCAGATGGCGCTGGTGGCCGCCGCCGTGGCCAACCAGGGGACCATCATGGCGCCGCACCTGATGGACCGGATCACCGACGACCAGGGCGAGGTGGTCAAGACCTACGAGCCCCGCCGCTGGACCGACGCCATCAGCCCCGAGACCGCCGCCGTCATCCGCCAGGGGATGATCGGCGTGGTCGAGGACGGCACCGCCACCCGCCTGGCCATCCCCGGCGTGGAGGTGGGAGGCAAGACGGGCACGGCCCAGCTCGGAACCGATCCGCCCCGCTCCCACGCCTGGATCATCGGCTTCGCCGGCCCCCCCGGCGACGCCAGGGTGGCCGTGGCCGTCATGGTCGAGGGCCAGCCCGGGGCCAGCGAGCAGACCGGCGGCAGGGTGGCCGCCCCGATCGCGAAGGCGGTCATGGAGAAGGTCCTCCAGACCCAGGGCGGCGGGTGATGGCCCTGCCCGCCCCCGCCCCCGCCGAGGCCATGGGAACGGCGAGGGCCGGCGCTGAGCCGTCCCGGGGGCCTCATAAGGTGTCCTCGCCATGACGAGCGCCGAACGGGTCATCTACAACGGGCGCTACGAGGTGGAGCGGCGCATCGCCCGCGGCGGCATGGCCGAGGTCTTCCTGGCCAGGGACAGCCTGCTGGCCCGGCCGGTGGCGGTCAAGGTGCTCTCCGCCGAGTTCGCCGGTGACCCCGCCTTCGTGGCCCGGTTTCGACGGGAGGCGCAGAACGCCGCCAACCTCAACCACCCCAACATCGTCGGCGTCTACGACTGGGGCCAGGAGTCCGGCACGTACTACATCGTGATGGAGTTCGTCGACGGCAAGAGCCTGTCGGACATCATCCGCAGCGAGGGCCGGCCGCCGCCCGACGCCGCCGCCGGGATCGCCGCCGACGTGGCCGCCGCCCTCGGCTTCGCCCACCGCAACGGCGTTGTCCACCGCGACATCAAGCCCGGCAACATCATGCTCACCGGCAGCGGCCACGTGAAGGTGGCCGACTTCGGGATCGCCAGGGCCATCCACGCCGGGGCCGAGGAGAACCTGACCCAGACCGGGTCGGTCATGGGCACCGCCACCTACTTCTCTCCCGAGCAGGCTCAGGGCCACGCCGTCGACCCCCGCAGCGACCTCTACTCGCTCGGCGTGGTCATGTACGAGATGGCCACGGGGCGCACGCCGTTCCGGGCCGACAGCCCGATCGCCATCGCCTACAAGCACGTCCAGGAGGAGCCCGAGCCGCTGCGGAGCGTCGACCCGTCGGTGCCCGCCCCCTACGAGGCGATCACCTTGAAGCTCCTGGCCAAGGACCCTGGCGCCCGCTACGGCTCGGCCGATGAGCTGCGGGCGGACCTGCGCCGGTTCCTGGCCGGCCAGCGGGTCGACGCCGGGTCACAGACGGCCCGAGCGACGGCCATCGCCCCGCCTCCTCCGCCGACCGGGCGGACGGCCGGGGCCACCGCCGTGGCCAACCGCCCCCGCCCCCCGGCCTACACCGAGGCCGCCGAACAGCGCGGCCGGACGGGGTGGTTCATCGCCGTGCTGGTCCTGTTGCTGGCGGTGCTGGGCGGCCTGCTCTACGCCTTCGCCAACACCCTCGGTGTGTTCGGCACCGACGAGGTGACGGTGCCCGACGTGCGCAACCAGGGCCTCTTCCCGGCCGTGGCCGAGCTCGAGGAGGCCGGCTTCGAGGTCCCGGCCCCCACTGGTCAGGCCGATCCGAGCGTGTCGGAGGGCAGCGTCATCCGCACCAATCCCGAGGCCGGGATCGAGGTGGTCGAGGGCAGCACGGTGGAGGTCATCTACAGCACCGGGCCGGAGGCGCCCGACGACCTCCGGCTGCCCGACCTCACGTTGGAGGACGGGAACGTCGCCCGGGCCCAGCTGGCCGAGATCGGCTTCACCGACGTGCGGGAGGAGTTGCAGGCCAGCGACGTCGTCACCGAGGGCAAGGTCATCTCCCAGACCCCCCTCACCGGGGAGTACCCGCCCGACACACCGATCGTGCTGGTCGTGTCCAGCGGCCCGGTGGCCACCCCGGATCCGCCCGACACGGACTCCCAGATCACCTCTCCCGAGACCAGCCCCCCCGAGACCAGCCCCCCCGAGACCGACCCACCGATCACCGACCCACCGATCACCGACCCGCCGATCACCGACACCTCCTCGACCGTCCCGTCGTCCACCCCCTGAGGGGTACGGCATTCAGGTGGCCACGGCGACCTGGGCGAGGAAGGTGCGGAGGAGGTCGTGGCCGCCGACGGTGAGGATGGACTCGGGGTGGAACTGCACCCCTTCCACGGCGTGGGTGCGGTGGCGGAGGCCCATCACCACGCCGTCGTCGGTCTCGGCGGTGATCTCGAGCTCCGGGGGCACCGAGGCCCGGTCAACGACGAGGGAGTGGTAGCGGGTGGCTTCGAGCGGGTCAGGGAGGCCGGCGAACACGCCGGCCCCGGTGTGGCGCACGAGGGAGGTCTTGCCGTGCATGACCTGCGGGGCCCGCACCACCTGAGCGCCGAACACCTGGCCGATGCACTGGTGGCCGAGGCACACGCCGAGCACCGGCCGTCGGCCGGCGAAGTGGGCGATGACGGCGTTGGAGAGGCCGGCGTCCTCGGGCCGGCCGGGACCGGGCGAGATCAGCACGGCGTCGGGATCGAGGGCCACCACTTCGTCGAGGCCGAGGGCGTCATGGCGGTGGACGACCGGGTCGGCCCCGAGCTCGCCGAGGTACTGCACCAGGTTGTAGACGAACGAGTCGTAGTTGTCGATCACGAGCACCCGGGCACCCATCGCCGAGAAAGGTACCGCCGACGCCGACCAGACCGGCAGCCGGATCGCGTAGTGTCGGCGGCCATGGCCAAGGACGAGGCGGTGCCGTCCGAGCCCGGCGACGGCGACACCGAGTCGAGCGGCCGGGGCGGCGACACGGGGCCGGCTCCTCCTCCCACCCGGGCCGCCGCCCGGAAGGCGGCCGCCGACGAACAGAAGCGGGTCGAGGCCCGACGGGCGCGGACGGCGAGCACCGAGCGGAGCAAGGGCAGGGGCCCGGGCAAGCCAGGCGGTGCCGCCAAGGCCGGGACGAAGGGCGGCACCAGGACCAAGCCGGTGCCCAAGGCGCCGCTCGGGGCACGGGCCGAGGAGGGGCGGACCGTCGCCCCGGCCAAGGCCCAGAGCCGGGCGGCGGGCAAGACCACCGGCAAGCCCGCCCCCAAGGCGACCGCTCGCAGCGGCAACCCCAAGCGGGCGGCGGCGGTGACCGAGTCGAGCCGCTACACGGCCCCGGTGCCCCGTTCGATGAAGATCAGCCCGTGGTACGTGCCGGCGGCCATGTTCACCTTCCTCGGCCTCGGGATGCTCGTCATCTTCTTGAACTACATCGGGTTCCCCTTCGGCGACCCGAGCAACATCCGCTTGTTCATCGGCCTCGGCCTCATCCTGCTCGGCATCATCACCGCCACCCAGTACCACTGAGCCAACCGGCAAGAACGCTGGGTGGACGGGAAGTTACATCGATGTGACGCTCCCCAGTCTTTCCACACGCTGTGGGAAACGGGTCAGAGATCGTCCACCGGGGTGACGAGGTCCATGTCCTCCTGGCAGTGGCGGGGAGGGTCGGGCACCTCGTCGTTGGCGGCGGTCATCCGGACCTCGGTGGAGCAGATGCCGCACCGATAGGTGAGGCGGACCTTGCGGAGCTCACCGGCCGGGGGCGGCTCGGGCACCGGACGGGACAACCCGCCGAGGAAGGCAAACCCCAACCGGACGATGACCAGGGCGACACCGAGGGCGATGAGGACCTTGAGCGCGAACCAGACCGACACAGCGGCGCCAGCCTACGGGTGGCCGACGGCCGGACGGCGGGTGGGCGGGCGTCCTGTGGGCTCCCACCCTCGGTTTCCGAGGGCCCCGACCCAGCGATGACGGCGACTGCGTGACCTGTGCGCTCCGGCCCTCGGATTCCGAGGGCCCCGACCCTCCAGGGGCCGGACGAGCGCCGCTGGCGCTACCCGAGCCGCTCGATGATGGTGGCGTTGGCCATGCCGCCGCCCTCGCACATGGTCTGCAGCCCGTAGCGCCCGCCGGTGCGCTCGAGCTCGTTGACCAGCGTGGCCATCAGCTTCGTCCCCGAGCAGCCGAGGGGGTGGCCGAGGGCGATGGCCCCGCCGTTGACGTTCACCCGGTCCATGTCGGGGTGCAGCTCCTTCTCCCAGGCCAGCACCACCGACGCGAACGCCTCGTTCACCTCGAACAGGTCGATGTCGTCGACCGACAGGCCCGAGCGCTCCAGCGCCTTCTCCGTGGCCGGGATGGGGCCGGTGAGCATGGTGACGGGATCGACGCCGGCCAGGGCGAAGGTGTGGAACCGGGCCCGGGGGGTCAGGCCCAGAGCCGAGGCCTTCTCCTCGCTCATGATGAGCACGGCCGAGGCGCCGTCGGTGATCTGGGAGCTGTTGCCGGCGGTGACCTTCCCGCCCTCCTCGGCCGGCTTGAACGCCGGCTTCAGCTTGGCCAACGTCTCCGCCGTGGTCCCGGGCCGGATCCCCTCGTCGGTGGAGACCGTCTCGTCGCTCTCGATGAGCTTGCCCGTCTCCTTGTCGAGGGGCATGGCTGGAACCGGGAGGATCTCGGTCTCGAACCGTCCCTCCTCGGTGGCGGCCAGCGCTCGCTGCTGGCTGCGGGCCCCGAAGGCGTCGAGGTCCTCGCGGGACAGGCCCCACTTGTCGGCGATCAGCTCGGCCGAGATGCCCTGGGGCACGAGGCCACCCACGCCTTCGTAGCGGGCCAGCACCTTGGGACCGAACGGGAAGCTGCCGGCGGTCACCGACGCCCCCATGGGCGTGGTCGACATGACCTCCACCCCGGCGGCGACGACCACGTCGTAGGCCCCGGCGATCACGCCCTGGGCGGCGAAGTGGGCCGACTGCTGCGAGGACCCGCACTGGCGGTCGATGGTGGTGGCCGGCACCTCCTCGGGGAAGCCGGCGGCGAGCACGGCGTTGCGGCCGATGTTCAACCCTTGGCTGCCAACCTGCATGACGCAACCCATGATGACGTCGTCGATCACCTCCGGGTCGAGGTCGTTGCGCTCGGCGAGCGCCCGCAGCACCTCACCGGCGAGATCGGCGGGGTGCCAACCCGAGAGCTTCCCGAAGCGCTTGCCGCCCGGTGTGCGCAGGGCGTCGACGATGACTGCGGTGGCCATGGTGGGGGGCTCCTCCTCCGTCGGCCGGGCCGACGGTGCGCTGGTTCGGTCGCTCGGAGTCTGGCGGCGCGGAGCCCGATCCCGCAACCAGGCACCGCTCCCCGGTCCGTGGTAGTGCTAGTGCGCGTGCCATCAGTCACGCCGGAGGAAGGGAGACCTCGATGACGGACGTCCGAAGCGAGGACATCGACCGCACCGTCGAGGGCCAGACGGTGGCCCGCAACTTCGTGGCCACCGTCGAGCGCCTCGCCGACCACGTGGCGCTGCGTTGGAAGGAACCCGACGGCAGCTGGGCGGAGTGGACCTTCGCCGACTACGGCGACCGGGTGGCCCGAGCGGCCGCCGGCTTCCGGGCCCAGGGGCTCGGGCCCACCGACCGCATCGTCTTGATGATGAGCAACTGCCCCGAGTTCCACGTGCTCGACATGGCCGCGCTCATGTGCGGGGCCACCCCCATCTCCATCTACAACTCCTCCTCCCCCGACCAGGTCGCCTACCTCGTCGGGCACTGCCGGGCCAAGCTCGGCGTGGTCGAGGACGCCGGCTTCCTCGGCCGGTTCACCCCGGTGCGCGACCAGCTCCCGGACCTCAAGGCGATCGGGCTGGTGCGGCGGGACGGTGACCAGGGCGGCGGCGTGGCCTTCGACTGGGACGAGCTCCTCGCCCACGACCCGATCGGCCTGGCCGAGGCTGCCGCCGGCGGCAGCCCTGACGATCTCGCCACCGTCATCTACACCTCGGGCACCACCGGGCCCCCGAAGGGCGTGATGCTCTCGCACTACAACGTGTGCTGGACCGTCGAGAGCCTGAGGCTGGCCTTCGGTCTGTCGGAGTTCGCCGGCAAGCGCCTCGTGTCCTATCTGCCGATGGCCCACATCGCCGAGCGCATGACCAGCCACTACCAGCAGGCCACCCTCGGCTACGAGGTCTCCACCTGTCCCGTGCCCGGCCAGGTCGCCGCCTACGCCCGAGAGGTGAAGCCGAACGTCATGTTCGGGGTGCCCCGCGTCTGGGAGAAGATCCACGCCGGGGTGATGGGGGCCCTGGCGGCCAAGCCCGACGACGCCGCCAAGTTCGACGAGGCGGTCGAGGCGGCCAAGCCGTTGGCACTCGAGCTGGCCTGGGACAACGCCACCGACGAGCAGCGCCAGACGTGGGACTTCCTCGACAGCGTCGCCTTCCGCGGCGTGCGCGAGATGCTCGGCCTCGACCAGCTCGACGTGGCCATCACCGGCGCCGCCCCGATTCCGCCGGACCTGCTGGCCTGGTTCCGGGCCATCGGCGTCCCAATGTCGGAGATCTACGGCATGTCGGAGAGCTCGGGGCCAATGACCTGGACCCCGCATCGCATCAAGCCCGGCACGGTCGGTCCCGCCATCCCCGGCTGCGAGGTGACCGTGGCCGAGGACGGCGAGGTCATCTGCCGGGGTGGCAACGTCTTCCTCGGCTACCTCGACCAGCCCGAGAAGACCGCCGAGGCCAAGGACGACGAAGGGTGGCTGCACTCGGGTGACATCGGCGAGGTCGACGAAGACGGCTACTTCCGCATCGTCGACCGGAAGAAGGAGCTGATCATCACCGCCGGGGGCAAGAACATCAGCCCGGCCAACCTCGAGGCCGCCCTCAAGATGGTGCCGCTGGTCGGCCAGGCCTGCGCCATCGGGGACAAGCGCCCGTTCGTCTCGGCGCTGGTCGTGCTCGACCCGGACACGGCTCCGACGTGGGCCCAACAGCACGGCATCGAGTCCACCTCCCTCGCCGACCTGGCCACCAACGACGAGGTGGTCGCCGCCGTGGAGAAGGGCGTGACCGAGGTGATGGCCGAGTTCAACAACGCCGAACGGGTCAAGAAGGTCCGCCTGCTCGGCGAGGAGTGGCAACCCGACTCCGAAGAGCTCACGCCCACCTCCAAGCTGAAGCGCCGAGGAATCCACGCCAAGTACGCCGCCGAGATCGAGGCGCTCTACTCCTAACGCGGGGTTCCGCCCCCGGCCCCCTCAAGGATCCGCTTCGCGGGCTGTCCTCATCTGGTCCGACCAACAACGCTCGCTCTGCTCGCGGTCGGTCGGTCGGACGGTCAGTCCTCGCTGTCGATGATCTCCTCGTCGCCGATCTCGTCCTCACCCTCCTCGTCACCGCACCCCGACAACGCCGTCCCACCGACGAGCAACACCGAGAGGGACAGGGCACCGAGTAGACGTCGTGCGCGCATGCTGGCTCCGATCTGAGTGGGGGCATCGGGCGCCCTTCCCGACGCGCCACCCGGTACACAGAGCCGATCACACCGGAGCGGTCTCCGCCTCCCGGATGACGATCTCGCCGTCGGAGCCGGCGTCGACGACGACGGTGGAGCCGTCGCTGACGCGGCCCTCGAGCAGCTCCACGGCCAAGCGGTCGCCCACCTCCCGCTGGATGATCCGCTTGAGCGGCCGGGCCCCGTAGGCCGGGTCGAAGCCCTCCTTGGCCAGGAGCTCCTCGGCCGCTGGGGTGACCTCCAGGCGGATGCGCCGGGCGGCCAGTCGGCGACGGAGCGCCTCGAGCTGGATGCCCACGATCCGGCCCAGGTCGGCCTCGGTGAGGGCCCGGAACCGCACGATGTCGTCGACCCGGTTGATGAACTCGGGCTTGAAGAAGTCGCGCGGGTCCCCCGGCAGGTTCGAGGTCATGATCAGCACGGCGTTCGTGAAGTTGACGGTGCGGCCCTGGCCGTCGGTGAGGCGGCCGTCGTCGAGGAGCTGCAGCAGCACGCCGAACACGTCGGGGTGGGCCTTCTCGATCTCGTCGAGCAGGACCACCGCATAGGGCCGGCGCCGCACCGCCTCGGTGAGCTGGCCGCCCTCGTCGTAGCCGACGTAGCCGGGCGGGGCCCTGATCAGCCGGCTGACGGAGTGCTTCTCCATGTACTCCGACATGTCGATGCGGACCATGGCCCGTTCGTCGTCGAACAGGAAGTCGGCCAGGGACCGGGCCAGCTCGGTCTTGCCCACCCCGGTCGGGCCGAGGAACAGGAACGAGCCGATGGGCCGGTTCGGGTCCGACAGGCCGGCTCGGCTGCGGCGGATGGCGTTGGCCACGGCCATCACCGCATCGTCCTGGCCCACGACCCGCTGGTGGAGCACCTCCTCCATGCGCACGAGCTTCTGGACCTCGCCTTCCATGAGCCGGGACACGGGCACGCCGGTCCACTTGCTCACCACCTCGGCGACGTCCTCCTCGTCGACCTCCTCCTTCAGCATCTGCTGGGTCGACTGGAGCTCGGCGAGGCGCTTGGTGGCCTCGCTCACCGCCCGCTCGAGCTCGGGGATCTGGCCGTAGCGGATCTCGGCCGCCCGCTCGAGGTCGGCCTCACGCTCCATCTCCGAGCGTCGAGCCTCGAGCTGCTCCTTGAGGTCTCGGATGGCGTCGATGGCGTCCTTCTCTCGGCCTGCCAATGGGCCTTCATGGCCCGGGACTGCTCCTGGAGGTCGGCCAACTCCCGGTCGAGCACGGCCAGCCGGTCGACCGAGGCGGCGTCGGTCTCCTTGGCCAGGGCCACCCGCTCGATCTCGAGCTGGCGGATCCGCCGCTCGACCACGTCGATCTCGGTGGGCAGCGAGTCGATCTCGATGCGCAGCTTGGAGGCGGCCTCGTCGACCAGGTCGATGGCCTTGTCGGGCAGGAAGCGCCCGGTCAGGTAGCGGTCCGACAGCACCGCCGCCGCCACCAGGGCGGAGTCCTGGATGCGCACGCCGTGGTGGACCTCGTAGCGCTCCTTCAGGCCCCGGAGGATGGCGATGGTGTCCTCGACGCTGGGCTCGCCGACGAACACCTGCTGGAACCGGCGCTCGAGGGCGGCGTCGGTCTCGATGAACTTGCGGTACTCGTCGAGCGTGGTGGCGCCGATGAGCCGCAGCTCGCCCCGGGCGAGCATGGGCTTGATCATGTTGCCGGCGTCCATGGCCCCCTCGGCCTTGCCGGCGCCGACGATCGTGTGCATCTCGTCGATGAAGGTGATGACCTCGCCTTCGGCGTCGCTGATCTCCTTCAGCACCGCCTTGAGCCGCTCCTCGAACTCACCGCGGTACTTGGCCCCCGCCACCATCCCGCCGAGGTCGAGGCTGATGAGCCGCTTGTTCTTCAGCCCCTCGGGCACGTCGCCCTCCACGATGCGACGGGCCAGGCCCTCCACGATTGCGGTCTTGCCCACGCCGGGCTCGCCGATGAGGACCGGGTTGTTCTTGGTGCGCCGGGAGAGCACCTGGATGCAGCGACGGATCTCCTCGTCACGCCCGATGACCGGGTCGAGCCCGCCCTGGCGAGCGGCCTCGGTGAGGTCCCGCCCGTACTTCTCGAGCGCCTGGAACTGGTCCTCGGGGCTCTGGGTGGTCACCCGGTGGCTGCCCCGCACCTCCCGCAGGGCCGCGAGCAGGTCCTCACGGCTGACCGAGAGCTCGTCGGCCAGCGCCAGCAACAGGTGCTCGGTGGACAGGTACTCGTCGGTCAGCTCCACCCGAGCGGCCTCGGCGCGGTCCATGACCGCCTGGAGGGCCCGACCGAGTCGGGCCTCGCCACCGTATGCCCGGGGCAGCTTGGCCAGGGCCTCGGCGGCGGCGTTGCGGAGCGAGAGCGGGGACTTGCCGACCTTCTCGAGGATCGGCAGCACGATGCCCTCCTCCTGGCCGAGGAGGGCCACGAGGAGGTGATCAGGGGTGACCTCGGGGTTGCTCGCCGCTCGGGCCGACTCGACAGCGGCGGTGAAGGCTTCCTGGGTCTTCAGGGTCCAGCGGTTCGGGTCCATCGCCATGCCCCCATGGTACCCACCGGCCGGCCAAAGTTGACAAGATCATTGTCAACTTCTGGGCGTCGACTTCGGGTCCGGCGGCAAGAGGTTCGGGTTCAGACCTGGCCGATGGGGAAAGGTAGGGGCCGTCACAACCGACCCCCTTGCGGAGGAACCATGTCCAGCAACCCGCCCCAGCAGCCAGTTGGCAGCAGCGGTGCTGCCGGATACCCACAGAAGCCCCGCAACGGGTTGGGCACCGCCGCCCTGATCGTGGGCATCCTGGCCATCCTCGGCATCATCATCGTCTTCGGTGGCGTGATCCTCGGCATCATCGCCATCATCCTCGGGTTCATCGGTCGCGGCCGGGCCAAGAAAGGCCAGGCCACCAACGGGGGCATGGCCACGGCCGGCATCGTCCTCGGCGTGATCGCCATCGTCGCTTCTGTGGCACTGGGCTTCTTCGTGGGCAACGTGCTCCAGGACGAGATCGAGAACTTGCAGGACTGCCTCGACGAGGCGGACAACGCGACCGAACAGGAGGAGTGTCGGGAGGACTTCGGCGAAGATATCGAGCAGGAGGTCGAGGAGGAGACCGACAACTAGCCGGTCAGGAGTGGGCCGTCGCCGGTGCTAGCGGGCTCGCCGACGGCGGCCCTGGTAGAGCACGAGGGACTGCTTCACCGGGACGAGGTCGCGGCGGTGGTGGCGGTGTGCCTCGGCGACGGCCTCTTCGGAGGAGCGCTGAAGCTCCTCCAGCTCGGCCTGCAGGCGATCGACCTCCGCTTCCAGCTCTAGGACCCGCTGCACGCCGGCCAGGTTGAGGCCATCCTCGGTGAGATCGGTGATGCGACGGAGCAGGGCGATGTCGGCGTCGCTGTAGCGGCGGCTGCCGCCGGCCGTGCGGGCGGGATCAACCAGGCCGCGCCGCTCGTAGATGCGCAACGTCTGGGGGTGGACGCCGGCCAGCTCGGCCGCCACCGAGATGACGTACACCGCGCTGGCGTTGCGCCGCTTCACGTTGGCACCCCGAGGTGGGCCCGCGGGGACTCCTCGGCGGCGGCCGCCAACGCTTCCACGGCCTTGCGCTCGGCGGCCGACAACCGGGCCGGGGCCGCCACCTCGACGGTCACGAGCAGGTCGCCCGTGCCCTTCGGCGTGGCCACGCCCCGACCCTTGACCCGGAACGTCCGTCCGCTGCGGGTGCCCGGCGGGATCCGCACCGTGACCGCCCCACCTTCCAAGGTGGGTACGGCGATGTCCGCGCCGAGGGCGGCCTCGGCGAAGGTCACCGGGACGGTGATGGTCAGGTTGCGGCCCTCGATGCCGAACAGCTCGTGGGGCTCGACCCGGCACACGACGTACAGGTCGCCGGGGGGACCACCGTTGCGGCCCGGCCCGCCGCGGCCCTTCAGGCGGATGCGGGACCCGTCGGTGACCCCGGGCGGGATGCGCACCTTCACCTCGCGAGGCCGCCGCTCAACCCCGGTGGCCCGACAGGTCGGGCAGGGGTCCTCCACGACCATGCCCCGACCACCGCACTGCGGGCACGGGCTGCTGAAGCTGAACAGGCCCTGGTTGTCGTCGAGCACGCCCCGGCCGGCGCAGCGCGGGCACACCACCGGCGAGGAGCCCGGCGCCGCCCCGCTGCCGTGGCAGGTGGAGCAGGTGGCCTCGGACGTGAGGTGGAGAGCGGTGGTGAGGCCGGCGGCGGCGTCGGCGAAGGAGAGGTGCAGCTCTGTCTCGAGATCGGCCCCACGCTGGGGCCCGGTGCCCGGCGCTGGCCCGCCGCCGGACCGCCGGCCCCGCCCGAAGAGGCCGCCGAGCAGGTCCCCGAGGTCGCCCATGCCGGCGCCGTCATCGCTGGTGAACGTGAAGCCGCCGGGGCCGAACCCACCCGACCCGCGGCCCGGGCCGAACATCCCCCCCACCGGGCCCAGCCGGCGGACCTCGTCGTACTCCTTGCGCCTCTCGGGATCGCCGACCACGTCGTAGGCGGCGGAGATCTCCTTGAACCGCTCCTCGGCGGCGGGGTCACCGGCGTTGGCGTCGGGGTGGTTGGCCCGCGCCAGCTTTCGGTAGGCGCGGGTGATCTCCTTCTGGTCCGCGCTGTCCGACACGCCGAGGACGGCGTAGTAGTCCTTCTCGAGCCACTCCCGCTGCGGGGCCATGGCGCTACCCCCGGACCTTCACCATCGCCGGTCGCACGACCCGGCCCTTCCAGGCGTACCCTCGCCGCATCACGTCGGCCACCACCGTGCCGTCGTCGTCGCCCTCGGCCGGCTCGTGCATGACCGCCTCGTGGCGCGTGGGGTCGAAGGGCTCGTCGAGCGGGTCGATGCGCTCGAGGCCGCCCTTCTCGAGGGTGCCGAGGAGGGCGGCGAAGATGGGCTCGACCGCCGTCTCCCCGTGGAGGACGGCGCCGTCGCAGGCGTCGAGCACCGGCAACAGCTCCTCGACGAGGCGGACGGTCGCGTGTTCGGCCAGCTCGGTCTGCTGCTTCATCATCCGCTTGCGGTAGTTCTCGAAGTCGGCCTGGGAGCGACGGAGCGCATCCAGGTAGTCGTCCCGTTGACGGGTGAGGCGTTCGATGTCGTCGAGCAGGGCCTCGACCGACACCTCCGCCGGCGGCCCGACGAGGCCGGCCGGGTCCTCGGCGGCGTCGGCCCGCTCAGCGCCGCCCACGGCCGTCGGGCCGGCCTCCGGCGCCGGTGGATCGACCGGCGCGTCGAAGCCGGCCGGGGCCCCGCTGTCGTCCCCGGGGGGAACGAGGTCGGGGTCGGCGGCCGGCTCGGACGGGGCCGCGGACTTGCGGTCGGTCATGCGGACTTGTCCTCGTCGTCGACGATCTCGGCGTCGACCACGTCGTCGTCGTTCGGCGTCGACGCCGCGCCCTCACCGCCACCCGCGTACTGCCCGCCGTCGGCTGAAGCCTGCTCGTACAGCTTCTGGGTGAAGGTCTGGCTGGCGGTCATGAGCCGCTCGGTGCCCGAACGGATGGCGTCGATGTCGTTGCTGTCCTTGGCTGCCTTGAGGTCGGCCAGGGCGGACTCCACCGCCGCCTTCTCGTCACCGCCGATCTTGTCGCCCTGCTCCTGGAGGAGCTTCTCGGTCTGGTACACGAGCGTGTCGGCCTGGTTGTGGACCTCGGCCTCCTCGCGGCGGCGCCGGTCCTCTTCGGCGTGAGCCTCGGCGTCCTTCACCATCTGGTCGATGACCGTCCGATCGAGGGACGACTGCCCGGTGATCGTCATCGACTGCTCCTTGTTCGTAGCCCGGTCCTTGGCCGACACATGGACGATGCCGTTGGCGTCGATGTCGAAGGTGACCTCGATCTGGGGCACGCCACGGGGGGCGGGCGGCAGGTCGACGAGCTGGAACTTGCCCAGGGTCTTGTTGAACTGGGCCATCTCCCGCTCACCTTGGAGCACGTGGATCTCCACCGACGGCTGCATGTCGTCGGCGGTGGTGAACACCTCGGTGCGCCGGGTGGGGATGGTCGTGTTGCGCTCGATGAGCTTGGTCATCACGCCGCCCTTGGTCTCGATCCCGAGCGACAGCGGGGTGACGTCGAGCAGCAGCACGTCCTTCACGTCGCCCTTGAGGACGCCGGCCTGGATGGCGGCCCCGATGGCCACGACCTCGTCGGGGTTGACGCCCTTGTTCGGCTCCTTGCCGGTCATCTCCTTGACCAGGTCCACCACCGCCGGCATCCGGGTGGATCCACCCACGAGGATGACGTGGTCGATGTCGCCCTGGGAGAGGCCCGCGTCCTTGATGGCGTGCTCGAAGGGGCCCCTGCACCGATCGAGGAGGTCGGCGGTGAGCTCTTGGAACTTGGCCCGGCTGAGGGACTCGTCGAGGTGCAGCGGGCCCTGGGCGCCGGCGGTGATGTACGGCAGGTTGATCTGGGTCTGCTGCACCTGGGACAGCTCGATCTTGGCCTTCTCGGCCGCTTCCTTCAGGCGCTGCACGGCCATGTTGTCCTTCGACAGGTCGATGCCGTGATTGCCCTTGAAGGTGGTGACCAGCCAGTCGATGACCTTCTGGTCCCAGTCGTCCCCGCCGAGGTTGACGTCGCCGTGGGTGGCCTTGACCTCGAACACGCCGTCGCCGATCTCGAGCACCGACACGTCGAAGGTGCCCCCGCCGAGGTCGAACACGAGCACCGTCTCGTCGGCGCCCTCCCGCTCGAGCCCGTAGGCGAGCGCGGCGGCGGTGGGCTCGTTGATGATGCGCAGCACCTCGAGCCCGGCGATCTCCCCGGCCTCCTTGGTGGCGGTGCGCTCGGCGTCGTTGAAGTAGGCCGGCACGGTGATGACGGCCTGGGTGACGGTGTCGCCCAGGTAGGCCTCGGCGTCGCGCTTCAGCTTCTGGAGGATGCGGGCGCTGATCTCCTGGGCGGTGTAGCGCTTGCCCTCGATGTCGACGGTCCACGAGGTGCCCATGTGGCGCTTCACGGACCGGATGGTGCGGTCGGGGTTGGTGATGGCCTGGCGCTTGGCCACCTCGCCGACGAGCACCTCACCGGCCTTGGAGAAGGCGACCACCGACGGCGTCGTCCGCGAGCCCTCGGCGTTGGGGATGACGACGGGGTCGCCGGCCTCGAGGACGCTGACGACCGAGTTGGTGGTGCCGAGGTCGATACCGACGGCCTTGGGCATGGGGGCCTCCGTGGGGCGAAACGGTTGAAGTTGCTTCACTATAAAACTTGAGTGCAGGCTTATCAACCTCTCGGGGGTTCTGTCCGTGCGGTCGGGCGCCTACGCTCCGGCGATGGCCACGACGCTGGTGCTCCTCCGCCACGGTCAGAGCACCTGGAACGCCGACAACCTGTTCACCGGCTGGTGGGACGCCGACCTGTCCGCCCTCGGTGAGGAGGAGGCCCGCACCGCCGGGCGGCTGATGGCCGAGGCGGGACTGCTCCTCGACGTCGTGCACACCTCGGTCCAGACCCGGGCCGTGCGCACCGCCAACATCGCCCTCGACGTCATGGATCTGGCCTGGCTCCCGGTGCGACGCCACTGGCGGCTGAACGAACGCCACTACGGCGACCTCACCGGTCGGGACAAGGCGGAGACGGCGGCCCGGTACGGCGACGAGCAGGTGCACGTCTGGCGGCGCAGCTACGACGTGCCGCCCCCACCCCTGGCCCCCGACAACCCCTACACCCCGAACCACGACCGCCGTTACGCCGGTCTCTCCCCCGACGTCCTGCCCGCCTCTGAGTGCCTCGCCGACGTGGTGGCCCGGATGCTGCCGTACTGGTTCGACGCCATCGTCGCTGACCTCGCCGCCGGGCGCACCGTGCTCGTCGCCGCCCACGGCAACAGCCTGCGAGCCCTCGTCAAGCACCTCGACGGCATCGCCGACGATGCCATCGCCCAGGTCAACATCCCCACCGGCATCCCGCTCGTCTACGAGCTCGACGCGGCCTTCCACCCCACCGCCGCCGTGCCCGTCCTCGAGCGGGCCCTCGGCGACGTGGCCGCCGCCCAGGCCGCCGCCGCTGCCGTGGCCGCCCAGGCCAGGGGCTGACGGGGCGGTCGACGGCGACGAGGAAGCGGTCGGTGTCGGCGGTTTGGGACCGGTTGTCGGCCGCGTTAACCCTCGCGGGCGTCCTGCTGGCGCGCGACTGACGGCTCGAGCAGGTAGCCGCGGCTGCGAACGGTGCGAATGGCGAGATCGACGGGGACCACCCGCCGGCGGAGGCGCAACACGTGCACGTCGAGGACGTTGCGGCCCGGCGCGCCGAGCGGCCAGCCGGCCCGGGACAACGCGTCACGGCTCACCACCGCGCCGAACCGGTCGAGCAGCGCCCGGGTGAGCCGGGACTCGACCGGCGGCAGCGGCACCCACCGGTGCCCGCTCCGCAGCAACCCGTCCTCGTCGAGGGTCGGTCGCTCGGCCTCCATGGTCGGCACCGGCCGCAACCGCCGGTTCAGCACTCGACCCGAGCCCGCAGGTCGGCGTCGGAGACCGGCGCCCGCACCCAGTCCTCGATGTCGTCGACCGGCGTCGGTGGCGGGCTGCCCTCCACGAGCATCAGGACCCGGGGGCGGCCGGCCTGACGCAG
>JAUJOW010000006.1:58151-88953 GCA_030447445.1 Acidimicrobiales bacterium | reverse complement strand
GGACTCGTCGGGCCACCGCACGAGCGCCACCTCCATGAGCGGCACGGTAGGGAGGACACGTTTCCCGACTGTTTCGCGAGGGTGAACAGTTGCCCGGTGCAGCGGCCGGTGGGATTCGGGCACGATCGACGCCGGCTTCCTACACTGCCGCGATGGCTTCCCGGAGCACCTACCTCGACCACCTCGCCTCGGTCCCGCTGTTCGCGGCCTGCTCCCAGAAGGAGCTGCAGAAGATCGCCAAGGCCGTCGACGAATCACACGTCGAAGCGGGGCGGGTGCTCATCGAGCAGGGCGACACGGGCCAGGAATGCTTCATCGTGCTCGACGGCACCGCCGCCGTGAAGCGCAACAACCGCACCTTCACCAAGGCCGGGCCGGGCGACTGCATCGGCGAGCTGGCCCTCCTCGACCGGGGGCCGCGCACCGCCACCGTCGTGGCCGAGACGCCGATGGACCTCCTCGTCATCGGCTCCCGCCAGTTCTCGGGGGTGCTCGACGAGGTGCCCACCCTCGCCCGCAAGCTCATGGCCACCCTCGCCTCGAGGATCCGCGACCTGGACTCGAAGACATACGGCTGACCGCTGACCACTGACGGCCTCGATGACGCGGGGCCGTCCCGACGCTCAGGCGGCTCACGTCACAGGGTCGTGCGTGCAGGCGCGTTCGTGCACCCACTCGGGCGCTACCAGCTCCAGCGCACGAGCCTGCGGCCGCCGATTTCGGCTCGTACCGGGGACCGGAGGTAGTTTCACGCCGACATGGCCGCCACCGGAACCGCCGCCAAGACCGAGAACCCTCGCTCCAGGATCCGCCCCCACCAGGTCGTCCTCGCCCTCGGCGGGCTGGTCACCCTGGTCACGATCGTGTCGGGCATCGGGCCGCTCTTCACCGACTTCCACGACGACTCCGAGGTCCAGCGGGAGGTATTCACCAACGTCCCCGGACCGCTGCAGCTCATCTTCTACACCGTCACCCCGGTCCTCATCTTCTACGGCGCCGTGCTGTTCTCCCAGCGGGTCCGCAACTGGGAGCGCGGGGCGCCCGACCGGCGCCCCACCACGCCGAAGAACCTCAAGCGGCGATTGGCCGACTTCCGGGCCGGGGTCTACATGCAGACCCTGCTGCGTGACCCGGCCGCAGGGGTCATGCACTCGCTCATCTACTTCGGCTTCCTCGTGCTCCTCGCCGTGACCACCGTGTCGGAGGTCAACCACCTGCTGCCCGGCGAGGCCCAGTTCCTCCACGGCGACGTATACCGGGCCTACGCCCTCGTCGGCGACGTGGCCGGCGTGGCCCTGCTGGTCGGGGTGGTGTGGGCCATCGTGCGCCGCTACGTGCAGCGGCCCTACCGGATCCGCACCAAGTCCAAGCCCGAGCACGCCGTCATCCTCGGCACGTTCCTCGCCATGGCCGTCACCGGGTTCGGGGCCGAGGCGTGGAGGATCGCCGAGGAGGGCCGGCCGGACTTCGAGCGGTGGTCGGTCGTCGGCTACCCGTTGTCCGGCCTCATCGACGGCGCCGGCAACCTGGCCGGCGCCCACCAGGTCTGGTGGGTCGCCCACGTGATCACGTTCTTCGTGTTCCTCGCCATCCTGCCGGTGACGATGCTCCGCCACATGTTCACGTCGCCGCTGAACATGTACCTCCGGGATAGGGAGCGCCCCAAGGGGGCCATGAAGCCGATGCCCAACCTGATGGAGACCGAGCTCGAGAGCTTCGGTGCCTCCACCGTCGAGGACTTCACCTGGAAGCAGCTCCTCGACACCGACGCCTGCACGATGTGCGGCCGGTGCACGAGCGTGTGCCCGGCCCACGCCACCGGCAAGTCCTCGACCCCCGGGAGATCGTCCTGAAGACCGGTGAGGTCATGGCCGCCACCGGCACCCCGCCGGTGTCGCCGCCCATCGGCATGGTGCCCGAGATCACCATCGGGGCCGACTCGCTCTTCGAGCGCATCACCCCCGAGGAGGTGTGGGCGCACGTCGTGCAAGGCCTGCGACGAGGTGTGCCCGGTCAACATCGAGATCCTCGACAAGATCCTCGACATGCGGCGGTACCTGTCGCTCATGGAGTCGAACTTCCCCACCGAGCTGGGGTCGGCCTACCGGTCGATGGAGAACAGTGCCAACCCCTGGGGCATGAGCCAGGCCGAGCGGGGCAAGTGGGCCGACAAGCTCGACGGCGTGGCCGTGGTGGACGGGTCCGAGCCCTTCACCCACGAGTACCTGTACTGGGGTCGGCTGCGCCGGGTCCTTCGACGACAAGAACCAGAAGGTCACGGTGGCCATGGCCAAGCTCCTCGACCGGGCCGGCATCGACTACGCCATCCTCGGCCCGGCTGAGAACTGCACCGGCGACCCGGCCCGCCGTTCGGGCAACGAGTACATCTTCCAGATGCTGGCCATGCAGAACGTCGAGACGCTCAACGGCATGGGCGTGCGCAAGATCATCACCCAGTGCCCCCACTGCTTCAACACGCTCATGAACGAGTACCCCCAGCTCGGCGGTTGCTACGAGGTCGTGCACCACAGCCAGTTCCTCGAGTGGCTGATCGACACCGGCAGGCTCGACCTCAGCGAGGCCCGGCTCGACGAGCGGGTCGTGTACCACGACTCCTGCTACCGGCCGCCACAACGACGTCTACCTGGCTCCTCGCAAGGTGATCGGCACGCTGGCCGGCGTGGAGGTGGTCGAGGCCGAGCGCAACGGCACCAAGGGCATGTGCTGCGGCGCCGGCGGGGCCCGCATGTGGATGGAGGAGACGATCGGCACCAAGGTCAACGACGCCCGGTCGGAGGAGCGCTGATCGCCACCGGCGCCGAACGCATCGCCACCGCCTGCCCCTTCTGCTACATCATGATCGACGACGGGGTGAAGGGCGCCGGCAAGGAGGAGGACGAGGTGCGGTGGCCGACATCGCCATGCACCTCGTCGAGGCGGTCGAACGGGGCGAACGCAGCGGGCCCGGCCCGACCGAGCCCGCCGTCGCCCCGGTGGACTGAGGTCTCTCCGGTCAGCGGCCGAAGTTCTCCCAGTACCGGCTGGGGGTGGGGGCCCCGCTGGCCCTGGTACTTGGAGCCGATGTTGGCGGATCCGTACGGGACGTCGGCGGCGGAGGACATGCGCATGAAGCTGATCTGGCCGATCTTCATGCCCGGGTAGAGGGTGACCGGCAAGGTGGCGATGTTCGACAGCTCGAGGGTCAGGTAGCCGTCCCACCCGGCGTCGACGAACCCCGCCGTGGAGTGGATGAGCAACCCGAGGCGGCCGAGGCTCGACTTGCCCTCGAGCCGGGCCACGAGGTCGGTGGGGAGGCGCACCCGCTCGGCGGTGGCGCCGAGCACGAACTCGCCGGGGTGGAGGATGAACACGCCCTCGGCCGGGACCTCGACGAGCTCGGTGAGGTCTTCGAGGTTCTGCTTGACGTCGATGAGCGGCATCGTGTGGTTGCGGAAGACCCGGAAGTAGCGGTCGATGGTGAGGTCGACCGAGGACGGCTGGATGAAGGCGTCGTCGAGCGGGTCGATCTCGATCCGGCCGGCGGCCAGCTCCTCACGGATCGAGCGGTCGGAGAGGATCACGGCCGGACGTTAGCCCTGGCCCTGCGCAGCCCAACCCGGTCCGTCCGCCGGGATCGTCGTCTACGATGGCCCATTGTCGGGGCGTGCGTGTGCCGCCGCCGGCGGGTGTAGTTCAGAGGCAGAACATCAGCTTCCCAAGCTGAGAACGCGGGTTCGATTCCCGTCACCCGCTCTGGAGTCTGACCGTGCCGTGGCGTCCGGTTCCCGGACGTGGGTGCACGGTGGGCCTGGAAGGCTCACCTGGCGGGGGTGGCGCTGGCCTGTTCGGTGATGTCGGCGCGGTTGAGCCGGGCGTTGTCGGCGGCGACCCGGCCGCTGGCCCAGCCGGCGGGGTCATAGCCGCCACGCACCGGGGAGGACACGATGTCCCCGAAGCGGTCGGCGAGGGCGTCGTCGACGACGGCGGAGCGGGCCAGCAGCGCCGGGAGCAGCGAGACGCCCCGGTCGGCTTCGGCCTCGCCGAGCACGGTCTCGTTGATCTCCGCCAGCCGGTCACCGATCCGGTTGGCGTAGGCGAGGAGGAACGCCGAACGGTACGAACGGCTTCGCGTTCGGGTACCGGGCGGCGCCTGCCTGGCGGCGGTGGCCATCGCCGTCTGGGCCTGGACGAGCAACGACGTGAAGAGCATCTCGACGGCGTTGACGTCGGTGGCGAACCCCATCACCGTCGACAGGGCCAGGTCGGCGTGGAAGACGGATCGGCAGCGACCGTGCTCGGCGACCACCTGCAGGAGCAACGACTTGGCGTCGACGTAGGGGTCGTCGACGGCGATACGCACGGCGACCGGCACCTCACCGGCGGCGTCGTGGCCGTCGAGCAGCGCCGCATCGATGGCGTGGCGGGCCATCAGTTCCTGGGCCTTGGCCGTGAAGGCCGTGGCCTCGGCTTCGAACGAGGTGGACTCCGCCTTGGCCAGCAGCGCCCGCACCCGTTGTAGGACGGGGTCGTTCGTCGCCCCATCGCCGCCTTGTCGAGGTGATCCGCCCGTCCTCACCGACGAGGACCCCGGCGGGGGCAGGAGCGGGTCGAGGCGGGGAAGCGCCGAGAGATCGGCGAGCACCTGGATGACCGTCGACAGCGCATCGCTGCGCCCGAGCGACTCGGTCACCGCCCAACGCCCCACCCAACCACCGCGACCGTCGACAGCCGGTAGGTCCAGTTCCTCGACCTGCGCCGTCCACCGGTGATCGAGCGTGGTGGCGCGCCGGCCGAGATGGTCGGTGGCGATGGTCAGACCGACGAGCCGAGCGCCCGCCGCCGACGAGCCCCGACGACCCTGGCGGAACAGCTCGGCCGGTTGCCAGCCGCCGAGCCACAACCGGCCGACGATGCCCAGGAGGTGGCGCTCGACCTGCTCGTCCACGGCCGCCGCCGGCAGCCGTCGGAGCCGTTCGAGGGCCTCGTCGGCGAACGGGTCCGCCCGACGCCGGGCATCGGCCGCCATCTGGAGCAACCCAGCCGCCAGCTCGGCCTCCGTGAACATCGGCTCGCCGGCGCGCCATGCCTCCTGCCGGGGTGAGGACTGGTGGGCTCCGCTCGGGCCCCGGCGACGGTTCCTGGCCTTCGCGGCGCGGCGGGCCTTGTTGTTCTTCCCCATGAGCGCACGGTACCGAGGGCCTGTGACAGGCCCAGGGATCGGCAGGTGCCGCCCACCGGCGTCCGCCGCCCGACGACTACGTTGACCCGGCAGGGAGGTGTCGATGAGCTCGGGACCAACCACCGTGGAGCAGGCCCCGGCGCCGGAAGGCCCCGACAGCGCGGCGACCCCCGACGCCGATCCCGGGTTGTGGGACCGCACCCTGCCTGGCCTGCGGTCGGTGGGACCGGCGCTGGCCATCCTCGTCGCCCAGCAGGTGCTCTTCCCGGCCCCCAGCGGCATCGTCGTGCGGGGCCTGATCATCGGCGGGCTCACGGCCCTCATCGCCCTCGGCATGGCCCTCGTCTACCGGGCCAACCGGATCATCAACTTCGCCCAGGCCGACCTCGGGTTCGCCCCCGCCGTCCTCGCCTACCTCTTGATCGACGAGGTGGGGGTGGCGTGGCCGGTGGCCGTGGTGGTGGGCCTGTGCTCCTCGGTGGCCCTGGGGGGGGCCACCGAACGGGTGGTGATCCGCCGCTTCTTCCGGGCGCCCCGCCTGCTCGTCACCATCGCCACCATCGGCCTCAGCCAGGTCCTGACCGCGCTGGCGCTGCTGCTCCCCCGCCTCTGGGACCGGCGACTCGTCTCGGACCGCATCCCGCCGCCGGCCTCGGCGACATGGCGGTTCGGCACTGTCGTGTTCGACCTGAACGACCTGTTGGCCTTGATCGTGACGCCGCTGGCGGTGGCCGTCGTCGTCCTGCTGCTGCGGCGCACCGCCGCCGGCATCGCCGTGCGGGCCAGCGCCGACGACGCCGACCGGGCCTCGCTGCTCGGGATACCGGTGCACCGCCTGCACACCGTCGTCTGGGCATCGGCGGCGGCGCTGGCCTTCGTCACCATGTTCCTGCGGGGAGGGATCCTCGGACTGCCCACCGGTGAGGTGCTCGGCTTCAGCGTGCTGCTCCGGTCGCTCGTAGCCCTCATGCTCGGACGGCTCACCAACCTGGTGGCGGTGACCACCAGCGCCGTGGCGCTCGGCGTGCTCGAGCTGGGCATCGCCTGGGACCACTCGGTGCAACTCGTCGACCCGGTGCTCGGCGTCATCGTGCTGGTCGCGCTCTTCCTGCAACGGCGCGACGCCGCCGACGCCGACGCCGGCGAGGCCTCGGCGTGGCGGGCCGCCGAGGAGGTCCGCCCCATCCCCGCGGAGCTGGCCCGGTTGCCGGTGGTGCGCTTCGGTCGCTGGATCATCCTCGCCGCCCTCGTGGGAGCGGCCGCCGTCGTGCCCCACGTCGTGACCGTGGACCGCTCGCTGCGGGCCTCGGCCCTGCTCATCTACGCGCTGCTCGGCCTGTCCCTGGTCGTCCTCTCGGGATGGGGCGGGCACGTATCGCTCGGCCAGGTGGCCTTCTTCGCCATCGGTGCGTCGGTGGCGGCGTGGGTGACGAACACGGAGGGGGCGGACCTCTTCGCCGGGCTGGTGGTGGCAGCGGCCGCCGGGGGGCTGGCCGCCCTGGTGATCGGCATCCCCGCCAGCCGCATCCGAGGGCTGGCGTTGGCGGTCACGACGTTCGCCTTCTCGCTGGCCACGACGTCGTACCTGTTGAACCCCGAGTTCTTCGACTGGGTGCCCGATCGGGGCGACCGCATCCAGCGCCGCCCGTTGCTCGGCGGCCTCGAGGTCTCGACGCCCACCGAGGTGTTCGTGCTGGCGCTCGCCGTGCTGGTGCTCGTCGGCCTGGGCGTGCGGGGGATCCGCAACAGCCGCACCGGGCGGGTGCTGGTGGCCCTGCGGGACAACGACCGCGCCGCCCAGGCCTACGGGGTGGACGCGCCGCGGACCCGGCTCACCTCCTTCGCGCTGTCGGGGGCCATCGCGTCGATGGCCGGAGCCCTGTTCGTGCACCACCAGCAGGCCATCGACCCGTCGTCGTACTCGCCGGTGCAGAACCTGGCCGTGTTCACCATGGTCGTGGTCGGTGGCCTCTCCTCGGTGACCGGAGCGGTGCTCGGTGCCCTCTTCCTGCTGGGCACCCAGTACTTCCTGCCGAGCGAGTGGCAGATCCTGGCCTCGGGCATCGGCGTGCTGGCCGTCCTCTGGCTGGCGCCGGGCGGCCTGGCCACCCTGCCCTTCGGCCTCCGGGACCGCTGGCTCCGCCGTCTCGCCGCTCGCCACGGCGTCGACCTGGCCGACCCCGACCACGACTCCGACACCCCCGCACCGGCCACCTCCACGCCGGCCACCCCCACGCCGGCCACCCCCACGCCGGCCACCCCCACGCCGGCCAGCCCCGCGCCGGCGGCCCCAACAGCGGCAACCACCGCACCGGCAGTCCCGGCCCCGGCGGCGACGGGGACGACGGCAGAGCGGGAGCCAAGGGCCCCGGCGACGGCAGGTTCGTCGCCGCTGCTCTCGGTGGAGCGCGCCGACGTCTCCTACGGCTCGGTGCAGATCCTGTTCGGGGTGGACCTCCACGTGAGCGAGGGCGAGGCCGTGGCCCTGCTCGGCACAAACGGGGCCGGCAAGTCCACCCTGCTGCGGGCTGTCTCAGGCCTCCTCAAGCCCGACGGAGGGACGATCACCTTCGACGGCACCGACATCACCGGCCGGCCGGCGCACCAGGTGGCCGCCGCCGGCCTGGCCCAGATGCCGGGCGGGGCCGGCGTGTTCCCATCGCTCACCGTCGCCGAGAACCTGCGCACGGCGGGATGGCTGCACCGCCGCCAGCCCGAGGCACTGGCCGAAGCCCGAGCCGAGGTGGACCGGCTGTTCCCTGTCCTGCAGGAACGGTCCGGGCAGCGGGCGGGCAGCCTCTCCGGCGGGCAGCAGCAGATGCTGGCGCTGGCCATCGTGCTGTCCACCCGGCCACGGCTGCTCATGATCGACGAGCTGTCCCTCGGCCTTGCTCCGGTGGTGGTCAGCCGGTTGGTGCGGGTGGTCGACGACCTGCGCCGGCGGGGCACGACCATCGTGCTGGTGGACCAGTCGGTCAACGTGGCCCTCGAGGTGGCCGACCGGGCCGTGTTCCTCGAGCGCGGCCAGGTGCGCTTCTCGGGCCCCGCCGCCGAGCTGCTCGACCGCCCCGACCTGCTCCGATCGGTGTTCCTCGGCTCGGCCGGCGGACCGGCCCCCGTCGGCGACGGTCCGACGCCCGGTGAACGGCCCGAGACCGACGCCACGGGGGACGGCGCCAAGGCCCCACCCACCGGTGGCACCGACGCCAAGCCGGTCCTCCGGGCCGTCCACCTGTCACGGGCCTTCGGCGGGGTCCAGGCCGTCGACCACGTCTCCATCGACGTGGCCCCTGGGGAGATCCTCGGCGTGATCGGCCCCAACGGCGCCGGCAAGACCACCCTGTTCGACCTGCTCAGCGGCTTCACGCCCCCCGATTCCGGCCGGGTGCTGCTCGGCGACCGGGACCTGAGCCGGGCCAGCCCGTCGGCCCGGGCCCGTGCCGGGCTGGGCCGCTCCTTCCAGGACGCCCGCCTGTTCCCCTCGCTCACCGTCGAGGAGACCATCGCCACCGCCTGCGAACGGTGGGTGAAGGTGCGCGACCCGCTGTCGGCCGCCTTCCGCCTGCCCAACGCCTACGACAGCGAACGGGCCGTGGCCCGCCGGGTCGGCGAGCTCGTCGAGCTGCTCGGCCTCGACCGGTACCGCGCCTCGTTCGTCCGGGAGCTCTCCACCGGCACCCGCCGGGTGGTCGACCTGGCCTGCCTCCTCGCCCACGAGCCCGAGGTGGTGCTGCTCGACGAGCCGGCCGCCGGGATCGCCCAGCGCGAGGTGGAAGCTCTCGCCCCCCTCATCCGGCGCATCAGGGACGAGACCGGGGCCAGCCTCGTCGTCGTCGAGCACGACATCCCGCTCGTCGAGTCGGTCGCCGACCGCCTCGTGGCCATGGACCAGGGCCGGGTGCTCGCCGTGGGCGCTCCCCGCTCGGTCCTCTCCCACCCCGACGTGGTGGCCTCCTACCTCGGGACCGAGGGCGGGGCCGCCCTGCGACGTTCGGGCCAGATGACCCCAGACCGCCCGCCCCGGGTGGGAGGATGACCCCCATGCAACCCCGTCAGGACCGCGCCCCCGAGCCCCGCAGCTCCCCGCTCCGTCGGTGGGGCCCCATCGCCGCCGTGATGACCGTCCTCGTGGTCGTCACCGCCGTCGCCCTCACGCGAGGCGGTGGTGACGGGGGCGACGGGCAGGGCGGCGGCACCACCGTCAGCACCGAGCCGATCGAGCTCCCAGAAGGCGCAGTCACGTGGTCGATGGCCCAGGACAGGGGCCTCGATGTCACGTTCCCGGAAACCTGTGACGAGGAGAGCGGGATGGTGGCCATCCCGTTCATCTTCCGCAGCGAGTGCTTCGCCAACGTCGACGACAACGGTGGGGCCACAGCCAGGGGGGTCACCGGCGACACCATCAAGGTGGTGGCCTGGCTGCCGGCCGAGGACGACCCGGTGCGAGCGTTGGTGCTCGAGCGCGTCGGCTTCGACGCCACCAACGCCGAGTTGCGGGAGACCTACCAGGGCTTCGTCGACGTCTTCGCCCGCTACTACCAGACCTACGGGCGCAAGGTGACCCTCGACTTCATCGAGGCGTCGGGGTCGATCCTCGACCCCACCGCCTCCCGTTCCGACGCCGTCCGCGCCGCCGAGGACATGGGCGCCTTCGCCGTTCTCGGTGGCCCGTTGATCGGCAGCGCCTGGACCGAGGAGCTCCACGCCAGGGGCGTCGTCTGCATCGCCTGCCCCGGGATCTCCAAGCCGGAGCCCTCGGTGTTCTCACTCCCTCCCACCGCTGGTCAGATCCGGGCCCACTTCGCGAAGTACGTCAGCGAGAAGCTGGCCGGGGAGCCCGCCGAGTTCGCCGGGGAGGGCTCGCAGGGCGAGCCCAGGGTGTTCGGCCACCTCGCCCTCGGCATGAGCGAGGGCGACGAAGCCGGCGCCAAGCGGTTCAAGGACATGCTGGCCGACGAGGACGTCGAGCTGGCCGAACAGGTCCTCTACCCGCTCGACCCCGGTCGAGCGGCGGAGCTGGCCACCAACGCCGTGGCCAAGATGCAGGCCGCCGACGTGACCACCGTCCTCGTGCAAGCCGACCCGATCCTGTTGCCGGCGTTCACCGCGGAGGCCACCAAGCAGGGGTGGTACCCCGAGTGGGTCCTCGGTGGCTCGGTGTTCTCGGACACCACCGCGTTCGCCCGTACCTTCGATCCCGACCAGTGGGAGCACGCCTTCGGCATCAGCTACCTCCCGCCCTCGACCGTGCCCAGGATCAACCCGCCGGTGCGGCTCTACGAGTGGTTCCACGGCGAGCGACCGCCCGTCGACGCCACCCTGCCCCTCCTGCTGATCTACCCCCAGGTCACGCTCTTCTTCACCGGCCTGGAGTACGCCGGCCCGAACCTCACCGCCGAGACGTTCCGCAACGGCCTCTTCGTCATGCCCCCGACACCACGGGCCACCACCCAACCGAGCGTGAGCTACGGCGAGGAACGGTGGGAGGACCCCGACTACGCGGGCATCGACGACATGGTGGAGCTGTGGTGGGACCCCGACGCCGAGGGTCTCGACGAGTCCGGTGACGAGGGCACGGGCATGTACCAGTACGCGAACGGGGCCAAGCGCTACCTCGTCGACGAGTGGGACGACAGCGACGCGCTGTTCGAGCCGGAGGGCGCGATCACCATCATCGAGGAGCTGCCCGAGGACGAGCGACCCCCCGACTACCCCTCACCGGCCGGTGGCGGCTGAACCAGCGCACCCGCATGGAGCAGATCGGCCGGCTGCTCGCCGCCAACGAGGGCTACGCCGCCGCCCGTGCCAACGTCGCTGACCAACGCCCGAGCCGGCGCCTGGCCGTCGTCACCTGCATGGACGCCCGCATCGACGTCTTCGCCGCCCTCGGCCTGCACCTCGGGGAGGCCCACGTCATCCGCAACGCCGGCGGCCGGGTGACCGAGGACGTGCTGCGCAGCCTGGCCCTGTCCGCCCACGTGCTCGGCGTCGACACCGTCGTGGTCATGCAGCACACCAGGTGCGGCCTCGCCGGGGTGACCGACGAAGACCTCCGGCAGCTCACCGGCGCCGACCTCGAGTTCTTCCCGATCGACGACCACGCCGCCGCGCTGCGGGCGGACATCGAGCTGCTGGCCACCAAGGCCTACCTGGAGCCGCTCGAGGTCATCGCCGGGTTCATCTACGACGTCGAGAGCGGCGAGGTCGATGACGTGGTGCGCTGGGAGCGACCCGCGTAGCACCACGACCCTCAGCCGAAGAGCCGGTCCAGCGCCGGTGGCGGCGTCATCACTGCGCCCGGTAGAGGTCTCGGAGGAGGGCCACCTCGGCCATGTGGTGGATGGCCTCCCGGTTGACGTGGAGCACGAGCGCCGCGAACGGGTAGACGGCGAAGTCACCTTCGGCCTCCCCGACGGGCTCGGCCAGCGCCGCTTCGTCGAGGCCACCCACGCCCTCGACCCAGCCGGCGTAGACCTCGTCGAGCATGGCCAGAGCCGAGCGCGCATCGCCGGGCCAGTGGACGCTGAAGTAGTCCATGGGCGGCCCGCCGAAGTGGGCGGCGTTGCGGGCACCGAAGATGCCGACGATCACGTGGCCGATGCGCCACGACACCGTGGTCACCGGCGGCGGCACCGGCTCGGGAAGCTCGAAGTCGGCGACGAGGTCGCCGCCGCCTGCGGCCATCGCCGTGCGCGCCTCGTTCCGGGGCCGGATGCTCCACGCCCCGGGCACCGGCTCCCAGCGGTACTCGTCGTCGGTGAGCCCCACGAGGCGAGGTCTCACTTGGTGGTCCCAGTGGAAGGTGAGCTGCTCGAGCAGCTGTGACGTCCAGTCCATGACGTCGTCGTAGCCCGCCATGCGGACAGTTCCGGTCCGCATGGTGGGAGAATGGCGGCCGGTGTCCGACACGCCGGGCCGGCTCCTCCGGCTCCTGTCCCTGCTGCAACAACGGGCCCATTGGTCGGGTCCGGAGTTGGCCGACCGTCTGGGCATCACCACCCGGACGGTTCGCCGTGACGTCGACCGCCTGCGGGCGCTCGGGTACCCCGTCGACGCCGCCCCCGGTGTCAGCGGCGGCTACCACCTGGGTGTCGGCGCATCGGTGCCGCCACTGCTGCTCGAGGACGACGAGGCCACGGCCATCGCCATCGCCCTCGGGGTGTCGGCCGGCGGCGCCGTGCAGGGCATCGAGGAACCGGCGCTCGCCGCCCTCGGCAAGCTCGACCGGCTGCTCCCCCCGCACCTCCGAGCGAGGGTCGCCGCCGTGCGCACGACCACGCTGTCGCTCGGCGGGGCCGACCACGTGGCCGCCGACGTGTTGGTGACCGTGGCTCGCGCCGCCGCCGCCCAGGACCGGCTCCGCATCACCTACGTCGACCGGGACGGTCGCCGGACCGAGCGGCGTGTCGACCCGTATCGCCTGCTGTCGACCGGGCGCCGCTGGTACCTCGTGGCCTTCGACGTCGACCGCGACGACTGGCGGACCTTCCGGGCCGACCGCATCATCGAGGTCGTCCCCACCGGTCACCGCTTCCGCCTCGAGGACCCACCCGATGCCGTCGACCTCGTCAGCCGGGCGTCGGGTGTCTCGCCCTACCGCTACGCGGCGCGGGTGGTGGTCCGCGCATCAGCCGACGCGGTGGCTGGGAAGGTGCCGCCCACCGTCGGCGTCGTCGAGCCGCACCCGGAGGGCGCGCTGCTCACAGTCGGCGCCGACGACCTGGCGGCGCTGGCCGGCCACCTCGTCGGCCTGGACCTCCCCTTCGAGGCCCTCGAACCTCCCGAGCTCCGCCACCTGCTGCGCCGGGCCGGCGCTGGCCTCGTCGCCGCCCACGAGTGACAGCCCGGCCCGATCGGCGCGGCACCGCCGTCACCGAGGCTCGTCACGATGGCACATCCAGCGGGGGATCGGCATCATGAGCACGGTGCACGCCTACACGAAGGACCAGAAGCTGCTCGACCTCCTCCACCGGGCGCACATCCGCGAGCTGCGTCGAGCCGGCGCCGCCGCCCCGAACATCGTGCCGTCGTCGACCGGCGCGGCGCGGGCCATCGGCGAGGTGCTTGCCGAGCTGGCCGGCCGGCTCGACGGGATGGCCTTCCGCGTCCCGGTCGCCTGCGGTTCGGTGGTCAACCTCGTGTGCACCCTGTCCCGGCCGGTCACCCGCGACGAGGTGAACGGCGCGTTCGTCGAAACCGCCGCCGACCCGTGCCTCGACGGCACCCTCGACGTCACCGACACCCCGCTCGTCAGCGCCGACATCGTCGGTCGGTCGAGCTCATGTCTGTTCTCGGTCTGCGACACGATGGTCAGCGGCGCCACGGTCAAGGTGCTCGGCTGGTACGACAAGGAGTGGGCTACGCCAACCGGTTGTTGGAACTGGCGGCGTTCGTCGGGACCCCGGTGCCCGTACCGACATGACGGACCCCGATCTCCGTCCGATCGCTGGGGCCGTGGTGCGCCCCGGGCCGGGCATCCTGGCGGAGGACGAGAGCGTGGCCACGATCTCGAAGCGCTTCGAGGCGTCCGGGATCGAACCCAGCGAAAAGCAACCATGGCTGGCGGTCGCCCGGGTCGGATGAAATCCTCGGGGCCCGCTTCGCCAGGTGGCGGGCGGTGATCACGGTCGGGACGGGGCTCTCCACACGTTGCGCCGTCGTGGCCAACGCCCACGCCTTGGCCCGCTACGCCTCCCTCTGCCAGGAGGGGGGCGTCGTGCCCATCGTGGAACCCGAGGTCCTCATGGAGGGCGACCACGACCTGGGCCGCAGCGACGAGGTCGACGCCGCCTGAACGGGAACAACGCAGAGGAAGGGCAGCGGCCCTCGGCCAAGGCGCTGGCCACCCCGTCGCCGTTCGGGGACGGGGCGCGCACGGTCGTGTCCGTCGAAGTCCAGGCCGGCGGGATGACCCTCGCCAACCGCCGACGATCGGTCACGCTGCGTCCCACCCATGCCGTCGCCGGCCACGTCGGCTCGGTGGCGATCATCGCCCCCGAGGTCCAAGGCACCCTCACGCTCGACTTCGACCGCGGGCACCGTCGTACGAACCTCACGCCCCGGCGCTGGCGGGATCACTACGCGCGCGCTGTCGAGAACGGTTATCGGGATGTCCTGCTCGCCCTGCGCCGCGATGGCGTGACGCTCGAGCTCTCGACGGGTGCTCGAGCCTCTGTGGGCGCCAACCGGGTGGCTACCTGGGTCGGGGCCGTCGGACTGATCTGTTGCGAGCTCGTGCTCTTCGCGACCCCGGCGGGGATCGCCGGGCGGCTGATCAGCGGCGAGCGTTCCATGGGCTCCTCGGCCGCGACCGCGCTCGCCGTCGCCCTCCTCGTCATGTTCATCCTCCTCGCCGTCCCGACGTCCCGGCTGCCGATGGTGATCCGGCGGTCGGCAGGCGAGGTCGACGAGAGCGCCGAGGATCCGGTCGCCTACCTGGAGGCCAGGGCGTGGATGAACGAACCGACCGCGCTCAGCGCACTGTTGACGTTCCTGGCCTCCCGAGCGACGCCGACCGGATCCTCGGGGTCCCACCCGGTACCGACGTTCGTTCCCGGGGTGCCGTTCCGGCGAACAGGCCTGCTGCTGGGGGCGATCGTCCTGACCGGCATCAGCTTCGCCATCCAGGACCGGCCAGGCGTCGGCGGGGACCGGACGGACGGCTCAGAACGAGGTCGCCTCCCGCCTGACTGGCTGACGCCCGACCTGATCCTCATCTTCGGGCTCGCCGTGACGGTCGGTCTGGCAGTCGTGTGGGCAGTCAGCTACTTCCGGGCCCGGCGGCAGCAGGGAACCGCTCGTCACCTGCTCCTGGTGCTCGCCGTGCTGGGGCTGGTCATGGTCGCGAACCTCTCGCAAGAGCCCGGAGCCTCCTCCGAGGAGCTCGGTCGCGAATGGACCGGGACGAGCGCAGCCGCCTACGTGGGCTGGTTCGCCGCGATGGTGGCCATCGCCAACCGCCGGTGGGTGGTCGTTGGACTCGTGCTCGTCTCCATCCTGGCGGTGGCTCTGACCGCGTCCGGAGCCTTCGACAGCATCGCCGAGGTCATTGTCATGGCTCCGATCATCGGCCTGGCCGCGGCGATCACCTGGCGCTACCTGCCCGGCGGCGCCTACCTGGTACCCATGGCCGCCGACAGCAACGCCCGCCTGGCCCGGATCGTGCTCGGCATGTCGATCGCCAAGTGGTTGCTCGGCGCCCTCCTCGTGGTCGGCCTCGGCCGAACGGAGCTGGTCGGATCGCTGTGAAGTTGACCGTGGGGTCGCGGCGGGGATACGTCGGGTGAGCGCCCGTCACTCAGGATGAGCGCTGGCTGGCCGCGGCACGGTAGAGTTCTCGCAGTCGGGCTGCGGGCTCCCGGCATCGTGGGATTGCACGCAGACACGGGGGTATCACTCATGCGCACTCGCTTCGGGGCCCTGGTTGGCCTGGTGCTGTTGGCGGCCGGCCTGCTCAGCTCCTGCCAGGTGCCGCCCGACAGCTACGTCGCCCTGGGCGATTCCTACACCGCTGGACCGGCCATCCTCCCCCAGGACGACTCGATTCCCGGGTGCCTGCGGTCGGAGTCCAACTACCCCTCCCTCATCGCCCCGGACCTCCACCAGCCCGTGTTCCGCGACGTGAGCTGCAGCGGCGCCCGGACCAAGCACATGACCGAGCCACAAGACGTCGACCCCGATCCTGACAACCCGCCGCAGTTCAACGGCCTCGACCGCGGCACGAAGATCGTGACCCTCGGCATCGGCGGGAACGACATCGGCTTCAGCGAGATCGCCAAGAAGTGCGTCGAGCTCTACCTGAAGCAATCGACCGGCTCGCCGTGCCGGGACTTCTACACGAGCAGCGGCACCGACGAGATCGGCACCCGCATCACCGCCCTGGTCCCCAAGTACCAAGCCGTGCTCGACGGCATCGAGGCTCGTTCCCCGAAGGCCAAGGTGTTCACCGTCGGCTACCCGGCCATCCTCCCCGAGACCACCGACCTCTTCGAGCTGTGCCAGCCCAACCTTCCCATCGCCAAGGGCGATGTGCCCTACCTGCGCGACGACGTGGAGAAGCGCCTCAACGCCACCATCCGCTACGTGACCGTCGCCAACGGTGACGTCTACGTCGACACCTACGCCCCCAGCATCGGCCACGACGCCTGCAAGCCGCCCACCATTCGCTGGGTGGAGCCGGTCGTCCCCGCTGCCGACGCCGCTCCTGTCCACCCGAACCGGGCCGGCATGGAGGGCATCGCCGACGCCGTCCGGGCCACCATGAAGGCCAACGGGGTCGCCGTCGGGTGACGCTGACGACCTGAGGGGTCGCCCACTACGTTGCAGGGGTGGCGGAGGACGAGCGCTCGACGGTGGCGGTGGTCGACGGAGGGATGATCAGCGGCTGGCGACGCCAGACCCCGTCCCTCGAACAGCTCCACCAGGCGGTCTGCCACCTCCACGCCGCCCACCCCGGCGTGCTCGTGGCCGTGGTCGCCGACCCCTCCCTCAAGCACGCCCTCCCGACCTCGGACCAACCCCGGCTCGACGCCGACATCGAGGTGGGGGCGGTGGTGCTCGCCCCTGCCGGCACCCTCGGCGGGTTCACCGAGTTCCTCACCAACGTGGCCCGTCGAGCGGCCGCCTCCGGTTTGCGACCGATCGTCGTCACCGACCAGTCGGTGCCCGTGGCCCTCGGACGGGTCCGGGTGGACGCCGGGCGCTGGCTGTTCGACCTCGCGGGGTCGGCCGGGGCGGGGGCCGGCACGGAGAGCCGGGGCCGCGGCGTGTCGTGGGGCTCCCGCCAGCGGCGGCGCCGGTCGACATCCTGACGACCGACGGGTGGCGTCGGTGCCGCCAGCGGCGGAGAGTTGGCAGGGCGGATCGGGCCGGGGGACGATGGCTCGTATGGCCGGGTCCGAGACCTCCACCCCCGACCCCGCTGTGGACCCGCCGGCGAGCGCGGCCGAGCGCGGCCGGGGGGAACGGCGCTCGACCTGGCTGGCCGCCGGCGTGCTGATCGGCATGATCGTGGTCCTGGTGACGATCGTGGCGCTCGTGGCCCCGCCCGAGGCCCGAGACCGAGCCCGGCGCGGCCAGGCCGGCACGGAGGACGAGCGCCAGCCGCCGCCCGCCATCATCCCCGAGCCGGGCGCCGGCGATGCGCCCGACCGGCCAGGCGACCGAGGAGGCATCGAACAGCTCGCCCTCCTGGCCGCCATCGCCGCCGGCCTGGCCGGCATCGCCGGGCTGGTCTGGCGTTCGAGCCGCCGGGCCCGGCGCCGGGCCCTGTCCACGACGCCCGGGCCCCCACCCTCGGAAGACGAGGGCCCGAGCCCACCGGACCGCCACGACCGCTGACCTGCGGGCCCCCACCCTTCGAAACCGAGGGTCCGACCCGCACGCCGGCGCTCAGACGGGGGTGGCGGCCACGAAGTCGGCCACGGCCCGGGCCAGGTCCGGACCGCGGTCCTCCTGGAGGAAGTGGCCGGCGCCGGCGATGGTGGTGTGGGGCCGACCTGCGGAGCCCGGGACCTCGGCCTGCAACACGCGCTCGGCCCCGGCGGTGATCGGGTCCTGGTCGCTGAACGCGCACAGGAACGGCCGGTCGAACCGGCGGAGCACCTCCCACGCCGCCCGGTTGGCCTCGCTGGCGGGGTCGTCGGGGCGGGTCGGCACCAGGGCCGGGAACTGGCGGGCGCCCTCCTTGTAGGTCTCGTCCGGGAAGGGGGCGTCGTAGCCGGCGACCACGTCGGCCGACAGGTCGGTGACGCACCCGCCATCGACGATCCGCCCGATGGGGAGCTCGGGAACATCCTGGCTGTAGGCCTGCCAGCGCAGGAACGCCTCCCCCGGTGGGCGATCACCGGTGGGCAGGAAGGTGTTCGCCGCCACCACTCGCCGGAACCGGTGCGGGTGCTCACCGACCAGCCGCAGGCCGATCAACCCACCCCAGTCCTGGCCGACGAGGGTGACCCCGTCCAGCCCGAGCTCGCCGAACACGGCCTGGCGAACCCACTCGACGTGGCCGGCATAGGTGTAGTCGGCCCGCCGGGCGGGCTTGTCGGACCGACCGAAGCCGACCAGGTCGGGAGCGATCACCCGCAGCCCGGCGCCCACGAGCACCGGCACCATGTGGCGGTAGAGGAACGACCAGGACGGCTCGCCGTGGAGGCACAGCACCACCTCGCCGTCGGTTGGTCCCTCGTCGAGGTGGTGGATCCGCAACCGGCCCCCGTCGCCGTCGGGCACCTCGACGTAGTGCGGCTCGAACCCGAAGTCCGGCAGGTCAGCGAAGCGGTCGTCGGGGGTGCGCAAGGTGTCCATCGCCGGCACCGTAGGTGATGATCGGGCGCTCGGCCGCTCCGCCGCTCACCCGAGCACCAGGCTGGCCAAGGCCCATACGGCGGCGACGGTGCCCACCGCAGCCATGACCACACTGCGGCCAATCGGCGCTCGGGTCAGCTCACCGTTCCGGGCTCGTTCCGGCGGGCGGACCACGGCGAGGATGCTCCCGACCGCCATGGCGGCGCCGAGGGCCAGCACCAGGTAGGCCAGCAGGTCCTCGCCGAGGAAGACGGGGGCGGCGGTCTCCTCAGCCAGCAGCACCGACCACCTCCGGGGATGTGACGGATGGGGCCGTCCCGGCCCGCACCACCATGACGCCGGCGGCGATGACGAGCAAGCCCCCGATGGTGGTGGCCGGCCCCGGCCGCTCGCCGAGCACCGCCCACGCGAACCCGACCGCCGCCACCGGCTCGAGCTGGGCCAGGATGGCGGCCTGGGTGGCGGGGATCCGGCCGAGCGCGTCGAGGAACAACGCCAGACCGCCGGCGGTGTGGACCAGGCCGAGCACGACCAGCCAGACCCACGCCGCCCGGGGCGTGCCCCACGGCGCCAAGGCCGCGAACGGAGCGAGGACGGCGGCGGCCACGGCCTGCTTGACCATGGCCAGGCGCAGCCCGCCGTAGTGGCCGACGAGGGTCTTGTTGACGAGGGCCATGGCGGCGTAGGTCACCGACGCCACGCCGGCCAGCACGAGGCCGGTGGCGGCCACCCCGTCGGCGCCGGGACCGACCACGAGCGCCGTGCCGGCCAATGCCGGACCCAGCGCCACCACCACGGCCGGCGCCACCCGCTCCCCGATGAGGCGAGGGGCACCGAGGGCCACGAGCACCGGCGCCAGGTACACCACGAGCAGCACGGTCCCGATCGGCGCCCGTTGGAACGCCGCCAGCATCGCCACCCAGTGCCCGGCGAGCAGCCCGCCGCTGATCACGGTGCGGGCCGGCCGGTAGTGAGGAAGCCCCACCCGGGGGCCCTGGCCTCGGCGGGCCATCAGCGACGAGACGACGGCCAGACCGATCCCCCCCACCGCCACCCGGGCGAAGGCGATGGCCACCGCCGGCAGCTCGACCTCCCGCACGATGAGACCGATCGTCCCCCACACCACCGCCACGACGACGACCGTGAGGCGGGGGCGCGACGGCACGGGGCCAGCGTACGGGGGGCCTGAACGGGCGCCGGGTGGTGTGGGAGGCTTGCGACGATGGGATTCCACCACGTCGCCCTGGCCACCACCGACCTGGCCGCCACGCACGCCTTCTACACCGACGCCATGGGCTTCGAGCTGGTCAAGGCGGTCGTGGCCCCCACCGACGCTCCCGGCGGCTGGGCCAAGCACGTGTTCTACGACACCGGCGGGGAAGGGATGATCGCCTTCTGGGAGCTGCACGACCCCCGCATCGACGGCTTCGATCCCCGCATCTCCGAGGGCCTCGGCCTGCCCCCGTGGGTCAACCACCTGTCCTTCACCGCCGCCGACCTCGACGAGCTGGCCGCCCGTCGTGACCGCTGGCTCGACCAGGGCATCGACGCCATGGAGATCGACCACGGCTTCTGCGCCTCGGCCTACACCACCGACCCCAATGGCATCCTGGTGGAGTGGTGCTGTGACACCGCCCCGTACACCCCCGCCGACCGGGCCCGCGCCCAGGCTGTGCTGGCCGCCGAGGCCCCCGAGCTCGAGACCGCCCCGGAGCCGGTGTTCCACCGGGGTCGCCGGCGGCCTGCCGACGCCCCCGCCCCCGCTCCCGGCGGGTGACGGCGGCGCCCAGCAACCGCCCCTTCATCGGGTACTGGCCCGACCCCGACGACGAGCCGGCGACCCCGCCGGGCCGGGAGCCGGTCGTGCTCGTCGCCCCCGACGGGGCCGTGGTGCGGGGGATCCTGTGGACCCCACCGGGCGGGCGGCCCTGGCGGACGGCGGTGGCGCTCGGCCACCCTCGGGGCGACTTCAGCGTCCACTACGCCTGCCCGCTGCTGGCCGCCGCCGGCTACGCCGTGCTCGGCTTCGCCACCCGCTACGTCAACAACGACACCGACTGCCTCCACGAGCGATGCGTGACCGACGTGGAGACGGTGGTGGCAGAGCTGCGCCGGCGGGGGGCCGAGGGCGTCGTGCTGCTCGGCAACAGCGGCGGAGGGTCCCTCATGGCGCTGGCCCAGGCCACCGCCACCGCCGAGGGCCGCCCCCTCGGTGACGCCTTCGTGGCCCTCGCCGCCCACCCCGGCGAGGGCGTGTTCATGCTCCAGGTGATCGACCCTTCCGTCACCGACGAGACCGACCCCTTCTCGGTCGACCCTGCCCTCGACATGTACGACCCCGACAACGGCTGGCGACCGTGGCCCGAGCCGTCCAGCTACGACCGTGGGTGGTTGGCCACCTACCGCGACGCCCAGCGGGCCCGCGTGGCCCGGATCGACGCCGAGGCGAGCGCCGCCGTGGCCGCCCGCCACCAGGCCCGAGCGGGGCTCGCCGACCTGTCCCCCGGCAGCAGGGAGTGGAACCGCCTCCGCCGCCAAGCCGTGCACGCCCGCTACCTCACCATCTACCGGACCCTCGCCGACCCCGCCTACCTCGATCCCTCCATCGACCCCGACGACCGCCCCCTCGGCACCGTGTTCGCTGCCCCTGATCCCCTCGTCGCCAACTACGGCTTCGGTGGCCTGGCCCGCACCATGACGGCCCGAGGGTGGCTGTCGACGTGGTCAGGCCTGTCCTCGCCCGCTCGACTGGCCCACACCATGCCGGCGGTGACCGTGCCGACCCTCGTCATCCACCCGACCGGTGACACCGAGATCCGCCGACACCAGGCCACCGCCATCGCCGCCGCCGCCGGGGCCGACGACGTCACCTACCTCGAGCTGCCCGGTGCCCCCCACTACCTGCACGGGCACCGGCGGACCGCCCTCGACCAGGTGGTCGACTGGCTCGGCCCCCGGGTGCCGTGAGACCACCGGCCCGCCCGCCGACCACCGACCCGTCGTCGCCGGGGGCTGGGTGGCGCCGGTCGACCAGCACGGCGGTGGCCTGGCTCGCCCTCATCCTCCTGGCGCTCGCCTTCGTGGTGGCGTCGGTACCGGTCCGCAACGGACCGGTCCAGGACTGCGGCGCCCCGGCGATGTTCCTCCTGCGGGGCCGGTCCGACGCCCTGCCGGCGGCCGACGGCACCCTCCCCGACGGTTCCCGGCTCTCCCCGGCCGAGGCCCACCGGGCCGTCGAACGGCCCTGCCACGAGCGGGTGGCGGCCCGCATGGTGCCGGCCGGCGCGCTGGCCACCGCCGGGATGGTGCTCGGCCTCGGCACCGCCGTCGTGGTGGCCCGGCGGGCCCGGATCGAGCACAGGACGAGGACGGCGGCGCCCGTGCCCGGTTGAGATGGCCGGAGAACGGACATCTACGCTCCGGTCCCCCGATCCCCCAAGGAGCCCTCCCCATGCGTCGTCTTCCCCTGCTCTGCCTCGCCGTCGTGGCCATCGCCTCCGTGCTGGTCGGTTGCGGCACGACCGACGACGCCGCCGACGACGGCCCCACCACGGCCGCCCCCGGCGGAGGCGGCGACGGGCAGGAGACGACCACCACGTCGGAACCGGAGACCACCACCACCTCCACCACCGAGCCCGAGGACGACCTGGATGGCTCGACGGTGACCGAGGAGCCCACCGAGCCGTGGCCCGACCCGGAACTGCCACCGGAGCCCTCGGCCCAGGCCGACTTCACCGAGCAGATCAAGTACGAGGTGGCCACGGTCATCATCGAGGCCGGCGGCCGGGCCGCCGACGACACCTCGGTGACCTGCCAGCCCGAGCCGATCCCCACCGACGTGGCCGGTCCCGCCGCCACCTGCGACGTCACCTACCTCGGGGTCGACAGCTCGGCGGCGGTGGAGATCACCAGCCCCGGTGAGACCTTCATCAGCTACGAGGTCACCGTGGAGGAGGCTCCCCTCACCATCGAGAAGGCCGAGTGGGAAGCCGCCTACTACGCCGGTGGCGACAAGGCGGTGTGCGACATGGACGACGTGGAGGCCTTCCCGGTCGACGAGGACGGCATCTTCACCTGCGATGCGCTCGACTCCACCGGAGAGGTGGTCGAGCTCAAGGCCGAGCTGACCGCCACCGGCTCGCTGCTGTACACCCGCAACTAGCGCGGCCGCTCCGCCCCACTGCCCGCGGTCTTGGGGGGTCCACCACCAGCCGATGGGGGGTCCTCCCCCGGTCGTGGCGCCCTTGGCACGGGCAAGGTGGGGCCATGACCAGCACCGCTCCCGCTGCGGCGGCTCCATCCACCGTCCTCGGCGTCGGTGGCCTCGTCGAGGCCACGCCGGCCAGCCGGGACCGCTTCGTCGACTTCCTCCGAGCCCTGTCGATCGTCGTGGTCATCCTCTGGCACTGGGTGTTCTCGGTGACCCACTTCGACAGCGACGGCGCGCTGACAATGCCGAACCCGATCGGCGACGTCCGCCTGCTCTGGCTGGCCACCTGGCTCCTCCAGATCATGCCGGTGTTCTTCTTCGTCGGTGGCTTCGCCAACCTGGCCAGCCTCGAGGCCCTCGAGCGGCGGGGTGAGCGCGGCTGGTGGCTCTTCGTCCGGACCCGCCTCACGCGGTTGCTGCGGCCGGTGGCGGTGTTCGTGGCCGTGTGGGCCCTCGTGGACGTGGTCGCCCGCTGGATGCTGGACGACTACGCCGGGGTGCTGTCCTGGGGGCGGGTCGTGTTCGTCCCGCTGTGGTTCCTCGGCATGTACGCCGCCGTCGTGGTCCTCGCCCCCCTCACCGCCGCCCTCCACCGTCGGGGACGGGAGCTCACGCTGGTCCTGCTCGGCTCGGCCATCGTCCTCGCCGACCTCGGCCGCTTCCGGTTCGAGGTCGACCAGCTCGGCCTGGCCAACGCCGCCCTGGTGTGGTTGTTCGCCCACCAGCTCGGCTACTTCTGGCGCGACGGCACCTTCGCCCGCTGGTCCCGCCGGTCCCTGTGGGCCACGGCCGTGGCTGGCCTCGTCGGCCTCGTGGTGCTCACCAACCTCGGCGTGTACCCCCGGTCGATGGTGGCCGTGCGGGGCGAGGACGTGTCCAACATGTTCCCGACCACGGCCTGCATCGCCGCCTTGGCGGTGTTCCAGGTGGCGGTGGCCATGCTCGTCCGGCCGGCCGCTGAGCGGTGGTTGGCCCGCCGCCGGGTCTGGACCGGGGTGGTGTCGGTCAACGCCGTGGCCATGACCCTGTTCACCTGGCACATGACCGCCCTGATCGTCGCCATCGGCGCCTACAGGTCCCTCGGGTTCGAGCTGCTCGCCGAGCCCACCGCCGGCTGGTGGGCCCAGCGGCCCCTGTGGCTCGTCGGCCCCGGGGTCGTGCTCGCCGTCACCGTGGCCCTCTTCGCCCGGGTGGAGCTGCCCCGGCTGGACCGGCGGGGGTCCGCCGTCCGATGATGCGCCGCCACCTCGCCACCGTCGTGTGCGCCGGCGGCTACCTGCTCATCGTCGCCGTCGCCGTCGGGATCTTCATCTGGTCCGAGATCGAGCACGGCGACGCCCCCGACGCCAACCTCGGCGGCATCTGGTTGGTCCTCGTGGGCCTGCCGTGGTCGATCCTCGGGGTGGCCCTGCCCGAGCCCGTCATGGCCGTGGGCATCTTCGCCGGTCCCGTCGTCAACCTCGCCATCGCCACCGGCATCGGTGTGGTCATCGACCGGAACCGCCGCCCCCGCCCCCCGGCCGTCCAGCCGCCGCCCCCCGTGGGAGGCTGGTCGCCGTGAAGAGGGCCGTGGTCACCGTCCAGGTCGCCGTCATGGCCTTCGCCGTGGTGGCGGCGGCTGGACGAGGTGGGAGGATGGCGGCGCGACGAGGAGGAGCCCGTTGGACACCACGGCCGTGTACCGATCCACGCGCAGCCGCATCGCCGAGCTGGTGCGGGCGGCACCGGCCGGCGCCGCCGAGACGCCCGTCCCGGCCTGCCCGGGCTGGACGACGAAGGACGTGCTCGCCCACCTCGCCGGCGTGTGCGAGGACATCGTGGCCGGGCGGATGGAGGGCGTGGCCACCGAGCCCTGGACCCAGGCCCAGGTGGACCGCTTCGCCGCCGCCACCTTGACCGACGTGATCGCCACCTGGGAACGGGCCGCCACCGAGGTGGAGGCCCTCCTCGGCTCCGGTGGCGCCCCCGCCCAGCTCGTCTTCGACGAGGTCACCCACGAACACGACCTGCGGGGCGCCCTCGGTTGCCCCGGCGCTCGTGACTCCGACGCCGTCGTCGTCGGCACCAGGTTCGCCGTGCGCGGGCTCGGGGCGGCGTTCTCGGGCGCCGGGTTGGCGCCGGTGCGCGTCCGCTTCGAGGACGGCGACGAGACCGTGGCCGGCACCGGCGAACCCGGGGCCACACTCACGGTGGACCGGTTCGACCTGTTGCGCTCGGCCTCCGGACGGCGCACCAGGGACCAGATCGCCGCTCTCGACTGGGGGGGAGCCGACCCCGCCCCGTGGTTGCCGGCGTTCACCTACGGCCCGTTCACCCTGCCCGAGTCGCCGGTGGAGTGACCACCCGGTGGGGATGGCCGTCACATGTCCCGGGCCATGTTCTCGAACCGGGTGATGTGGGAGAGGAAGGAGAGCCGGGTCATCCCGGTGGGACCGCTGCGGTGCTTGGCCACGAGGATCTCGGCCAGGCCGGCGTTCTCGGCCTTGGCCTCGTAGACCTCCTCGCGGTAGATGAACATGACGATGTCGGCGTCCTGTTCGAGGGATCCGGACTCCCGGAGGTCGGACAGCATCGGCCGCTTGTCGGCCCGCTGCTCGAGGCTCCGGTTGAGCTGGGCGAGGGCGACCACGGGGCAGTTGAGCTCGCGGGCGAGCAGCTTGAGGCCCCGGCTGATCTCGGCCACCTCGACCTGGCGGTTCTCGGCCCGGCCGCGGCCGGTCATGAGCTGCACGTAGTCCACCACCACCATGCCGAGGTCGCCCACCTCGCTGCGCAGGCGCCGGGCCTTGGACCGGATCTCCATGACGTTGACGTTGGGGTTGTCGTCGATCCAGATGGGGGCTTCGCCGAGGCGGCCGACGGCGTGGGTGATGGAGTTCCAGTCCCGGTCGTCGAGCCGGCCGGTGCGCACCTTCTTGGTGTCGACCCGGGCCTCGGAGCACAGGAGCCGCTGGCTGAGCTCGACCCTGCTCATCTCGAGCGAGAACAGCAGCACCGGCCGGCCCGCCTTCATGGCCGCGTGCGCGGCCATGCCGAGGGCGAAGGAGGTCTTGCCCATGGCCGGCCGGGCGCCGACGACGACGAGGTGCTGCTTCTGGAGGCCACCGGTCATGCCGTCGAGGTCGGTGTAGCCGGTCGGCGTGCCGGTGATGTCGTTGCCCTTGTCGTACAGGTCCTCGAGGGCCTGCAGGGTGTCGTTGAGCAGGTCGCGGATCTTGGCCGTCGAGTCCTGGCCTTCGTGGCGGGCGATGTCGAAGACGAGTGACTCGGCCTCGTCGACCGCCTTGCGCACGTCGTCGGGCAGGCCGTAGGCCCGCTCGGCGATCGACCCGGCCGCCCCGATCAGGCGTCGCAGCAGCGAGTGGTCGTGGACGATGCGGGCGTAGTGCTCGGCGTTGGCCGTTCCCGGGGCGTTGGCTTGGAGCGACACGAGGGCGGCCGACCCGCCGACGGCGTCGAGCAGGTCGCGGCGACGCAGCTCCTCGGCCACGGTGATGGGGTCGACGGCGGCGCCACGAGCGGTGAGCACCCCGATGGCCTCGTAGACGTGGCCGTGGGAAGGCTTGTAGAAGACGTCGGCCGAGCCGATGACCTCGCTGGCCTTGGCCACGGCGTCGAGGGACAGCAGCATGGCGCCGAGCAGGGCTTCTTCGGCGTCGAGGTTGTGGGGTGGGACGCGGGCACCAGCACTGCGGCTGGGCCGGTCCTCCGGCGGTGGCTGATCGGACGCGGTCATGGTCGGTTCACCATGACGGACCCGGCCTGTGGGCATCCAGACCCTGGCCGTTGTGCATCGGCTGTGGAGGAGGGGCGTGGCCTGTGGACCGGGGCGCGCCAAAGGCCGAGTCGCCGGCGGGTCGGGGGGCTCGGGGGGCCGGCAGGGTGCCGGCCGCCGTCATCCCGCCACGACCTCCACGGTGACCGGGAACTCCACGTCGGGGTGGAGCTTGGCCGGGACCAGGTGGGTGCCGGTGGCCTTGATGGGCTCCTCGAGGTGGAGCTTGCGACGATCGATGTCGATGCCGGTCTGGGCGGCGATGGCGCCGGCGATCTCAGCGGTGCCGATCGACCCGAACAGGCGACCGGCGCTGCCCACCTTGGCCGGGACGGTGACGGTGGCGGCGACGAGCGTCTTGGCCACCTCCTCGGCCGCCCCCCGGGCGGCGATGTCCTTGACGGTGCGCGAGCGGCGCATCGACTCCGCCTGCGCCTCGACCCCCGGGCTCGCTCTCATGGCCAGCCCCCTGGGTAGGAGGAAGTTGCGCCCGAAGCCGTCAGCCACCTCGACCACCTCTCCCTTGGTGCCGACCTCGGCGACGTCGGCCCGGAGGATGACCCGCATCAGGCGTCCACCTCCGTCTCGGTGCCGTCATCGTCGAGCAGGGCGGCATCGTCGAACAGGTCGGCGCCGTCGAGCTCGTCGACCGGGGTCGGGGCGCTCGACTCGGCGCCGGGGGCGGGCGGGGGAGCGGTGGGGCGAGGCGGGGGCCCGTCGGCCCGCAGCCCGCCGCGATCCCCGCCGCGGTCACCTCGGCCGCCGCGTTGCTGGGTGACCCGGTTGGCGTAGGGCAGGAGCGCCATCTCTCGGGCGTTCTTGATGGCCATGGCCACCGTGGCCTGCTGTTGGGCGTCGTTGCCGGTGACCCGCCGGGCCCGGATCTTGGCCCGGTCGGACATGAACCGCCGGAGCAGGTTGACGTCCTTGTAGTCGACGTACTGCACCCGCTCCTGGGAGAGGATGCTGATCTTCTTCTTGCTGCGGCGGGCGTTGTCCTTGTTCTTGCCCCGCTTGGGCTTCGGCGCCATCAGAACGGCTCCTCGTCCTGTTGGTAGCCGCCGCCCGAGGCGGGCTGGTTGCTCACCGGCCGGCTGGCGCCGCCGCCCCCGCCGCTCGTGCCCGACCCGTCGGCGTCGCGACGGTCGATCCGGTTCACCTTGACCGTGGCCCAGCGCATGCTGGCCGCGATCTCGTCGGCGACGACCTCGACCACCGACCGCTTGTCGCCCTGCTCGGTCTCCCACGAGCGCTGCTCGAGGCGGCCGTTGACCATGATCCGGGTGCCCTTGGTGATGGACTCGGCGGCGTTCTCGGCGAGATCGCGCCAGGCGATGATGTTGAAGAAGGAGGTCTGCTCCTCCCACTCGTTGCTCTGCCGGTTCTGCCAGCGGCGGTTGACGGCCAAGCCCAACGTGAGCTTGGCCGCACCGCTCGGCGTGAACCGGAGCTCGGGGTCGCGCGTGACGTTGCCGACCAGGGTGACGGTGTTGTCTGGCATCGGGTTCTCCTCCCGATCTACCCGGACTCGGCCGGGGTGGCCTGCCCGTCGAACAGGCCGCGGGAGGCGGCCTCACGGTCAGGCAGGCGGATCAGCTTGTGGCGGACGACCTCGTCCGCGAGACGGAGGCTGCGCTCGAGGCCGTCCAGGGCGCCGGGCTCGGCCAGCACCTCGAACACGACGTAGGAGCCTTCGTGCTTGTGGTTGATCTCGTAGGCGAACCGGCGCTTGCCCCACTTGTCGGTGGTGGCGGTGCGCCCGCCCTTCGCCTCGACCTCGGCGTGGATGCGGTTGATCACCCCGGCCACGCTCGACTCGTCGAGGTCGCCGTCGCAGATGACCATCAGCTCATAGGCTCGCATGGCGAGCACCACCTCCCTCCGGACCCGGCGCTCGAACGCTCGGGGCCCCGTGGGCACGGGGCAGGGCTTGGTTGGACCGGGACAACCTACCGGACGGCGGTGCGGGCGACCTCATTCCCCGAGTATGCGCCCCCCGTATGACAGTGACCGCCGGAGGCGGTCACAGCGAGGGCGGCGGGCGGGGTCGGAGGACGTGACAGTGACCGCCGGAGGCGGCCGTCACGGGTCCTCGGGCGGGCAGGGGCCGGCCCGCTCGAGCCTGGCCCCTTCGACCAGGCCGAGGTCGTCGAGGCGTCCCCGTGGCACCTCGAGCGCGTAGCGGTACGGGCCGTCAGGGCCGTAGGAGGGGCAGTCGGGGGAGTCCTCGCAGGGTTTCATGTCGGCGGTGGAGACCACCGCCCCCTCCTCGTCGAGGAAGGCGATGGTGAGCGGCATCGGGGTGTTGCGCATCCAGAACCCCCCGGTGCGCGGCCCGGGGTAGACGAACAACATGCCGGGGTAGCCCCCGAGGGTCGGGTCGGTGACCTCCATCAGCCCCCGCCGGCGCTGCTCGGGGCTGCGGGCGGCGAGCACGCAGTGGAGCGTCGTCTCGCCGTCACCGCCCACGATGCGCACCGCCTCCTCGTCGAACCCCGCGAGGGGCTCCCGACCGCTCGCCCCGTCGCCGTCGGTTCCGGCATCGACGCTGGTCGAGGTGGTGGTCGGCTCCTCGGGATCCTCGTCGTAGGCGGTGCCGAGCAGCGCCCAGCCGAGCAACGCCAGACCGACGAGGGAGATGGCGATGCCGATGAAGCGGGCTCGCGACGGCCGCCCATCGCGCTCCGGTCCCGTCACTCACCGGAAGGCTACGGCCTGCACCGGCCCGGGGTCGGGCGGCCACCCGGCGGGAGTGCCGCCCGGTGAGCTCAGGTGGGGGTGGGGCCGTCGGAGCTGTAGCAGCCGAGGGTGTCGGCCACCTCGGCGGCGAGGTGGTAGCTCTCGTCGTCGGCGGGGAACCGGCCGGTGCGCACGTCGTCGGCGTAGCTGCGCACCGCGACCACGGCGTCGTCGGCCAGGGACGCGTAGCGGCGCACGAACTTCGGCCTGAGGCGGTCCTCGATGCCGAGCACGTCGTGGAACACGAGGACCTGACCGTCGCAGTGGCGGCCGGCGCCGATGCCGATGGTGGGCACCTCGACGGCGTCGGTCACCCGGCGGGCCACCTCGTCGGGCACGCACTCGAGCACGACGGCGAAGCAACCGGCGTGGGCCAGGGCCTTGGCGTCGGCCACGAGGCGCAGCGCCGCCTCCGACGTCCGTCCCTGCACCTTGAAGCCGCCCATGGCGTGCACCGACTGCGGTGTGAGCCCGATGTGGCCCATCACCGGGATCTCGGCGTCGACGATGGCCTCGACCATCGGGATGCGCTTGCGGCCCCCTTCGAGCTTGACCGCCTGGGCGCCGGCCCGCACGAGGGTGGCGGCGTTGGCCACGGTGTCGGCGGTCGACAGGTGGTAGCTCATCCACGGGAGGTCACCGACGACGAGGGCCGAAGGGCGGGCCCGGGCCACCGCCGCGGTGTGGTGGGCGATGTCGTCGACGGTGACCTGGAGGGTGTCGTCGTAGCCGAGCACGACCATGGCCAGGGTGTCGCCGACCAGGATGAGGTCGACTCCGGCAGCGTCGGCGATGCGGGCGCCGGGGGCGTCGTAGGCGGTGAGCATCACGAGGGGATCGCCGCCGGTGGCCACCTTGCGGTGCCGGACCGCGGGGACGGTCAGGGGGATGCGGGCGCGGGGCTCGCTGGTCGTGCCCATGTGAAGGCCTCCTTGTTCCCGTCCAGCGCCATCCGGCTGCCGGCGGTGCCCGGAGCCTACTGACGGGGACAGGTCCCGCCAAAGCAGCACATAGCCCGCGCCTCACCGTGCGCTGGCGTCCGGATCCCGGACGTGGGTGCACGGTGAGCCCCGTTGGGTGCGCTTGCCCACCGGTGGGCGTCGGCGCCGCCGTGCGGGCGGTCGACGGGGAGCAATAGCGTGCCGCCGGTGGAGATCGGGACCTGCGACAGCTGCGGGGACCGGCGCGACGACCTCGTACGGCTGCACCGCGTGTACGTGACCCCCGAGACGTGGGACACGCCGGGCCGGGCGGTGGTGGTCGACGAGGTGGAGCGCTGGTGCTTCCCGTGCCGCACCCACTACCCCCACGAACCCGTGGCCGAGGGCTGACCCCCTGGTCAGGGGCCGCCGCCGGTCCCGTCCGGCCCGGAGCCGTTCACCACCGGGGCGCTGGTCGGCGCGACGGTGGCCGGTGGGGCCGTCGAGGGCGGCACGGTCGTGGTGGGGATCGGGACCTCGGTGGTCGGGGGCAAGGTGGGGGCCTCGGTGGTCGAGGGCAGCGTCGGGGCCTCGGTGGTCGAGGGCACGGTGGTCGGGGCCTCGGTGGTGGTCGTCTCCGGCAGTGTGGCCTCGGTCGTCGACGGCGCGGTGGT
>JAUJOW010000006.1:21391-58051 GCA_030447445.1 Acidimicrobiales bacterium | reverse complement strand
GTGGTGGTGGTCAGCTCGGGGTGGAGGTGCTTGCCGGAGTCGAGGTCGTCGGGCTCGGGGAAGTCACCCCCGAGGTCGGTGAGGTCGGCGGCAGCCACCATGAACCGCCGCCACATCTGCGCCGGCAGGTTGGCGCCCTTCACCGGCATGCCGTGCACGTTCTCCATCTTGGTGTTGTCGAGGTAGCCCATCCAGGCTGCCGCCGTGAGCCGGGGGGTGTAGCCGACGAACCAGGCGTCTCGGTTGTCGTTGGTGGTGCCCGTCTTGCCCGCCGCCGACCCACCGAAGTCGGCGGCCTGCCCAGTGCCGGAGTCGATCACCCCCTCCAGGGCGTAGGTGACCTTGGAGGCCTCCTCGGGGCTGAGCGCCGATGTGCGCTCGGCCGTGAAGTCCTCCACCAGGGTCCCGTCGGCCCGCTCGACCCGGGTGACCACGATCGGCGTCACGCGGGTGCCCTGGTTGGCGAAGGTGGAGTAGCCCGCGGCCATGTCGAGCACCGAGACCTCCCCGGAGCCGAGGACGAGGGAGTGCAGCGGCGGCAGGTCGGCCGACACCCCGAGGCGTTCGGCCATGGCCACCACCTTCTCCGGTCCGAGGTCGTCCATGAGCTGGGCGTAGGCGGTGTTGGCCGACTGCTCGGTGGCCTGCAGGAGCGTGGCCCGACCTCCGCAGCACCCGCCGGTGACCTTCCACGGTGTGCCGTCGGGCTGGATGACGTCGGTGAAGGTCACCTCCGGGGGGGCGGGGAGCACCGACTCCATCGTGTAGCCCTCGTCCACGGCGGTGGCGAGCGCGAACGGCTTGAACGTCGATCCCGGCTGGCGGCCCGAACCGCCCCCCTCCGTGCCCACGGCGAGGTTGACCTTGCTCTCGGAGAAGTCGCGGCCGCCCATCATGGCCCGCACCCGTCCCTGGTCGTCGATGGCCACGATGGCTCCCTCGGGGTCACCGGGCTGGTCGAGCGTGGTGACGACGGCGTCGTAGGCGGCCCTCTGCAGGCGCAGGTCGATGGTGGTGTACACGCGGTAGCCGAGGCCGTAGATCTCCTCGTTGCCGTACCGCTCGGCCAGGAAGCGTCGGACGTACTCGACGAAGTAGTCGCTGGCGGCGTAGGCCTCGGGCAGGGACTTGTCGGCCCCCCGCTTGACCTCGATCCCCTGTGCCGGTGAGAAGGTGCGCACCGCCTCGAACCCGGTCTCGGACACGAGGTCGTACTCGGCCTGGGTGATCTTGCCCTCCTCGAGGAGGGCGGCCAGCACCGAGTTGCGCCGGCGTGTGGCCTCGTCGGGGTTCTGGGCAGGGTCGGCGGTCTCCGGAGCGCGGATCAACCCGGCCAGCAGGGCGGCCTCGGGGACGCCCAACGCCTCGACGTCCTTGCCCCAATAGGTCTGCGAGGCGGCCTGGATCCCATAGGCGCCTCGACCGAAGTAGATGGTGTTGAGGTAGCGCTCGAGGATCTCCCGCTTGGACATCGACTGCTCGAGCTTGACGGCGAGGACGGCTTCCTTCAGCTTGCGGGGCAGGGTGCGCTCGTTGGTGAGGTAGACGTTCTTCACGTACTGCTGGGTGATGGTCGAGCCACCCTGGGCGGTGCCCTGGCTGCGGATGTCGGCCCAGGCCGCCCGGCCGATGCCGACCGGGTCGACGCCTCCGTGGTCGAAGAAGTCACGGTCCTCGGCGGCCAGCACGGCGTCCTGGACGATCTCGGGCACGGCCGACAGCTCGACGTTCACCCGGTCTTCCTCGCCGTGGAGCTCGGCCAGCGCCGTGGCCTCGTTGCAGTCGCCGGCGGCCACGTCGGTGGCACAGATGAAGGTGGTCTGGGCCTCGTCCGGCGGGGGCCCGGGGAGCTCGATCTGGGAGAGGACGTAGCCGGCTCCGGCCGCCCCGGCCACCATGAGCAGACCGAGCAGGAAGAACAGGCGGCGCCACCGCCACAACACCCCCCGCTTCTTGACGGTGCCCGACCGGGTCTTCTTGAGGTTGTGGGCCGGGGGGGGTTTGCGTGGGCGCATGGTCAGGGGGTGGTGCGCCGGGCGACTGCACCGGGCGCGGACCCGGGGAGGCTACCAACCACTCTCGACCCCCGGTCAGCGAGCAGCGGCGGTGCGCCCGACCGGGGTGAGGAGGAACGTGCGGGCCAGGTGGTTCCAGGCGCAGCCAGGGCACACCTCGACCACGTAGCAGGTGAAGTTGCCCAACCGCTTGGCGATGGCCCGCAACTCGCCGCTGCTGGTCACGCAGCGCCCGTGGGCGGGGAGCCGGGGCCCGAACACGTAGGTCACGAGCACGACGTGCTCGTCGGCGCATATCGGGCACAACTGGGACGTGGGCTCGCCGACCTGGGCGGCAGCCCGGCGCAGCTCGGGGTGGGCGTCGCACACCTCGTGGCGGGCGATGCGGCCCTTGCGGTACTCGGCCACGACGGCCTGCCGGGCGAGGCGGTAGTCGATCTCACCAGCGCCGTGGGCGGTGCGACCTCCGATGGCGTCGGGCCGAAAGGGCACGAGGCGCCAGGGTAGTGGCGCCACCGACGCCCCGTCGCCGAGCCGTGGTGTCGGTTCCTCTGGCCACACCCAGGCGAGGCCGGCGTCAACGCTGTTCGCTGCGGTGGTCGATGCGGTGGTCGATGCGGTGGTCGATGCGGCGACGCACGAAGTCGACCAGCGCCTCGGCGATGCCGTCGGCCTCTTCGACCGGCAGCAGGTGGCCACCTTCGTCGAACACCACCAGCTCGCTCCCGGGTATGAGCGCGTGCATCCGCTCCTGCACCGACAGCGGGGTGAAGTGGTCGCGGGCCCCGGCCAGGACGAGCACGGGGACCTCGATGGTGGCCAGGAGGTCGGCCGCCGAGTGGTGCCGCATGCCCGCGAGCATCCGCCACATCACCGCGAAGTCGATGTCGCCGACCTGGCGGACATGGCGCTCGACGTCGGAGAAGGTGACGCTCGGAGCGGTGCGCAAGAGCGCCCGGATGATCCGCATCGAGATGGCCGGTGGCATCCGGTGGGCGTGGCCCATCACCGGGCGCAGCGCCGCGAACGGCAGGCGGGACAACAGGGCGTCGCCGACGGGGAACAGCCGGTCGAGCACCGCCTTGTCGGCGAAGGTGGGCACCGGGTTCTCGTAGGTGCCCGCCACCGGCACGATGCCCGCCACCCTGGCCCGGCCGCCGATGCGGTAGGCCTCGAAGATCCCCTGCACGCCCATCGAGTGACCGACCAGGACCGCCCGCTCCAGGCCGGCGTGGTCGAGGATCTCGACGATGTCGGCCGCCACCCGGCCGACCGAGACGTGCTCGACGGGGATGTCCAGCGCGCAGCGTCCCGGCGGCTGGGGCAGGCTCGATTGGCCGTGGCCGCGGGTGTCGAAGAACAGCGCCGGGTGGCCGGCGGCCATCACCGGTGGCGCGATCCTGGCCCAGTAGGCGTCGGGGCAGGTCCACCCGTTCATGAACACGATCGGCGTGGCCGGCCCGTCGCCCACCACGGTGTAGGCCAGGCGAGCGCCGTCGCTGACCTCGACCGACCGGTCCTTGGGGAACACGGCGTTGCGGGCGGCCAGGCTGGCGTCGTCGACGGTCACGCCACCTCCACCACCACGGCGCGGTGGTCGCTCACCGGGGCGCGCACCACCTCGACCGCGGTCACGGCCAGGCCGGCGACGGCGACGTGGTCGATCCGGTAGCGGGGGGCGGGCGCCGGGAAGGTCGGGACGTCGTCGTCGACCAGGGTGAGCCCGGCCCGGGCCGTGCCCGGGCGCACCCATGCCGTGCGTCGGTTCAGGTCGCCCAGGAGCAGGTGGGGACCGGGGCGGCGGACGAGGGCGGCCACCACCCGGTCCTGTTGGGGTTCGTTGTCCGGCACGGTGAGGGACAGGTGGGTGGCGGCCACCGACACGGCCCGGTCCCCCACGCGGGCCGTGGCCACGACGGCGCTGCGCCGCTCCCCGCGCCCGAAGCGGTCCCGGCCCCGGAGGGCGAGCACTTCGCCATCGGTGAGGCTCCCCCGCACGAGCAGGGCGTTCTCCACCCACCCCTCGTCGTAGGGCTTCACCGGCGCCCTCAGGTGGGCCATGCCGGTGGCCCGGGCGACGAGGGACGCCTGGTCGGCCCGATCGACCCGGCGGGTACCCCGGTCGAGCTCCTGGAGGGCGAGCACGTCGGCCCCGAAGCCGACGCAGGCGTCGACCAGGCCCTCGGTGTCGGTGGGCGTCCCCTTCCCCGCGGACCCGTGGCAGGCGTTGAAGGTCACGACCCGCACCGGCCCACCCTCGCACACCCGGTGACCGACGGCGGTGTGCGGCCTCCCGGCGGGCCAGACTGCCCCCATGTCCGACGCTCCCTCACCCCACCCCGACCCCTCGCCGGCCCGTCCGGCGCTGGCCACCTGGCGTCGGTTCTCGGCGGCGGCGCCCCTCGGCGGTGACCTGCCCACCGACGTGGCCAGCTACGGGGCCGACATCCCCACCGAGGCCAGCCTCCGCCTGCTGGGCAACCTGGAAGGCAAGCGTGTCCTCGACCTCGGTTGCGGGGCCGGCCACGCCGCCGTCAGCTTCGCCCGCCAGGGCGCCAAGGTGCTGGCCGTCGACCCGTCGACGGCGCAGCTCGACGCCGCCCGGGATGCCGCCGAGCGGGCCGAGGTGCGCATCGAGCTGATCCACGCCGGCCCCGCCGAGCTGGCCTTCGTGCGGGCCGATGCCATCGACGCGGTGTGGAGCGCCATGGCCCTGGCCGAGGTGCCCGACCTCGACCGGGTGTTCCGCCAGGTGCACCGGGTCCTCAAGCCGGAGGCCCCGCTCGTCTTCTCGTTGCCCCACCCCGCCTTCGCCATGTTCGATCCCACCGCCGAGCTCCCACTGCACGTGCGCCGCGCCTACCACGACCGCGCCCCGTTGCGGTGGCCGAGGGGCGACGAGGACGTCGTCGACCATCCCCGCACCATCGCCGAGGTGTTCACCGGGCTGGTCCGAGCCAACTTCCGGGTGGACACCATCCTCGAACCCCAGCCGACTCGCCAACCGCCTCACAGCCAGGCCTGGACCGACGTCATGGCCTGGGTGCCGGCCACGGTCATATTCCGGGCCCGCAAGGAGGGGATCTGAGGGTTCCCGAACAACGATCAGCCCGCCGGGGGCACGCCGGCGACCCAGCCCTCGAGGGGGATGTCGGAGTGGTCGGGATGGTCGAGGGTGACGCCTCGGCTCAAGGCGATGGCGGACACGGCGGCGTCGAAGGCGTCCTCGCCACACAGGGCCCGGGCCCGCAAGCGGGCGTCCACCGCCGGCCCCAGCCGGTCCCACCAGCGCTCCCGGGCCAGGAACCGGGACTTGACCACCGGGCCGGTGAACCATCGCGGGTAGATCTCGACCACGACCGGCCTGCGGCCGGGTGGGTCGAACGGCCAGACGGCGCAGCCGGCGTCCTGGAGGTCAACGAGCACCGGCAGGCCCCGGATGGTCCCGGCGCCCACCGCTCCCGGCCCGCCGACCTGGAAGGGTGACTTCGGTCGGGCCCCGGAGCCGGCCACCGGCCCGACGGCCCGGTCGGCCCGCCGGAACAGCTCGGCTCCGGTGGGACGACGGCTCCCGGCCCAACCCCAGAACGGCGGCTCCCGCCGGTCGAGGCGATCGCTCCCCCGCCACAGCGCAGCGGTGGACCCGAAACCGTCCCGCACGAACCAGGCCGGGTACGAGAAGGCGAAGTCGAGCCCGACCACGAGGTCGGCGGAACGCTCGGCGGCGGCGAGGATGCGGGCCACGGCCTCGGCCCGGGTGGCGGGGGCGAGGTCGACCAGCTCACCGTCGACGGCGAGGGCCCACCACAACCGCTCGCCTGTCTCCCGGGCGGCGCCCGACCAGTCGACGGCGAGCGCCGTGGTCACCCGGGTTCGGTGCCAGCGGCGCGGTCGGCCCACCAGGCGTCGAGACGGCGGGCGGCCTCCTCGGCCCCGAGCGGGCCTTCCTCGAGGCGCAGCTCGAGGAGGAAGGAGAGGGCTTCTCCCACCACCGGGCCCGGGGGGATGCCGAGGCGGTCCATGACCGCCCGCCCGTCGAGGTCGGGACGGATCGAGGCCAGCTCCTCTTGCTCCCGGAGAGCGGCGATGCGTTCCTCCAGCTCGTCCATGCGCCGGGCCAGCATCCGGGCCTTCTTCACGTTGCGGGTGGTGCAGTCGCACCTGGTCAGCTCGATGAGCTCGTCGAGCTGGTCACCGGCGTCACGCACGAACCGGCGGACGGCGCTGTCGGTCCAGCCCAGGCGGTAGGTGTGGAACCGGAGGTGCAGGAACACGAGCCGGGTGACCGCGTCGACCTCGTCGGCCGGGTAGCGCAAGGCCTGCATCCGGTCGCGGGTCATGCGGGCGCCGACCACCTCGTGGTGGTGGAAGGTGACCCCGCCGCCCCCCTTGGAGAACGACCTCGTCTTCGGCTTGCCCACGTCGTGGAACAGGGCGGCGAGGCGGACGATCCTGTTGGGATGCCCGTCCCGGCGCGACGCCACGTTGGCGACCACGGCGATGGTGTGGGCGAGCACGTCCTTGTGGCGGTGGATCGGGTCCTGCTCGAGCCGCATCGCCGGGAGCTCGGGGAGGATGTGCTCGGCCAGGCCGGTGTCCACGAGCAGCCACAGCCCCGCCGACGGGTCCTCGACGACGATGAGCTTGTCGAGCTCGTCCCGGATGCGCTCGGCCGAGACGATCTCGATGCGCCCGGCCATGGCGCCCACCGCGGTCACGAGGTCGTCGTCGGGCACGAGGCCGAAGCCGGCCACGAACCGGGCCGCCCGCATCATCCGCAGCGGGTCGTCGGCGAAGGACTCCTGGGGAGCGAGCGGGGTGCGGAGGCGCCCCGCGGCCAGGTCGGCGGCGCCCCCGAAGGGGTCCACGAGCACCGGGTCGGGCAGTGAGAGGGCCATGGCGTTGACGGTGAAGTCCCGGCGCGAGAGGTCGGCCTCCACGGCATCGGCGAAGACCACGTCGGGCTTGCGGGAGTCGGGCCGGTAGGCCTCGGCCCGGTGCGTGGTGACCTCGTAGACGCGGCCACCGATGCGGCAGCCGATGGTGCCGAAGCGGGCCCCCTGGGTCCACACGGCGTCGGCGAGGGGGGCGACGATGCGGCGGGTCTCCTCGGGCCGGGCCGAGGTGGTGAGGTCGATGTCGGCGTCGTCAGCCAGGTCCCGGCCGAGGAGCTGGTCCCGCACGACCCCGCCGACGAGGTAGGCGCGGTGGCCGGCGGCGACGAAGGCGTCGGCCACCGGGCGGACCTGGTCGAGCACCGGTCGCAGGCGGGACGGGATCACCGGCCAACGCTACCGGCGCCGCCGGGCGCCGGCCGCCGCTGTTCCGGCCACCATCCCCGGCCCCCAGCGCCAGCCGGCGAGCGAGGGCCCGCCCCAGCTCTAGCGCGAGTGGGCGACCCTCGCCCGGACGGCGAGGGCGGCGTCGACCACCTCGCCGCCGGGCCCGCCGGCCGAGGACGGTTCGGGCCGGTAGCCGGTGCCGGCGACGGCGCCGAGGGCGGCGCCACACGACGCCGCCAACCCGTCGAGGTCGTAGCCGCCCTCCAGGAAGGCCACCGAGCGGCCCCGGGGGACGAGGGCGATGAGGTCGGCGGTGAGGTCGGCGTAGTCGCCGGCGGTCAGCGCGAGGCCGGTGAGCGGGTCGGCCCGGTGGGCGTCGAAGCCGGCCGAGAGGAGCAGCCAGTCGGGCCCGAACCCCTCTAACGCCGGAGCGATCGCCTCGGCCACCGCCCGGCGGTACACGTCGCCGGTGGTGCCGGCCGGGAAGGGCAGGTTGAGCGTCGTCCCCGCCCCGGCGCCGGTGCCCGTGTCGGTCAACGCCCCGGTGCCGGGGTACAGCGGCCACTCGTGCATGGACACGTAGAAGACGCGTTCGTCGGCGAAGAAGGCGTCCTGGGTCCCGTTGCCGTGGTGGGCGTCGTAGTCGACGATGGCCACCCGCTCTCCCCGCGCGGCGAGGGCGGCGGCGGTGACGGCCACGTTGTTGAACAGGCAGAAGCCCATGGCCCGGGTGGGGGTGGCGTGGTGGCCGGGAGGGCGCACGGCGCAGAACCCCACCGTGCCCTCGCCCCGCTCGAGGGCGGCGACCACGTCGAGGCCGGCACCGGCGGCCAGTCGGGCGGCGGCGAAGCTGGCCGGGCCCACGTGGGTGTCACCGTCGAGGTAGCCCCCGCCGGCGGCGCAGAACCGCTCCAGGGCTTCGACCAGGCCCCGGGAGTGGACCCGCTCGACGGCCTCCCGTGGAGCCGGCGTCGGATCGACCGCCACCAACGCCTCGCCCAGGCCGGCGGCCCGCAACCCGCGCTCGACTGCGGCCAGCCGGGCCGGGCGTTCCGGGTGGCCTCGACCGGCGTCGTGGTCGAGGAGCCGGGGGTGGGTGGCGTAGAGCACGGTCACCACCGTGACGCTACCGGCGGGTGCCGACCCCACCCACGGACCGGAGGACCGCATCGCTGCCGGGCGGTCGGGCCCGGCGGGGGTCCGGTCGTATCGTTGACCGTCGTGGCGCCGCCTGTCTCCCGCCCCCGAGCCGAGCTGTGACCAGCGGGCTGCTGCGGCTGGGCGTCGACCGCCTCCGCGTGGTGCCGTGGCACGGCTCGGGCGGCACCGCCCTCGTGGCCCCCCTTCCCGACGCACCCACGCCCGGGGCCGACGCCGTGCGCCGCTGCGTCGACCTCCTCGCCGCCCAGGGCGTGGCCCACGTCGTCACCGCCGCGCTCACCCAACCGGAGCAGGCCGGCTTCCTGGCCGCCGGCTTCGAGGTGAGGGAGCGCCTCCACCTCCTCGCGCACGACCTCGGAGCCCTCCCCGAGGTCACCGGCGGGCCCCGGCTGCGACGGGCCCACCGGCGGGACCGACCAGCCATCCTCGCCCTCGACCAGCTGGCCTTCGACGACCAGTTCTGGCGCCTCGACGAGCAGGGGCTGGCCGACGCCTTGGCGGCCACGGCGTCGAGCCGGCTCCGCCTGGCCACCGGGGCCGGCGGTGACGACGTCGTCGGTTACGCCGTCACCGGCCGATCAGGAGCCCGTGGGTACCTCCAGCGCCTGGCCGTGCACCCCGCCCACCGCCGTCTCGGCATAGCCAGCGCCCTGGTGGTGGACGGCCTGCGCTGGCTGCGACGCCACAACGTCGAGCGGGTGGTGGTGAACACCCAGCGCGGCAACGCCGCCGCCCTCGCCCTCTACGAACGGATCGGGTTCCGGCGCCAACCCGAAGGGCTCGCAGTGCTGGTCCGCTCCACCGGTCCCGACGCCGGCACCCACCCCGCCCCGTGACGTTCCCGGCCCGCGCCGTCGCCGCCGCCGCCACGCTCCTGGTGGTGGCCGGGCTGGTGGCCCCGCCGGTCACCGCCCGGCCGGCCCCCGCCCCCGCCCGGTCTCAGCGGCCCGGCCAGGCGAGCCGATCCCCCGCCATCGACATCGTCGACCAGCGGGCGGTGATCGCCGCTGACGGCACTTTCCGGTTGACCGTGGACGTCAGCGCCGCACCGCCGGGGGGGCGTCTCACCACCCGCCTCCACCGGCCGGTCGAGGACCGTGACCAGTTCCGCGAGTCCCAGTTCGTCGCCAACCTGCCCGACTCGGTGGAGGACGTGCCGGCCATCGAGACCGACGACGTCCCCCCGCTCGACGACGGCACCCGCCGTCTGACGATCAGCATCGGGCTGCTCCAACCCGGCGGCAGCAGCGCTGGCACGTTGAACCTCTCCCGCGGCCTCCGGGAGGACGGCGTCTACCCCGTGGTCCTGCGCCTGGAGGACGACGAGGGCACCGATCTGGCCACCGCCGTCACCTACCTCGTCAGGTTCGGCTCTGACCGCGAGGGCACCCGGCCGCTGGCCACCGCTCTGGTGCTCGACCTGGGCGTGGCGCCGACGATCGCCCCCGACGGCACGACCCGGCTCCCCGCCGCCGACCTCGAGCGGCTCTCGGCGGTGGTCGACGCCGCCGGCCGCCACCCCGAGGTCCCCCTCACCCTGGTCCCCACCCCCGAGACGATCGACGCCTTGGCCCGTGACCCCCTCCGCGGAGCGGATCTTCTGGCCCGCCTTCGGGCCGCGCTTCCCGGCCGCCAGCTCCTCGACCGCCCGTACGTCGACCTCCCTCTCGGCGGGTGGATCGCCGCCGGCCTCGACGAGGAGCTCACCCGCCAGCGCGATCGAGGGACAGCCGTGCTCACCGAACACCTCGCTCGCCCGGACGGCCGGACGTGGGTGGCCGACGAGCAGCTGACCACCGACGCCGCCGCCCGCCTCCGCCAGCTCGGCGTCGACCAGGTCGTGGTGGGTCCGGGGGTCTTGGCCGCCCCTGCCGACGACAACAGCGAGCTCGACGTGACGCAGCCATTCCAACTCGCCACCGGGCTGGCCAGCCCGTTGCGAGCGGCCTCGGTCGATCCCTTCCTCCAACAGGGGTTCACACGCGAGGGCGACGACGAGTTGATCGGCCACCACCTGATCGCCGAGCTGGCCGTCATGTTCTTCGACGACCCCACCGGCGACCGGGGGGTGGTGCTGCGCCCGCCGCCGAGGTGGCGGGCCGACGCCGGCCGGCTCGAGGTGATCCTCGACGGGCTCGAGGACTCGCGGGCCGTGTTGGCCCCGACCACCATCGAGACCCTCTTCGAGCGGGTCCCGCTGGCGACCACCGACGAGGACGACGACGGGGACGACGAGGACGACCCGCCGGTGGTACGGCGGCTGGCGGCCACCAGCGGCCCCCGCCTCGACGGGTACGCCGCCGCCCTGGGCGAGGCTCGAGCGCTTCTCGCCAGCTTCGCCGGCCTGGTCGGCCTCGACGCGCCGATCGTGGCCAGCTTCGACCAACGGCTGCTCGTCTCGGGCTCCGAGGACCTGTCGCCGGCCCGGCGAGACCGCTACCTGGCGGTGGTGGCCGATGCCGCCCGTTCCCCGGCCCGTGCCGTGGAGGCCCCCCTCCGCCAGACGGTCACGCTGACCGCTCGGGAGGCCGACGTCCCACTGACGCTCCGCAACCGGTCCGAACGAAGGCTCGAGGTGGTCGTGCAGCTGACCGCCAGCCGCCGTCTGGAGTTCCCCCAGGGCACTCGCATCCCGGTCACCCTCGACCCCGGCAGCACCCTCGTGAACCTGCGGGTTCGAGCGCCGGTGCCCGGCGACACCCCCTTCGAGGTGCGCGTCACCTCCCCGGACGGGAACCTCGAGCTGGCCCAGACCCGGGTCACCGTCCGCTCCACGGCCGTGTCGGGGATCGGGCTGATCCTCTCGGTGGGGGCGGGCGGGTTCCTGGTGGCGTGGTGGTTCCGGCACTGGCACCGGGCTCGCCGGGAGCGGCGGGCGGCCGCCCGGCTCGCCCACCCGGTGGCGACGTGACCGGGTCGCGGGGCAACCGCGCCGGCACGTAACCGCTCGGGCCGACCGCGGGTCGGAGGGGACCCACCTGGACACGCGAACGTGAGGAACCACATGGCCGGAGTCCGCATCGTCACCGACAGCTCCTCGGACCTCCGCCCCGAACAGGTGGCCGAGCACGGCATCGGGGTGGTGCCCCTGACCATCCGCTTCGGGGACGAGGAGTTCACCGACGGCGTCGACCTCACGGCGTCGGAGTTCTACGCCAGGATGGCCACCACCGACGCCCTGCCCGAGACCGCCGCTCCCTCCCCGGGGGCGTTCGAGGCGGCCTTCAGGGGTATGGCCGAGGAGGGGGCCGACGCCGTGGTCTGCGTGAACCTGTCCTCGGACCTGTCGGCGACCATGGCCGCGGCGCAGAACGCCGCCTCGGCCCTCGACGGCACCGTCGACGTGCGCGTCGTCGACTCGAAGTCGATCACCGCAGGCCTCGGCTCACAGGTGCTCGGCGCCGCCCGCCTCGCCGCCGAGGGGCGATCGGCGGATGAAGTGGAGGCCCACGTCGAGGAGCTCCGCTCCCGGACCCACATCTTCGGGACCCTCGACACCCTGGAGAACCTGAAGAAGGGCGGCCGGATCGGCGGCGCGCAGGCCATGCTCGGCACCCTCCTGTCGATCAAGCCCATCGTCGACATCAGCACCGGCAAGGTGGAGGAGGCCGGCAAGCAACGGACCCGGCGCAAAGCCATGGTGTGGCTGCGCGACAAGCTGTTCGAGCAGGGCGAGGTCGAGGCCCTGTCCATCTGCCACGGCGACGCTCCCGACGTCGACGAGCTCGTCTCGCTGGTGTCGGAGCGCTACGACCGTGACCAGCTTTCGGTCACCACCATCGGTCCCGTCATCGGCACCCACGGCGGGCCGCGGGTGCTCGGGGTGGCCTGGCAACGCCCCGCCTGAGAGGTTGCGCGGATAGGTCACGTCGTGCCTTCCAAAGCAGTGCGGCTTCGCCGCAACATGCGCCGTGCTTGATGGAGGCCTCGCCTATCGGCTCGGCCTCTAAGCACCCCCCGTCGACGCTCGCCGCGGGCCCCGGTGACCGGTCCTCCCGGTCCGTTCGGCGGCTCCCTCACCACTACCGTTCGTCGGGTGCCCACCCCGCCGCCCTCGCCCGTCGCGGGCCCCGGCGACCTCGCCGGTCGCCGGTTGGCGGGGCGCTACCGGCTGACCCGGCCGATCGCCGCCGGCGGCATGGCCCGGGTCTGGGAGGCCGAGGACGAGGTGCTCACCCGCCCGGTGGCGGTCAAGGTGCTCCACCCCCACCTCGCCGCTGACGCCTCCTTCGTGGCCCGGTTCCGGGCCGAGGCCATCGCCGCCGCCCGCCTCGCCCACCCGGCCATCGTCTCGGTCTACGACACCTGGAGCGGCGACGGGCTCGAAGCCATCGTCATGGAGCTGGTGCGGGGAACGACCCTGCGGCGCGAGCTCGACGAGCGGGGCCGCCTGCCACCTTCGGAGGCCGTCGCCGTGGCCGCCGCCATCGCCACTGCGCTCGACACCGCCCACCGGGCCGGCACGGTCCACCGGGACATCAAGCCGGCCAACGTCCTGCTCTCCGAGGACGGGCGGGTGCTGGTCACCGACTTCGGGATCGCCAAGGCCACCGAGTCGGCCGATCTCACCACCGAGCGCCAGATGCTCGGCACGGCCAAGTACCTCGCTCCCGAGCAGGTCGAGGGGACGCCGGTCGACGGGCGCACGGACCTGTACGCCCTGGGCGTCGTGCTCTACGAGATGGTGTGCGGCCAACCCCCCTTCCTGGCCGAGTCCGAGGCGGCCACCGCCCTGGCCCGCCTGAGCCGGGCCCCGGAGCCCCCGAGCAGCCACGAGCCCGGCCTGCCGCCACCGCTCGAGGCGGTGATCATGCGGTGCCTGGCCCGCCGGCCGGCCGAGCGCTTCGCCTCCGCCGCCGACCTCAAGGCCGCCCTCGCCGGTGTCGACACCGCCTTGGCCGCCGCCGCCCTGGAACCAGCCGGCCCGGGGCCCCCAACGGCGACCGAGGTGGTCGAGACCGGGCCGAGCACCGACCTGCCCCCCACCGAGGCCGGCTTCGAGCCCTACCCCGGCCCACCCCCACCCGCGGCCCGGGCCCGTTCCCGCCGACGGCGCAACGCCGGGCCGTGGGTCGTGGCCGGCCTCGTGCTCGCCGCCCTGGCCGTGACCGGCCTGCTCATCGGGCGGGCGGCGAGCGACGACGGGGACGACGGGGGCCGCCCTGACCGCGAGCGGCGGGCGGCCATCGCCGTGGCCGGGGCCGCCGCCTTCGACCCCTTCGGCACGGCGGGGGAGCACGACGACGAAGCCTTCCTCGCTGTCGACGGCGACCTGACCACGGCGTGGCGGACCGAGACCTATCGCGGTGCCGACCTGAACAAGCCCGGGGTCGGCCTCGTCGTCCGCCTCGAGACCGCCTCGCCGATCGAGCGACTCGTGGTCAACTCCCCGAACGCCGGCTGGACGGCCGAGGTCTACGTGGTGGACGGCGAGGTCCCCGCCGACCTCGCTGGTTGGGGCCAGCCGGTGGCCTCGGCCCGGGACATCGCCGCCGGCGAGACGGTACTCACCCTCGACGGGCGCCAGGGCTCAGCCGTGCTCGTGTGGATCACCGCCCTCGGTGGCGACGCTCGAGTGCTGCTCTCGGAGGTCAGAGCCTTCCCGCCCGAAGGCTGAGGACCGCTCCGGCCAGGCCACGCCCGGGGCCCGGCAGCGGTCACGGGTACGCTCCCGCCATCGAGCCCGCCATCGAGGACGCCGATCTGGTGCGGTCCGCGCAGGGCGGCGACCGTGATGCGCTCGATCGGCTGCTGCGGTTGCACCAGGACCGCATCCACCGCCTGTGCCGCCGGCTTACCGGCAACGACGCCGACGCCCTCGACGCCACCCAGGAGGCGCTGATCGCGGTGGTCAAGGGCCTGCCCCGCTTCGACGGTCGGTCCCGGTTCTCGACCTGGGTCCACCGGGTGGCCACCAACGCCTGCCTCGACGAGCTGCGGCGCCGGCAACGGCGCCCCTCCCTCCCGCTTCCCGACCGGGAACGGGCCGACGATGCCTTCGTCGGCGCCGGCGGCGGGGGCGCCGGCGGCGGGGCCGGCGGCGGTGGGCCCGGCGGCCGGGGTGTCGATGACGAGGTGGTCGACCGGCTCGAGGTCGACCGTGCCCTCGCCAAGTTGCCGGAGGAGTTTCGGGCCGCCGTGGTCCTGCGCGACCTGTGCCGGCTCGACTACGCCGAGATCGCCGAGGTCCTTGACATCCCTCCCGGTACCGTCCGTTCCCGGATCTCCCGGGGCCGCGCTGCGCTGGCCGCCGCCCTGGGCGGGAACCCCGACCACCCCGACGACCGTCCGACCGCCCGCTCATGACCGACGACCCCCGCCCCGACGGCCTCCCGGCCGGCAGCGACGCCGACGCGCTCGCCTCGGCGTACCTCGACGGTGAGGCCACCGCCGCCGAGCGGGCCACGGTCGAGGGCGACCCGGCCCTGCTGGCCCGGGTGGAGGCCTTCCGGCGAGTAGCCGCTCGGGTAGGGACCCCGCCGCCGCCGCCGCCGGCGACGGTCAGCCAACCCATGCTCGCCGCCGCCCTGGACGCCGCCGCAGACCCCGGTGACCAGGGTGCGGCCGTCCCACCGCCACCCCCCGCCGTGCAACTCGCGGCTCGTCGCCGCCGTCGCATGCCACTCCCGGTGCCGGCGGTGGCCGCCGCCATCGTGGTGCTGCTGCTCGTCGGGCTCGGGTTGCTCTTCACCGCCCGCGGCGACGACGCCGCCGATGACGTGGCCAGCGGAGGGAACGCCGCCACCGAGAGCCGATCGGACGCGGCGACCCCCGAACCCGGTGACACCGACGTCGACAACGCCGAACAGGGCGCGGAAGGGCCGGCGGCGTCCTCCGAGGCCGCCGCCGTCACAGCCCTCGGCGACTTCCCCGACGAGGCTGCCCTCCGAGCCCTGCTCGCTCGAGTCGATCCCGCCACCCTCGAGGGCAACGGCGACGCCTCCTCACCCTCCACCACCTCCCCCCCCGCCGACCGCGACCTCCCCGCTCCCACCTCCGGGGAGGTCGACCGCTGCGACGACGCCGTCCGGGCCCAGGTGGAGCAGTTCCAGGGCCGGACGCTGGCCGACCGCACCGCCGTGGCGGCCGCCGACCTCGCCGGCCGTCCCGTGCTCGTGTACAGCCACCCGGTGACCGACGATCCTGGCGTCGCCGCCCAGCTCACCGTGGCCGACATCGGCACCTGCCAGATCCTGGCCGTGGTCCAGCGATGAGAGCCCATCCCGGGGCCGACCGCGACCGGTGAGGCCTGAGTAGGCTCCGCCGCCATGGCTGAACAGGTCGACACCACCCCCGCCACCGCCGTCCCGTCGGGCTCGACGCGATCCTCGGGTTCTGACGAGTGGCCAGCCCAGGCCGCCGACACCATCGTCCGGGTCGTCGGGTCGGTGCGGGACAAGACCACCGGCCCTGCCATCACTGCCGCCCGGGGCGCCGTCTACGGGCTGCTGGCCGCCATCCTCGGCACCACCGCCCTCGTGCTGGCCAGCGTGCTCGCCGTCCGGGCGCTGGCCATCGCCGTGGATGCCCTCCTCGAGCTCGGCGATGCCGACCGGGCCGGTCGCAGCGTCTGGATCGCCCACGCCGTGGTGGGGTTGGCCATGACCCTCGCTGGGCTCTGGGCCTGGCGCAAGGCCCGGCACTCCCCCGCCCGCTGACCCCGGAATACCCTAGGGGGTATCTCGGTTCCCTCTGGTGAACCCCCACCTCGGAGCACTCGTGACCACCACCCCAGTGCGTGATGTCCTGATCATCGGCGCCGGCCCCGCCGGGCTGACCGCTGCCATCTACACCGCCCGGGCCAACCTCGCCCCCCTGGTGCTCGAGGACGAGCCCTCCTCGACGTCGGAGCAGCCCGGCGGCCAGCTCATGCTCACCACCGAGGTGGAGAACTTCCCCGGGTTCCCCGACGGGATCATGGGCCCCGAGCTCATGATCCGCTTCCGTGATCAAGCGGTTCGGTTCGGAGCCGACGTCGTCACGGCCCGGGTCAGCCGGGTCGACCTGTCCCGCCGCCCGTTCGAGGTGTGGGTGGGGGACCCCGACGCCGCCGAGGCGACCTACCGGGCCCGGGCCGTCATCGTGGCCACCGGCGCCCAGTCGCTCATGCTGGGGCTGCCACGCGAGGTGGAACTGATCGGCCATGGTGTTTCCACCTGCGCCACCTGCGACGGGTTCTTCTTCCGTGACCAGGACATCGCCGTGGTGGGCGGTGGCGACTCCGCCCTCGAAGAGGCCCTCTTCCTCACCAAGTTCGCCCGGTCGGTCACCCTCGTGCACCGCCGTGACGAGTTGCGGGCCTCCAAGATCATGCAGGACCGGGCCTTCGCCAACGACAAGATCAACGTCCGCTGGAACAGCACCGTGACCGAGCTGGTCGGCGACAACCGGCTCGAACGGGTCGGCCTGCGCGACACGCTGACCGACGAGATCTCCGACCTCGAGGTCAGCGGCCTGTTCGTGGCCATCGGCCACCGCCCCAACACCGACCTGTTCAAGGGCCAGCTCGAGATGGAGGACACCGGCTACCTGGTGTCGGGGTTGGGCACCAGCACCAACGTGGACGGGGTCTTCGTGTGCGGCGACGTGAAGGACCACGTCTACCGTCAGGCCGTCACCGCCGCCGGTTCGGGCTGCATGGCCGCCATCGACGCCGAGCGATGGCTCGAGGCCACCACCGACCACGAGATGGCCACCGAGACCAACTGGTAGACGGGAAGCATCCGCTCCCGAGCGACGTTCACCCAGGGGATCCACGACAGAGAGGCAGACATGGCAGAGGGAGTCAACACCCTGACCGACACCACCTTCGACGAGGAGGTCGGCACCACCGACGGTCCCGTCGTCGTCGACTTCTGGGCCGAGTGGTGCGGCCCGTGCAAGATGATCGCCCCGATCCTCGAGGAGATCGCCACCGAGCAGGCCGGCAAGGTCCGTGTCGCCAAGGTGAACGTCGATGACAACCCCGAGCTCGCTCGACGCTTCGACGTCATGAGCATCCCCACCCTCATCGTCTTCAAGGACGGCGCCCCCCAGAAGCGCATGATCGGGGCCAAGGGCAAGGGCCAGCTCCTCCAGGAGCTGAGCGAGTACTTCTAAGCGGCCGAGCCGAAACCGGTACGGCTCGGGTGCCAGCCGCCGACCTCGACCACACACCAGTTCCCACGGGCATGACCCTCCCCCTCGCCGCCGGTGCCACCGGTGAGGCCGTCCGAGACCTCCAGCTCCGCTTGGCCCGGGCCGGCTTCGAGCTCGAACCCCCTGATCAGGACCCCGTCGGCCACTTCGGCGAGGGCACGGCTCGGGCGCTCCAACGCTTCCAGGAGGGCCGCGGCCTTCGCCCGGACGGGGTGTGTGGCCCCGAGACGTGGCACGCCCTCGTCGAGGCCGGCTACCGCCTCGGCGACCGGCTGCTCTACGAACGCCGCCCCATGCTGCGGGGCGACGACGTGTCGGAGCTCCAGACCCGGCTCGGGCGACTCGGCTTCCACGACGAGCGGGTCGACGGGATCCTCGGCCCCCAGACCGCCACCGCCCTCGTGGACTTCCAGCGCAACACCGGTCTCACCACCGACGGCATCTGCGGCCCGGAGTGCGTGGCCGCGCTGCGCCGGCTCGATCGGGGCGCCGAACAGCCCGTGAAGGGCCGGGTGGTGGAGCGGCTGCGCCTGTCCGGCACCCCTCGCCAGCTGGCCGGTCGCCGGGTCATGGTGGGCGATCGTGGGGGGGTGGCGGCCCTGGCCGCCGCCGTGGAGCGGGCCGTCGCCGAGGCTGGCGCCACCGTCATCATCTGCCACCACCCTGACGGTTCGGCCCGGGCGGCCGAAGCCAACCGCTTCGGGGCCGATGTGTACGTGGAGCTCACCCTGGCCAGCCTGGCCGGCTGCGTGGTGGCCTTCTACTCGACGCCGGGATACGAGTCGGCCGGCGGGCGACGGTTGGCCGAGCGGCTGGCCGAGGCGGCCTCGGCAGCGGTGGCCGCCGAGGGGAGGCCGCAGCTCCGGGGGATGCGGCTGCCGGTGCTACGGGAGACCCGCATGCCCGCCGTCGTGGTCGAGCTGGGCCCGCCGTCGACGGTGGTGGAGCGCACGGCGCAGATCGCCAGCGAGGTCAGCCGGGCCCTGGCGGCCTGGACCGTCGCCCCCATCGAGGGTTGATCCGGTCTCGTCTGACCACAGGTTTCTCCACAGCCTGTGGAAGCGTGAGCCAGAGGTTCACGACGTGCCCGACGACACACGGTCGGGCGGGCCACGGAGTCGTCAGCTGGACTCGGGGTCGGTCATGGCCCTGTAGATCCGCTCCAGGTCCTCCAGGGTGGAGAAGGCGATGACCACCTTGCCGCGGTTGGCGCCCATGGTCACCTTCACCCGGGTGGACAGCCGCTCGGACAGGAGCTCCTCCAGCTCGAGGAGGCCTGGGGGACGCAGCCGCCGGGCCGGCGCCGCCGTCGCCGTGGGGCCGCCGTCCTCACCATCGACCACCGTCTCGCCCCGGGCCCGAACCGCTTCCTCCACGTCACGGACCGAGAGCTCCTCGGTCACCGCCCGGCGGGCCAGCGCCTCCTGGAAGGCCCGGTCGGGGGTGCCGAGCAGGGCCCGGGCGTGCCCGGCCGACAACCGACCCTCGGCCACCAACTTCTGGATGGACGGCGGGAGCTGGAAGAGCCGCAGCGTGTTCGAGATGGCCGAGCGGCTCTTGCCCACCCGACGGGCGAGATCATCGTGGGTGAGCCCGAAGTCCTCGATGAGCTGCTGGTAGGCCGCCCCCTCCTCGAGGGGGTTGAGGTCGTCGCGGTGCAGGTTCTCGACCACCGCCTGGGCCAGGGAGCTCTCGTCCTCGACGGGGCGCACGATGGCGGGGATGGTCTGGAGCCCGGCCCGCTTGGCCGCTCGCCAGCGGCGCTCCCCGGCCACGAGCTCGAAGCGCTCGTCGTCGTGGGGCCGGACGAGCACCGGCTGGAGCACCCCCACCTCACGGATCGACGCCGTCAGCGTGCCGAGCGACTCCTCGTCGAAGTGGCGGCGGGGCTGGCGATGGTTGGGCTCGATCTGGCTGACCGGCAGGTCCCGAAGCTCGGAGGCCTGCGCCGGCTCACCTCTCTCACCGGGGATCAACGCGCTGAGGCCCCTACCCAACCCGCTGCGGCGCTCCACCGCTCACCTCCTTGGCCAGCTCCCGGTACGCGATGGCCCCCCGAGAGGTTGCGTCGAACGCGATGATCGGCTGCCCGAACGACGGTGCTTCGGACAGTCGCACGGTCCGGGGGATCACCTGGCGACAGACCCGGGCCCCGAAGTGCGCCCGCACCTCCTGGACGACCTGGTCGGCGAGCTTCGTGCGGGCGTCGTACATGACCAACACGATGGTGCGCAGCTCCAACCCGGGGTTGAGGCTCTTCTGTACCAGCGCCACGTTCTTGGAGAGCTGCCCGAGCCCCTCGAGCGCGTAGTACTCGCACTGGATGGGCACCATCACCTCGGTGGCCGCCGCCAGCCCGTTCACGGTCAGCAAGCCGAGGGAGGGCGGGCAGTCGATGAGCACGAAGTCGTAGTCGTCGATCACCTCGGCCAGGGCCTGCTTGAGCCGCATCTCACGGCTGAAGGCGGGGACGAGCTCGATCTCGGCCCCGGCCAGATCCAGGCTGGCGGCAGCCACGAAGAGGTTCCTCACCGAGGTGGCCTCGATGCAGTCGTCGATCGGGACGTCACGAAGCAGGACGTCGTACATGGAGGCCTGCAGGTCGCGGATGTTGATGCCGAGGCCCGTGCTGGCGTTGCCCTGGGGATCGAGATCGACGATCAGGACCCGGTAGCCGAGGTCGGCGAGGCAGGCCCCCAGGTTCACCGCCGTGGTGGTCTTGCCCACGCCGCCCTTCTGGTTGGCCACGGCCATGACGCGGGGGAGGTCGGGCAACGGCTCCTCCCGGGGGCCCTCCCCGTCGGCCGCCGCCCCCGGTGCCACGGCGGCCACCGGGCTCCCCTCCACGCCCAGCTCTGGGCCTTGGCGCGGTACGGATATCTCGGCGGGGGACGGTTCGACCGACGTGGCATCGAGGGAGCCGGACCCGGGATGGCGGGCGGCGACGTCGGCGGCCTGACCGGGCAACCCATCTTCCGACGCCGACAGCCCCTCCTCGGGTGGCGCCCCCGGCTCGGGTTCTGTTGGCGGCGGGCCGACCTCAGCCGCCATCGCCGGTGGGTCGGGATGGGCCTGGGAACGCTCGACCACCGGCCTGGTCTGGCTGCCGCCGTCACTCGCCCCTGCCGCCGGTTCCGGTTCCGTCGGTAGGCCGTCGGCTTCCTCGTCGGCATCTGCGTCGACGCCAGCGCCGGCCAGGCCCTCGCCGCGAAGCCGTTCGAAGATGGCCCGACCGCGGGCGGCCAGCTCGTCGGGGGGCGGGGTGGCGCTCACCAGGGCATCCCGGGGAGGTTTGGCCGTCCTTGATGCCCACGCCGCCGCGCTGATCCCGATGAGGTCACGCTCATCGGGTCGCGGTCGGTCCCGACGTCGCTCACCCCTCCATCCTCGCCGGCCGCGGGCCGAAGATCAAGGACCCTCCCTCTTCCCACTCGTTTCACGTGGAACCGGCAGGTCGGTTGCGGGAACGGAACGCCGGACCAGCGAGCATGCCATTGCGACGGGACCGAAGCGCCGCGCCCAACCACTGCCGGCGCACGCGACGTTTCACGTGGAACCAGGGGGTCGACCAGCGCCGGCCGCCACCGACCACAGGGGCCGCTTGGCCGGCACTCCCGGGCGGCGGGGGAAGCGGGGGGGACAGGGCTGGGTCGCCACGAAGACGGCGTAGGAGGCGGAGCGGGCCGCACTGGCCACCTGTTCCAAGCCAAGGGCGGCCAGGCCGGACGCCGGCCACCTGCCCTCGCCGCCGGGTGGTTCGCTCGCCACCAGGGTGCCTCCCACCCCCAGCAACGGCGCCCCGCACTCCGCGGTGACTGCCGGGGGCCCGAAGCTGCGAGCCACCACCAGGTCGGCTCCTCCTCGGGTGGCGGGGTCGCGGCCGTACTCCTCGGCCCGGCCGTGGACGACGGTGACCCGTCCGGCGAGACCGAGCTCGGTCACTGCGGCCACGAGGACGGCGCAGCGGCGAGCCGACGCATCGAGGAGGATCCATGCCGTGGTCGGCCAGGTCAATGCCGCCAAGACCAACCCGGGCACGCCGCCGCCGCTGCCCAGGTCCACCGCTCGACGGGGGACGCTCGAGATCGGCACGCCCGACATTGCCTCGGAGAACCCCAGGGAGTGAGCGATGTGGTCCTCGACCGGGCCGGGGCCCAGGAGGCCGAGGGTCCGGCTCCGGCGCAGGACATCGGCCAGCGCCGCTCGCCCGCCGTCGTCGGCTGGCGGGTGCCGAAGGGTCAGGAAGCGGCGGGCGCGATCACCACCCGCCGGCGGGGCTCCTCACCCTCGGACGATGTGACCACGCCATCGAGTCCGTTGGCGGTGTCGTGGACGACCTTGCGGTCGACCGCCGCCATCGGTTCGAGCGCCTTGGGCACGCCGCTGCGCTGGACCTCTTCGGCGAGCTGGCGGGTGAAGCGCTCCAGGGCCTGGCGCCGGTGCAGGCGGTAGCCGCCGATGTCGATGCGGACACGGCCCTGGTGAGGGCCCGGCGCGCGGCGCTGCACGACGGTGCGGGCGAGGTCGTGCACGGCTTGCAGCGTCTGGCCCTTGGGACCGATGAGCAGCCCGAGGTCCTCGCCCAGCACCTCGATCTCGACCGTCTCGTCGTCAATGTCCCGGGAGGTGATCTCGGCGGTGGCCCCGAAGGCGGCGAGCAAACCCTCGAGGAACCCCACCATCAGCTCGGCCTGGTCTTGTGCGGTCACCACGTCGTCGGTCGTGCCTCCCTCCGCAGCGGCGGCCCGGGGCCCGCTGGCTCCCGACGTTGCCGCCGCCGCCGGCACCGACGCCGGCTGCCCTGCCCCGGGGCCGGGATGTGTTGCCGCCGCCGGTGGGCGCTGCGCTGCCGGTGCTACGGCGGCGGAGGCCGGCCTGGCCCGCGCCTCCCCCGGCCCCGCCCCCTGGGAGCTGCCCTCGCGGCGGCGGCGCTCACGCCGCTCCTGCTTGGGTCGCTGCTGGCGGGGAGCGACCCGCGCCCGCACCCGCGCCTCGCCTCGCAGCCGACCGAACAAGCCGGCTCGTGGTTCGTCCACCACCTCGAACTCAGCGTCGTGCTCATCGACGCCCAACTCGTGGAGAGCTGCCTCCTTGGCCTCTTCGAGCGTCTTGCCGGTCGTCTCGACCCATTCCACGCGACTATCTCCTCTTCTTCTTCGACCGTGACCGGTTGGGGTTCGACGACGGCTGCTGACGCGACGGACGGGACTTGCCGGCCACGCTCGTGGCGCCGCTGCGCCCCCCGCCGCTGGCGGTGTGGGTCCTCCCCCCAGAGGAGTCCTTCTTGGCCGTCGGTCCCGCCTTTCCGGCGCCGGCGTCGGCGCCGTTGCCGGCTGCCCCCGCCTTGCGGGCCGCCGGAGCGCCTGAGCGGGTCTGGGACTTGGACTTCCCGGGACCCTTGCTGTTGGCGGCCTTGCCGCCGCCCTTGCCGTCGGTGGGCTCGCCCCGCGCCGCCGGCTTCGTCGGGTTGCTGGTCTTGGCCTCCTCCTTGGACGACCCGCCCGCCGTCGAGCGCCCCGTCGCCACCTGGGAGGCCTGCTCCCGCAGGCCGCTCAGGCCGGCCAGGAGCCCCTTGCGGGGCGACCCGGCGCCGACCGTCGCCTCCTCCTTCGACGCCCTTGTTGACGTTATGTCAGTACCGCCCTCGGTGGCGGTGGTCTCGATGGGGCCAGCGGAGCCGCCGGCGTACATGGTCCGGGTGATGAAGGCCTGTTGCAGGATGCGGTAGCCGTTCGACACCACGAAGTAGAGAACGACCCCGGCCGGCAAGGTGAAGGAGAACACGGGCAGGAAGAACGGCAGCACCTTCATGATCATCTGCTGCTGGGGGTTGATCTGGGCGTTCGGGTTGCGGCCCTGGACCTGCTTCTGCTGGTACCAGCTCGAGACGCCGACGACGAGGAGGAGGGCGAGGTAGGGCAGCCCGTGCAGGACCCCCTCGGCGATGGCCGCCGACGGCGTCTGGGCGAGATCGATCCCGAACGAACGCATCTCCCTGGTCTGCGACAGCGACTGGAAGAGCTCCGAGGAGGGATCGAGGTAGCTCGGCTGGAACGTCCCGAAGTTGGAGAAGACGGCGTCGGGCCCTTGCGCCGCCACCGTGGCCGCCGCTCGCCCCATGTCCTGACCGAACGGCGCCTGTTGGGTGAGCCCGAAGAGCACCCGGTACAACACGATGAACACCGGCATCTGCACGAGGAGCGGCAGGCAGCCGCCCACCGGGTTGATGCTGTGCTCCTTGTAGAACTTGAGCATCTCCTCGTTGAGCTTCTGGCGGTCGTCCTTGTAGCGGTTCTGCAGCTTCTTGAGCTCGGGCTGGAGCCGCTGGAGGGCGATCATCGACTTGGTGCCCTTGAGGGTCAGCGGCGTCAGCAGCACCATGATGGACAGCGTGAGCAGCATGATCGCCCCGCCGTAGGAAGGCCAGAGCGAGTAGAACCAGTCGAGGACGGTGGCGATGACGTCGAACATCTATGCGGCTTTCCGTTCGGGGACGGGATCCCATCCTCGGCCCCCCCAGGGGTGGCAGCGGGCCAGCCGGCGGGTGGCGAGCCACACACCGCGGCAGGCTCCGTGGGCCTCGAGCGCCTCGAGAGCGTAGGTGGAACAGGTGGGCGAGAACCGGCACGGCGACGGTCGCCCGCCCCGCACCGCCTGGTAGCCCCGCACGAGGGCATGGAGGATGCGAGCGGTGGCGGTCACGACTCATCACCCTCGGCTGGGGGCTGGGTACCACGGAGGGCGCTGAGCGCCCGGTGCAGGTCGATGCGAAGCTCCTGGTGAGAGAGGTTGACGGCGTCGGGGGTGGCCCCGATGAGGTAGGTGCCCGGGCCGACCGGCGATCCCTCGGCGGCCAACTCGGCGACCATGGCCCGCAGGCGGCGTCGAAGCCGGTTGCGGGCCACCGCCCCGCCGCAGCGGCGGCTGATGGTGAAGGCCACCCGAGGTGGTTGGCCGGCCGGCCCGTCGAGGTGGGTCACCTGCACGGCGCCAGCGCCGGTCCGGCGCCCCCGGCGGGCCAGTTCGACGAAGCTCGAACGGTCACGGACACGCCAGATCAGGCCGAGAGGCGCAGGCGTCCCTTCTGCCGGCGGGACCGCAGCACCGCCCGGCCGGCTCGGGTGGACATCCGCTTGCGGAACCCGTGACGCTTGGCCCGCTTGCGGACGTTGGGCTGGTAGGTGCGCTTCACTGCCTGCCTCCTCGGGCACGCAAGCCTCCTTCGGCTCGCGGGCGGCCCGGTGCCGTCGAGCGACGACACCTCGATCGATCCAACCGCCCCCTGCCCCTCTCGGGACCCGGCGGCGGGGCGGGCACGCTGGCGCGCCGCCGCCCACGGTACGGCCTGGCCGTTCGTCGCGGCAACCGGGGCCGGGGGCGGGTGTTCCACGCCGCTCGCCGGGGCCCCGCTCCGGTGACCATGATAAGGCTCGCAGCGCGTGCTCGGCCCACCACGAGGTCGAGCCGAACCTGGCCTGACCAGCCGTTTCTCGGCGACCGCGAGGACCTTGCGCACCGTCGAATGACCGGTGCTACGGTGCCCGAACTCGACCCTCGGCCCCGTTCATGGAGGTCAACGGCACGCCCGGGGAGCAACCAGGATCACGCCACGCACGGACCGTCGGGCGGGGCCATCACGTCGTTACCCACAGCTGTGGAAAGCACTGTGGATCGTCACGAAAGAGGGGCACTCCGGCTCGTGGGAGACGCGCAACGTCTGTGGTCCGAGTGCTGCGCACTGCTGCGTGACCGCGTGGGCGAAGGCGTGTGGATGTCGACCTTCCAGGGCGCCGTGCCGGTGGCCCTCGACCACGACCGGTTGGTCCTCGGCGTGCCCAACCACCGGGCCAAGGACCGGGTCGAGTCCACGTATCGATCCCTCGTCGACGATGCGCTGCGGTCGGCCAGTGGCAGCGCCGTCGACCTGCGTGTGGAGGTGCGCACCTCCGAGCCCTCAGCGGCGGTCGTCGCCGACCCCCTCGACGACCTCCTCGGCGTCGACACCGGCCGGGCCCACCGGCCGAGCCCGGCGGCGGCCGCTCCCGCCCCCTTGCGGCCCGAACCGGAGGGCCCCCGCTACACCTTCGAGGCGTTCGTCACCGGCGCGTCGAACCGATTCGCCCAGGCCGCCGCCCTGGCCGTGGCCGAGACGCCGGGGCGGAACTACAACCCCCTCTTCATCTACGGCGAGGCCGGTCTCGGCAAGACCCACCTGTTGCAGGCCATCGCCCACTACGTCCGTGAGAACTACCCGGACCGCCCCGTGCGCTACATCCCCTGCGAGAAGTTCCTGAACGAGTTCGTGGAGTCCATCCGGGCCGGGAACGGGGCCGAGTTCAAGCGGCGCTGGCGGGAGGTCGACGTGCTCCTCGTCGACGACATCCAGTTCATCGAGAAGGGCGAACGGTTCCAGGAGGAGTTCTTCCACACCTTCAACGAGCTGCACGACCGCATGAGCCAGATCGTGTTGACCTCGGACCGCCCTCCCGATGCGCTCTCCACCCTCGAGCAGCGGTTGCGCAGCCGGTTCAAGATGGGCCTGATCACCGACATCCAACCGCCGGACGTGGAGACCCGTCTCGCCATCCTCCGCAAGAAGGCCGAGCAGACCCCGGCGTGGGTGCCCGACGACGTGCTCGACTTCATCGCCACCAACATCACCGACAACATCCGTGAGCTCGAGGGAGCCCTGACCCGGGTGGCGGCCTACGCCAACCTGTACGACGTGAAGCTCGACGTGCCCGAGGCCGAGCGGATCCTCTCCGACATCATCGGCGACCGCCAGCCCCGTCCCATCACCGCCCAGCTCATCCTCGGCAAGACCGCCGACATGTACGGCTTCACCGTCGAGGAGATCACCAGCAAGAGCCGCCAGCGGCCGCTGGTCACCGCCCGCCAGGTCGGCATGTACGTCGTGCGGGAGCTCACCGACCTCAGCTACCCCAACATCGGGCGGGTGTTCGGCGATCGGGACCACACCACGGTGATGCACGCCGTCGAGAAGATCGGGGCCCTGATGCAGGAGCGCAAGCAGATCTTCCACCAGGTCCAAGCCCTCATCCAGGACGTCCGGAAGGGGTGAGGTGACGGCCTCCCCCTGTGGCCTCCCCCTGTGGAACGACGACGGGGGAGCGGGGGACGAAGCGACGCCGACAGGGGACAGCCCCGGCGAGGATCACCCACCCCGGCCACCGCTGGCGGCCAGGCTGGGGACAGGTGGGGACAGCCCGGGGACGGCGACAGCGGTCCCACCTGGGCTGTGACCCGGTTCTCCACAATCCACAGCCCCTACTACCGTCACCACCAATCCAGATCCATCCTGGGGGAAGGAGAGTTCCGAGCGTGAGGTTCCGATGCGAGCGAGATGGCCTCGTCGACGCGCTGGGGGCGGCGGGACGGGCGGTGGCCAGCCGGGGCGGGTCGCTGCCGGTCCTGTCCGGTGTACGGGTGGAGCTGGCGGGGGACCGGCTGTCGCTGATCGGCAGCGACCTCGACCTGACCATCGGCGTGGAGGTGGAGGTGGCCGGCGAGGCCGACGGTGTGGCCGTGGTGCCGGCCAAGATCGCCTCTGATCTCGTGCGGTCCCTCGAGGCCGGAGCCGTCGAGGTGCACGTGGAGGGCGACGAGGCCCACATCGCCGCCGGACGGTTCCAGTCCTCGATCCGGCTGCTCCCCGCCGACGAGTTCCCTCGCCTGCCCGAGCCGGCCCCCGACGCCGTCACCCTCGCGGCGAAGGACTTCGCACTCGCCCTCCACCAGGTGGTGCCCGCAGCCAGCGCCGACGACGCCCGGCCCATCCTGACCGGGGTGCTCATGGCCGCCGAGGGCGACGGACTGCGCTTCGTGGCCACCGACTCCTACCGGCTGGCCGTGCGGGACCTGCCCGGTACCAGCGTGTTGCGGGAGGGCCAGAGCGTGCTCGTACCGTCTCGAGCCCTGCGTGAGCTCGAGCGCCTGCTCGGCGCCGCCGGGGAGGTCACATTGCGCCTCGGCGAGCGTGACGCCACCTTCGAGATCGCCAGGACCCGGCTGACCACCCGCCTGATCGAAGGGGAGTTCCCCAACTACCGCGGCCTGATCCCGAGCACCTACCCGAACCGGCTCACGGTCGGTCGGGAGGCGCTGCTCGACGCCGCCCGCCGGGTGCGACTCATGGCGCGGGAGGCGACGCCGGTGCGGTTGTCGATGAGCGCCGACGGGCTGGAGCTGGTCGCCATCACCCAGGACGTCGGGCAGGCCCATGAGCAGCTCGACGCCAAGTACGAGGGCACGGAGCTGACCGTGGCCTTCAACCCCGAGTACCTGCTCGACGGTGTGGAGGTGACCCCCGGCGACGAGATCACCGTGGAGACCGTCGACCACCAGAAGCCGGCGGTCATCCGCTCCACCGAGGGTTCGGAGTTCCTCTACCTGCTGATGCCCGTGCGGGTGTGAGGGTGCGCCTCCCGTGCGCATCGACCGGCTCTGGCTGACCGACTTCCGGGGGTACCGGTCCGCCGAGGCCGGGTTCGGGCCGGGGCTCACCGCCATCGTCGGCGCCAACGGGGAGGGCAAGACCAACCTGCTCGAGGCGGTCGGGTATCTGGCCACGCTCGGGTCGTTCCGGGGTGCGCCCACCGAGGCGCTCGTGCGGGCCGGGGCCGACCGGGCGGTGGTGCGGGGCGAGGGCGTGCGCGACGGCCGGACCCTGCTGCTCGAAGCGGAGATCGCCCCCGGGGGCCGCAGCCGGGCCCAGGTGAACCGCCAACCGCTGCGTCGGGCCCGTGACCTGCTCGGGGCGGTGCGAGTCACCGTGTTCTCCCCCGACGACCTGGCGCTGGTCAAGGCCGGCCCCGGTGAGCGGCGCCGCTACCTCGACGACGTCCTGGTGGCCGTGCACCCTCGCAACGACGAGCTTCGGGCCGAGGTGGAGCGGGTGCTGCGGCAGCGCAACGCCCTGCTGAAGCAGGCCGGCGGCCGGGTCACCGCCGAGATCGAGATGACCCTCGACGTGTGGGACGCCAAGCTCACCACCGCCGGCGAGGCCCTGGCCGACGCTCGCCGCGCCCTCGTCGAGCGGCTCGCCCCCTCCCTCGCTAACGCCTACGCGGAGGTGGCCCGCCGGGGCGTGGCCGTCGAGGCCACCTACGCCCCGCCCTGGCGGGCCGAAGGTCTGGCGGCGGCGTTGGTGGCAGCTCGCCGGGACGAGCTGCGGCGGGGGGTGAGCCTCGTCGGCCCCCACCGCGACGAGCTCGACCTCCGCGTGGAGGGCCTGCCCGCCCGCACCCACGTCTCCCAGGGTGAGCAGCGGTCCCTCGCCCTGGCCCTGCGCCTGGCCGCCCACCGGGTGGTGGCCGATGTCACCGGGTCACCACCGGTGTTGTTGCTCGACGACGTGTTCTCCGAGCTCGACCCCGATCGCAGCGATGCCCTCCTCGCCCACCTCCCGTCCGGGCAGACGCTCCTCTCCACCGCCGGGTCGCTGCCGGCCGGCGCCCACCCCGAACAGGTGCTCAGGGTCAAGGCCGGAACCGTCATCGCAGACGCCGGCTGAACCGCTCGGTCCCGGTGGCACCGCCGCCCGCGCCAGACTGGGGCGGTGCCCTGGTCGCCGCTGCCCACCGGCGACGGGGCTACGCCCCCGCCCCGGCGCCTGGCTGACGGGCTCGACCGGGTGCTGGCGGGGCTGGGCGCACCCCCGGCCGACGCGGTGGCCGCACTGGCCGACCGCTGGGCCGAGGTGGTGGGGGCCGAGGCCGCCGTCGCCCTCACCCTGGTAGGCGTGGAGGACGGCGTGCTGGTGACCACCACCACCCAGCCGGCGTGGGCCAGCCAGGCCCGCTGGATGGAGGCCGAGGTGTGCCGGCGGGCAGCGGCGGTGGTCGGTCCGGGGGTGGTGTCGACCCTCGAGGTCCGCGTCCGGCGGCCGTGATCGAAGCGGCCAACATGGCCGGGATCGGGCCCGGTGGCTGGTAGGCTTACGGCATCGCGATCAGGGTCGTCGACCACCACCTGCGTGGATTGGTCCGGCCATTGACCGCCTCGAGTCAGGGGTTCTGAAAGGGCGCGCGTTGTCCCAGCAGATAGAGACCTACGGCGCCAAGGACATGACCGTCCTCGAGGGCCTTGCCCACGTGCGCAAGCGCCCGGGGATGTACATCGGCGGCACCGGCCTCTCGGGGCTCCACCACCTGGTGTGGGAGGTGGTGGACAACTCCGTCGACGAGGCCATGGCCGGCCACTGCACCCGCATCGAGGTCACGCTCCTGGCCGACGGCGGCTGCAAGGTGGTCGACAACGGCCGGGGCATCCCCACCGACGTCAACCGCGAGCACCGCATGACCGGCGTGGAGATCGCCCTCACCAAGCTCGGCGGCGGTGGGAAGTTCGGCGGCAGCGGCTACAAGGTCTCCGGCGGCCTGCACGGGGTGGGCGTCTCGGTGGTCAACGCCTTGTCCTCCCGTCTCGTCGTCGAGGTCGACCGCCACGGCAAGCGCCACCGGATGGAGTTCGCCAACGGCGGCTCTTCGCGCACCAAGCTCGAGGTCGTCGGTCCCGCTCCCCGGGGGCGCACCGGCACCACGGTGGTGTTCTGGCCCGACCAGTCCGTCTTCGAGTCCGTCGAGTTCTCGCCCCGCACGCTGCTCGAGCGCTTCCAGATGATGGCCTTCCTGAACAAGGGCCTCGAGATCCGCCTCACCGACCTGCGCCCCGACCACGACCACGAGCCGGTCGTGTACCGCTACGCCGGCGGCATCATCGACTTCGTCAAGCACGTGAACCACTCGAAGGAGCCGCTGTTCTCCAAGGTCGGGTACCTCGAGCAGAGCGAGGACGGCCAGGAGGTCGAGCTCGCCTTCCAGTGGAACACCGGCTACCAGATCGACGGGCTGCACTCCTTCGCCAACGGCATCAGCACGGTCGAGGGGGGCACCCACGAGGAGGGCTTCCGGTCCGCTCTCACCAGCGTGGTGAACAAGTACGCCCGGGCCAAGGCGCTGGTGAAGGAGAAGGATCCGAACCTGCTCGGTGAGGACATCCGCGAGGGCCTCACCGCCATCATCAGCGTGCGCCTCCGCGACCCGCAGTTCGAGGGCCAGACCAAGGCCAAGCTCGGCAACCCGTCGGTGAAGACGCTCGTGCAGCGAGCCACCAACGAGAAGTTCGGGGACTGGCTCGAGGAGCACCCCACCGAGGCCAACAAGCTGGTGAAGAAGGCCATCGCCGCCTCCCGGGCCCGGTTGGCCGCCCGCCAGGCCCGCGACGCCACCCGCCGCAAGTCCGCCCTCGACGGGGCCGGCATGCCCGACAAGCTGAAGGACTGCTCGTCGAGGAACCGCGACGAGTGCGAGCTGTTCATCGTCGAGGGCGACTCGGCCGGCGGCTCGGCCATCCAGGCCCGCGACCCCCGGATCCAGGCCATCCTGCCCATCCGGGGCAAGATCCTGAACGTCGAGCGGGCCCGGATCGACAAGATGCTCAAGAACAACGAGATCCAGGCCCTCATCTCGGCCATCGGCGCCGGGGTGGGCGAGGGCGACTTCGACGTGGCCAAGATCCGCTACGACAAGGTCATCCTGCTCTGCGACGCCGACCAGGACGGCAGCCACATCCGGACCCTGCTGCTCACGTTCTTCTTCCGCCAGATGAAGGACCTCGTCGAGCAGAACCACGTGTACATCGCCCAGCCCCCGCTGTACTCGACGGTGGTCGGCAAGGAGAAGGTGTACCTGAAGGACGACACGGCCAAGAACGCCTTCGCGCTGGAACACCCCAACCACAAGAAGGAGTTCCAACGCCTCAAGGGCCTCGGTGAGATGGACTTCGAGGAGCTGGGGGCGACCACCATGGAGGCCACCCACCGCACCCTCCTGCAGGTCGAGGTCGAACAGGCCGCCATCGCCGACGAGGTGTTCTCCCGGCTCATGGGCGACGACGTCGGGGCCCGCAAGGAGTTCATCCAGACCAACGCCAACGACGTGCGGTTCCTCGACATATGACCGACTTCGACCAGTCCGGCGGCAGCGGCGGCGACGGCAGTGGCGGGGACGACACCGGGACCCTCGACTTCGGGGCCATCGAACCCGTGGAGATCCAAGACGAGATGGAGCGGTCGTTCCTCGACTACTCCATGTCGGTCATCGTCAGCCGGGCCCTGCCCGACGTGCGCGACGGCCTGAAGCCCGTCCACCGCCGCATCCTCTGGGGCATGTACGACGTGGGGGCCCGGCCCGACCGGCCGTTCATGAAGTGCGCCCGGGTCACCGGCGAGGTGATGGGCAAGTACCACCCCCACGGCAACTCGGCCATCTACGACGCCCTGGCCCGCATGGCCCAGGACTTCAGCCTGCGCCACCCCCTCGTGGCCGGGCACGGCAACTTCGGCTCTCCCGACTTCGGTCCCGCCGCCGAGCGCTACACCGAGTGCCGGTTGGCGCCGCTGGCCATGCGCATGCTGGCCGACATCGGCGAGGACACCGTCGACTTCGCCGACAACTACTCGGGCGAGTTCGAGGAGCCGTCGGTGCTGCCGGCCCGGTTCCCGAACCTGCTCGTCAACGGCAGCCAGGGGATCGCCGTCGGGATGGCCACGAACATCCCACCCCACAACCTGGGCGAGGTGATCGACGCCACCGTGCACCTCGTCGACCACCCCGAGGCCACGCCCGACGACCTCATGGCCCACATCCACGGCCCCGACTTCCCCACCGGAGCCCTGATCATGGGACGGTCGGGCATCCAGGACGCCTACCGCACCGGGCGGGGGTCGATCCGGCTGCGGGCGGTGGCCGAGATCGAGGAGGGGCCCCGCAACGACCGCATCGTGGTCACCGAGCTGCCGTACCAGGTGGGCAACGCCGCCGTGCTGGCCAAGATCAAGGAGCTGGTCGACACCCGGGAGATCGAGGGGATCTCCGGCTTGAACGACGAGACGGCCAAGGGCCAGACCCGCGTCGTGATCACGCTCAAGCGCGACGCCCCGGCGCTCATCGTGTTGAACAACCTGTACAAGCGCACGCCGCTGCAGACCTCGTTCGCGGTGAACACGGTGGCCCTGGTCGACGGCGTGCCCCGCACCCTCAGCCTGCGAGACGTCCTCCAGCACTACATCGACCACCAGGTCGACGTCATCACCCGCCGCTCGGAGTTCCGCCTGCGCAAGGCCCGGGAGCGGGCCCACATCGTCGAGGGCCTCCTCAGGGCCATCGACATGATCGACGCCATCATCGCCGCCATCCGGGCGTCGGCGGACAAGCCCGAGGCCCGCACCGCGCTCATGGCGGCGCCGTTCTCCTTCAGCGAGGAGCAGGCCGAGCACATCCTCGACATGCCCCTCTCGCGCCTCACCCGCCTCGGGCGGTCACAGCTCACCGAGGAGCTGGATGAGCTGCGGCGCACCATCGGCGAGCTCGAGGCCATCCTGGCCGACCGGTCCGTGCTCAACGCCGTGATGAAGGAGGAGCTGGCCGACATCAAGGAGCGCTACGCCACCCCCCGTCGCAGCCAGATCACCTACGACATCGGCGACATCGACATCGAGGACCTCATCGACGACGAGGACCTCGTGGTCACGATGTCGGCCAAGGGATACGTGAAGACCGTGCCGGCCGACGCCTTCCGCACCCAGGGGCGAGGCGGCCGGGGCGTGGCCGGGGCCAAGCTGCGCGACGAGGACTACGTGGCCCACATCCTCACCACCACCGCCCACGCCTACCTGCTCTTCTTCTCCAACCGGGGCCGGGTGTACCGGCTCAAGGCCCACGAGATCCCCCTGAAGGAGCGCACGGCCAGGGGGACGGCCATCGTCAACCTGCTCCCGCTCCAGCCCGGCGAGCGGATCCAGGCCGTCATCGACACCCGCGACTACGAGTCGAACCAGTACCTGTTCTTCGCCACCCGCGAGGGCCAGGTGAAGAAGACGAAGTTCACCGAGTACGACTCGTCGCTGCGGGCCGGGATCATCGCCATCAACCTCCGAGACGGTGACGAGCTCGTCAAGGTCATGTCCTGCAACGACGGCGACGACCTGTTCATGGTCAGCCGGTCCGGCATGACCGTACGCTTCGCCGAGAGCGAGGTGCGACCCATGGGTCGGGCCGCCGGGGGAGTCCGGGGCATGCGCATGCGGGCCGGCGACGAGGTGGTGTCCTGCGACGTGGCCCGCGACGACGCCACCATCCTGCTCGTCACCGACAACGGCTACGGCAAGCGCACCCGCCTCGAGAACTTCACCCGCAAGAGCCGAGGCATCCAGGGCGTCAAGGGCATCAAGCTCACCGCCCGCCGGGGCCAGGTGGTGGCCGCCTTCATGGTGTCCCTCGACGACGAGATCTTCATCATCGCCTCCGGTGGCACGGTCATCCGCATGTTCGTGCGGAACATCTCCTCGCAGGGTCGCGACGCCACCGGGGTCAGGGTGATGAACCTCGACGCCGGCCAGACCGTGGCGGCTGTGGCCAAGGTGCTCCAAGCTGATGATTGAGGGCCGACGACTGATGAGGGTCGATGACTGACGACCCTCAGTGACGGGCGGCGCACCGCCGCCTCCCCGCCCACTTCCCCCGCTCCGCCCACTTCCCCCGCTCCGCCCACTTCCCCCTCCACCGGTCTCGCCGAGGAGGCGACCGTGATGCATGGGGACCACAGATCCGCCCGCCGGGCCCACCGCCGCCCCGCGGAGCGAGGACAGGTGACACCACTGGTGGCCGTGGTGGTGCTGTTCGTTGCCCTGGTGGCCCTCGGCCTGGCCCGGCTGGGGGCGGCGCGGTCGACGCCGCCCGGGCTCGCACCGCCGCCGACGCCGCCGCCCTGGCCGGGGCAGCCGAGGGGCGGGCGGCCGCCGAGGAGCTGGCCGCCGCCAACGGGGCCCGGCTCATCGGCTACCAGGCCCTGGGCTCCGATGTGATGGTCACCGTGGAGGTGGGCGAGGCCCACGTCCGGGCCCGGGCCCGCGCCTGGTGGGAGCCGTGAAGGAGGGAAGTGACCGCTCCCCGTGCCCATGACGCAACGTGACCATCTCCTACACTGCGTCGCCGTGGCCCTGACCCGCCCGCCCTGGTCCCGGGCGTCGACGCCCCCCCGAGGGCGGCTCCGGCGGCTCAGCCACGACCCAGAGCCACACCGGCGACGACGCCGAGGCCGGCCCACCACCGCCCCCGCCGCCGAGCGGCAAGGGACGATCCGGTCGGCGGTTCGCGACGGGGATCGGTCGGCCAAGCGGGCGCCCCGCAAAGCCCGCCGGGTCAAGCGCACCATCCGCCGGGTCGAGCTGTGGTCGGTCCTCAAGGTCTCGCTCCTCTTCTACGTCTGCATGTACGTCGTGGCCCTCGCCTCGCTGGCCCTGCTCTGGGGGTTCGCCCACTCGGCCGGCTTGGTCGACAACTTCGAAGGGTTCATGAGCGACGTCGGCTTCGAGAACTGGCGCTTCTACGGCGAGGAGATATTCCGGCGGTGCGCCATCATCGGCGCCATCCTCGTGCTCACCGGCGCCCTGCTCACCACCCTCGCCACGGCCTTGCTCAACGTGATCAGCGAGCTCACCGGGGGGATCAGGGTGGTGGTCATCGAAGAGGTCCCGCTGCCGGCGCCGGCCCCGGCGGCGGCACCGGCCCCCTCGGCGATCCCGCCCCGACCCCGTCGCCGCCCCTGCCCGGCCTCGCCGCCGGCGGCTCCGGCGGCGCCCTCCCGTGCTGGCCCCGACCGTCCCGGGGGAGGGTCACGCCGGTTGAGCGGCCGAGGCCTGCGCTCCCCACGTCGCCGCCGATTCGCCCCACTGGGAGGGCTAGAGTCCTCCGTCGGTCCCGGGGCTATAGCTCAGTCGGTTAGAGCGCACCCCTGATAAGGGTGAGGTCGCTGGTTCGATTCCAGCTAGCCCCACGCCAGTCCACCGCCGGGAGGCGTCAGTGACCATGTTCCGCCGTGCTCTGGTCGCCCTCGGGGTGGCCGGCGCCATCGCCGCCGCCCTCCGCGCCCGGGGCACCGGCGGCGTGCCGCCCCAGAGCGGCGGCTGGCGCGAGCTCTCCGGTCCCGACCTCCGCTGATGCGGGTTGCGGTGATCGGGCTCGGAGCCGTCGGGGCCCGGGCCGCTCGACAGCTCGTGTCCACCGCCGCCGTCGACGAGGTCGTGATCCGAGACCTTCGGGGCGAGCGGGTCGAGGAGGTTCGGGCCTCGCTCGGCCCGTCGGCCCGTGCCGAGCACCCGCCCTTCGCCGGGCCGCCCGCTGCCGACGCCGTGGTGCTCGCCCATCCCGCCGGCGACCACGCCGCCGTGGCCGCCGAGCTGGTCGAGGCCGGGACGGCGGTGGTGTCGGCCGCCGACGCCATGGCCGACACCGAGGCCCTGCTCGACCTCGGCCCCGTGGCCGACGCTCGCGGCGTGCCGGTCGTGGTGGGGGCCGGCTTCTCACCCGGTTTGACCTGCGTGCTGGCCCGCCACGCCGCCGCCGACTTCGATCGGGTCGACGAGATCCACGTGGCCAAGGTGGGAACCGGCGGCCCCGCCTGCGCTCACCAGCACCACCGGTCCCTCGGCGCCGCCGCCGTGGACTGGCGCGACGGTGGCTGGCAGCGCCGGGCCGGGGGCTCGGGCCGGGAGCTGTGCTGGTTCCCCGACCCGGTCGGGGCAGAGGACTGCTACCGGGCCGCCCTGCCCGACGCGCTCCTCCTGGCCAACGCCTTCCCCGGCGTGGAACGGGTGACGGCCCGGCGGGCCGCCAACCGGCGAGACCGGTTCACCGCTCGCCTGCCGATGCTGCGCAAGCCGCACCCCGAGGGCGGGGTGGGGGCGGTGCGGGTCGAGGTCCGCGGCCGGCGGGGCGAGCGTCGCGACACCCGGGTCCTCGGGGCCATGGACCGCCCGGCTGTGGCCGCCGGGGCGGTGGCGGCGCTGGCCGCGGTCTTCGCCGTCGACGGCCGGGTGCGGCGAGCCGGGGCCGCCGGGCTGGCCGACCTCGTCGACCCCGTGCCGTTCCTCGCCGCCCTCGCCGAACGGGGGGTTCGGGCCGCCGTGTTCGAGGGCGCCGACACGGTCTGACCGTGACCGCCGAAGGCGGTCGCCGCTGGGGCGGCGGGTGGGGTCGGTGGAC
>JAUJOW010000006.1:3062-21291 GCA_030447445.1 Acidimicrobiales bacterium | reverse complement strand
TGACCGTGACCGCCGAAGGCGGTCGCCGCTGGGGCGGCGGGTGGGGTCGGTGGACGTGTGACCGTGACCGCCGAAGGCGGTCGCCGCTGGGGCGGCGGGTGGGGTCGGTGGACGTTTGAGGGGTCGAAGCCACCGGGACCGGCGGCGCCTGGTTGGGGGACTCGTCCCCTTCGTCGCTGGCGTCGGCGTTGGGCTCGATGGCACCCCCTACCCCCTTCGACCCTTTACAGCGGTCACTCCGACACCTAGAGTGGCCAGCCCATGGGATCAGGCCTCGCCGGGGCGACGGGCTTGAGAGGAGGGGAGACGGTGGCCACGATCGCCACAGGCGCTGAGCGGGCAGTGCACGACCTGATCGAGGAGCACCTCCCGCTGGTGCGCCACGTCGTGTTCCAGGTGGCGGTCCACTTCCCCCGCCACGTGGACCGCGAGGAACTGGCCACCGCCGGCGCCCTCGGCCTGGTGGAGGCCGCCCGGCGCTACGACGGATCCCGGGGCGTGCCCTTCGACCGGTTCGCCGCCCAGCGGATCCGGGGGGCCATCCTCGACGCCGTGCGGGCTGCGGACTGGGCCCCTCGCTCGGTGCGGACCCTCGCCCGCAAGCTCGAGGCCGTCGAACAGCAGCTCGCCACCCGCCTCGGCCGGGTGCCCACCGCCCACGAGACTGCCGAGGCCCTGGGGATGAAGCGGGAGGAGCTGAGCCGCCTCCAGGACCGCATGTTCCGCTCGGTGGTGCTCGCCCTCGAGTACGAGGTCAGCGACGACGAGGAGCAGCTCACGCTCATCGACGTGCTCACCGACGACAAGACCCCCGAGCCGTCCGAGGAGCTCGAGACCCGGGAGCTGCGGGCCTTCCTCCGCGACGCCGTGGGCCTGCTCCCCGAGCGCCACCGCCTGGTGGTGACCGGCTACTTCCTCGAGGGCCGCAAGTCCCATGAGCTGGCCGTGCTCCTCGGCGTGACCGAGTCCCGGATCTCCCAGCTTCGCTCCGAGGCGCTCATCATGTTGAAGGACGGCATCGAGGCCCAGTTCGACGAAGGGGTCCCCGAGGAGGCCACCGGCCGCGTCGCCCGCCGCAAGGCCGGCTTCGCCAACGCCATCGGCGACGCCTCCCACTGGCACGACCGCATCGGGGAGCGCGACATCCTCGTCTGATCCGGCCTGGCTGGACCTGTCCCGCCCGACCTGTCCGGCCGCCTACTGCAGGAAGCGGCGCAGGGCGGGCATCCGGAGTCGGGCGGCGGTGGTGATCACGTCCTGATAGGTGCGCTCGGCCACGAGCAGGGACAGCTCCATCTCGTCCCGACGCGCGTCCTCCGAGGCGAGGTCGGTCCGCGGCGACACGAGTGAGATGACCGACCCGGCCCCGTCCTCGACCGCGCGGAGCGGGGATGGCACCCGATCGCTACTGAGCAGGATGTCGAGGGCCTCGGCGGCGGCGCTGATGCCGGCCCGGGCCAGATGGGCGTTGGCCGCGCCGACCGCTTCGATCTCGGCCACGGTGGCACACATCCCCTCCCGGTGATCGACGAGGATGCCGTCCCAGGGCCTGGGGGCGGCCGCCGCCAGCGCGAGGAGGGTGGGCGTCCTCCCACCGCCGGACACACCGCTGCGGTGGACGCTGGCCGCTCGCAGCAGGTCGACCTCACAGGCCAGCGACCGGGCCTCGCCGACCTCGGCCGTAGCCCGCGCGAGGTACCGCTCCTCGCCCGCTTCCAGCAGCAACCGGGTCTCGACGAACCGGAACCGGACCGCGTCGAGCAAGGCGTGCTCCCGCTGGAGGAGCTCGGCCAGGTCGCACACGGCGGCAGCGGAGGTCACGTCGGACCATCGGCCACGGACAGCGAGAACATGAGCACACAGAGTGGGGAACCGACGAGAACCTTCCACTTCGTTGGTGCAACTGTGTAATTATGTAATGCCATGACCTCCACCACCACCGCCGTGGCCGCCTGGTTCGCCGGCCGCATCCCTGATGACTGGTTCTGCGAGCCGGTCACCGTCACCGCCGACCGGGACGAGCTCCTCGTCACCGGCACCCTGGTCGAACCGGCCGTACCCGCCGACGAGGGCCCGGAGGACGAGGGCCCGGACGACGAGGGCCCGGAGGACGAGGGCCCAGAGGACGAGGTCCGCAGGGTGGCCTGCGCGTCGCGGATCGACGCCTTCCGAGAGGACACCCGAGCGCGCCGCATCCGCATCGCCAGCGAGGCCGAGCGCCGCTTCGGGTGCAAGGTCTCCTGGGCGGCCCGGTGCGGCCCGGTCGAGACCACGTTCACCTCGGCCAGCGTCCCGGTCATGACCCGGCTGCGCATGCCCGAGCGCTCCGTGCTCGACACGCTGATCGACGCCGGCGTGGCCCGGAGCCGCAGCGAGGCCCTGGCCTGGTGCGTCCGCCTGGTCGCCGAGCACCAAGAGGACTGGATCGCCCGGCTCAGGGAGGCGATGACCGCCGTCCACGACGCCCGGGCCGCCGGTCCCACCCCGTAGACGCTCAGGCGGCTGCCGCGCCCCCGGGTGGGGCATGATCGGGGGCGTGATCGTCGACTGCGCGGTGTACCAGGACGGCAAGCGCCGCCACGGTGACCTCGAGCTCGACCACGCCTTCGAGGCTGGACGAGAGGACGGGGCCTTCGTCTGGATCGGTCTGCACGAGCCGACCGAGGAGGAGTTCGCCGCCGTCCGGGTCGAGTTCGACCTGCACGACCTGGCCGTGGAGGACGCCATCAAGGCGCACCAGCGGCCAAAGATCGAGGTCTACGACGACACCGTCCTCGTCGTCTTGAAGACGGCGCGCTACGACGACGCCTCAGAGAGCGTCGAGTTCGCCGAGCTCATCATCTTCATCGGGCCGGGGTTCGTGATCAGCGTGCGCCACGGCCAGGCCAGCGCCTTGGCCGAGGTCCGTCACAAGCTCGAGACCCACCCGGAGCTGTTGCGGTGCGGACCGGCGGCGGTGCTGCACGCCATCTGCGACCGGGTGGTGGACGACTACATGCCCGTGGCCGACGGCATCGACCTCGACATCCAACAGGTCGAGGCCGAGGTGTTCAACGACGAGCGGGGCAACCCAGCCGAGCGCATCTACCGCCTCAAGCGGGAGGTGCTCGACTTCTACCGCAACACGGCCCCCCTCGTCGATGCCCTGGCCCCGATGACCAAGCCGACGATGCCCTACGGCCACGCCGAGCTGGCCGACTACTTCCGCGACGTGGCCGACCACCTGGCCCGGGTGGTCAGCCGCATCGAGAGCTTCCAGAACCTGTTGACCGATGCCCTCAACGCCAACCTGGCCCAGATCAGCGTCCGCCAGAACGAGGACATGCGGACCATCTCGGCCTGGGCCGCCATCATCGCCGTCCCCACCATGCTGGCCGGGCTGTGGGGCATGAACTTCGAGCACATGCCCGAGCTCGAGTGGAAGATCGGCTACCCCTTCGCCCTACTGACGTTGGTGGCTGGTGCCGTGATGGTCCACCGCCGTCTCAGGCGGGCCGGTTGGCTGTAGCCGTTCCCGCCCTGACGTGTGGGCAGCCCAGCCTCACCGGGAGGCGCCGCCCGGGCCTCGGCGTTGGTCCCGCTGCTGGATCCGGCGCAACACCAGGCCGCCGGCCACCACGACCACGGCGGCGGCGAGCCCGCTGGCCACCAGCACCCCCGAACTATCCTCGCCGCCGGCGTCGCCGGGCGGCGGTGCATCCCGCTCGGTGGCGGCGGCCTGATCAGGAGTGGCCGCTGCGGCGGTCCCGGTCCGGTCGATCGAGGTGACGCGCACCGTCCACGTCCCCGGACCGGGGAGCTCGACGGTGCCGTTCCCCGGGGCCAGCGAGACCGGCGTGCCCGAGGAGCCGGCGGCGGCGACGACCACGGCCAGCCCGAGCACGGCGGCGGTCAGCAGCACCCGGCCGGCCGGCTGCGAGCGGGGCGGGCCGGGTGGGGGTGTCGGTTCGGTCATCATCGGATGGGACCGCGCAGGAGAAGACGGTGGGATGGCGGGCTCGTACGGCGGTGACGGGCCGGCAGGGTCGCCGACCACGATGGCACCGGCCGAGGGCCCGGGTGGCGGTGGACGGTGAGCCGCTGCGGGTGACCCGCTCGCTGGCCATCCCCGCCGACGAGCTTCGGTGGCGGTTCAGCGCCAGCGGGGGGCCGGGCGGCCAACACGCCAACACCGCCAACACCCGGGTGGAGGTGCGCTTCGACGTGGCCGGGTCCAGGGCCCTTGGGCCCCGCCAACGGGCCCGGTTGCTGGCCGCCGTCGGCCCCGAGGTGCGAGTGGTCGCCTCCGACGAGCGGTCACAGGCTCGCAACCGCGCCCTGGCCCTCGACCGTCTCAGGGCCCGGCTGGCGGCCGGTCTCAGCGTGCCCCGGGCCCGAACCGCCACCCGGCCGACGGTGGCCTCCCAGCGACGCCGGGTCGAGGACAAGTTGCGCCGGGGCCGCCGCAAGCGGGAGCGGAGCGGCCGCTTCGACGACGACGGCTAGAGGCCGAGCCGATGGACGAGGCCTCCATCGAGCGCGGCGCGTGTTGCGGCGAAGCCGCACTCCTTTCGGGGACACGACGTGACCTGTCCGCACAGCTCTGAAGGGCCCTCAGGTGGGGGAGGGTGACCAGGCGGCGGCCCGGGCGGCCTCACCGCCGAGCATGGCCAGCGTCGCCTCGTGGAGCACGCCGTTGGTGGCCACGCCGCTGCCCCGGCCCGGGTCGGGGTGCCCGGCCAGCGAGGTGAAGCGACCGCCCGCCTCGGCGATGATCACCGGCATCGGCGCCAGGTCGTAGAGCTCGGCCACCGGGTCCACCATGGCCTCCACCCGGCCGGTGGCGACGAGCACGTACCCGTAGCCGTCACCCCAGGTGCGCAGGTTGACCCGAGCGGCCCGGCCCGAGGCCAGGGCGCCGTCGGACCACGACCCGAACCCCGAGGTCGACACGTACGCCCCCCGCAGGTCGGCCCGGTGGCTGACCTGGATGGGCACGCCGTTGCAGAAGCACCCGAGGCCTCGGCCGGCGTACACGGTCTCGCCGAGGGCGGGCACGTTGATCACCCCGACGGCGATGCCCTCGTCGTCCTCCAGCGCCAACAGGTTGGTGTAGAGGGGGACGCCCCTGGTGAACGCCTTGGTGCCGTCGATGGGGTCGATGATCCAGCGCCGGCCGCTCGTGCCGGCGGCTTCACCCTCCTCCTCGCCGAGCACGCCATCGGTCGGGTACCGGGCGGCCAGCTCCTCTCGCAGGAGGCGCTCGGCCCCCCGGTCGGCCTCGGTCACGGGCGTGCCATCGGCCTTGCGGTCGACGGCCAGGTCATCGGCCCGGAAGAACCGCAGCGTGGTCTCACCGGCCCGGCGGGTCAGGTCCACCGCCTCGGCGAGCATGTCCGGGTCGACGGCGGCCACGGCGCATCTTGGCACGCCCCCGACGGCCGGCTCCGAGCCTCGGCCGGGCGGGTAGGGTGCCGGGCGCATCGGCCCGGTCCGCACGTCCGCACTGGAGGACACCGCAGTGGCGCAGTACTCCCTTCCCGACCTTCCCTACGACTACGGCGCGCTCGAACCACACCTGTCGGGCGCCATCCTCGAGCTCCACCACGACAAGCACCACGCCACCTACGTCGCCGGCGCCAACACCGCGCTCGAGAAGCTGACCGCGGCCCGGGACGGCGATGACCTCGGGCCGTCGCTCGTGGGCCTCGAGCGCAACCTCGCCTTCCACGTGTCGGGACACGTCCTGCACTCGTTGTACTGGCTGAACATGAGCCCCGACGGTGGGGGCCAGCCCGACGGTGAGCTGGCCGCCGCCGTGGACGAGCACCTCGGCGGCTTCGCCAAGCTGCAGGCGCAGATGAACGCCGTGGTGGCCACCGTGCAGGGATCGGGTTGGGCGGCGCTGTCATGGGAGCCGCTGGGTCAGCGCCTGGTGGTGCACCAGGTGCTCGACCACCAGGACAACGTGGGCAGTGGGTCGCTGCCCATCTTCGTCATCGACGCCTGGGAGCACGCCTTCTACCTGCAGTACAAGAACGTGAAGGCCGACTACGCGAAGGCGTTCTGGAACATCGTGAACTGGCCCGACGTGGCCGCCCGCTTCGACCGGGCTCGGGCAGTGGCGCTGCCGTAGCCAGGCCGGGTGCCGCGCCCGGAACGGGCGCCGGTGAGAGCGCCGGTCGGCCGACTAGAGGCCAGGGCGACGGTGGGTGGCGGCGAAGTGGGCGGCCAGCCCGATGCCCCAACCACCGAGCGGGAAGAGGAACCACGGCATGGTCTCCAACCCGTCGCTGGTCAGCGCCCAGACCACGGCCAGGAAGATGTTGACGGCGATGAACACGGCGGCGTGGACGCGAAAGCCCTGCCGGGCGTCCAAGCGGGCATGGCGGGCGGCCGCTCGGTCGAGGGCGTCTTCGGTCATGTGGTCTCCTTGTCGCGAGGTCGAGGCCGTGCTCGAGGGCCGTGGCCGCGATCAGCGCATCGGGCAGCCGGATCGCCGTCTCTCGACGCACCCGACCGGCTCGCTCGGCGACGGTGTCAGAAGAAGCGGTGTCAGAAGAAGCGGTTGCGGTACTCGCTGGTACGGCGGAGGGCGTCGGTGAGCTGGGGGTAGGAGGTCTGGCCGCTGTTGAGGTTCCAGATCCACGGGCCGAGCTCGCCCGCCGTCGGGACGCGGCGCAGCATGAAGGCCCAGGCCAGTGTGACGTTGGTGATCGCTCCCTGCCGCCAGCGGTACTCGGTCGAGTCCGAGAAGGCGAACATGGCCTGGCTGCGGGTCATGCCTCGCTGGAGCTGGTCGGTCCAGTACGTCCACTCGTTCGTCGAGGGACCCCGAGCGAACAGGTTGCGGTAGGCGAGATCGACGAAGGCGCCGTTGGAGAGGCCGCCGTAGGTGGTCTTGAACTGGGTGGTAGCGGCGAGCGCGTCGGCCACGGCGCCGAGGGACATGCCGGTCCGCACCCGGCCGAGCCAGTAGAAGAACCCCCAGGAGTCGACGCTGGTGCTGAGGAACGAGGGGTACATCCGGGCGATGGCTCCCGGCGTGTTCTGCGTCTCCTTCGATGTGAGCAAGGCGGCGATGAACGCCTGCGGGGTCTGATGGTCGTACTCGAGGGAGGCCCGGTACAGGTCGAGCACGTTGGCGTCATAGGGGCGGCCGTAGAAGTCGATGCCCTGTTGCTGGATGAAGGTCGTCGAGTCGGTCCAGGGGGTGTACTTCGACGGGGCCGGTGACGGGCTCACCGGGTCGGCAGCGTCGAGGCTGTACTTCGGGTTGACGGCCTGGGCGTTGTACCAGGCGTTGGCCGGCTTGCGGATCTCGAAGTGCAGGTGCGGCGCCGTCGCCTCGGCGTTGCCGCTGTCGCCCATGTAGGCGATGTGGTGGCCCCGGTTGACCCGAACCCCGGTGGCCATGCCGGGGGTGAACGCCCACGAGAACGGGTTGCGGCCGTCGTCGGTGCCGGGCGTGTCATTGTTGATGTGGAGGTAGGCGTAGTACCAGCCGTCGTCGCCCCTGAGGTAGAGCGAGTTGCCCTCGGCTCGGTGCCGCAGCTCGACGATGGTGCCGCTCACCGCCGCCACCAGCTTGGTCAACTTGGCCCCCATGAGGTCCTGGCCCTCGTGGCGGCGGCTGCACCCGTCGCGACAGGCGCCGTAGGTGTCGGTCCAGCGCACGGTGCCGTCCACCGGGAAGACGATGTCCTTCACCACCTGGGTCGTCATGTCCGGCTCGGGGAAGCCGAAGGCGGCACCGGCCGGGCCGGTCCGGCCGAAGGCAAAGACCGCGGCGCCGGCGAGCCCTCCGGTCAGGAGCCGACGACGACTCAAGCCGATCCCGAGTGGTTCATCCATGGTGCCGCATCTCCGTGTGCGGGGGCCGGCGACCACGGATGGCCGGAGTGCCCGATTGGCGCAGTGTGGGGGTCCCATCGGCACCTCTGCCCACCGAGTTGAGCGATGGGCGCGCGGACGTTGCGGTCGCGTTACGAGGGGTCAACAGCTGTGGCCGGGCCCTCGTTCTCACCCATTCCCAACGCGGTAGGGTCGGACGGTGTTGGACGACCTCCACGCCGAGGTGGCGACCCGGCTCGACGCCGACGGGCAGCGCTACACCACCAACCGGCGACAGATCGTGACCATCCTCGATGCCGCCGATCGGCCGCTCACCATCGCCGACATCCTCGACGGTCGGGGTCTGGCCCAGAGCTCGGTGTACCGCAACCTGGCTGTGCTCGAGACGGCCCGGGTGGTGCACCGGGTGACGAGCACCGACGGGTTCGCCCGCTACGAGCTGGCCGAGGACCTCACCGACCACCACCACCACCTCATCTGCTCGGCGTGCGGGGCGGTGAGCGACTTCACCGTCTCCCCGCAGCTCGAGCGCACCCTCGAGCGGGCGATGGTCCGGGTGTCGGCCGACACCGGCTTCCGGGCCGAGCACCACCGCCTCGACCTCGTCGGTCGTTGCGCCCGCTGCGCCTGAGGGGCGGGCGGGAGCGGTAGCGTCAAGGGCCATGTGCGTGCAGTGCGTGGCCCAGGGCGCTCCCTACGTCGCCGGCACCGTGGCGGCGCTGAGCCTGATGCGCACGCGCGCCGCCCGGTCCCGTCCGGGGCGTGCTGGCCACCGCCCCGACGACACCAGCGCCGAGACCGGCACCACCGACGGCACCGCCGACGACAGCACCGCCGACGACAGCGCCGGGTCCGAGCCGGTCCCCGCCGGCGGTACGTGACCGCCGCCGCCTCGGTCGAGGCGGCCCGGCGCCGCACGTTCGCCATCATCTCCCACCCCGACGCCGGCAAGACCACCCTGACCGAGAAGTTCCTGCTCTACGGCGGCGCCCTCACCGTAGGAGCCGGTGCCGTCAAGGCCCGGGGCGGTCGACGGTCGGCCACGTCGGATTGGATGGAGCTCGAGCAGCAGCGCGGCATCTCGATCACCTCCACGGTGCTGCAGTTCCCCTACCGCGGCCACGTGGTCAACCTTCTCGACACCCCTGGCCACCGGGACTTCTCCGAGGACACCTACCGGGTGCTGGCCGCCGCCGATGCCGCCGTGATGGTGCTCGACGCCGCCAAGGGGATCGAGCCCCAGACCCTCAAGCTCTTCGAGGTGTGCCGGGCCCGCGGCCTGCCGCTGATCACGTTCGTCAACAAGTGGGACCGGCCGGGGCGTGACGCCCTCGAGCTGCTCGACGAGATCACGGCCCAGATCGGCGTCGAGCCGGCGCCGGTCACCTGGCCGGTGGGGCGAGCCGGGGACTTCCGGGGCGTCGTCGACCGCCGGGGCGGCCGCTTCGTGCGCTTCACGCGGACCGCCCGAGGCGCCACCGAGGCCCCCGAGGAGATCGTCGACGCCGAGCGGGCGGCCAGCGAGGAGGGGGAAGCCTGGGCGACGGCCAGCGACGAGCTCGCCCTCCTCGCCGAGGTCGGCCAGTCCTTCGATCCGGAGCTGTTCCGAGCCGGCGAGGCGTCGCCCACCTTCTTCGGGTCGGCCCTCACCAACTTCGGGGTGCGGCTCCTGCTCGATGCCGTGGTCGACCTCGCCCCTTCACCCTCACCCCGCCTCGACGAGGAGGGCAAGCCCCGCCCCCTCGACGCTGCCTTCTCGGGCTTCGTTTTCAAGGTGCAGGCCAACATGGACCGGGCCCACCGCGACCGCGTGGCCTACCTGCGGGTGTGCTCGGGCCGGTTCCACCGCGGCATGGTCGTCACCCACGCCCAGACCCACCGACCGTTCGCCACCAAGTACGCCACGTCGGTGTTCGGCCAGGAGCGGGCCACGGTCGAGGAGGCCTATCCCGGCGACGTCGTCGGGTTGGTCAACGCCGCCGACGTGCGCGTCGGTGACACCCTCTACCTCGACGAGCACGTCGTCTACCCGGGCATCCCGAGCTTCGCCCCCGAGCACTTCGCGGTGGCCCGGGTGCGCGACAGCGGGCGGTTCAAGCAGTTCCGCACCGGCATCGCCCAGCTCGACGAGGAGGGCGTGGTGCAGGTGCTGCGCCATCCCGACCTGGGTGACCAGGCCCCGGTGCTGGCCGCCGTCGGGCCCATGCAGTTCGACGTGGCCGTGCACCGCCTCACCAACGAGTTCGGCGCGCCGGTGGAGCTCAACCCGGCGAGCTGGTCGGTGGCCCGCCGCACCGACGCCCTTAGTGCTGCGGTCCTGCGGCCCATGCGGGGCGTGGATGTCTACGCCCGGGCCGACGGCACGCTCCTCGCCCTCTTCGAGAGCCGCTACTGGCTCGACCGCCTCGCCGCCGACCAGCCCGACCTCACCCTCGAGCCCCTCGTGGCCGGCACCATGGCGGAATGAGTGCCCGATCAGGGGCAGCGGAGGCCGTCCTCGGGCGGGCGGAGGTCGACCAGGTAGGTGAACACGGCGTCGTCGACGCACTCCTCGCCCTGGGCCACGACCGTGTGGCCGTCGCCCTCGTTGGTGACGAGCACGCCCTGCGGGAGCTGGTCGGCCACCCGTACGCCCGACTCGTAGGGCGTGGCGGGGTCGTTGGTGGTGCTGACCACGACGATGGGCGGTGATCCCTCCGCCGCCGGCGCCGTGAGCGGCTGGGGCTCGACCGGCCACAACGGGCAGCGCACGTAGTCGCTGACGATGGCCTCGCCGAAGTGGGGGGAGGCGGCGGCAGCCTGCTTGGCCGCGAAGAGCAGCTCCTCGGGGCTGTCCGGCCACACCGAGTCGAGGCAGCTCACCCCGAAGTAGACCGGGAAGCTGGCCAGCTCGAGGTAGTCGTCGGCCAGCGAGACGAGCCCGCTGGCGTCACCGTCGAGGGCGGCGGCCAACCCCTCGGCGAGGTCCGGCCACCTCGACTCGCCGTACAGCGCGCGGGTCAGGCCGAGGCTGACCACGCCGGGGGTGGCCGGCCGGTCGGCGTCGGCGGCGGGGATGGGCGCCTCTTCGGCGGCGGCCACCACCTCCTCGACGGCGGCCTCGGGGTCATCGGCAACCGGGCAGCCGGGGTCGGCCCGGCAGTCGGTGACGAAGCGGTCGAGCGCCCGCTCGAAGCCGACGGCCTGGAAGGTGGCGCCCTGCACGCCGGGCACGCCGAGCTCGACGGCCCCGTCGAGCACCATCGCCCGCACCCGCTCCGGGAACAGGTCGGCGTACACCTGGCCGATCGACGTGCCATAGAGTAGCCGAGGTAGCTGATCGTCTCCTCCCCGAGCGCCGCTCGCAGGAGGTCCATGTCCTGGGCCACGGCCCGGGTGCCGAGGTGGGCGAGCAGCTCGCCGTGGCCGGCCTCGCACTCGTCGACGAACTCCTCGCTCTCGGCCAGCAGCTCCTCCACGTCCGCACCGTCGTCGGGCGTGGGGTCGGTGTCGTACATCTCCACGACGTTGCTGCCGCAGTCGAGCGGACGGGACCCTCCCACCCCGCGGGGGTCGAAGCCCACGAGGTCGAACCGGTCGATCACCGTCTCGGGGAGGGCCGGTCCGAGGCTCTGCACCAGCTCGACGCCCGAGCCGCCCGGGCCGGGGTTCACCACGAGTGAGCCGATCCGGGCGTCGGCGTCGGACGCCGGCTGGCGGATGAGGTCCAGCTCGATGGTGTCGTCCCGGGGTTGCGCGTGATCGACGGGCACCTCGAGGGCGGCGCACTCGAAGCCGCCACCGCAGCCCTCCCATTCGAGGGAGCTCTCGGGCGTCGGCTCGGTGGGAGCTGTCGTGGCGGACCGGTCGCTGGTCGACGCCGGTTCGCCGGTGGAGGGCCCGGGCACGGCGACCCGGTCATCGGACGAGCAGCCGACGACGAGGGCGAGGGTGGCGACGACGGCCACGACCCGACCCCGCCGTCGGATCCCGGTTCTCGGGACTTGGGCACGGCGATGACCGTCCCGATGTCCCGAGAACGGCGGTGGGGCGGCGCTCACGGGGTCGGCTCGGGGCGGGCCGAGGGAGACACCTCACCGTCGGCCGGCGGTCCCGGGTCGAGGGTGTCGATGCGGGCGCGGATGGCGTCGAGGGCGCCGGTGACCTGGTCGACGGCGGACCGCAGGTCGTCGGCGGTGACCACGTCGGCGAGCGCCACCCGCACCGACGCCAGCTCCCGGGCCAGGTACTCGGTGTCGGCCTGGGTGCGGTTGTTGATCTCCCGGTCCCGCTCCGTCTCGGCCCGCTCCCGCTCGTCCTGCCGGTTCTGGGCGAGCAGGATCAGCGGCGCCGCATAGGACGCCTGCAGCGACAACGCAAGGGTGAGCAGGATGAACGGGTAGGGGTCGAAGCGCAGGCCGGACAGGACCACGTTGACGCTGATCCACACCACCACGACCACGGTCTGGAACACGAGGTAGCGGGCCGTGCCCAGGGCCCGGGCGATGACCTCGGAGAAGCGGCCGAAGGCGTCGGGGTCGTAGAACAGCCCGATCGAGAGCCCCTTGCGGGGCCGCGACAGGTCTTCCCGGCGGCGCACCGCTACCCCCGATCCCCGGCGGGGCCGATCACCGCCGGACCTTCCTCCGCCAACCTTCGGGGAGCACGTGGTCGAGCACGTCGTCGACGGTGACGGCGCCGATGAGCCGACCGGCCCGGTCACAGACCGGTACGGCGAGGGCGTCGTAGGCGGCGATGCGCTCGGCCACCTCCCGGAGGGGCAGCTCGGGGGGGACCGGCTCGGGCTCTGCGGTCACGCAGTGCTCGAGCGCCGTGGCCGGTGCCTCCCGCAGGAGGCGTTGGATCGACACGAGGCCGAGGTACTGCCCGGTCGGGGTCGACGTGGGCGGCCGGACCACGAACACCTGCGTCGCCAGCTCGACCGGCGTGGACGCCTCCCGGACCACCGCCTGGGCCTCGGCCACGGTGGCCGTGCCGGGCAGGATGACCGGTTCGGGGGTCATCAGGCCGCCGGCGGTGTCGTCGTCGTAGGCGAGCAGGCGGCGCAGACCGGTGGACTCGGTGGGCTCCATGGCGGCGAGGAGGGCGGCCCGCTCCTCCTCGGGCAGCTCACCGAGCAGGTCGACGGCGTCGTCGGGTTCCATCTCCTCGAGGACGTGGGCGGCCCGGGTCAGGTCGAGGCCCGAGATCAGCCGGATCTGCTCGTCCTCGGGCAGTTCCTCGAGCACGTCGGCCAGGCGCTCGTCCTCCATGAGCCCGGCCAGCCGGCGCCGCCGGTGGTGGGGCAGCGAGCGGATGTGGGCGGCCACGTCGGAGGGGTGCATGTCCCGCAGCTCGGCCACCTCGGACAGCTCCGGTCCCGGGTCGAACAGCGACGCCACCTCCGCCCACTCGACGATCCGGGGGGACCGGCGCCGGCGCAGGGGCCCCCGCCCGCCGACGGCGGCCGAGACCGCCATCCACGAGCTGTTGGCCTCCGACGGGGCGATGGCCAGGTCGGTGAGGAAGTCGTCGCCGACCCGGCTGCCGAGCAGGTCACCCACCGCCAGCTTCTCGCCTGCCCGCTGCTGGAACGGGCGCACGTCGATCGTGCCCGAGCGGAGGCGCACGCCGCTCGGCTCGATCTCGCCCACCCGGGCGGCGTTGACGAAGATGCGACGCCGTTGCACGGTGGCCACGAACCCGAGGACGCGGGCCGGTTCCCGTCCCGCCGGGGCGAGGACGACGTCGTCGATCCGCCCGAGGGGGGTGCCCTCGGCGTCGAGCAGCGCCAGCCTGGTGAGGCGCGACACGAACACCGGCGTGGCCATGGAACCGACGCTAACGCCGCTCGTTCCGGCGGACGCGCCGCCGCCACGGTCGTCTCCTAGAGCTCGGGCCGGCCTCGCTGGGTGAGGAACTGGCGTCCGTTGACGAGGCTGGCGGCCAACAGGTCGCCGAGCTCGCTGACCTCGACCGGTCCGGAGAAGAAGAAGCCCTGGCCGAGGTCGCAGCCGAGCAGTTGGAGGATCTCCACCTGGTCCCGGCGCTCGATGCCCTCGGCCACGATGTGCACGCCGAGCCGTTGGGCCAACTCGATGACCGACTGCAGCACCGGCGTGGGCTGGCCGGCCACGAGCCCGACGATGAAGCTCCGGTCGATCTTCAACACGTCGACGGGGAAGTCTTCGACGTAGCGCAGCGACGAGTACCCGGTCCCGAAGTCGTCGACGGCGAGCTGGACGCCCACCTCCTGGAGGGCGGCGAGGCGCCGCTTCGACAGCTCGGTGTCGGACATGACCACGGTCTCGGTGATCTCGAGGGTGAGCGTGGAGGGGTCGAGACCGAAGCGGTCGATGACGGCGGCCACCTCCGAGACGATGGTCTCCCGTTCGAGCTGGCGCACGGACAGGTTGACGCTCATCGAGACGGTGGCGCTGGTCGGGAGGCTGAGCTGCCAGGCCCGGAGCTGTTGGCACGCCTCTTCCAGCACCCACTGGCCGAGGGGCACGATCAGTCCCGTGTCCTCGGCGAGCGGGATGAAGGCGTCGGGGCCGAGGCGCCCCCGCTGCGGGTGGTCCCACCGGACCAGGGCCTCCACGCCGGTGATCCGCCCGGTCTGGAGCGACACGATCGGCTGGTACACGAGGCGGAGCTGGCCGGCTTCGATGCCCCTCGCCAGGTCGGCCTTCAGCTCGAGGCGCTCGAAGGCGCTGGCGTGCATCTGCTCCTCGAACAGCTCGACGCGGTCCTTGCCCCGCTCCTTGGCCAGGTACATGGCCATGTCGGCGTTGCGGAGCACCACCTCGGCGTTGACGGCCCGGTCGCTCACCGCCGCGATGCCGATGCTGGCGGTCACGGTGATCTCGCGACCGTGGACCCGGAACGGCCGGCGCAGGTCGTTGAGCACCCGCAGCGCCAGGCCGACGGGGCCGACGCTGCCCTCGACCTCCTCGACGAGCACGGCGAACTCGTCGCCGCCCAGCCGGGCCGGCACGGCGTCGGCCGGCAGGCAGCCCATCAGCCGACCGGCCACGCCGATGAGCAGCTCGTCGCCGACGGCGTGACCGAGGCTGTCGTTGACGGTCTTGAAGTCGTCGAGGTCGATGAACAGCACGGCCAATCCGTCGCTGCCGGCCCGCCGCACGCTCTCGTCCACCAGCTCGGCGAACCGGGAGCGGTTGGCCAGGTCGGTCAAGGCGTCGTGGCGGGCCTGGTGGCGCAGGTTGTGCTCGAGCTCCTTGCGCTGGGTGACGTCACGGGCGTTGAGCACGACGCCCTGCACGGCGGGCTCCAGGCGCAGGTCGGTGACGGTGATGTCGAGCGTGCGCCACTCGCCGGTGGTCGTCCGCAGCCGCACCTCCATGCTCCTGGGACCGACGGGCAAGGGGAGCTGGGGGCCGCGCACGACGAAGTCGGGGTGGACGAGGTGGGCGCCGCGCAGCTCGTCACGAGTGAGTAGGGCGGTGGCCTTGGTTCCGATGAGCTCCTCGGGGCGGAACCCGAGCATGGGCGTGATGGCCGGGCTCACGTAGGTGAAGCGGCCGTAGTCGTCGATGACGGCCACCACGTCGCTGACGCTCTGGACGAGTGCTCGGAAGCGGGCCTCGCTTCGGAAGAGCTGCAGCTCGGCGTCCTTGCGGTCGCTGATCTCCCGGCAGTTGACGACGAGGCCTTCGATGCCCTCCTCATGGCGCAGGTCCCGGGCCCGCACCTCGAACCAGCGGTGGCTGCCGTCCTGGTGGCGCACCCGCAGCTCGAGCGGTTCGACGTAGCCGAGGACCGAGGTGTGGCGGTCGAGCATCGAGCGGGCCAGCTCGCGGTCATCGGGGTGGACGATGCTGACGGGATCGGTGCCGAGCAGGCTGGCCTCGTCCCGTCCGAGCAGCCGGTTGCAGGCCGGGCTCACGAAGGTGACGCCCTTGGACTCGTCGAAGACGAGCACGATGTCGGAGGATTGCTCGACCAGGGTGCGGAAGCGTCGTTCGCTCTTGGCCCTGTGCAGGCCCTCGGTCAGCACAGCGCTCTCCAGGGCCAGGGACATGGTGGCCGACAGCGCCTCGATGCTGCGCCGGGCGTCGCTGCGAACGGGTTTGAGGCTCGACACGATCAGCGCGCCCCGGAGCTCGTTCTGGCTGACCAGCGGGATGACGATCAGGGGGCGCAGCTGCGGGTCGGGTGTCCACCCGAGGTCGATGGCCGGGGCCGCCGGGAGGGCAGCGATGCGGCGATCGTTCAGCCGCACGAGGATCTCGCCGGGGATCGTCTCGGGCACCAGGACCGAGCCGAGCGCCTCGTCGGCCCGGAACCCGACGGCGTCGTTCACGGCGTAGGCGCCGTCGCCGGTGGCCGCCGCCGAGCTGGCCCGCAGCTCCGGGGTGTCACCAGCGAGGCGGATCACCGCCTCCAGCGCGATCCGGTTCATCTCCGGCGCGCTCCGAGCCACCGCCAACCGGCTGCTGGCCTCCCGCAGCCCGTGCTCGAGCTCGGTCTGCCGGGCGCTGGCCTGCACCATAAGGCTGAGCCGGGCCAGCACCAGCAGCGACAGCAGTACCGAGCCAGTGATGACCACGGGAAGGTCGACCGAGTCGTCGCTCGTCAGCTGCCACAGGAGGATCGCCGGGGCCATCAACAGGGCGGCCGCCAGCATGAAGAGCCGGGTCTTCGTCAGCCGGTAGGTCGGTTCGGCGGGGCGGGCCGTGAGCAGGGGCATGCTGGGGTGCAGGACGGCTGCGCCGACGAACGAGTAGACGAGCGGCGCCAAGTGGGACGAGAAGTCCGTGACGTTCCCGACCGAGGCCAGAGTTGCGCTGATGTCGGCGACGAAGAAGGCGCCGACGGCGACGGCGAGGAGGCGATAGCTGGTGGTCCGTGCCCCCGGCCCGATGGCCAGGCGCACCGTGGCGGCGATGAGGAGGATGGTCAGTAGGGAGAACGCCCCGTTGGGGACTCGTACCGACGGGTCGATGGTTTCATCGCGCACATGAGTGGCAAGGACGGCGGCCCACGCCACCGTGCCCAGCCCGACGGCCACGATGAAGCCGTCGACGAGCCCTTCGCTGTCTCTCTCGGTCGATCGCACTCGCCGCAGGTCATGGAGGCCGATGATCAGCCCGATGTATCCGAGCGCGTAGAGCGCTGCTCCGATCCACGTCGCCCATCCCAGCGACGCGAAGGGCAGGTTGTGCGTGCGGAGGAGGGCGGCGACCAGGCCCAGGGCACCGCCGCAGCCGATCCAGTACCACGGCCGGTTCGGCAGGGCGCGGTGACGGCGTACGAAGAGGAGCCCCACGCCGATCGAGGCCCAGCCGGTGACCTGAATGGCGAAGGGTCGGATCGGGGCGACGAAGACGCCGAGGACCGTGAGGCCGATGCCCGCCGCCAAGAACAGCCGCCAAGCGCCCCGTACCACGGACGAGCTATCGGCAGGTACTCGGCCATTTGGGAGGAGATGGCCCGAAGTCATCCATCGGCCGTTCGCAGGGGGCGCACGGGCCTCCTCACCGGAGGTCGATGACGGAGGACTCCGGCCATGGTTCATGCCCGAAGACGGCCACGGCCAGGCTGCATACAGGCTCGTCCCTGCAGGTCAGCCCCCGAACGACGTGGTGGGCGTCACTGAACTTCAGCTCGGGGCGGTTGGCTGTCAAGGTGCTCAAGCTGGCTGCGATGTCGGCGACGACCTGGCTCTCGGAGTGGCCGTGGTGCTCCACGAAGAGCCCTCGGCGCGTGTTCGACTCCTGCACCCACCCCACCCCGGCCCAGGCTTCTTCGTGGTGGCTCTCGACGCGCTCGTCGGCGAGGACGACGTAGAGCCGGTCGCCCCACGAGCCCGACGGCGGTTGCGCGCCCTCTACCGCGACGATCTGTGAGCTCGCAGGGATCACGGAGCTCAGCCGGATGAGGTTGAAGTTGGCGACGCCAGCGTCGAGGAGCGCAGCGTCGAAGGCAGCAAGTTTCGTGGGTCCCACGCCGACCCCTGTGGTGACGGTGATGGTGAGAGCTACCGAGTCATCTGCGGCGGCGGTCTGGGCGACGGGGTCGGGCGTGACGCTCACGGTCGCCGCTCTCGGGCGATCCGGGGACGATCGGCTGGTACGGCCGGCGGCTCCGTGAGGTCGATCTCCACGCCGTGGTCGCGCCGGTCACGGAGATCGAGGGCCTTGATGGCGGTGACCTCGTAGCCGTAGAAGCGCTGCGCGTCGATCTCCGAGCAGTTGGCCTCCACGTGGCGTCGACCGAGGCGCTCCACGAACTGCGGGACGGCCAGGTTGTCGATGTCCCACTGGCAGCTGTCGAACACCAACACACCCTTCCTCAGGCCGATGTAGAGCGAGAACGACTCGATCATCGCTTCGATCAGTGGTCCGTCCTGATGGCTCGGGGCGATCTGCAGCGTCAGCACGTAGTAGATGGC
>JAUJOW010000006.1:0-2962 GCA_030447445.1 Acidimicrobiales bacterium | reverse complement strand
TGGCGAAGATGGCAGAGGAGAGGGCGGCGTAGAGGGTGATGCGCTCGCGCTGGCCGGCGTACCTCAGGAGCCAGGTGGTGACGATGCCGCCGAGGACGAAGCTGGCGACGATGAAGCCGAGGGCTCGGCCGCTCGTGGCCATGTGACGGGTCCACGTGGCTCGCCGTTGCCTGGACTGCCGCTCGAGCCACCGCTCCAGGCGGTTCGGGGCGCCCTCGGTGCGCCGGTCATAGGACCGCACGGCGAGAAGGGCGACGATGAAGCTGCCGGTGCCGTACACGAGCGTCAGGCCAAGGAACGCCGGCACCACGCCGAGGATGCGGGTGGCCACGACCACGGGGGCGGCGAAGATGGCGTCGTCCCACAGGTAGAGGGCCACCACGGACAGCCCAGCCACGAGCGCCGTCAGCGGGCTGCGGCGGTTGGACTCCGGCTGGCTCGAAAGCTCGGGGGGACGGCGGCGATCTCCCGCCTTCCCTCGCCCGCCTGGCCCTTCCATGGAGTGCGCCCCTTCTCGAGCCCAGGGTGAACCCGAGCTCCGGTCTCCCTCCCTGGAGGTGGTCGAGCGTAGACGCCCTCGGCCGGTCCCTTCGAACGCCCCCGGGAGAACCGCCAGTGCCAGCACCCCGGTCACGGCCACGTGGGGTCGGTGCCGGCGCGGGGGGTCGTCCCGGTCAGCACGACCGACCCGGCGAGGGTGGGCGGCGAGAACAGATGGCCCTGGGCGGTGTCGCAACCGAGGGCGGCGAGCGCCTCCATCTGGCGGCGGGTCTCGACCCCCTCGGCGACCACCTCGAGGCCGAGCGAGCGCCCCATGCCGACGACGGCCTCGACGAGCGCGTCGCCGCCCGGCTCGTCGAGGCGGCGGGTGTAGGAGCGGTCGATCTTCAGGAAGCTCACCGGGAGATCACGGAGGAAGTCGAGCGTCGAGTTGCCGGTGCCGAAGTCGTCGATGCCGACCCGCACTCCCGTTGCGGCGAGGGTGCGGAGCTGGGCGATGGCCGGTGGTGACGCCTCGAGCAGCGCGGGCTCGGACACCTCCAGCCGCAGCCGGGCCGGGCGGATGCCGTGGGCGGTGACCGCCTCCTGCACCTGTCCGGTGAGCTCCGGTGAGGCCAGCTCGAGGCCAGAGACGTTGACCCACCCGCTCATGGGTGACAGGCCGGCGGCGTCCCAGGAGGCCAGCTGGCCGCACACCTGGTTGAGCACCCAGGCCCCCAGCTCGAGGATGAGACGGCTGTCCTCGGCGACGGCCAGGAACTGCTGCGGTGCCAGCAGCTCGCCGACGTCGGGGTCATGAACCCGTAGCAGGGCCTCGGTGCCGATCACACGGCCGGTGTGGAGGTCGATCACCGGCTGGTACAGGAGCCGGAGGTCGTCGTCCTCGATGGCCCGGCGCAGCGTGCGCTCGATCTCGCGCCGCTCGATCACCTCCAGGCGGATGTCGTCGCCGAACAGGGCGTGCCGGTCGCGGCCGGCCTCCTTGGCCCGGTACATGGCGGTGTCGGCGTCGCGGAGGAGCTGCTCGCCGACGGTGTAGTCGGTGGTGGCCAGCACCACGCCGATGCTGGCGGTGGCCTCGACGTCGACGGCCCCGCACGGGAACGGCGCCCGCAGCGCGGTCCGCACCTTGTTGGCGATGGCTTCGGCGCTGCGGTGGTCGGCCACCCCCCGAGCCACGATCACGAACTCGTCACCGCCGAGGCGGGCCACGGTGTCACCGGCCCGCATGCTGCGCTGGATGCGTTCGCCCACGCCGACGAGGAGGCGGTCCCCCACGGCATGGCCGTAGGTGTCGTTCACGACCTTGAACCGGTCGAGGTCGAGGAACATCACCGCGAACGGGATGTCGGTCACCACGTCGAGGGCCCGCTGGAGCTGTTCTTCCAGTTCCACCCGGTTGGCCAGGCCGGTGAGGGGGTCGCGGAGGATCTGGCGGCGCAGGTCGTGCTCGGCGGACCGGCGCTCGGTGACGTCCTCGACCTGCAACACGGCGTACACCGCTGGCCTGTCGTCGTCGGCCACGGAGGTGATGGTGAGCACGGTGAGGATCTCGCTGCCGTTGTCGCGCATGAGGCGGTGCTCGAGGTGCAGGTGGGCGGCGCCTTCCTGACCGAGGCGGGCCAGCTCTCGATCGATCTCTTCGGCCTCGTCGGGATGGGCGAGGTCGGCCAGGCGACGTCCGCTGATGGCCGCCGGCTCGGCGCCGAGCATCCGCCCGAACGCGGGGTTCACCTCACGGAGGGCACCGTCGAGCTGGATGACGGCCATCCCGATGGGGGCGTGGGTGAACGCTGCCTCGAAGCGGGCGACGGCCTCCCTGCTCTCGGCCTCGGCTGCCTTTCGGGCGGTGACGTCGGTGACGAGGGCCACGAGGTAGGAGACGGCGCCGTCGTCGCCCCGGGCCACCGACACGTCGAGGTTGCCCCACACCACCTCTCCGGTTGGGTGCTGGTAGCGCTGCTCGACGGTGTAGCCCTCGATCTCACCGGCGAAGGTGCGGGCGACGAGGACGGCGTTGAGCTCGACGTCGTCGGGGTGGAGCAGCTCGTCGAGTCGGGTGCCGGCCAGTGCCGCCGCCTCCCGTCCGAGCAGGCGGCACAGCGCTCGGTTGACCTCGAAGAACCGCCGATCGGGACCGATGAGGGCCTTGCCGACCGGTGCATCTTCGAACGAGCGCCGGAAGCGCACCTCGGCATCGGCCAGAGCCGTCTCGTGCCGGCGGCGGTCGGACACGTCGGCGGCCAGCACGAGCGTGGCCGGGCCTGCGGTGCCCGGGGTGGCAGCAGCAGGGGTGGCCGAGAGGGTCAGCCACCGGTCGACGCCATCGGCGGGGCGGAAGCGGACGTCGCAGGCCAGCTCTCCCCCCCGGCGCCGGTCGAAGAGGGCCAGCGCTCGCCAGCGGTCGACGGCGGCGACCAGGGCGAGGGGGCCGGTGCGGACGAGCTCGTCGACGCTGGTG
>JAUJOW010000005.1 GCA_030447445.1 Acidimicrobiales bacterium | reverse complement strand
TTGTCCTGGACCAGCCCGCGGGCGAGGTGGGCATGGTCGACGCACACCGCCTCGCGGCGGGGGTGGTGGGCGGGGCCCCCGCGGGCCTGCCTGCGCTCGCGGGCGTGGGGGTTGCGGGCCTCGGCCCGCGCCGCCCACCCCTCCCCGCCTCGACGGCCGCCGCCGCCCGGCCCGGCCGCCGCCGCGTCGACGGCGGCGCTGGCGGCGGCCACGCCGGTGCGGCGGGCGAGGGCGGACCGCACCGTCTCGCCCTGGCGCCGTTCGGGTTCCTGGGCGAGCAGGGCCACGGTGGCGGCCGGCGGGTTGACCGCCACCGTGCCGGCATCGGCCGCGAGCTGGCCGGCCAACACGGCGAGGAGGGTCGACTTGCCGACCCCGTTGGGCCCCAGCACCCCCAACCGGGCGCCGGACCCGACGGTGACGTCGACGCCCGAGAGCACGGCACGACCGCCGCGATCGACCGAGAGGTCGCGGGCGACGAGGGACACAGGAGACGAGGAAGCGGCGCGGGCCACGGCTCACCTTTCCAACCGGAGGGTCCAACCAGATGGGTCCGACGAGAGGGGTCGGATGGGACGGGAGCGCTCACTTCACGACCGGAACCGTAGCGACCGCCGGCCGGCTCTCCGTCGCCTTTGCCGTCGCCGCACCCGCCCCATCCGTGGGCTCCCACCCTCGGAAGCCGAGGGCCCCGACCCACCGGTGTCGTCCCGGGTCGGGCCACAGCCGACCCGGGCGGCGCCCATCCGAACCGTCCCGTCGGCCCGTGCCCCGGTGGGGTGGGCGCCGGCGGGCACACTGGGGCGATGACCGACACCAACGGCTGCTCCGCCTCCGCCGCCGGCACGCTCACCCTCGGCGGGGAGCTCACCGTGAACCGCCTCGGTTTCGGGGCCATGCGGATCACCGGCGAGGGCGTGTGGGGCGATCCGCCCGACCGGGAGGCGGCCAAGGCGGTGCTGCGCCGGGCCGTCGAGCTCGACGTCAACCTCATCGACACCGCCGACTCCTACGGCCCCGAGGTGAGCGAGCAGCTCATCGGCGAAGCCCTGACCCCGTATCCCGAGGACATGGTGATCGCCACCAAGGCCGGGCTCACCCGCTCCGGCCCCGGGCGGTGGGAGCCCAATGGGCGCCCCGACCACATCCGCCAGGCCTGTGACGGCAGCCTGCGCCGCCTCCGGGTCGACGCCATCCCGCTGTACCAGCTCCACCGCATCGACCCCGACGTCGACGTGGCCGAATCGCTCGGCACGATGGTCGAGCTCCGCCAGGAGGGCAAGGTGCGCCTCATCGGCGTCTCCAACGTGACCCTCGACGAGCTGCGGCAGTGCCAGTCGATCACCCCCATCGTGTCGGTCCAGAACCGCTACAACGTGGTCGACCGCAAGGCCGAGGAGGTGGTCCAGGCCTGCGCCGAGGAGGGCATCGCCTTCATCCCGTGGCTCCCCCTGGCCACCGGCGGTCTCGGCCGTGACCACGACGCGTTGGCGGCGGCCAGCGAGCGGCTGGGAGCGACGCCGCGCCAGGTGGTGCTGGCCTGGCTGCTCGGCCACTCCTCGACCATGGCCCCCATCCCCGGCACCGGGTCGACCACCCACCTGGAGGAGAACATCGGCGCCGCCCGCCTCACCCTGACCGACGACGAGCGCGCCGCCCTCGACGACGCCGCCTGAGACCCCTGCCGCCTGCCATGAGCCTCGATCTCGCCATCGCCTCCGCCACCGTCGACGAGGTGTGGGACACCGCGATCGTCCCCGCGCTCCACGACTACATCGCCATCCCCAACATCTCCCCCGCCTACGACCCCGGCTGGGCCGAAGCTGGGCACATGGACCAGGCCGTCGAGCTGGCCCGCCGCTGGTGCAAGTCGCGACCGATCAGCCACATGACCGTCGAGGTGGTGCGGCTGGAGGGCCGCACCCCGGTCCTGCTCGTCGAGGTGCCCGCCGCCGGCACCGGCACCATCGCCGACCACGACCCCGACGACACGGTGCTGCTCTACGGCCACCTCGACAAGCAGCCGCCGATGGAAGGTTGGCGGGACGGGCTGGGACCGTGGTCACCGGTGCTCGTGGACGGGCGCTTGTACGGCCGGGGCGGCGCCGATGACGGCTACGCCGTGTTCGCCTCGCTCGCCGCCCTCGACGCCGTCCGGTCCGCCGGGGGTGCCCACAGCCGAGCGGTGGTGCTGATCGAGTGCAGCGAGGAGTCCGGCAGCCCCGACCTGCCCGCCTACGTCGATCACCTCGCCGATCGCATCGGCACGCCGTCGCTGGTCGTCTGCCTCGACTCGGGCTGTGCCACCTACGACCGACTGTGGGTGACGACGTCGCTGCGGGGGAACCTCATCGGCGAGCTCAGGGTCGACGTGCTCACCGAAGGCGTGCACTCCGGCCGGGCCGGGGGCATCGTGCCGTCGTCGTTCCGGGTGCTGCGCCGTCTGATCGGCCGGGTGGAGGACGACGCCACCGGGCACATCCTCGTCCCCGAGCTCCACGGCGACATCCCCGAGGAGCGGATGGACGCCATCGAACGCACCGCTCCCGAGCTGGGCCCGGCCCTCGACGGCTTCCCGTGGGCCGGCTCCACGACGTCGCCCGACCCGACGCCGGAGCGCAGGATGCTGGCCGGCACGTGGGAGCCGTGCCTGGCCGTCACCGGCATGGACGGCATCCCATCCGGTGCCCGGGCCGGCAACGTGCTGCGCCCCTTCACGGCCGCCACCTTGTCGTTCCGGTTGCCGCCGAACGTCGACGCCGCCGTGGCCGCCGACGCCCTGGCCCGCACCTTCGAGACCGATCCGCCCCACGGTGCTGACGTCCACTTCACGGTGGCCTCGGCCGAGTCCGGTTGGGACGCACCGCCCACCGCCGACTGGCTGAGCGAGGCCGTCGACACCGCCTCCACCGCCGCCTTCGGCCTCGACGCCCGATGGATGGGCGAGGGCGGCACGATCCCCTTCATGGGCATGCTCGGCGAACGGTTCCCCGACGCCCAGTTCCTGGTGACCGGGGTGCTCGGCCCCGAGTCCAACGCCCACGGCCCGAACGAGTTCCTCGACCTGGTCACGGCCCGCCGGATCACCGCCTGCCTCGCCACCGTCCTCGACGCCCACGCCCGTCGCTGAGCGTTCCGAGGCCGCCCTACCATGGGCCCCCGGCACCACCGTCGGGGAGGAACGAGGCCATGGCAGGAGGGGGTCACGGCAACAAGGCGGTCATCGCCGCCCTGTTCGCCAACCTGGGCATCGCCATCGCGAAGTTCGTCGGGTTCTTCGTCACCGGGTCATCGTCGATGCTGGCCGAGGGCGTGCACTCGGTGGCCGACAGTGGGAACCAGGGCCTCCTCCTGCTGGGCGGGCATCGGGCCCGCAAGGCGGCCGACGAGGAGCACCCCTTCGGGTACGGACGGGAGCGCTACTTCTGGGCCTTCGTGGTGGCCCTCGTGCTGTTCAGCCTCGGTTCGCTGTTCGCCATCTACGAGGCCGTCCACAAGATCCGGGACCCCCACGAGATCGACAGCCCGGCCTGGGCCATCGGCATCCTCACCTTCGCCATCGTGGCCGAGGCCATCTCGTTCCGGACCGCCATCGTGGAGACCAACAAGGTCAAGGGCACGGCCACGTACCGACAGTTCGTCCGCCAGGCCAAGAGCCCCGAGCTGCCGGTGGTCCTCCTCGAGGACCTGGGAGCGATGGCCGGCCTGATCCTCGCCTTGGTCGCGGTCGTGGTCTCGGTCGTCACCGGCAACGGCGTCTGGGACGGCTACGGCACCCTCGCCATCGGTCTACTCCTCGGCGTCATCGCCGTCGTGCTCGCCATCGAGATGAAGAGCCTGCTCATCGGTGAGGGAGCCAGCGCCAGCCAGGCGGCGACCATCCGGTCGACCATCAGTGGGGCGCCCGGCGTGCGGCGGCTCATCCACATGCGCACCCAGCACATCGGGCCCGACGAGCTGCTGGTGGCGGCCAAGGTCGAGTTCGACCACCAGCTCACGCTGCCCGAGGTGGCCGACGGCGTGAACCACGTGGAGCGAACGGTGCGGGCGGCCGTGCCCGAGGCCCGGATCATGTACATCGAGCCCGACGTCATCAGGCCCGACCACGCCCACGGCGCCGTTCCCTCGAACGAGCCGGACCTCGCTCTTGACGCCGCCCCGGAGTAGTTGACAGAGTTGGTCGGGTTTCCAGAGACCCGACACCACACCACCGAGAGGGATACCGAGCATGGCCATCCGCCTGGGCGACGAAGCCCCCGACTTCACCGCCGACACCACCGAGGGCACCGTCAACTTCCACGACTGGAAGGGCGACAGCTGGGCCGTGCTGTTCTCGCATCCGAAGGACTTCACGCCCGTGTGCACCACCGAGCTCGGCCGCGTCGCCGAGTTGAAGCCCGAGTTCGACAAGCGCGACGTGAAGGTGATCGGCCTCTCCGTGGATCCGCTCACCGACCACGAGGGCTGGAAGCAGGACATCGTCGACGTGACCGGCAGCGAGCTGAACTTCCCGCTCATCGCCGACAGCGACCGCACGGTGTCCGACCTCTACGACATGGTCCACCCCAACGCCAACGACACCCTCACCGTGCGCTCGGTGTTCGTGGTCGGCCCCGACAACAAGGTCAAGCTGACCCTCACCTACCCGGCCTCCACGGGACGGAACTTCGACGAGCTGCTCCGGGTCATCGACTCCTTGCAGCTCACCGCCAACCACAGCGTGGCCACCCCCGCGGACTGGAAGGACGGTGAGGACGTCATCGTGGCGCCCGCCCTGTCCGACGAGGAAGCCGAGGAGAAGTTCCCCAAGGGCTTCGAGAAGAAGAAGCCCTACCTCCGGCTCACCCCCCAGCCGAACCGATAGTCGGCCTGGAACCGGCGGCCAGCCGGAAGGCGCACCACCAGCCGGGGGCATCGACGGCCAGGGCTCCGAGGAGCGAACGGGCTTCGGTTTCAGCCGCTTGGGCGCCGTCGTCGCCGAGGGCCTCGAGGGCGACGGCGGTGGCGATGCGCACCGTCGCCCGCCCCAGCCGATCACCGGTGCCGTCGACCTCGGCGGCAGCGGCGGCCAGCCAGCGGGCAGCACCGTCGGCGGCTCCATCGGCAGCGCAGGCCAGGCCGGCGGCCACGGCACTGGTGGCCCGGTCGAGGTAGGTGGCGCGATCACGCCGTTCGAGGTCCTGTGCGAGGGCCGTCGCCTCCAGCCGCTGGCCGGTGGCCGCCAGGGCGAGGGCGACGCCGCTCAGCGCGTAGCTCGACAGGCCGGGGGACGATGCGATCTCCGCCGCCCCGCTGAGCAGGGTGCGGGCGTCGTCGGTCCGGCCTTGCTGGATCCAGAGGACACCGGCGGTGACGAGCCAGTCGCCCTCACCGAGGGTGCCGGCGTCGAGCCGCTCGAGGAGCTCGCTCGGCCCGGCGGCGGCGTCGAGGAGGCCCAGGGCGACGGCCCGGTCGGGCTCACCGAGCTGCGCGCAGGCGCCCGCCGATGCGCCCCGCACGAACGACCACCCTTCTCTCCCGGCGCTGCGCTCGACGGCCATCGCCGCCTCCTCGAACACGGCGAAACCCTCGTCGACCCGGCCGGCCATGACCAGTGATCGGCCGAGGGTCGACAGCGATTGGATCCGCCCATACGGATCGCCAAGGGCGCGGAAGATGTCGGCTGCTTCCTGGGCGATCTCGACGGCCTCGTCGGTACGGCCGGTCCAGAGTCGCACCTGCGACAGCAGCAGGAGCATCATCCCGGTCGGCCAGCGGTCGCCCCGGACGCGCACCTCCGCCAGCACCTGGTTGGCCAGCGCCTCGGCTTCCTGGGGCCGCCCGAGCTGGAAGGTCACGAAGCTGAGCAGGCCTTGCGCCCAGCCCATGCCGACGACGTCGCCGACCTTGCGGAAGGTGGCCATGGAGTCCGCCAGCCGGGCCTCGGCCTCCTCGGTGCGACCGGTGCTGAAGGCGATCCAGGCCAGGTTCTGCAGCGCCCATGCCTCGCCTCCCAGCGAGCCCACCTGGCGGAAGGCCTCGAGCGCCGCCTCCACCGAGCGGGTGGCCGCCTGGTAGTTGCCCCGGAACAGCTCGGCCATGCCGATCAGCCGCATGGCCTCGCCGCTGCCCTGCTCGTCGCCCAGCGCCGCGAAGCGGTCGGCGGCGGTCTCCAGGGTGCGGATGGCCAACTCGGTGTCACCCGACTTCTGGGCGATGTCACCCAGGCTCAGCAGGGACCGGGCCTGGCAGGTCTCCTCGCCGAGCTCGACGCTCGTGGCGAGGGCCCGCTCTGCGTCGGCCCGGGCGCCGACGAGGTCCCAGGCCTCGGCTCTGACGCGGCTGCGCCCGAGGAGGAAGCCGACCTGGCGCTCGCTCAACTCGTCACCGACGAGCATCAGGGCCTGGGTGAAGAGGCGGTCGGCCACCGGGAGCACGTCGTCGCGCTGGGCTCGGCGGGCCGCCTCGCCGATCCAGCGGACGGCCCGTTCTCGGATGTCGGCCGGTACCTGGTCGGTCGAGCCCAGCTCGTCGACCAGCTCGGCGGCCACGCTGTAGTGGCGGGCGATGCGATCGACCTCGGCGTCGGACCAGTCGCCCTCGTGGTGGGACTCGATCCACGCCGCGATGCCGGCATGGCGCCGGGCCCGGTCGAGCTTGGTCAGGGTGCCGTAGGCCACCTCCCGCACGAGATCGGAGCGGAAGGCCCACCCGGTGTCGGAGACCTCGAAGAGCTCCTTGGCCACGAGGTCGGCCACGACGGCGTCGACGTCGAGCCGGCGGTCCATCTTCTCCGCCATCTGCGCAAGGGCGAAGAGGGACCCGGCCCGACCGAGCACCGAGGCATCGGTGAGCACCGCTCGTTCGTCCGGGCCGAGGCCGTCGAGCCGAGCGGCGACGAGGCCCCGCAGCGTGTCGGGCAGCTCCCGGAGACCGGCGGGGAGACCCTCGCCCACCGGTGCCCCGGCGTCGGCGGGCACCCCGGCCGGGGTGATCGCCGGTGTCCGGTCGCCGAGGAGGGCGACCAGCTCCTCGAGGAAGAAGGGGTTGCCGCCGCTTCGCTCCAGCAGCAGGTCACGCAGCTCCGGCGACGGGGCCGAGCCGAGGAGGGAGGTGAGCAGCTCGGAGGCGGCGGCCACGCCGAGCGGGTCGAGGTTGACCACCACGCTGTTGTGGCGGCCGGGCTTCGGGACCCACCGTTCGACGAGCGCCTGGCGGGCGGTGGCCAGGAGCACGAACGGCCGGCGGCAGAGCCGCTCGAGCAGCGTGTCGACGAGCTCGAGGACGATGTCGTCGGCCCAGTGCAGGTCCGAGAGCTGGATGACCGAGGGTTGGTGGCGGGTCGACGCGTCGATGAAGGCGACGAGGGAGCCGGTGGCCTCCTCCCGGGCCCGGGACGGCTCGATCTCCCGGAGCGTCCCGTCGTAGCCCATCAGGTGCATCAGCCCGTCGGTGATCCGCTGGACCTCGGCGGCGTCGCCCAGCGCCGGAGGCCGGAGCGCCTGCGCGACCCGGTCGGCGGTGCGGGCGCGGGCCTCCTCGGCGGGGGCGTTGGCGTCGATGAAGCAGGCGTGGCGGAGGGCCTCGGCCACCGGCCACCACACGTTGGCCTCCCCGTAGGGGACGCAGCGGCCCTCGAACACGAGGGCGCCGTGGGCGTCGGCGGCCCGGAGCCCGAGCTCGGCGGCCCCGTGGGCGGCGGCCAGCCGCGTCTTGCCCACGCCGGCCTCGCCCACCAGGAGGGTGAACTGGGCCCGGGAGTGGGCGATGGACACGTCCACGGCGTTGCCCACGAGCACCATCTCGGCGTCCCGGCCCACCAGGGGTACCCGCCGGCGAGCGGGACGGTACCCGGGGGGCATGAGGGTCTCCTTCGCCACCCACGCCTCGACCCGCTCCTCCCGCCCCCGAGCCGTGAGCAGGCCCCGGGGCTCGTAGCGGATGACCTCCCGGGTGGCGGCATGGGTAGCTGCCCCCACCAGGACCTCACCGGGGCCGGCGGCGGTCTGCAGGCGACTGGCGGTGTTGACCACGTCGCCCATGGCCGTGTAGTCGCCGCCCGCTCGCAGGGCACCGACCAGGACCTCGCCGGTGTTCACCCCGATCCGCATGCGCACGGCATCACCGGGGACGGCCACGGCCTCGTCGGCCATGGCGGCGAGCGTCTCCTGCATCCGCAGGGCCGCCCGCACGGCCCGCTCGGCGTCGTCCTCGTGGGCCACGGGGGCCCCGAAGAGGGCGACGATGGCGTCGCCGATGATCTTGTCGACTTGTCCGCCGAAGCTGGTGATGTCGACCACCAACCGCTCGAACCACCGGTCGACGAGGTTCTTCACCTTCTCGGGGTCGAGCATCTCCGACAGCGACGTGAACCCGACGATGTCGGCGAACAGCACGGTGGCCACCCGCCGCTCGTCGCCCACCGACGTCATCCGGTGCCCACAGGATGAACAGAACCGGGCGCCGAGGGGAACGGCTGCGCCGCAGGCCGGGCAGTCCATGGCGTGAAGGTACCGTGTGGCCGGTCGCCCCCACAGCTCGAATCGCTCCCCCGGAGGTGCCCGGTGCCCGCCCGTCCCGCTCCCACCACCGGCACCCGCGCCATCGCTCGAGCCGTGGACGCGGTCAAGCTCTACGGGTTCGGCGATGCCGCCGTACGGGCCCTCGACGGTGTGACCGTCGACTTCGAGTCGGGCCGCTACACCGCCATCATGGGCCCCTCCGGTTCGGGCAAGTCCACGCTCATGCACTGCGTGGCCGGTCTCGACTCCCTCACCTCGGGCCAGGTGTTCATCGGTGACGTCGACCTCGCCACGCTCGACGACCGGGGCCTCACCCGACTCCGCCGCGACCAGGTCGGCTTCGTCTTCCAGTCGTTCAACCTCGTGCCCACCCTCGACGCCGGGGAGAACATCACCCTGCCGGCGTCCCTGGCCGGCCGGCGCCCGGAGCAGGCCTGGGTGGACGAGGTGGTGGCCACCCTCGGACTGGGCGATCGGTTGCACCACCGCCCGAGCGAGCTCTCCGGGGGCCAGCAGCAACGGGTGGCGGTGGCCAGGGCACTGGCCCAACGACCGGGCATCATCTTCGCCGACGAGCCCACCGGCAACCTCGACTCCAAGGCCAGCGCCGAGATCCTCGGCTTCATGCGCCGCGCCGTCGACGACCTCGGCCAGAGCGTGGTGATGGTCAGCCACGACCCCGGCGCCGCCGGCTACGCCGATCGGGTGCTGTTCCTGGTCGACGGCCGCATCGTCGACGAGATGCGCGACCCCACCGCCGACGGCCTCATCGACAACATGCGCCGGCTCGGCGAGTAGGGCGGCCGGGTGCTGAAGACCGCGCTCAAGGGTCTGCTCGGCCACAAGCTCCGCCTGGCCATCACCGCCGTGGCCATCGCTCTCGGCGTGGGGTTCATGGCCGGCACCCTGGTGCTCACCGACACCCTCGCCCGCACCTTCGACGACCTCTTCGCCCGCGTGGGAGCCGGGGTCGACGCCGAGGTCCGGGCCCGGTCGGTGGTCGAGGGCAGCACCGAGACGGGCCAGCAGCGCGCCGACGTCGACCCCGCGATCGTCGAGCGCATAACCGCGGTGGAGGGGGTGAAGGGCGCCGAGGCCAACGTGTTGGGCTTCGCCGTCCCGGTGAAGAAGGACGGGACGCCCATCGCATCGGCCAGCGCCCCCCAGTTCGGGGGGAACTGGTACCGGCTCGACGAGGTCAACCCCTACGAGCTCGTCGAAGGGCAGCCACCCCGGGGGCCGAAGGAGGCGGTGATCGACCGCAGCCTGGCCAAGAGCGGGGACTTCTCGGTCGGTGACCCGATCAAGGTGCAGACCATCGGCCCGACCCTCGAGCTCGAGGTGGTGGGCATCGCCACCTTCGGCGGCAGCGACAACGCCGCCGGCGCCACCTTCGTGGCCATGGACACCCCGAACGCCACCCGCTACTTCTCGGCCGACGGCCGGGTGCAGACCATCTCGGTGGTGGGCGAGGAAGGCGTCTCCCAGGAGGAGCTGGTCAGGCGGATCGGAGCCATCCTGCCCGGCGATCTCGAGGCGGTGACCGGCGCCGCCAGCATCGACGAGGCCCAGCAGGAGAGCCGCGAGCAGCTCGAGGTGTTCAACGCCTTCTTCAGCGGGTTCGCCGCCGTGTCCCTGGTGGTCGGTGCCTTCCTCATCTACAACACGTTCGGCATCATCATCGGCCAGCGCACCCGCGAGCTGGCCCTCTTGCGGTCCCTCGGCGCCGGGCGGGGCCAGGTGCTGGGATCGGTGCTGCTGGAAGCGGCGGTGATCGGCCTCCTCGCGTCGTTGGCCGGCATCGTCCTCGGTGTCGGCCTCGCCGTCGGGCTGAAGGCCCTCCTCGACCTGATCGGCATCGACCTCCCTGACACGGCGCCCGTGATCGCTCCCCGGACCGTGATCGTCTCGATCGTCCTGGGGGTGGTCATCACCACGCTGTCGGCGCTCGTCCCGGCGGTCAAGGCGTCACGGGTGCCACCGCTCGCCGCCATCCGAGACGTCGCCGTCGAGCGGGTCCAAGGCTCGGCCGTCCGGGCCGCGCTCGGCGTCGTCCTCGGCGCGCTGGGCATCGCCGGGCTCGTGGCCGGGGCGGCCAACGACGAGCTGGCCCAGGTGCTCACCGGTGTGGTCCTGGTCTTCGCCGCCGTCGTGGTCCTCGGTCCCCGCATCGCCCCCGTCGTGGCCCGCGGGCTCGGCGCTCCCCTCCCCCGGCTGGCCGGCATCCCCGGGCTGTTGGCCCGCGAGAACGCCACTCGCAACCCCAAGCGCTCGGCGGGGACGGCATCGGCGCTCATGCTGTCGGTGGCCGTGGTCACCGTGCTGTCGATCTTCTTCTTCTCGTTCCTGGCCTCGATCAACTCGTCGGTCGACCAGGACCTCCTGGCCGACTACCAGATCGACACCGGCGGGTTCGGCTTCCCGACGCTCAGCCCCGAGATCGCCACCCGGCTCGAGGAGCGCCCGGAGGTGGCCGCAGCCAGCGGCGTGCGCTTCGGGTCGTTCGCCGTCGAGGGCGACTCCCACCCCGTGTACGGCGTCGACGGTGCCGACGTCGACGAGCTCTTCGACCTCGGCCTCGAGGAGGGATCCTTCGAAGACCTCGGCGCCGACGGGTTCGCCGTCGACCGGGTGACCGCCGAGGAGCAGGGGTGGAGGCTCGGCACCGAGCTCGACGTCACGTTCCCGAACGGGACCACGCGGCCGATGCGCATCGTCGCCGTCTACGACAACGCCGGGATCGTGGCCCAGAACAGCGACGGCCACTACCTCCTCGACAACTCCGTGTTCACTGCCGAGTTCCCGGCCCAGAACCAGTTCGACGCCCGGGTCGCCGTCCGGTCGGCGGAGGGGGTGAGCAGTGACGAGGCCCGCGCCGCCATCGACGAGGTGGCGGCGGCCTTCCCGTCGGCCGAGGTCCGCGATCGCGATGGCATCAAGGAGGAGCAGAACAGCCAGCTCTACCAGTCACTCGGGATCCTCGTGGTCATGCTGGCCCTGTCGGTGCTCATCGGGGGGTTGGGGATCACCAACACGCTGGCCCTCTCGGTGTTCGAGCGCACCCGCGAGGTGGGCCTCCTGCGGGCGGTCGGCGCCAGCCGCCGCCAGCTCCGGGCGTCGATCGGCTATGAGTCGGTCATCCTGACCCTCTTCGGGACCATCATGGGCATGGTCATCGGCGTGGCTGGTGGCGCCGCTCTCATCAGCGCCCTCAGCGGGACGCTGATCCGCGCCACCATCTCGGTGCCGATCCCCTTCCTCGTCGCCGTCCTCCTCCTGGCCGTGATCATCGGCGTGCTGGCCTCGCTGCTCCCGGCCTGGCGGGCCAGCCGGCTCGACGTGCTGCGGGCCGTCGCCGCCGAGTAGCGCGGCACTGCGCAGCGCCTCGTTCACCCACGCACTGACGCTGTGGCCTACTTGTCCGTAGCCGGGCGGCGGGGCGGCTCCAGGATGAGCCGGGGCCCTCGATCCCAGGTGACGTAGTTCCAGGCCCAGTTGAGCAGCACCGAGACCCGGTTGCGGAAGCCGATGAGGAACACGAGGTGCAGGCCGAGCCAGGCGAACCAGGCCGGGGTGCCCTGCAGCCGGATGCCGAGGGGCAGCTCGGCCACGGCGGCCCGGCGGCCGATGGTGGCCATCGTGCCCTTGTCGACGTAGCGGAAGCGGCGGGTGGGGCGACCGTCGAGCAGCCGCCGCACCTGGCGGGCGGCGTGGCGCCCGGACTGGAGCGCCACCGGTGCGAGCTGGGGCAGTGCCCGGTCGAACCCGCCGATGGCGGCGATGTCGCCGACGGCGAACGCCTCGGGGTGCCCGGGCAGGCGCAGGTCCTTCTCGACGGCCAACCGTCCGCCCGGTCCGGTGGCGACGCCGATGGCCGAAGCCAGAGGGCTCGGGCGCACCCCGGCCGCCCAGACGAGGGTGTGGGCGGCGAGCTGGTCACGGCCGGACAGTCGGACACCGGTGGCAGTCACGCGTTCGACGGTGGTGCCCGTGCACACCTCGACCCCTCGGGCCTCGAGGATCTCCCGGGCGTGGCGCCGGGAGGCGGGGTGGAAGGCCGTGAGCAGCTCGTCGGCCATCTCGACCAGCACGACGCGGGCTCGGTCGACGTCGAGCTCGCCGGCCCTGAAGTCGCGGCGCAGCACGCTGGTGATCAGCTCGATCATGGCGCCGGCGACCTCCACGCCGGTGGCCCCGCCTCCCACGACCACGAAGGTGAGCGCGCCGTCGTCGACCAGGCGGGGGTCGGTGGCGGCGGCCTCGAAGCGGGCGAGGATGTGGTTGCGGAGCCGAACGGCGTCTCGCAGCCCGTAGAGCGGGAAGGCGTGCTCGGCGGCGCCGTCGACGCCGAAGTGGTTGGTGACCGCTCCGGCCGCCACGATCAGGTGGTCGAAGGTGAGGGTGCCGTCCTCCAGCTCGAGCGTGTGGGTCTCCCAGTCGACCCCGGTCACGGTGCCCTGGCGGAACGTGACGTTGGGCTGGCGCTGGAAGATGCCCCGCACCGGGTGGGCGACGTCGGCGGCGTTGAGGCCGGCGGTGGCCACCTGGTACAGCAGCGGTTGGAAGGTGTGGAAGTTGTTGCGGTCGACGATGGTGACGTCGACCGAGGCCGACTCGAGCTCCTGCGCGGCGGCCAGACCGCCGAACCCGGCCCCGACGATCACGACACGGGATCGTCCGGTCATTCGGCGGAAGCCTCGTTCGGAGAGGCGGGCGACGGCGGCTGGCAGGTGGGGCACCAGTAGGTGCTGCGGGACTGGCTCCCCTGGCGGCGCATGCGGACCGTCGTACCGCAGCGCCGGCAGGGCTGGCGGTGACGGCCGTAGACGGCGAGCCCACCGTCGACCGTCTCTCGAGCCCCGCCATCGAGGTTGGACCGCAGGAGCCGGCTGGCCGTGTCCACGAGGCGGCGGCGGACGTCGTGGGGGAGCGCCGCCACGGGGGCGAACGGGTCGATGCCACAGGCGAAGAGGGCCTCGGAGGCATAGACGTTGCCCACCCCCGCCGCCACCCGCTGGTCGAGCAGCACCGTCTTCACGTCGGCGTCAGGAGCGGTGCAGGAGGCCATGCGGGCCACGCAGTCGTCGATGTCGGCCGGGGTCAGGTCGTCCCGGCACAGGTCGGGGCCGAGGTGGGCGACGGGGTCGACGCCTCGCCCGAGCGGGCCGCCGGGGGCGTCGCGTCGGTACGTGCGCACCACCGGTGCGGCGAAGCACACGGCCAGCCAGCCGTCGACCTCCAGGAGCGCCCGCATCAGGTGGGGTGGCTTCCGCCAGCGCTCGCCGGGGCGGTAGATGTGCCACGACCCGGTCATGCGCATGTGGGTCTGTAGCGTGAGACCGCCCTCGAAGTGGACGAGGAGGTGCTTGCCGACGGCCTCGACGTCGTCGATGCCGGTGCCGGGTCGGGGTCGGTCGCCCTGCAGGCGGGGGGCCTCGAACCGGCGCAGCGTGGCCCCGGCCAGGGCCGGGCGGAGCCGTCCCGCCGCCCGGTGGATGGTGTCGCCCTCGGGCACGGCGCCAGCCTACGAGCCCCCTCCGTGCTGCCCTTGCTCGTGGAACCGGGGGTCAGGACCCTCGGAAGCCGAGTGAAGCCGAGGGTAGGAACCCACACGACCGGCACCGCCCCGACCCGCGGGTCGGGACCCTCGGAAGCCGAGGGTAGGAGCCCACACGACGAAGCGGACCGTCGAGGCTCCGGTACCACCCGCCGTCGGTCCTCATCAGCGCCGGTCTCGGTAGACCAGGCCTCGGTAGGAGTCGACGAAGCCGGCTTCACGCAGACGGTCGGCCAAGGGGTGCTCGCGGACGGGAGCGCCGTCGACCCGGCCGATCTCGAGCGACCGGTAGCGGCCGTCCTTCACCAGGCCCACGAGCGCGTCGACCCATCCGGGGTGGTCGGCGGCGGCCGGGAAGGTGACCACGCTACGACCGCCCCGCTCGAGGTGGGCCACGGCCGCCCCGTCGACGAGCACCACATGGGCCCCGGCCGAACGTCCCGGGCGCCCGCCACCCGGCTCCGGCCACGGCAACGCCGCGCCGTAGGGCTGGGCCGGGTCCGTGGCGGCCAGCACGAGCGTGCCGGCGGCCGCTTCCACAGCGTCGCCGCCGTCGAACCGACCGGCGGCAGCAGGACCGGCGACGGTCGGGACAGAGGCCGACGGCGTGCGGGCCGAACGCAACCGGTCCACGGCTCCGGGCAGCGCGAACTGGGCGGCGCCGAGCCCGGCCACGAAGTACCCCCGGCGGACCCGTCCCTGCTCTTCGAGCGCCTTGAGCACGGGGTACACGCCGGCGAAGCCGCCCTCGAGGCCCTCGCCCAGCGCCGCCTCCCGGGTGAGCACCCCGTAGCGTTCGAGCAGCTGGAGGGCGCGGGCGTGGGCGGCCTCGGTGGCCGAGGCGGCGGTGGCCTCCCGCAGCGGGGCCACCAGCGACCAGCGACCGGCCCCGGCGGGAGGGCCGAGCCGGCTCAGCCGTCCGAGCCGCGGACGACCACCCCGACCGCGGCCCATCCCCATGGTCGTCGGCGAGGAGCCCGGCCCGGCCCGTCGCGGCCGACCGGCCACCCGGGCCCGCAGCGGGGCGACGGTGTCGTTGGTGACCTCGCCCGCCCACACCAGATCCCAGAGGGCGTCGAGCACCGAGGCGTCGTCGTAGGGTTGGCCCGACCTGGCGGCAGGGGCGGCCGCCGCTCCGACCAGGTCGGGCCAGAACGAGGCGCCCCGCTCGGCCAGGTGCGCCCGCAGGACGGCGTGCAGGTCACCGACCGGGGCGTCGCCGTCGGCGCTGTCGCCCGGCACCAGCAGGCCCACCTGGTCGCGGAAGACGATGCGGACCCGGCCGTCGGTGGCGCCGACCGGGCCGGCACCGACCCACACCACCTCGCCGGCGGCGCACAGGGCGTCGAGGTCGGCAGCCCGGTAGCCACGGAGGCGGGCCGGGAGCAGGTCGGTCTCGAGCACCGAGGCGGCGATGGGCGCGCCCTGCAACACGCCGAGCACCTCGACCAGGCCGTCGATGCCACGGCGGGGGACGGCCACGCCCTGCCAGGCCGGGAGGAAGCGGGCCAGGGCTTCACCGTCGACCGGCTCCACCTCCCGCCGGAGCGCAGCCAACGAACGCCGCCGGAGCTGGCGCAGGACGTCGTCGTCGCACCACTCCCGCTCGACCCCCTCGGGCCGGAACTCGCCCCGCACCACCCGGCCCTCGGCCTCCAGCCCCTCCAGGACGTCGGCGACACGTTGGACCTCGACACCGAGCCGGGAGGCGACCTGGCGGGCGAGGAACGGGCCGTGGGTGCGGGCGAACCGGGAGACGAGATCGTCCAGCGGGTGGTCGACGGGATCGGTGAAGGCGGTGGGCAGGCCGAGGGGGAGGGCGCAGCCGAGGGCGTCGCGGAGGCGAGCAGCGTCCTCGGCGGCGGCCACCCGCTCCTCCCCGGCCATGCCGACCCGGATGGCCCGCCGCTCGGCCACGAGCTGGTCCACCCACCCCGCCACGACCGGTTCGGCGCGCCTCTCGCTGCGGGCGGCGAGCTCGTCGACGGTGAGCGGGCCGAGGACCCGGAGCAGGTCGTGGAGCTCGTCGGGGTCGCGGGCCCGCCGCCCCTCGGCCAGGCGCTGCAGCTCGAGCTCGAGGTCGGCCAGCACGGCCGGGTCGATCAGCTCCCGCAGCTCCTCGGCCCCGAGCAGGTCCCGCAAGAGGTCACGGTCGAGGGCCAGGGCGGTGGCCCGGCGCTCGGCCAGCGGGGCGTCGCCGGCGTACATGTAGACGGCGATCCAACCGAACAGGAGCGACTGCGCGAACGGTGACGCCTTCGGCGTGTCCACCGCCACCATCCGCACCCGGCGAGCCCGCAGGTCCCGCAGCACCTCGCGCAGGGCAGGCAGGTCGAACACGTCGTTGACGCACTCGCGGGTGGCCTCGAGCAGGATCGGGAACGACGGGTACTTGGCCGCCACCGTGAGCAGGTCGGCGGCCTTCTGGCGCTGCTGCCACAGCGGGGTGCGCCGGTCGGGGCGGCGCCGGGGCAGCAGCAGGGCCCGGGCGGCGCACTCGCGGAACCGGGAGGCGAACATGGCCGTACCGGGAAGCTGGCCGACGACGATGTCGTCGATCTCGTCGGGGTCGATCATGAGGTCGTCGAGGGGCAGCTCGTCGACGGCCTCGGGCAGGCGGATCACGATCCCGTCGTCGCTCCACATCAGCTCGACGTCGAACCCCCACCGCTCCCCCAGCCGGGATTGCAGGGCCATGGCCCAGGGGGCGTGGACCTGGGCTCCGAACGGCGAGAGCACGCACACCCGCCAGTCGCCGATCTCGTCGCGGAAACGCTCGACGACGATGGTGCGGTCGTCGGGGACGGCCCCGCCGGCCTCGGCCTGCTCGTCGAGGTAGCCGAGCAGGTTGCGGGCGGCGGCTTCGTCGAGGTCGTGCCCGGCCCGCAGCCTGGCCAGGGCTTCGTCGGCGGGCAGGGCCCGGAGGGTGCGGACGAACTCGCCCACCGCCCGGCCGAGCTCGAGGGGACGGCCGGGACCGTCCCCGTGCCAGAACGGCATCTTGCCGGGCTGCCCCGGAGCGGGGACGACCACCACCCGCTCGTGGGTGATGTCCTCGATGCGCCACGTGGAGGCCCCGAGCAGGAACGTCTCGCCGACCCGGCTCTCGTAGACCATCTCCTCGTCGAGCTCGCCGACCCTGGTGCCGTCGGGCAGGAACACGCCGAACAGGCCGCGGTCGGGGATGGTGCCACCGCTGGTCACGGCCAACCGCTGTGCCCCGGCTCGGGTCCGGAGCGTGGCGTTGACCCGGTCCCACACGATGCGGGGCCGCAGCTCGGCGAACTCGTCGGAGGGGTAGCGGCCCGAGAGCAGGTCGAGCACCGACGTGAGGACCTCGTCGCCGAGGCCCTCGAAGTTGGCGGCTCGCCGGACGAGGGCGGCCAGCTCGGCCACGGGCCAGTCGTCGAGAGCGCACATGGCCACGATCTGCTGGGCCAGCACGTCGAGGGGGTTGCGGGGGTAGCGGGTGTGCTCGATGAGGCCGTCATGCATCCGGCGCACGACCACCGCCGCCTCCACCAGGTCGGCCCGGTGCTTGGGGAAGAGGGTGCCCCGGCTCGGTTCGCCGACCTGGTGACCGGCCCGCCCGATGCGCTGGAGGCCCCGGGACACCGCCCCGGGTGACTCGACCTGGATGACGAGGTCGACAGCCCCCATGTCGATGCCGAGCTCGAGCGAGGAGGTGGCCACCAGCCCCTTCAACCGGCCCGACTTCAGCTCGTCCTCGATGACGAGGCGGCGCTCGCGCGACAGCGACCCGTGGTGGGCCTTGACCAGCTCCACCTCGGCCGGCGGGAGGCCCATGGCCTCCGAACCGGCGAAGGAGAGCCCATCGGCGGGGTCGCCTTCCGTCCCGTTGGCGGTGGAGGCCTGCTCGGCGGCCAGCTCGTTGAGGCGGGTGGCGAGGCGTTCGGCCAGGCGACGGGCGTTGACGAAGATGAGCGTGGAACGGTGCTGCTGCACCAGCTCGAGCAGGCGGGGGTGCATGGCCGGCCAGATCGAGCGCCGCACCGGGCCGGCGGCAGCAGGGCCGCTCACCGGCTCGTCGATGACCTGCCCGAGCTCACCCATGTCCTCCACCGGCACGATCACGGACAGCTCGAGGGGCTTGCGGGTGCCGGCGTCGACGATGGTTACCGGCCGGGGACGGCGAGCGCCTTCCCCCGGGTCGGCCTCGTAGCCGCCGAGGAAGCGAGCGATCTCGTCGAGGGGACGCTGCGTGGCGGAGAGGCCGATGCGCTGGGGCGGGCGCTCACAGCGGGCTTCGAGCCGCTCCAGGGTGAGGGCGAGGTGGGCGCCCCGTTTGGTGGCGGCCAGGGCGTGGATCTCGTCGACGATCACGGCCTCGACGTTGGCGAGGGTCTCCCGGGCCTGGGAGGTGACCATCAGGTAGAGCGACTCTGGCGTGGTGATGAGCAGGTCGGGCGGGTGGCGGATCAGCCGGCGGCGCTCGTCGGCGGGGGTGTCACCGGTGCGGGTGCCGACGGTGGGCTCGTGGACGTCGACGCCCAGGCGGGCGGCGGCCAGACCGATGCCCTTCAGCGGGGCCCGCAGGTTCTTCTCGACGTCCACGGCCAGCGCCCGCAATGGCGACACGTACACCAGCCGGGTGCGCCGCTCGCGCTCGGGCACCGGCTGGGTCATCAGCCGGTCGATGCCCCACAGGAAGGCGGTGAGCGTCTTGCCCGAGCCGGTGGGGGCGAGGATCAGTGTGTGGCCACCACCGGCGATGGCCGGCCAGCCCCCGCGTTGGGCCTCGGTGGGCGCCGGGAACGACGCTTCGAACCAGGCCTGGACGGGAGCGGAGAACCGATCGAGGGCGATGGGTCGAGGCTACGGCCCGGGTGTGACACCGGCGAGCGTCGAGCGGCGCCGACACCGAGGCGGTTCTCGGGACTTCGGGACGGCGATGGCCGTCCCCATGTCCCGAGAACGGTCATTCGACGTGGATGGCGCCCTTCATGTTGGCGTGGAGGTCGAACACGAAGGGGTAGCGCCCCCGCTCGGAGAAGCGCACCTGGAGGGTCTGGGTCTTCGGGCCGGCCTCGAGGGGCGTCTCGGCCTTGCCGGCCCCGTCCGGGAGGCCGGAGATGGCCAGGTTGTGCTTCACCGGGCCGTCCCGCAGCTCGATCCGGAACCGCACCGTGGTACCGGCGTCGACCGAGAAGCAGTCCTCGTCGAAGGCGAGGTTGCGGGCCACGAGGGTGGCTCGCCCGCCAGTGACGCTGGTGCAGTCGGCCGGCTTGGCCGCCGCGTCGTCGCCACAGGCTGCCGACGCCAGCACGGCGACACCGGCGACGGCAGCCACCGCTGGCCAGGAGCGTGTGAACCGGTTCACGAGGGCCGACGGTATCGGCGGCGGCTCCCGTCGGAGAAGTCGGAGGGACCATCGGGACGGCTCGTACAATGCCGGTGTGGCCGAGTACCGCACCCCCGAGTACCACCCCGCCTTCGAGGAGTACTGCGAGGCGGTGTTCGAGCTTCGGGAGGACGACGTCGACGTCATCCAGGCCCGCATCGCCGATCGGCTGGGGGTGTCCCGCCCCGCCGTGTCGGAGATGATCCGGCGCCTCGAGCACGAGGGGCTGGTGGAGATCGACGGCCAGATCCGCCTGACCAGCGCCGGCTCCCGGCTGGCCGAGCGGGTGGTGCGGCGCCACCGCCTGGCCGAGCGGTTCCTCACCGACATCCTGGGCCTGTCCTGGGCGGAGGCCCACAAGGAGGCGGGTCGCTGGGAGCACGTCATCTCCGAGAACGTCGAGGAGGCCATCGCCCGCTACCTCGGTGCCCCCACCACCTGCCCCCACGGCAACCCCATCCCCGGGGCCGACTATGTGGTGCCCGACACCGTCACCCTGTCCGACGTCGAGGTCGGCGATCCCTTCACCGTGGCCCGCATCCCCGAGGAGCTGGAGTTCGCGCCCGGGATGCTCGAGTTCCTGGAGGAGGCCGAGGTGCTGCCGGGCAAGGTCGGGCGCATCACCGCCTCTTCCCCCGACGGCACCACCACCGTGGAGATCGGCGACCACCACGTGGGCATCGGCGCCTTCGCCAGCACGAGGATCCTCGTCCTCGCCGAGTGATCCGCCGTGGGCTCGGGTCAGCCCACGGTGAAGGTGGTGACCATCCCCTCCGCCAGGTGGGCCTCGATGGTCCCGTCGTCCCGAGGCAGGTCGGCGGTGGCCACGCCGGAGACGACCACGAGCTCGTGGGGCTCCTCGCCCTCGTTGACGGCCTCGAAGGCGACGGCCCCGGCGTCGACGTCGTCTTGCGACGGCTCGATGGTCCACTCCCTCGAGGGTGGTCTCGACGGTGGTGTCGGCGTCGGCGGGATCACCGACCGGTTGGCACTCGGCAGCGGCGGCCGAACCGGAACCAGCCTCGGAACCCGAGCCCTACCCGGTCTCGGAGCCGCTGCCCGAGCCGGCTTTGGAACCGCTGCCCGAACCCGACCCGCTCCCCGAGCCGGTGCCCGACCCGGAGCCCTCGCCGACGTTGCGGACGTCGCCACCGTCGTCCTCACCGCAGGCAGCGGTGAAGAGGAGCGCGATGACAGACAGGCCAGCCAGGATCTGGCGCTTACGCAGGGACATGGTGGTGCTCCTCGATGGGTCGGGTTGACGGGATTGGGGGACGGGGGATCGGAGTGGGGCGCCGCTGCGCCAGCCGGCGGCGACCAGCGCGACCAGCGCCACCAGCCAGAGGCCGTGCCGGAGCCAGGTGGACGCTGTGGCCTCGGTGTAGTCGGGCAGCAACGCCCGCCAGGCCGAGGCCAGCGGACCAACGCTGCGGTCCACGTCGATGATCAGGGTCTTGGAACCGGCAAGGACCTCGGCCAGGTACGGCCACCAGAGCCCGGCGGCGGCCACGGCCAGGGCGGCGACGGCCGGCCGGATCCATCGCGCCGGCGCGTGGCCGGCCCACCAGGCGGTGGCCAGCACCAGACAGGGCACGACGACCACGACCTGGCGGCCGGGCCACCACCACCCGTGCATCGTCAGTGCGACGAAGGTGGCGTTGAACCAACCGGCGGCCAGCGGGACGACCACCGCCGGCCAGCCCGGCGGGCGGCGACGGACCAGCGCGGCGACGGCAGGCACGGCGAGTAGGAACACCGGCGCCCACGCCGCCAGCCCGAAGTTCCGGTCGACGAGCAGGCCGACGAGGCGCAGCGACCGCCCGCCGTAGTCGGGGGTGGTGCCCATGACCGACAGCTCACCGCTGGTGAAGTGGTCGCCGGCGGCGTAGACCGTCCAACCGCCGTAGACGGCCTGGTGGACGGCGAGGAACACGGCTCCGGCCGCGCCGAGGCCGGCGGTGAGCGCGAGGGCGGACCGGCGATCGGCACGACGGCGGACCAGCACGACCATGGCCACCACTGCCAACGCCGCCGCCACCGGCACGTACTTGACCGCCAGCCAGGGGAGGGCGACGACGGCGGTGACCACGAGCCAGCGTCCCCGCCGATCGAGCGGCCCGGCTACGGCGGCGACGCCCACGGTGAGCGCCAGGGCGGCGGGGATCTCGGGGTACACCTGGGTGCCGTAGGTGGTCAGGGGTGGGGCGAGGCCGAAGGCGGTGACCACCAGTGCGGCCGGCACCAGGCCGACGTCGAAGCGACGCACGGCCACCCACACGAGCGCGGCACCCAGGGCGCCGGCCAGCACGGCGAGGGCGGCCTTGGCCGCCTGCCACCCGCCGGCCGCCATGGGGCCGGCGAGCAGCACCGGGAGCAGCGGGTCGTGGGGGCTGAGCTCGCGCCCGTCGGGCAAGGGCTCGGTCTGCACCGGCAGGGCGGCGCGGTGGAAGTCCCGCCACCGCTCGTCGGCCAGCTCGTCGCCGATGTCGAGGGAGCGGTCCTCGGCCAGGCTGACGGCGCTGAGCAGGTACTGCGGCTCGTCGGCGGTGGTCTGGCCCCCTCGGCTGGCCCGGGCGGGAAGGGCGACGAGGGCAGCGGCGGCCACCACCGCCCCGACGGCGAGCATCACCGGTCGCAGCTGGGCCGGGGCCCCCGGCCCGTTCCTCCGCACCATCAGTCGAACCGCTCGGACCGGCGGACGACGAGCACCCAGGTGAGCATCCCCGACAGGGCGACGAGCACCAACGAGCCGAGACCGGCTCGGGCCAGGTAGCCCTCGCTGGCCGCCCCCCACACCTCGGTGGCGAGGGTCTCGAAGCCGATGGGGCGGAGGTACAACGTGGCCGGCAGCTCCTTCATGACCGACAGCAGCACGAGGCCGGCGCCGGCGCCGAGCCCGGGCAGCATCAGGGGTAGCTCCACGGTCCGGAGGCGACGCCAGCGGGCGGCGCCGAGCATGCGGGCGGCATCCTCGAGGCCACGGGGCACGGCCGCCACCGCCACCTGCGACGCCCGCATGGACTGGGCCCCGAAATGCATCACGTAGGCGGCGACCAGCAGCGGGAAGCTCTGGTAGAGCCACCCCGAGGCCGGGCTGCGCAACGCCCAGTAGCCGATGGCGAAGGCGATCACCAGGCCGGGGAGGGCGAAGCCCCCGACCACCAGGGCGTTGGCGGCGTCGCCCACCCGGCTCCGGTAGCGCCCGGTGAGGTAGGCGACCGGGAGGATGGCGGCCACGGTGGCCACGGCCGCCACCACGCCGATGACGGCGGTGTTGGCGGCAGGGACCACGAGGTCGCCGATCCCGGCGTCGTCCAGCGCTGTGACGACGCTGTTGCCGCTGCGACTGCCGGCACCACCGAGGAGGCCCCGTGCCACCCACCACCCGAGCACGATCACCGGCCCGAGCAGGGCGCTGCCGAGGACGGCGACCACCACCGCGAAGGCCGGCCATCGCCACCGCCCGAGCGGCACCTGGAGAGGTCGCCGGGCCCGTACCGCCTCGATGCGGGTCCGACGCCGGGCCACCAGGCGCTCACCGGCGACCACGGCGACGGCGAGCAGGCCGAGGAGCAGGCTCAGCGCCAGCGAGCGCCCAGGGTTCGTCACGCGGGACCCGTAGATGACGCGCGTGAAGGTGTCGTAGCGCAAGAGCTGCACGGCCCCGAAGTCGCTCACCGTGTAGAGGAAGACGAGGAGCGTGCCCGCGGCCACCGCCGGCGCCGCCTGCGGCAGCACCACCGACCGGAACACCCGCAGGGGTGAGCGGCCGAGCAGCCGGGCGCTCTCCTCGAGCGACGGTGGCAGGGTGGCGAACCGGGCCGCCACCGGGAGGAAGACGTACGGGTAGGTGAAGAGGCTGAGCACGAGCCACGCCCCCGAGAACCCCTCCAGGTCCGGCAGGCGGTCCACCCCGATGGGGCCCAGCAGCTCGTCGAGCAGCCCACCGCGGGCGAACCCGGCGAGCAGGGCCGACGCCGCCACGAAGGACGGGAACACGAGTGGCAGCGGGGCCAGGGTGCGCCAGAGCCGCCGCCACGGGAGGTCGGATCGGGTGGTGAGCCAGGCCAGACCGGTGCCGACGGCTGCTGCCGTGGCCGACACGGCCACGGCCAGCGTCACCGTGCGCCGCAACGGGTCGAGCGTGGCCCGTGAGGTGATCGCCTCGACCGTGGTCTCCAGCTCGATGCCGTTGCGGACGGCCAGGTAGACGAGCGGGGCGCTGAACACGACGGCCACGACGGTCCCGACCACGGCCAGGCCGAACGGGGGGCCGTCGGCGGGGGAGCCGCCCGACGAGGCCGGCGCCGTTCCCCCCGCCACGCCCGCATCGCCGTCGGCCGACAGCCCCGCCGCCGTGGTGGTCGCCGTCGGCGGGGCAGCGATCACTCGGCGAGGCCGCTCTCGTCGATCAGGTCCTGGGTGGCCCGCAGCCCGGACCCCAGCTCGTCGAGGTCGACCCGGGTCACGCTCAGCTCGGCCAGCTTCGGGACCTCCGATGGTGGCGCCACCCCTTCCACGAGCGGGTACTCGAAGGTCTCCTCGCCGAAGAAGCGCTGGGCCTCCTCGCTCAGCAGGAACTCGACCAGCTCCTCGGCATCGTCGTCGCGGTCGGTGGTGCCCAGCTTCGAAGCGGTGGTGACGATCAGCAGCGAGCCGACGTCATCCTCGGCCGGGAAGTACCAGTTCTCCGAGGGGACGCCCGGGTCCTCGGCCTTGGCCCGGAGGTTGTAGTAGTGGTTGACGAGGCCCATCGGCACCTCGCCTCGACCGACGGCGGCCACGATGGCGTTGTTGTTGGCGTAGGTCGGCGAGTCGTTGTCGGCCATGCCCTCGAGCCACTCGCGGGCCTGGTCGTCGCCGAGCTCGCTCCGCATGGCGGTGACGAAGTCGATGAACGAGCCGTTGGTCGGGGCCACCGCCACCTCGCCGCGGTACTGCTCGGCGGTCAGGTCGAGGACGGAGCGGGGCAGGTCATCCTCGGACACCAGCTCGGTGTTGTAGACGAGCACCCGCACCCGCCCCGAGAGCCCCACCCAGGTGCGGTCCTCGGCGTGGTCCTGGGCCGGCACCCGGCGGACCACGTCGGGCGGCAGCGGCTTCAACCGACCCTGCTGGTCGAGGAAGCCGACCGCACCGGGGTTCTGGGAGATGAACACGTCGGCCGGCGACGCATCACCCTCCTGGTCGATGAGCAGGGCCAGCTCGGGGGAGTCCCCGTACCGGACGTCGATCTTGACGCCGGTCTCATCGGAGAACCGTTCGAGCAGCGGGCCGATGAGCTCCTCGCTGCGACCCGAGTAGACGACCAGGCGGTCGTTGCCGCTGCTGCAGGCGGGCAGGCCGACGAGCAGGAGGGCAGCCAGGGCGACGGCGCCGGCGACGACGGACAGGGGGCGGCGACGCACGGCCACAACGTAGCCAGACCGCCCGCGATCTGTAAAGCTGCCCTAACTATGGATCTCCTCGTCGCCTCTCGTCCGCCGGTGGCCTTCTTCCTCCCGGCCTACGACGAAGAGGCGACGGTGGCCGACGTGGTGTCCCGCATGCCCGACGAGGTGAGCGGTCACCCGGTGGTGGCGATGGTGGTCGACGACGGCTCCTCTGACGCCACGGCCGAGCGGGCGGCGGCCGCCGGCGCCAGGGTGGAGCGCTTCGGTGCCAACCAGGGCCTCGGCGCAGCGGTGCGCCACGGGCTGGCCCTCGGTGTCGGCCTCGGCGCCGTGGCCGTGGCCTTCTGCGACGCCGACGGCGAGTACGCCCCCGAGGAGCTCGACCGGCTGGTCGCCCCAATCCTCGCCGACGAGGCCGACTACGTCGTCGGCTCCCGCTTCGCGGGCGACCGGCGAGCCCGGCGGATGCGTCCGCAGCGGTTGGTCGGCAACCGGCTGCTGACCCTGGCCGTGCGGAGGCTGACCGGGCTCGGGGTGACCGACGGCCAGAGCGGCTACCGGGCGCTCTCGGGCGCCGCCGCCGCCGCTGCCGAGGTGGCCCATGACTACAACTACGCCCAGGTGCTCACCCTCGACCTCGTGGCCAAGGGCTTCCGCTACGCCGAGGTGCCCATCTCCTACCGGTTCCGCACCGAGGGCCGGTCGTTCATCCGGCTCCTCCCCTACCTCCGCCACGTCGGTCCGGCGGTGTGGCGCCTCCGGCGCGACGCTGGGGTCCCCGCTGCTGACCGTGCCCGTCCACCGACCCCACCCGCCACCCTGGCTGCGACGCCCCGACACACTCAGCCCGCCGGGCGACTCGTGCCGCCGGGCTAGTCGGCGAAGACGTCGCGGCTGAGCTGGATGAAGAACGTGTGGTCGTGACCCTTGTTCGGGTCCTCCGAGTTGTACGACGTCGCCGTGACACCGTCCGGGACCTGTTCCTCGGAGTAGATCGCCCCCACGGGGCAGACGTCTGGTTGGTAGCACGCGGTGCAGGAGGTGCACTCCTCGAGGTTCACGTACAGCAACGTGTCACCGAAGATGACGACCGCGTCCGGATTCGGCGCATGGGTGTTCTCGATCGCCCCGCTGCCGGCCTCGTCCTCGGAGAACAGCACGTTCTTCTCGGGATCGAACTCGTAGATGCACTGCACCGGGCAGACATCGACACAGGCCCGATCCTTCACATCGATACAGGCTTCGGTGATGATCGCGAGGCCAGACATGGCCTCCTCCTCCCGGCGTCAGCGCCGACGTGTCATCCATCCTTGCCGACGAAAGTAAGGGACTGCGCGTATAGGCGTCCGCGTGGCGGATTCTCGTCGCCTACGGCGCCGAGAAGAGCAAGGGCACCGTGCCTGTCCGCTCTTGGCGGCCTTCGGCCGTCGGGCCGCTCGGGCCAAGGCCTCGCCTATCGGCTCGGCCTCTAATCCTCGACGACAAAGGATCGGAAGCCCGTGCGGGCTCGGGCCCAGGCGGCGTGGTCGAAGGTCCCGTCGGGGGCGAGGGCGGCGGCCGCCTCCCACCCCATGGCCAGGGCATGGTGGGTGTTGTCGGGTACGAACAGACCCTGACGGCCGAAGGTGAGCAACCGGCCTTGGTCGCTCGCCCAGAGGTCGACCACCGACAGGTCCCAGGCGAACCCGCTCCGGTACACCGGGTACACCCGCGGCAGGCGACGGACCTCGGTGGCCACCGGGTGCACTCGGGGCAGGCCGCTGGCGGCCAGGTCGTCGGCCACGGCGGCGCCGAGGTCGTCGAGTGACGCCGTCCAGGTGGCGTCGCCCACCGTGCAGGGCACCTCGGCGCAGAGCACGGTGCGGTCGGCCGGGTCGTCGGCGCTGTCGCGGTAGTTGCGGGGCTCGGACAGCCGGGCCAGGGCCACGTCGGCGCCGGGGAAGTAGTGGGCGTCGAACGGCGTGAAGCGCGGTTGGTCGAGCACCAGGTAGACGAGCACCAGGGCCCGGTGGGTGAGCCGGCCGGCGGCGGTGCGGACCTCGGGTGGGGCCGAGGGATCGATGATGCCGGCCAGAGCACCAACGGGCGCGGTGGACCACACCCGGTCGACGGAGATCGGAGGTGCGGAGGCCCCCAGCTCGACGGTGACGGGGCCGTCGTCCCCCCCGGCCGGGAGGGTGATGCGCTCGACCCGGCTGTCGAGGCGGACATCGGCCCCGGCGGCCACCGCCGCCTCGGCCAGGCGGTCGGCGATCTGGCCGAACCCACGCCGGGGGTAGAGGAACGTACGCCCGTCCGGCGTGGCTCCCCGCACCAGGCGGCGCACCACGGCCGCCGGTGAGGACGCGCTGACCCGCTTGCGGGCCAGCTCGCCGGACAGCTCGCGGGCGTCGATCCCCCAGAGCTTGCGGGCGTAGGGCTCGTAGAAGGCCGAGGCCACGGCGGGCCCGAGGCCGGCCCGGACGACCTCGGCGAAGGTGTCGGCCCGAGGCCGGCGAAGCGGGCCGACGACCGCATCCACCGCTGCCCGGGCGGCGAACGACCGGGGAAGGCGACCGAGGAGGTCGGTGGCGCGGAGCGGGAAGGCGATCCAGCGCCCCTGGAGGCGGATTCGGCCGTTGCGGGGTCGGACCTGGAGGTCGTCGCCGAGCAGCCCTCGGAGGGCGTCGAGCAGGTGCGGCGGGGTGGAGGGGTGCAGGCGGTGGCTCCCGTGGTCGACCCGCAGGCCGGCCACCTCGAAGCTGCCGGCCATGCCCCCCACGGTGCCGGCCGCTTCCAGGACGGTCACCTCGTGACCGGCGCTGGCCGCCCGCCAGGCGGCGACGAGGCCGGCGGGGCCGGCTCCCACCACGGCCAGCCGAGCCGGCCCCGGAGGCGGCCGGGTCATGGGACGGGCGTGGGCGCATCCGGGGAGCCGGAGACCGTGGTGTCCCCCCTCGAAGCAGTGCTGGCCGAGCCGGCGAGGGTGTCAGCCGACCCAGCGGCGTCGGCCGGCCAGGCCACCGCCGGGCGGCCCGAGTGGGCCACGGTCACCCGGTCACCCCTCCGCCAGCGGGGGGCGGACCCGGCCCTGGCCCGCACGCTGGGGCCGGCGTCGAGGTCGACGGCGTAGACGGTGTCGTGGCCGTAGTACTCGACGAGCTCGACGGTGCCGGCGTCGACGTCGGCCACCACCAGCTCCTCGGGCCGAGCCAGCACGGTCACCACCCCGTGGGCCTCGTCGAGCAACGGGACCGGCCCGCACACCGTCGCCGCCCGCCGACCTTCGCCTCGTCCTTCGATCAGGTTGGCATCGCCCACGAACTGGGCCACCCACGGGGTGGCCGGGCGCTCGTAGAGCACGGCCGGGGCCGCCTGCTGGACGATCGCCCCGCCGGCCATCACCGCCACCTCGTCGCCCAGCACGAAGGCCTCGGCCTGGTCGTGGGTGACGAAGACGGCGGTGACCCCCAGCCGGGTGAGGAGCTGGTGGACCTCGGCCCGGACCTGTACCCGCAGGGCGGTGTCGAGGTTCGAGAACGGCTCGTCGAGCAGGAGCACCGCCGGTCGGGGAGCGAGCGCCCTGGCCAACGCCACCCGCTGCTGCTGGCCGCCCGACAGGGTGGACGGCATGCGGTCGCCGAGGCCGTCCAGCCCGACCATGGCCAGGACGGCGTCGACATCGGCGGCCGGCGCCCTCCGGGGCAACCCGTAGCCGACGTTGGCGGCCACGGTGAGGTGCGGGAACAGGGCCCAGTCCTGGAACACCATGCCGATGCGGCGGCGCTCGGGCGGTACCCAGGTGGTGGACGAGGTGAGGACCCGACCGTCGACCCGCACCTCCCCCGCCTCGGGGCGCTCGAGCCCGGCGATGGTGCGCAGCAGGGTGGTCTTGCCGCACCCGCTCGGCCCGAGCAGGGAGACGATGGTCCCGGCCGCCACCGGCAGCGACACCGACCGCAGCACATGGGTGGTGCCGAAGCGCTTTGAGACGTCGATGACCTCGACGGCGGCCGGTTCTGACATCGAGACGGAGGGTAGCGAGCAGGCTCGTGCCGTCGGCCCCCGCCGTACGCTGCCGACATGGAACGCGCCGACGCCATCTCCGCCCGGGCCCTGGACGACGCACCCTTCCTGGACCGGTTCGACCCGGCCGTGGAGGCCGACCCGGAGCCGGTCTACGCCGACCTCCGGCGCCGGACGGCCGTCGCCCGCACCCCGATCGGCGTCGCCGTCATCCGGCGGCAGGAGGTGCACCAACTGCTCGGTGACCCGAGACTGATCAGCTCGCTCCCCCACCTCGTGCGGGCCCAGGGAGTCACGGAAGGGAACCTCCACGACATGCTGGCCTCGTCGGTGATCGCCATCGACGGTCCCGAGCACACCCGAGTGCGACGTCTCGTCAGCCGCTCGTTCACCCCTCGGGCCGCCGACCGGCACCGGCCAGCCATGCGGGCGCTGGTCGACGAGCTGGTCGACGGCTTCGCCGAGCGCGGGAGGTGCGAGTTCGTCGCCGACTTCGCCGACCACTACCCGGTCCAGGTGATCTGTGAGGTCCTGGGTGTGCCCCGTGAGGACCACGACGACTTCGCTCGCTGGGGTGATGCCCTGACCTACGCCCTGTCCCTCGAGCTCGGTGCCCACCGGGCCGAGGTCGAGGCCGCCTCCGAGGCGCTCGGTGCGTACGTCGATCACCTCGTCGCCGATCGGCGGGCCAACCCCCGCGACGACCTCGTGACCAGCCTGGTCCAGGCGGCCGAGGACGGGGATCGGCTCAGCAACCTGGAGCTCTTCTCGATGATCGGCGGCTTGCTGTTCGCCGGCTACGACACGACCCGCAACCAGCTCGGACAGGCCCTGGTCGCCTTCTGCCGACACCCGGACCAGTGGGCCCGGTTGGCCGCCGAACCGGCCTCGGTGCCACGCGCCGTCGACGAGGTGATGCGCCTCGTCGGCGCCGTGCGGGCTGTCCCCCGTGTCGCCCTCGAGGACCTCGAGGTCGGCGGGTGGCTGATCCCGAGCGGCACCCTCGTGATGCTGTCGCTCGCGTCCTCGAACCGCGACGAGGCGGTGTTCGACGACCCGCTCGACTTCGACATCACCGCCGAGCGCGAGGCCCACCTCACGTTCGGAGGCGGACCGCACTACTGCCTGGGCGCCAGCCTGGCCCGGGCCGAGATGGAGGAGGCGCTCACGACCCTGCCCCGCCGGCTGCCCGACCTGCGCCTCGATGGAGAGCCGACCTGGCGGCTCAACACGGGCATCTCCGGCCCGACCACGCTGCCACTGGCGTTCGACGTCGCCTGATCTCACGGCGCGGGTCCGTCGCCATGCCGAGATCCTCCCTAGAGTCCGGCCGTGGACGATCCGACCGACGCCGTCGATCCGCTCGCACCGTTCAGGCTCGATGGGACCATCGCCGTCGTGACCGGAGCCAGCTCGGGCATCGGATCACGGCTTGCGCGCGTCCTCGACCGTCTCGGCGCCACGGTGGTGGTCTCGGCCCGCCGGACCGACAGGATCGCCGCTCTGGCCGGATCGCTCGAGCGCGGTGACGCCATCCCGTGCGACGTCAGCGAGCAGGGCGCGTCGGCGGCGTTGGTGGACGCGACGGTCGAGCGCCACGGCCGGGTCGATGTCGTGGTGGCCAACGCCGGGATCACCGAGACCGTCCCGGCCCTGCGAGAAGGCGTCGACCGCTTCGCCGAGGTCGTCCACGTCGACCTGGTGGCCCCCTTCGAGCTGGCCCAGGCCGCCGCCCGGCACATGCGCGAGGCCGGTCGGGGCGGCAGCATCGTCAACGTGGCCTCGGCGGCGGCGATCCGGTCGACGCCGCTGCTGCCCCAGGCCAGCTACACGGCGGCCAAGACCGGTCTGGTGGGCCTCACCCGGGAGCTGGCCCTGCAATGGGCCCGCTACGGCGTTCGGGTCAACGCGCTGTGCCCGGGGATGTTCCCGAGTGAGATGACCGCCGAGGTCGTCGACTCCGACGAGCTGCGCGCCACCTTCGAGGCGGCGGTGCCACTGCGTCGCATCGGGCTCCCGCACGAGCTCGACGCCGCCGTCGCCTACCTGGCCAGCCCGGCTTCGAGCTACATGACCGGCCAAGCCCTCGTCGTCGACGGCGGCGGAACGCTCTAGACGGAGCCGGACTGCGCGCCCTGGGACGCTCAGGTCCTCACTCGGCGAGGATCTCCGGGAGCGGGCCGGTGTGGACCACGGTGAGGAGCTTGGTGGCCCGGGTGAGGGCGACATAGAGGGCGCGGGCTCCCTGGGCCTCCTCTTCGAGGATCACGGCGGGCTCGACCACGACGGTGGCGTCGAGCTCGAGGCCCTTCACCATCCCCACCGGCACGACCGTCACCTGGTTGTCGAGCCCCTGCTGGAGGGCCGCCCCGTGGGCCACCTCGGCGGTGTCGAGGGCGGCGCTGACGAGGTCCACCAGCGACGCCGGGCAGATGACGGCCAGGTTCCCGGTCCCCACCCGGTCGAGCTCGTCGATCACCGCCGCCGCCACGGTCGCACCCAGCTCGCCACCGTCGGGGACCCGGGCCATGCGCGGGGGCCGGCCGTCCCTGCGGATCGACCGAGGGGGTGACACGTCGGGAGCGGCGGCGGCCAAGGCCCGGGCGGCGAGCGCCATGTTGGGAGCCGGGATGCGGTAGCCCACCGTCAGCTCGGCCCGCCGGGACGGCTTGCGATCGGGGAGGAAGGCCAGCACCTCGTCCCAGTCGGCGTGGGCCCATGCGCCGGTGGACTGGGCGATGTCGCCCACCACCGTCATCGACCCACCGAGGGAGCGACGGTTGAGCATCCGGAGCTGCATCGGGGAGAGGTCCTGGGCCTCGTCGACGACGATGTGGCCGTAGGTGCGCACCTCGTCGTCATCACCATGGCGGCGGGCCCGCGGGGTGGGACCGAGCACCGCTCGGGCCTCGTCGAGGAGGGGCACGTCGTCGGTGGTCCACACCACCTGGTCGGCGGCGTCGAGCCTCGGCCGGTGCAGGGCGTCCACCGCCTCGTCGTCGAGCCCCCCGCGCCCGGCCGAGCGCAGCAGCGCCCGCGACCCGAAGAGGTCGTGGAGGAGCTCGGCCGGGGTGAGCACCGGCCACATGCGCTCGAGCGCGCTCCGCACCTCGACGCTGCTCCGCAGCCGGGTGCGCGCCTCCTCGGCGCTCATCGGCGTGCGGCTGCTGGCCGCCAGCGCGTCGTAGACGGCGGCCTCGACGAAGCGGCGGCCGGCGTTGTGGACCCGGAACCGTCGCCGGGCGTCGACCACGATGCGCTGGGTGCGCTCGGCCGGGACCACCAGGTGCTGCAGCCCGTGGGGCACCCGGACGTCGCCGCGCAGGCCGCGTTCCCGGTCCCGAACCGCCCGGGCGATCACCCGAGCCATGCGCTCGTCACCCTTGACCCGGGCCACGGCGGGGCGGTCGCTGCCCCGCACCCGCACCGAGTCGACGAGGTCGGCGAGGACGGCCAGCTCGACGCCGGCCTCACCGAGCGAGGGCAGCACCTGTTCGATGTAGGCGAGGAACAGCCGGTTGGGGCCGACGACGAGGACGCCCTGGTCCTCGAGCGGGAAGCGGTGGGTGTAGAGCAGGTAGGCGGCGCGGTGGAGGGCGACGACCGTCTTGCCCGTGCCCGGGCCGCCCTGGACGACGAGCACCCCCGGCAGCGGGGCCCGGATGATCTCGTCCTGCTCGCCCTGGATGGTGGCGACGATGTCGCCGAGCCGGCCCGAGCGGGAGGTCTCCAGCGCCGTGATGAGCGCGCCGTAGCCCGAGATGCCGGTCCCGCCTCTCGCGCCGTCGCCGGCGCCGTCGCCGTCCCCGTCGAGGGCGATGCCGAGGGCCCTCTCGCCGAACAGCTCGTCCTCGATGTCGAGCAGCGTCCGACCCCGGCTGGCGAAGTGACGGCGACGGGCCAGGCCCATCGGGGAGCGCCCGGTGGCCCGGTAGAAGGGCTCGGCCACCGGGGCCCGCCAGTCGACCACAACCGGCTCCTGGTTGGCGTCGGCCACGGCGATGCGCCCGATGTGGAACGACTCCCCGTCGCCGGTGCCGTCGCCGTCGGGCTCGCGGTCGATGCGCCCGAAGCACAGGGAGGCGTCGCCGAGGTGGAGCTGGGCCAGCCGGTGCACGATCGTGTCCCAGATGACGTCACGCTCGAAGCGGGCCTGCTCGGTACCGCCCCGGCCGACCTCGACCATGGTCTGGAGCTGGCCGGCCCGGGCGCGAGCCTGGTCCAGGCACTCGTACGCGAAGTCGATGTAGGCCTGCTCGGCTTGCAGATCGGGGTGCATGCCCAACCTCGTCGGACCCATCCGCGGAGACGCCATCGGGGGGATGGAGCAGTCTAGGCAGCCCGCTGCCGGCCTCCTCCGGTCAGGGGCGCAACGGCCGGGCCGTCGGCCCCGGCCGGCGGCGGGCGGCGGCCAGGCCGGCGAACTCGCACAGCAACGGGCGGGTGTCGCGGGGGTCGATGATCTCCTCGGCCAGGAAGGCTTCGGCGGTCCGGAAGGGGCTGCGCACGGCGTCCATGCGGGCCTGGATCTCCCGGCGCAGGGCGTCGGGGTCATCGGCGGCGGCGAGCTGGGCCCGGAAGGCGGCCTCGATGCCGCCGGCCATCGGCAGGCTGCCCCAGTCGCCCGACGGCCAGGCGTAGCGGTACAGCAAGCGGGACGCGTTGGTGTGGGCGGCGCCGGCCACGCCGTAGGCCCGCCGGAGGATCACGGCGCAGAACGGCACCTCGGCCTGGTAGACGGCGGCCAGGGCGCGGGCGCCGTGGCGGATGGTGGAGGCTCGCTCGGCCGCCGTCCCGATGACGAAGCCGGGTTGGTCGACGAGGTGCACGACCGGCAGGTGGAACGTGTCGGCCAGGTCGACGAGGCGGGTGACCTTGTCGGAGGCGTCGGCCGTCCAGCCGCCGCCGTAGTGGTAGGGGTCGCTGGCCAGGACGGCGACGGGCCAGCCGTCGAGGCGAGCGAGGCCGGTAACCGCCGAGCGCCCCCAGCCACGGCCGATCTCGAACCACGAGCCGGTGTCCACCACCGCTTCGATCACGGGTCGGACCCGGTACACCTTGCGCTCCTCGCGGGGGATGGCTCTGACCAACCAGTCCTCGCGGCGATCGGGCCGATCGTCGGTGGGCAGGCGAGGGGGGATGTCGTCGACGCTCGAGGGCAGGTAGGACAAGAAGCGCCTCGTGCAGGCGAACGCCTCGTCCTCAGAGGCGACGACGTCGTCGACGGTGCCATTGCGGCCGTGGATGGCGCTACCGCCCAGGTCCTCCTTGGTCACCTCCTCACCGGTTCGGGCCACGACCGGTGGGCCGGCCACGAACACCTGCGATGTCGGCCCCACCATCAAGGAGTAGTGGCTGGTCACCACCCGGGCGGCTCCGAGGCCGGCCACCGACCCGAGGGCGAGGGCCACCACCGGGACCGTGGCCAGGTTGGCGACGACATGCTCCCAGCCCGGGTTCATCGGGATGTAGGTCCGGCCCATCTGGTCGAGGCTCTTGACACTGCCCCCGCCGCCCGTGCCGTCGACCAGCCGCACCATGGGCAGGCCGAGCTCCCTGGCCATCTGCTCGGCGTACACCTGCTTCTGCCAGATGGCGGCGTCGGCGGCCCCGCCCCGCACGGTGAAGTCGTCCCCACCGAGCACGACCGTGCGCCCATCGATGCGGGCGCGGCCCATGACGAAGTTGGTCGGCGTGAGGTCGACGAGCTGGCCGCCCTCGTAGGTGGCCCGGCCGGCGATGGCCCCGATCTCGTGGAACGACCCCGGATCGGCGAGGGCATCGATCCGCTCCCGGACGGTGAGCTTGCCGGCGAGGTGCTGGCGCTCGACCTTGTCCGGGCCGCCCATCCGCCGGGCCATCTCCTCCCGGCGGCGCAGCTCGGCCAGCTCCGGCTCCCACCCCTTGTCACCGCTCATCTCTGCATCTTGCCGGGCGGCGATGGCACGTGACCCTCGGAACCCGAGGGTGGGAGCCCTCCGATCCGGCGCACTGACCACGCGAGGGCCCGAGCCCTCGGAATCCGAGGGTGGGAGCCCTCGCATCGGGGATCCCAGCCGGAAGTGGGTCAGCAGCTCCCCAGCACGCGGTCGGTGTAGGGGTTGGCGAAGCGACCGGCGGGATCGAGGCGGGCCCGGACGGCCTGGAAGTCGTCCCACCGGGGGTAGCGGGGGGCGAGGGTGGCGGCCCGCTGGTAGTGCAGCTTGCCCCAGTGGGGGCGGCCGTCGTGTTCGTCCATGATCGCCTCGACCCCGGTGAAGTACTGGTCGTGGGGAGCCCCGGTGCCGACGTGGACGGCGATGTAGGCGGTGTCGCGGCCTGATGCGGTCGACAGCGGGATGTCGTCACCGGCGGTGAACCGGCACTCCACCGGGAACCCGACGGGCACGCCGATGCGCCGCTCCAGCGCCCGCACGGCGGCGAAGGCCGACGGGAACGCCTCCCGCGGCACGGCGTACTCCATCTCCAGGAACCGGACCAGGCGGGGACTGGCGAAGACCCGGTCGCTTCGTTCGACGTAGTCCTGCCGCCCGGCCGACGGGATGCGGCGGGCGATGCGGGGCACCCAGTCGGGTCGGTGGCGCCCGACCCGCAGCATGGCCCCGAAGGCGAGGTTGTCGGCCACCACATCGCTGCGGAAGGCCTGCCATCGGCGGCGGGGCCGGGCCGGTTCGGAGGTGCGGCGGTTGCGCTTCGTCAGCGCCCAGCGGGTGCCCGGGATCCAGAAGAACTCGAAGTGGTCGTTGCCGTCCACGAGGGCGTCGAGGTCGTCCAGCACCTCGTCGACCGGGCGGGCCTCCTCCACGGCGTGGAGGTTGAAGGCAGGCACGCACTGCAGCGTCACCCTCGACACGACGCCAAGGGCCCCCACGCCGACCCGGGCCGCCGTCCACACGGCGCGCTCGGCATCGGGCGAGCAGTCGACCACCGTGCCGTCGCCAGTCACGAGGCGCAGCCCGACAACGGTGGTGGCCAGGCCCCCGAAAGCGATGCCGGTGCCGTGGGTGGCGGTGGCGATGGCGCCGGCCACCGACTGGTAGGCGATGTCCCCGAGGTTCTCGAGGGCCAGGCCGCGGCTGGCCAGCTCGCCGTTGAGGCGATGGAGCGTGATCCCGGCCTCGACGGTGACCCGGTGGGCGGCCGGGTCGGCGGCCAGCACCCGGTCGTACCCCGACAGGTCGACGAGGTGGCCGTCGGTGCAGGCGACGGCGGTGAAGCTGTGCCCGGCGCCGACCGCCTTGACGCCGCGCCCGGCGGCGGCGGCCCGCTCGACCACGGCGATCAGCTCCGCCTCCGTGGTGGGCCGCTCGACGGCGTGGGGGGCGCAGTGCTGGTTGCCGGCCCAGTTCCGCCAGACCCCCCCTCTCGTGCGCACGGCGGGCAACGTCTACGAGGCGTCGGTGACGGGGCGGCCCGTCGAGAGGGCGGCGAGGCGGGAGCGCACCGCCCCGGTCTCCTCGGGCGCCACCGCCAACTCGGTGATGTGGCGGTCCGTGGTGAACACGACGATCTCGGCCGGAGACCCGAAGAAGGCCTCGCCCTTGAACCGCACCGGCCGCAGCGCCACCTTGGTGGCGTCGGCGAGGGGCACCGGTGCGGCCCCGACGGCGCTGACGAGCGCCACCGCGCCGGGGTCGTCGGCGGTGAAGGTGGCGTGGTCGACGCCGACCCCGCGAAGGTGCAACGTGCCGGCCATCCAGGCCCCCCACCCCCGCGACGACGTGCGCCGGAGCCGGCAGGGCACGTCGACGGGGCCACCGAGCTCGAGGAGCACCACCCTCCCCCGGGCCCCACGCTTGCCCCCTCGGCGCAGCCACCTCAGCCGAGGCGTGATCTCAGGCACGGGCACCACCGTAGGGTGGCGGCGGGCCGGAGCTCAGGCTTTGGCCTGGAGCGCCTCGAGCAACTTCGGGAGGACCTTGTGGACATCACCCACGATGCCGAGGTCGGCGATGCCGAAGATCGGGGCCTCGGGGTCCTTGTTGATGGCCACGATGTTCTTCGAGCCCTTCATGCCCACCATGTGCTGGGTGGCGCCGGAGATGCCGGCGGCCAGGTAGACGTCGGGCTTCACGACCTTGCCGGTCTGGCCGACCTGGTAGGAGTAGGGCACCCAGCCGGCGTCGACGATGGCCCGTGACGCGCCCGGGGCCCCCTTCAGGGCCTTGGCCAGGTCCTCGATGATCTGGAACTTCGCCGCCTCGCCGAGGCCGCGCCCACCGGACACGACGACGGCAGCCTCGTCGAGCTTGGGGCCGCTGTGCTCCTCGACGTGGCGCTCGAGGACCTTGGCGGCACCGGCGGCACCGACGTCGGGCACCGACACGGCGGCCACCTCGGCGGGGCCGCCGCCGCTCTCCTCGGCCACGAAGGACTTCGGCCGGAACACGGCGAGCGCAGGGGGCCCAGCGGTGAACCTTGTCTTGACGATCTGGGTGCCGCCGAAGATGGGCTCGGACACCACCACGGTGTCGCCGTCGACCTCCACCGCCGTGTTGTTGGTCACCACCGGCTTGTCGAGCTTCACCGACAGGCGGCCGGCGACGTCGCGGCCGTCGTAGGTGGTGCCGACCATGATGAGGTCGGGGGCGTCGCCACCCTGGATGGCCTGGACCATCGCGGCGGCGAGGTGGGGACCCTTGAGCTTGCCCTCGAGCGGTCCGGTGGCCAGGACCCGGCTGGCGCCGTGGGCGCCCACGGTCTCGGCCACCTCGGCCCCGTCGCCGCCGTAGACGCACTCCACGGCGTCGGCCAGGCCTCGGGCGGCGGCCAGCATCTCGAGGGTGATCGGCGCGACGGTGCCGTCGCTCGACTCGGCCAGCACCCAGACCTTGGAGAGAGCCATGTGCGTTCCTCCTCAGAGAACCTTGAGCCCGTCGAGGAACTCGACGATCTTCTGGTGGGCGTCGCCCTCGTCCTCGATGACCTCGCCGGCCTGGCGCTCGGGCGCGGGGCTCACGTCGACGATCTCCTGGCCGGCGCCGGCCCAGCCGACGGCGGAGGGGTCGAGGCCGAGGTCGGCCACGGTGACCTGGTCGACGGGCTTCGACTTGGCCGCCATGATGCCCTTGAAGGATGGGTAGCGGGGCTCCACCACACCGGCGGTCACCGATACGAGGGCGGGCAGCGGGGCCTCGCACTCGTCGAACCCGGACTCGGTCTGGCGTTGCACCTTCACCGTGCCGTCGGCCACCTCCACGTGCTTGGCGAAGGTGACCGAGGGGAGGTCGAGCACGGCGGCGATCTGCTCGGGGACCGTGCCGGTGTAGCCGTCGGAGGACTCGGTGGCGGCGAGGATGAGGTCGGCACCCTCCACCCGCTTGATGGCGGCGGCCAGCACCTTGGCGGTGTCCAGGGCGCCGGCGCCGGACAAGGCATCGTCGCTCACCAGGACGGCCTTGGCTGCTCCCATGGCGAGCGCCGTGCGCAGTCCGCTGGTCTCGTTGTTGGGGGCCATGGACACGAGCGTGACGTCGCCCCCGCCGGCGGCGTCGGCGAGCTGCAGGGCCATCTCGACGCCGTAGGAGTCGGACTCGTCGAGGATCAGCTTGCCGTCCCGCTTCAGGGTGTGGTCCTCTTCGAGGGCCCCCGGATCGGCGGGATCAGGGATCTGCTTGACACAGACGACCACGTTCATGGTCGGCGATTCTGTCGGGCCCCCCGTACCCGGCCAAATCCGCCGGTCGAGCGGGCACGGTACGGTCGCCGACCTTGAAGGTGCTTCTCCTGGTCAACTCGTCGGCGTCGTCGGTCACCGCCCGGGCCCGGGTGGTGATCGGCAAGGCCCTGTCGGCCGACCACGACGTGGCGCTGGCCGAGACCAGCCGGCGGGGCCATGCCACCAGGCTGGCCAGGGGGGCGGCGGCCGACGGCGTCGAGGTGGTGGTGGTGCTCGGCGGCGACGGCACGCTGAACGAGGCCGCCAACGGCCTGGCCGGCACCGGTTGCGCCCTCGCCCCCCTACCGGGGGGGTCGACCAACGTGTTCGCCCGCACCCTCGGGCTGCCCAACGACCCGATCGAGGCCACCTCGGACCTGCTCGACGCCCTCGCCCGCGGTTCGGTCCGTCCGGTCGGGCTCGGCTCGGTGAACGGCCGGTACTTCCTCTTCCACGTCGGGCTCGGGTTCGACGCCGCCGTGGTGGCCCAGGTCGAACGGCGGCCCGGAGCCAAGCGCTACCTCGGCCACCCGCTCTTCATCTACTCCGCCTTCTCCACCTGGTTCCGCCACTACGACCGCACCCGCCCCCGGTTCTCGGTCGCCCACGCCGACGGCACCGTCGTCGACGACGTCTCCTTCGCCCTCGTGCTCAACGCCAACCCCTACACCTACCTCGGCAACCGCCCCCTCGACGTCGCCCCGACCGCCACCCTCGACCGCGGCCTCGTCGCCGTCTGCGTGCGCACGATGCGCTTCGACGCCATCGTCCGCCTGGCCGCCAAGGCCCTGCGAGGAGGTGGCGGCCTCGGCCGCCTCCGCTTCGTCGACGAGCGCAGCGACCTCGCCAGCCTCACCGTCACCGGCCACGGACCTTTCCCCTACCAGGTCGACGGTGACCACCTCGGCGACACCGAGCGGCTGGTGTTCCGCCACCAACCCGATGCGCTGTGCCTCGTGGTGCCCGATCCGTCGCTCCTGCCGGGAGCAGGCGCTGGCGCGTCGGCGGCTGCCTGCGTACCTTCTCGGTCATGAAGAGCGACCTCTTTCAGAACACCGAGTCAACCTCCGAGCAGCAGTTCGCGTTGCAGAACTCGAAGCTCTTGAAGGTGAAGCTCAACGGCACCGTCACCGCCCGCCAGGGGTCGATGGTGGCCTACCAGGGCCAGGCCGACTTCAACTACCAGGGCGCCGGCGGCATCGGGAAGATGCTCAAGCAGAAGCTCACCGGCGAGGGCGTGGCCACCATGTCGGTGACCGGCCAGGCCGACGTGTTCTTCGCCGACCAGAGCCGCGACGTCCACCTCATCTACCTCGAGGGCGACGCCATCAGCATCAACGGGCGCAACGTCTTGGCCTACGACTCGAGCATGGACGTCGACGTCCACATGATCCAGGGTGCCGGCATGATGTCCGGTGGGCTCTTCAACACCATCATCCGGGGCACGGGGTGGGTGGCCATCACCTCGCACGGCACCCCGGTGGTGCTGGCCACCGACGCCCCCACCTACGTGGACTCCAACGCCGTGGTCTGCTGGTCGGCCAACCTGCAGACCAACGTGGCCCGGTCGTTCAAGATGAGCGGTCTGATCGGCCGGGGCACGGGCGAAGCGGTGCAGCTCAGCTTCGCCGGCCAGGGGTGGGTCATCGTGCAGCCGAGCGAGCTCGATCTCGCCACCATGAACCAGGGCGGCGCCCAGACCGGCTCGCCGGCCGGCGGTGCCCTCGGCGGCCTGCTCGGCCGCTAGCCCGGCCGCTCATCTCCGCCACCCAGCGTCGCCCGGGCCACGTCGGGCACGTTGGTCACGACGCCGTCGACGCCCCACCGGGCCAGCTCGACCATGCGGGCGGGGTCGTCGACGGTCCAGGTGTTGACGGCCACGGCGCGGTCGTGGGCGGCGGCGACCAACCCTTCGCTCACCCGGCCGTCCCAGGGGTGCAGGACCCGGTGGCCGTGGTCGACGGCCAGGTCGAGCGCCGTGGCAGGGTCCATGTGGGCGAACAGGAAGGCGGTGGCCAGCTCGGCGTCGAGGTGGCGCACGCGGTCGATGGTGGGCAGGTGGAACGAGGACACGAGCACGGCGCTCCTGACCGGGTGCTCGGCGAGGAGGGCCACGACGCCGTCGGTGACCGTCTCGCTCGGGTCGAAGTCGGGGTCAGCCGGCCAGTTCTTTATCTCGACGTTGACGGTCATCCCGGCACAGGCGTCGAGGGCCACACCCAGCGACGGGAGGTGGGCGGGGAGGTCGGCGGTCGCCGTCTCGACCAGCAGGCGGCCGTCGGGGAGCGTGAAGTCGTGGTGGACCACCAGGGCGCCGTCGGCGCTGCGGCGCACGTCGAGCTCGACGCCGTCGGCGCCGAGCGCACGGGCTCCGGCAAAGGCCTCGACCGTGTTCTCGGGGAAGGCGGCGGAGGCACCCCGGTGGGCGATGATGGCGGGGACCGTCACGGCCCGGATTCCCGCACGACCCCGCAAGAAGTGCTTGCAGGAGTGAGCATCGGCGGGTAGCCTGGCATCTCGCTGCGCATACCCGAAGCCCGTGGGTGCGACAGCATGTGAAAGCGGTCACGAACCCCGTCGTGGCCCAGCCTGGAGGAACCTGTGGCGCTGAGCGCGAGCCATCTGTTGACGCTGACGCTGGCATCCGACGAGTGGCGCCGCAACGCTGCCTGCCGTGACACGGACCCCGACCTGTTCTTCCCGGTGGGCACCACCGGTCCCGCCATCGAACAGATCGACTCGGCCAAGGCCGTGTGTCGCCGATGCGACGCCCAGGCCGCCTGCCTCGAGTACGCACTGGCCACGAACCAGGACTCCGGCATCTGGGGCGGCACATCCGAGGAGGAGCGCCGAGGGCTCCGCAAGCAGTACCAGGCCCGCCAGCGCCGCAGCGCCTGACCCGAGGCTCGTCCCCGCGTCACCGGGAGACGGGTTCGAGCGGCACCCTGAGCTCGACCACCGTGCCCGGCCCACCGTCGACCGGCTCGAACATGTCGATGGTCCCGCCCAGGTCCGAGGTGACGAGGGCCCGCACGATCGACAGCCCGAGGCCCTTGGCCGACCCCACCGTGAACCCCTCGGGGAGCCCGACGCCGTCATCGGTCACCCTGACCAGGAGCTCGCGCTCGTCGTTGGCCATCTCCACCAGGACGTGACCCTCGCGCCGGGACCCGTCCCCGTCGGCCGGGAAGGCGTGGTCGACGGTGTTCTGCAGGAGCTCGTTCAACACGACCGACATCGGCGTGGCCACGAGCGCGGGCAGCGTGCCCGGGTCCCCCTCCACCGTGAAGGACACGGCGTGGTCGGGCGACACGAGCTCGTCCTGCACCATCCGCACCAGCGGGCCCACGATGTCGGCGAAGGGGACGTCCTCACCGGCTTCCCGGGACAGCGTCTCGTGGACGAGGGCGATGGAGGATATCCGCCGCACCGACTCCTCGATGGCCCCCTTGGCCTCGCTCGAGTCGAGCCGGCGGCCCTGCAGGCGCAGCAGGGAGGAGATGGTCTGGAGGTTGTTCTTCACCCGGTGGTGGATCTCGCGGATGGTGGCGTCCTTCGACATGAGGAGCTTGTCGCGGCTCCGCAGCTCCGACACGTCGCGCAGGAGCACCACCGCGGCAGCCACCCGGCCCTGCTCGAGCAACGGGATGCAACGCACCAGCACGGTGACGCCGGCCGCCGACTCGATCTCCTCGGTGACGGGCACGGCCACCGCGAAGGTGGTGCGCACGGCGTCGTCGGGCAGGCCGAGCTCGCCGAGGCGCAGACCCTCGGTGTTGGCGTGGATGCCGACGCGGTGCAGCGTGGACACGGCGTTGGGCGACGCGTAACTGACCCGGGCCGACCGGTCGAGCAGGAGGCAGCCGTCGCCCACCCGTAGGGCCTCCTCGCCTTCGCCGGCCTCGACCGGGTACGGAAACTCCCCGGCGGCGATCATCCGGGCGAACCGGTTGAAGATGTCGACGTAGGTGCGCTCGAGCTCACCCGACGCCCGTCCCACCGACGGCGCCGAGTCCCGGGACAGCACGGCGATGCCGGTCCTGTTGTGGCGCACCGGGATGCACAACATCCGGACCCGTTCCCTGATGACGGGGTCGGTGACCTCCCCCTCGATGATCTCACCGAGGCGGTGCGACCGGGCGATGAGGGGCCGGGCCACCTCATCGGTGACCTCGCCGACCAGGTCGTGACGGTAGAGGGTCTGGTTGGTGGTGGGGCGCACCTGGCCGGCGATGACGAACCGGGTGCCGTGGTCGTCGGTGGGGACGAACAGCAGGAGGTCGGAGAAGCAGAAGTCGGCCACGAGGCCCCACGACGCCACGAGCCGCTGCAGGTGCCCGACGGCGCCGGGAGCCAGCCGGGTCTCGATCTTGGCGACCTCGGCGAAGCTCGTCATCGACCCGATCGTAGGCAGGGCGGAGGCAGCCACTCCGGCCCGGATCGAGGCGGCCACCCACCTGGGGGCCACGGGGTCGGGCCTGGCCGAGAGCACGTTGTACGACGAGCGGGGCTTCATCGGTCGTGCCGTGCAGAGCCTGCTCGTGGAAGCCCGCTGACTACCGCCAGATCTGCTCACCGAGGCGGAGCAGGCCGCCGAGGTCGTGGATGTCGGCGTCGAAGTAGGGGACCGTGGCGACCAGGTCGGGGGTGCGGGCCATCTCGGCCCGCTGCTCGGACTCCCGCTTGGCCACCACCTGGTAGTTGAGGAAGCTCTCCCCCACCTCGTGCAGCACCCGGGCCACCTGGTCCGGCGGGGCCACGCCGTCGGCCACCTTGACAGCGATGGTGTCGGCGTCGGCGCAGAGGCGGCGGGCCACGCCGGTGGTGGCCGTGCGACGCAGGTAGGCGGGCAGGACCTTGTTGAGCACGACGGCACCGAGGTGCAGGCCTCGGGCGTCGAGCTCGGCGATGAAGAACTCGGCCTCCCGCACGGGGGCCGACTCGAGGGTGGACACGACCAGGAAGGTGGTGCGCCGGTCCGACAGCGTGCGGGCCACCGCGTCGGCCCGCTGCACGAAGCCCGGCGCCATGGTCTGGAACAGGGAGAAGAACTCGGCGATGTCGCCGAGGAACTGTGACCCGAGGATGGTGTCGGCCACCCGATAGAAGGGCTTCGAGGCCATGGACAGCACCCGGGACTTCGACGGCGCCGTCAGCCACCGCAGCAGGCGGCTGCTGAAGAACTCGCTCATGCGCTCGGGGGCCTCGAGGAAGTCGATGGCGTTGCGGGTCGGAGGGGTGTCCACCACGATCAGGTCGTAGGCGCCCGACGTGTGGATCTCGTAGAGCCGCTCCATGGCGATGTAGTCGTGGCTCTGCACGAAGCGGCCGGTGATGTTCTCGTAGAGCGAGTTGCGAAGGATGGCGTCACGGGTGCGGGGGTCCGGGGCGTGGCGACGCACGAGGTCGTCCCAGGACCGCTTGGTGTCGAGCATGGCCGCCCACAGCTCGCCCCGCGGCTCGACCCCCGATGCGGCGAACGCCGCGTCGGGCACCCGGATCTCGGTGTTGCCGAACTGCTCGAGCCCGAGGGCGTTGGCCAGCCGTCGAGCCGGGTCGACGGTGAGCACCAACACCTTGCCCCCGAGGTGGGTGGCGGCCATGGCGCCGAGGGCGGCGGCGGCGGTGGTCTTGCCCACCCCACCCGCCCCGCAGCTGATGGCGATCTCCTTGGCCGCCAGGAGCTGCTCGAGCGTGCGGGCCCGGTCCTCGTCGCCCTCCACCGGCGTCCTCGTCGGCGCCGCCATCAGAAGCCCAGCTCCTCGCCGAGCGACTCGGCGATCCGGCGGGTGGCTCGCATCCCCTGGGTCCTGGCGAACTGGTACGGCAGGTAGAGCATGGCCAGGTCGTCGGGCAGGCGCTCTCGCAGGGTGGTGAGGTGACCGGCCCGGGTGCGGCGGAGGGTGACGGCCAGCTCGGCGCCGTCGAGCACCGGGCCGACGTCGCCGTCGACCACCCGGCTGAGGGTGGCGACCCGGTCGGGCTCGCGGAGCCGCTCGAAGACCTCCTCCTCGGCTCGGGAGAACAGCTCGGGCAGGACCCGGTTGACGACCACGGCGGCGAGGTCGACGTCGGTCTCGGCGTCGATGCGGGCGGCCAGCTCGATCGTCTCGTTGACCGGCATCTCCTCGGGCGCCGAGACGATCACCACGCCGGTCTGGGTCGGGTCGCGCAGGATGTCGATCATCCACCCCGTCTGGTTGCGGACGAGGCCGACCTGCACCAGCTCGTTGATGCCCTGCGGGGCGGCGAGCTGGCCGACGATGTGGCCGCTGGCCACGGCATCGACGACCACGAGGTCGTAGTGGCGCTCGCGCACCTCCCAGCACAGCTTGCCGACGGTCAGGATCTCCTTCACCCCGGGGGCGGCGGTGGCGATGAAGTCGAAGGTACGGGCGAGGGGTCCGACCCGGGCGATGAGCGGGATCTTGAGCTGCAGGCTCAGGTACTCCTTCAGCGACTCCTCGGTGTCCATGGACATGGCGAAGAGCCGAGGCTGCACCTCGCGAGGGGTGAAGTCGGTCGTGGGCGCCTCGAAGAAGTCGGCCAGACCGCCCTTGGCGTCGACCTCGCACACCAGCGTGCGCAGCCCCCGCTCGGCGGCGAGCAGGCCGAGGCCGGCGGCCACGGTGGTCTTGCCGACGCCCCCCTTGCCGGTGACGAAGAGGAGGCGACGGTTGAGCAGGTCGATGGCTTCGATGGCCAAGGCCGACGCGCCTCAGCTACCGAACCCGATGCGGCGATCGGTGTCAGGGCTGCCGACCTCGATCCAGGCGATCTTCTCGGCCGGGACCCCGACCTGCCGGCCCCGTCGGTCGGTGACCCAGGCGATGCGGCCGTCGGCGATGGCGGCCTCGAGGTCGGCCTTCACCACGGCGGGATCGGCGTTGTCGTCGAGCTCGATCTCGAGCTCCTTGGGCGTGTGGGTGACACCGATGCGGACGTCCACTCGTCAGGCTCCTCGGGGTGGTCCGGTCCGCCCGGCGGGCGACCGGCGATCGAGTGTAGGGCCGGGCCGGTGGCCTGCGATCCGGCCGCTCGGGGGCGATCCGTCACAGCGTTTCAGCGCCGTCAGCGCTGGCCGCTGGCGTCGACCCGGTCGTCCCGGTCGACCCGATCGTCGGTCCGGTCGGGGGCGCTGACCTCCTCGTGCCAGCGGGGGCGGTGGCGCTCCGCCCAACCGGCCGGCACCCACCCACTGACCATGGAGCGCAGCATCTCGGGCTCGGCCAGCGACTTGACGATGTGGCCCGTCACTGCGATCCACACCCCGAAGGCGCCCAGGTCGTGGACGAACGTGGCCCCGGTCCTCCACGAATCGGGGAAGGGGTCGAACCAACGCATGATGACACCGGTGAGCAGGAGCACCGGCAGCACCCCGGCCAGGAACGTGGCGTTGAGCTTCTGGCCACCGTTGAACTTGCCGAGCCGCACGTCGGCGGCCCGTCCCCGGGTTCGCAGCCACACCGTGTCGTCGCCGATCCACCGGCCGAGCCGGGCGGCGTCGGCACGGACCCCGGCTCGCCATCGTCCGGCCAGCGCGGCCACGAAGGGCACCGGGAGGGCGAGCCCGGCGAGCACGTGGATGTCCTTGACCAGCGTCCGGCGGCCGACGACAGCCGACAGCGGTCCGAAGTAGAGGATGGCGGCGGTGACCATGCAGATGATCACCAGCACGGCGTTCGCCCAGTGCAGGACGCGCTCGGTCCGATCGAAGCGCAGGATGCGGTCGCCGACGCGGGTGTCGACGGGGACGGTCACCGGCCGGTCGTCACGCCGGTTCGTCCCGGCGGCCGTTGGATCGGCCGATCCAGGCGTCGACGTCGTAGCCGAGCTCCTCCCAGTACCCGACCGGCTCGAGGGAGTCGGTCACCTCGATGCGCTCCAGCCACTTGAGCGACTTGTACCCGTACATGGGGGCGACGTAGAGCCGCACCGGGCCGCCGTGGACCCGGGTGACGGGCTCGCCCAGCATGACGTGGGCGACGAGCACGTCGGGACGGCGCGCCTGGTCGAGCGTGAGGGTCTCGGTGTAGGTGCCGTCGAAGGAGTGGAAGCGCAGGTGGGTGGCGCCGGCGGCGACGCCGGCCCGGTCGAGGACGTCGGCCACGGTGACCCCGGCCCACTCGACGTCCTCCACCCGCCAGCCGGTGACGCACTGGAAGTCCTTGGTCAGCCGGGTCTGGGGCAGCCCCGTCCGCAGCTCCTCAAAGGTGAGCGACAGCGGCTCGTCGACCAGCCCGTCGACGGTGAGGCGGTACTCGGCCGCCGTCCGCTTCGGCGAGTGGCCGGTGACCGAGTAGATGCGGAACCGGCCCGAGCCCGGGAGGTAGGAGGTGAGGCCGGTGCGATCACGAACGGTCAGCGGGCGCAGGGCCTTGTCGACGAGGCCTTGGGCCTTGGACCCGAACACCACGCCGGCGGCGCCGAACCCGAGCAGGCCCAGCACGGCTCGACGGCCGAACCGGGTACCTTCGGCCGCCTCGGTCACCCTGAGCAGGGTATGCCGCCCCGCCCGGAACCGGGCGCGGCGGCTCGGAACCCTCGGTTTCCGAGGGATCAGATCAGCTTCAGCTCGGGGTGGAACCGGCGTGTGGGAGCCAGCTCGACGTCGACCCGTTCGGCCATGGCGGCAAAGGCTCGGCCGGCCTCTCCGTCGGGTTGGGCGACGACGATGGGCCGGCCGTCGTCGGCGCCGGCCCGAAGCTCGGCCAGCAGCGGTACCTGGCCGAGGAGGGGGACCTCGAGGCGCTGCGCGAGGTCGTGGCCGCCGCCCGACCCGAAGATCTCGTATCGCTTCCCGTCGTCGCCGGTGAACCACGACATGTTCTCGATCACGCCCCGGACGCCCAGGTTCACCTTCTGGGCCATGAAGGCGGCCCGTTGGGCGACCCGCTGGGCGGCCGGCTGGGGGGTGGTCACCACGTAGACCTCGGCCCGGGGGAGGAACTGGGCGAGGGAGATGGAGATGTCACCGGTGCCCGGCGGCAGGTCGACCACGAGGAACTCGGGGTCGTCCCAGTAGACGTCGGTGAGGAACTGCTCGAGGGCCTTGTGCAGCATCGGCCCCCGCCAGATGACCGGCTGGTCCTCTCCGGCGAAGAACCCCATGGAGATGCAGCGCACGCCGTTGGCCTCCGGGGGAACGAGCATCCCGTCGATGACCACCGGCGGGCGGTCCACCCCCAGCATGCGGGGGATCGAGAAGCCCCACACGTCGGCGTCGACCACGGCCACGGAGCGCCCCCGCTGGGCCAGGGCCACGGCCAGGTTGGTCGTCACCGACGACTTACCCACCCCGCCCTTGCCCGAGGCGACGAGGAGGACCCGGGTGCGCGACGACGGGTCGGCGAAGGGGATGGCTCGCCCCTCGGCGTGGCCGTGGGCGGGGTTGGTACCGGCGGTGGCGGAGGGGTCGCCGTGGAGCCGTTGGCGCAGCGCCTCACGCTCCTCGTCGGTCATCACCGTGAAGTCGAGGTCGACGGCGTCGATCCCGTCGAGCGCGGTCACGGCGCCGGTGACCCGCTGGGTGATCTCGTTGCGCAACGGGCACCCGGCGATGGTGAGCGCGACGAGCACCTTCGCGGTGGCGCCCTCGATCGATGTCTGCCGCACCATGCCGAGGTCGACGATGCTGCGGTGCAGCTCGGGGTCCTGGACGGGCCGCAAAGCTTCGACGACATCTGCTTCGGTGACCGGCACCGGTGATCTCCTCGGAGGACGACGGTGGGAGGCGCCGGTACCGTGTCTGGCGGCCGTCGACGACCTCCTCGGGCGCCCTCATAGACTACCGGCCGTGGCCCCGAGCCCCCTCAGCCCCACCGATTTCGCGTCGGTGGTCACCGCCATCACGTCCGCCTTCGGCGACCCGACACGGCGGCGCATCTACCTCTTCGCCCACGAGCGCCCCGAGGGGGTCACCGCTTCGGAGGTGGCCGAGCACTTCGCCCTCCACTCCAACGTGGCTCGCCACCACCTCGACAAGCTGGCCGGGGGCGGCTACCTGGAGGTCCGCGTCGGTCGCCTGGGCGCCGGCGGGGCCGGGCGGCCGTCGAAGCGCTACTCGGCGGCCGGCGACAAGGTGGCGCTCGAGGTGCCGGTGCGCCACGACGACCTGCTCGTGACCCTGCTCGGACGGGCGCTGGCCATGCTCCCGGCTGCAGCTGCGGAGACCATGGCCGAGGATGTCGGCGTCGAATACGGACGGGCCATGGCGGCGGCCATGGGCGGGGCCGACGGCCAACGCTCGTTCCGGTCGGCCCTGCACGCCGTGGCCGACGCCCTCACCGCCCACGGCTTCGCCGCCCACGCCGAGCAACAGGGCAGCGAGCTGCGGATCGTGAGCGAGCACTGCCCCTTCGGAGGTACCGCCGTCGAGCACCCGGTCATCTGTGCGGTCGACAGGGGCATGGTGAAGGGCATGCTGGCCGGCCTCTACGGTGACGTGCAGCCGGCCATCGAGTCGTCCCTCCCCATGGGTGACGCCGTGTGCGTCACCGCCGTGGACTCCTGAGCGCCTGCCCCCATGCGCCTCGCCCACCACCCCCTCGCCGCGCTGGCCTGCCTCGTCGTCGTCGTGCTGGTCCTGGCGGGCTGCGGCGTGGACACCGATGAGGTGGCCACCACCGAGCCCTCCCAGACCACCGCGTCCACCGAGCCGGCCACGTCGACGACCACGACCGCACCCACCACGACCGAGCCCTCCGACGACGGTCCCGGCGACGGCATCGGCGACGACGACGGGACGATCGACGACGACGACGGCACGACCGACGACGACGGCACGACCGACGGCGGTGGCGAGCTCACCGCCTTCTGCGAGGCCAACGCGGACATCGAACGACTCGACGACGAGCTGGGGACGGCTATCGACGACGAGGACGTGGCCGGCTTCCAGGTCCTCTACCTCGAGTACCTCGACGCCGTCGACGCCGCCGCCGCCGTCGCTCCCGGCGAGATCGTCGACGCGATCACCGAGGTGTCCGACATCCTCTCCGATTTCGCCGACGAGGTTCAGCAGGCCAGGACCATCGACGAGATCAACGCCATCCCCGACGACCCCGCCTTCGACGTAGAGGCCTTCGACGAGGTCGAGTCCTACACCGACGACAACTGCTGAGCGCTCACTCACACCCGTCGCACCCCACACTGGAGGGCGTGGCCCGCCACTATCTCGACCACGCGTCCACCTCATCACCCCGGCCCGAGGCCGTCGCCGCCGTCGTGGCCTCCCTGCACGCCCCGACCGGTGACCCCGGCCGCATCCACACCGAGGGCATGGCCGTCCGGGTGGCGGTGGAGCAGGCCCGGGAGCAGGTGGCCGAACTGCTCGGAGCCCGATCCCGCGAGGTGGTCTTCACGAGCGGGGCCACCGAGGCCATCGCCGCCGCCGCATGGGGTGTCACGGGCCGCGGCCGTCACCAGGTCGTCCCTGCCGTCGAGCACTCCGCGGTGAGAGAGGCGGCGGCCCGGGCCGGCGCCGTCACCATCGTGCCCGTCGACGGTGTGGGGCGGGTCGACGTCGACGCCGTCCTCGCTGCTGTGGACGATCGCACCGCCCTCGTCCACATCCAGTGGGGCAACCACGAGGTGGGCACGGTGCAACCGGTGGCCGACGTGGTGGCGGGCTGCCGGGACCGTGGTGTGCTCGTCCACGTCGACGCCGCCCAGGCCGCCGGCCGGGTACCGATCGCCTTCGACGACCTCGGGGCCGACCTCCTGTCGGTCAGCGCCCACAAGCTCGGCGGCCCGCCCGGAGTGGGCGCCCTCCTGGTGCGCCGCGGGCTGCGCCTCGACCCCCTGCTCGTCGGCGGCGACCAGGAGCGGGCCCGGCGGGCCGGGTTCGAGAACGCCCCGGCCATCGCCGGGTTCGGCGCCGCCGCCAACGCGCTGGCCGCCGATTGCGGCACTCTTCTCCTCGAAGAGGCGACCGAGGCCCGACGCCTGACCGACCGGGTGCTCGACGCCGTCGACGACCTCGACGGGGTGGTCGTCTACGGCGATCCCGAGGACCGGCTCCCCCACCTCGTGTGCCTCGGGGTCACCGGCATCGAGCCCCAGGCCGTGCTGCTCGGCCTCGACCGGGCCGGCGTGGCCGCCCACTCGGGCAGCGCCTGCTCGTCGGAGGCGCTGGAACCGTCGCCGGTGCTCGAGGCGATGGGCGTCGACGCCCACCGCTCACTGCGGGTGTCCACGGGGTGGAACACCACCGACGCCGACATCGGCGCGCTCCTGGCCGCCCTCCCCGACGTGATCGCCGGCCTCCGAGCGCTCGGGGCGCGTTGAGTCCCGGCGAGTCGCCGACATCCACAGCGGGCCAGGTCCGTCGCATGTGACGCCGCCGTCGTGTCGGCGTCGCCGCCTGGCGGAACAACCTTCGCCATCGCCAACTTCTGCGGCCAAGGCCACACACCATCTGGCCGTGATCTGCCCGTGCTTACGCTGTGTCAGAGCTCATCGCCAGCATCGAATGGAGCACGCTCGATGATCTCTGGGCTGACTCCAAGAGCAGCGGCCCACGTGGCCGCCTGATCCAAGTAGGCGAGGTAGCGATTCCCGTTGCCGCGGACCTCCGCTCGCCACTGAAGTGAGAGAAGACATGCCGCACCTGGTTATCAAAGATCAGTGGCTGCGGCGATAAGTTGAAGCCGGTTCCGAGGTTGTGCAGCCGTCGCACCGACGAAACAACCGGAACCTTCGTCGAGACCGTCACACCCCCTGCTTATGCTCATGACAGTCCTATGGAATGTCTTGTCACTCCTCTTCGGGAAGCGGTCGACGACCTGCAGGCGATCAACGTCGACGGTCTGTGCGATGAGGACTTGTCTGGTCTGTTGGTGGAGCTGCACACCCAGTCGGCTCGTCTGAACGCCGCCCGGGTTCAACTGACCGGGGCCTGGGATGCCCGGCGGGCCTGGTCGACCGATGGAGCCAAGTCCGCGGCGGCCTGGTTGGCTCATCGCACCCACCAGCCCCGGGGGCGTTGAACGGTGAGGTGCGCCTGGCCCGCCGGCTCCGTGGGATGCCCGCCAGCGCGGCGGCCCTCGCCGAGGGGACATCACCCGCGATCACGCCGACCGCCTGGCCCGAGCCAACCGGCCTGGCCTGGAGGCGGCCTTCGCCCGTGATGAGGAGGTGCTGGTCGGCTATGCCACCGAGCTGTCCTGGGCGGGCTTTGCTCGGGCGGTGGCCTACTGGGAACAACTGGCTGCCCCCGACGACACCGAAGCCGACGCCGAGTCCCAGCGTGACGCCCGCCGGGCCCACTGCTCGGAGACCCTGGAGGGCACCTGGGTGCTCGACGCCCTGCTGGAGCCTGTTGGTGGAGCCATCTTCGCCGAGACGTTGGCGGGGATCGAAGCCGAGCTGTTCGCCGCCGACTGGGCCGCCGCCAAGCCCCACCACGGCGACGACGTCACCGTGGACAAGTTGGCCCGCACGCCGGCCCAGCGGCGGGCCGATGCCCTGGTCGAGATGGCCACCCGGGCCCGCTCCGCCCCCGCCGACGGGTGCCGGCCCCGGCCCTCATCACCGTCCTGGTCGACTATCCCACCCTGACCGGGCGGGTCTGTGAGCTGGCCAACGGCACCATCATCGCCCCCGGGGCCCTGGCTGGGCTGCTGGTCGACGCCGACATCGAACGCATCGTGTTCGACGGGCCCTCCCGGGTCATCGACGTCGGGAGACGGACCCGGTTCTTCACCGGAGCCCTCCGCCGGGCCATCCAGGTCCGGGACCGGCACTGCACCTGGCCGGGCTGTGACACCCCCGCCCACCGCTGCGACGTCGACCACATCGTTCCTTACACCGACGGCGGGGAGACCACTCAAGACAACGGCGCCCTCCTCTGTCCTTACCACCACCGCCACGGCCACCGACGAACCAAAGCCGACCCGACCGCACGACACGACGACGACCCCCACCACCCACCCGACAACACCACCACCGGATGAGGACACCGAGACCCACGACACCATCCGAGCTGCTCTCGGGCAGCTTCGGGCATACCCGCGGAGCCGGGTCAACGGTGGAGCGGGGCTCGGCGGCGGGGGGCCGAGGCAGCGACGGCGTCGGGTACGTCGACCCACATGCGGAGGAGGGCAGCGCCGAGGGTCTTGCCGAGGTTGTCGGCCCGCAGCGAACGGGGGGCGCCGCCGCCGAGGGCGTCGTGCATGACGAACTTCAGGGCCAGGACGTTGGGCGCCTCGTAGCGGTGCACCGGGCCCCGCACGAGGTCACCGAAGTGGGCTCGGACCCGTTCGGCGGTCACCGCCGCCCGGATTGCCTCGTAGGCGGCGGGATCGTCGGCGAAGAGCGACAGGTCGCTGATGTCGCCCTTGTCCCCGGAGCGGGCCCCGCAGAGGTCACGGAGCTGGATGCGGGCCACCGCCGGATGGTACCGACCGACCGGCGGCCGCCTCACCGCCCCGGTGTCCCGGCCGTCCCAGCCGGCTGGCCGCTCTATCGTCGGCCGCCGTGACGCTCTACCTGATCCGCCACGCCAAGGCCGGTCGACGCTCGGAGTGGACCGGGCGCGACGCCGACCGCCCCCTGAGCGCCAAGGGCAGGCGCCAGGCCGACGGCCTGGTCGGCCTGCTGGCCGGGCGCCCGGTGGGTCGGGTCCTGTCGAGCCCGTCGGTTCGATGCCAACAGACGGTGGCCCCGCTGGCCCGTGACCGGGGCCTCGACGTCGAGCTGACCCCGGCCCTCGACGAAGGGGCGGCGGTGGACGACACGATGCAGCTGCTCGTGGCCAACGCGACGGCCGACTCCGCCCTGTGCTCCCACGGCGACGTCATCCCTGGGGTGATCGAGCACCTCGCCGCCACCGGTACGGAGGTGAAGGGTCCCCGGTCGACGGCCAAGGGGTCGGTGTACGCGATCGAGGTCGACGGCGAGCGCTTCGCCACCGCCACCTACCTCGACCCCCCGACCTGAGAGCCGCCCGTTCAGGTCTCGTCGACGGTCACCCGGACCCGGGCGTCGACAGTGGCCCGGTCGATGGCGAAGGGCTCGACGGCCAGCAACTGGGTCGGTCGGCCATCGCGGCTCCTGCCGGTGCCGGCAATGGTCGGCGGGCCGGACAGGCCCAACACGCCGACGCCGTGGCTGACCCGGGCCGCCGTCTCGGCGTCGGCGGTCCGCCACGCCAGCCGGCCGATCACCTCCGGGGGCTCGAGGACGCTGCGGTCCGAACGAGCCCGACCCACCGTGGGCCCACCGAAGGCGCCAGCACCGAAGTACTCCTCGTGCCACTCGAGCACCTCGACGCCCGCCGTCGTCGCCCGGCCCCGTATGAAGGACAGGGCGGCCCGGGCCTTCGCCTCGGCGTCGGGCCAGGAGTAGGCCAGGCGGGCCTCACCAGCCCAGCCGGCGGCCGTGCACACCAACCCCTTGTAGGTGGTGGGCGCCGGGGCGCCGCGGGCACCGTGCACCCGGACCCGGTCACCACCGAGGTCGTCGACGGCGACGGCGGTGAAGTCAGCGGTGACGTCGGGGGTGAGGTAGGCGGCGGGATCATGCACCTCGTAGAGGAGCTGCTCGCGGACCGTGTCGAAGGTGACCATGCCGCCGGTACCGGGTGGCTTCGTGACCACCGCGCTGCCGTCGGCGGCCACCTCGGCGATGGGGAAGGCCACCCGCAGCGGGTCCGGGTTGGCCCACCACGCCCCCGAGTGGTTCCCGCCGGTGACCTGGCCGCTGCACTCGAGCAGGTGCCCGACGACCACGCCGGCGGCCAGGCGGTCCCAGTCCTCCCATGACCAGCCGTGCTCGTGGACCAGCGGGGCCAGGAACAGGGCGGCGTCGGCCACCCGTCCGGTGACCACGACGTCGGCACCGGCAGCCAGGGCCTCGACGATGGGCCGGGCGCCGAGGTAGGCGTTGGCGAACAGCGCATCGGCGGGCAGGCCCAGGTCGGTGGCCAAGGGGCGGACGTCGTCGCCGACCACCGTGGCCACCCGTACCTGGGGGGCACCGGCGGCGATGAGCGCCTCGCGCACCGCCCGACCGGCGGCCACCGGGTTGATGCCTCCGGCGTTGGTGATGAGGCGGGTCTTCCCGTCCACCAACCACGGCAGGGCCTGGTGGACGTAGAGGGGGAGGTCGCGCGTGTACCCGAGGGCCTCGTCGCGTTGGCGGTCCTTCTGGAGGATGGCGAGGGTGAGCTCGGCCAGGGCCTCACACACCAGGTAGTCGACGCCGGCGGCGAGCAGGTCCTCGACCGGCTCGTGACCGTCGCCGTAGAACCCCTGGCCTCCTCCGAGCCGAACCGTCACCGGCTCATGTTGGCGCGTCGAGCCCCAGGGCGCCGTCGACGACCGAGATCCGGGCGATCTGGACGTGGGCCAGCAGCCGGGCCGTGCTCACGTCTTCGTCGGCGCAGGCGGCGAGGGTCGGTCCGAGATCGACGCCGAGCAACGGGGGCGGGACGTCCGAGGCGAGGGCCCGGCAGTCGGCCACGAGCCCGTCGGTCGGGCCCAGCACCCGGTGGAGGACCGGCCGGGCCTCGGCCCGGAACGCCCGCCAGCGCACCAGCGGGACGTCGCCCCGGTCGATCCCGGCGCCCTCGGCGTTGGCGCAGCCGAGGGCCGGGGCCAGCAGGAGCGTGCCCATGACGACCGCTCGCGCCACCGGCCGGGAGCGGCCGATCACGGCGGGGGCGCGGTGATCGCCGTCGTGGTCGCCTTCGCCTGCTCGGCCAGCCCTCGCTCGACCTCCTCCCGGAGGGCGTCGGTGAGCGAACGCACTTCGGGCGGGGGATCGCCGGCGTAGAGAGCGTCGAGATCGGCCTTGGCCTCGACCAGTCGGCCTTCCCGCTGGGCGACGATGGCCCGGAAGGCCCGAGCGTCGGGGTAGTCGGCGTCGGCGGCCACGGCCCGGTCGAGGAAGCTCTTGCCGGCGGTGAGGGCCTCGCTCTGGGTCCCGGCCTCCAGTGCACCGGAGCTGAGCACCAACGTCCATCCCAGCCAGGCCAGCGCCGTCGGGTTGTCCGGGTTCTCGTCGAGCACGGCCTGGTAGCACTCGACGGCCTGACCGGCCTTCCCCTCGGCGGTGAGGGGCTGGCAGCGGCGAGCCTCCTGGGTGGCGGTCGGACGCACCCCGCCGGTGGCCGTCTCACCGGCCGACCGTCGGCCCGCCGCCTGGGCCACCACCACGCCGGCCACGGCCGCCACCACCACCACGGTGGCGGCGATGGCGGCCACCCGTGCCGGCGATCTGGGCCGCTGGGCGGCATCCATGGCGTGACGGCGGTCCTCGATGGCTCGGAGCACCTCGGCGGCACGGGCCGTGTAGTCGTCCCGCAGGGCGGCGTGGTCGTCGTCGTCGAGGTCGCCGGCGTCGTGCTCGCGCTCCAGGTCGTCGAGGCTGGCGAGGAGGAAGTCCCGTTGCTCCATCAGCGCCGCCAGCTCGTCGGGGTCGAGGCGGGCGGCCGCCCCCCGGCCGCTCCCCGCGTCGCTCACGTGCGCTCGCTCACCGGCCGTCGCCCTCGCCATGGGCGTCGGCGGGTGACCCACCGGTGCGGGCCCGGGCCACAAGGTCACGGTCCGCCGGCGAAGCGGTGGTCGGCGACGATGCCTGCCACCGGCGGAAGGCGAACGCCAGCCCCGCGAAGGCCATGACCACGGCTGCCACCGGGAGGGCCCACACCACCCCGCCGGCCCCGGAGCTGGTCGGGGTGAGCAGGATGTCGTCGAACCGCCCGGCCAGGTAGCCCCGGATCTCGTCGTCGCTCTCGCCCCGCCGGACCCGCCGGGTGATCTCGGCCCGGATGGCGGTGGCCGACGGGGCGTCGGAGGTGGCCGCCGACTGCCCGGAGCAGGCCGGGCACTTCACGGTCGAGGCGATGGCCCGGACGCGGTCCTCCTCGGTGGCGTCGTCAGCGGGCCGGGACCCGACGGCGAGGGCCACGGCCACGACCACGGCCATGAGCACCCAGGGCACCCAGCGAGCGGCGGGCGCGGTCCGCGGCTGGTCAGCCACCGGCTTCGGCCAACAGCTCGTCGAGGCCGGCCTGCTCGACGCCGCCGGTTATCTTGACCCGCACCACGCCGTCGGGGTCGACGAGGAACGACTCGGGCACCCTGGCCACGCCGTAGTCGAGCGCCACCCGACCCTGCGGATCGGTCACCACGGGCCAGTCCCCGCCCTCACGGGCGAAGAAGCGCTCGGTGTTCTCCTGGTCGTTGTCGTAGACCACGCTGACCACCTCGGCGTCGCCGGCAGCGGCGTGCTCGGCCGAGAACCGCTTCAGCTCGGGGTGCTCCTGGATGCACGGGACGCACCACGAGGCGAAGAAGTTGACCAGCACCCATCGACCCTCGAGGTCGCCGAGATCGAACCGCTGGCCGTCGAGGGTCTCGCCGCGGATGCCCGGCGCCGGCTGGTCCAGCAGCGGGCTGTCGGTCTTGCGGTTGACGGCTGGTTCCCGGGTGGCGAGCACGCCGACGAACAGGGCCAGCACCGCCGCCACCGGGACGGCGACGGCGACGGCCAGGCGGCGGCGACCCGGCGCCGCCATCAGCCCACCCCGATCGGTTCGTTCTCGGGTCGCTCGGGTCTCTCGGGCCGCTCCTGGTCGGGTCGAGCGGCGCCGGGGCGACGGGCGACAGGGCTGGTGTCGCGCCCGGCGGCCACGAGGGCGGAGGTGGGCTCGGTGCCTCGCCGACGGGACCCGGGGAAGGCGGCGAGGGCCGAACCGAACACGATCACGCCACCGCCGATCCACAGCCACATGACGAGCGGGGCCACGATCACCCGCAGTCGCACCGGTCCACCGTCGGAGGCGGGGGGGTCGAGCAGGGCGAGGTAGACGTCGTCGACCAGGCTGCTGCGCACCGACGGAGTGCCGATCTCCTGTGAGCCGTTGGGGAACCGTTGAAGGGTCGGCTCGTAAACGCCGTCGTCGTCGACCCGCACACGGGCCCGGCGCTCCACCTTGGCGGGGTCGCTCGTGTCCTCTTCGAAGCCGAGGTAGGTGATGGTGTGCCCGGCCACCTCGACGGACTCGCCCGGGTCGAGGGCTGCCTCGCGCTGGTGGTCGTAGCTGCTGCTGGCGGCGAAGGCCACGGCGATCAGCACCACACCGAGGTGGACGATCATGCCGCCGTTGGTCCGGCCCATGAAGCCCCGCCAACCCTGGCGGCGGGTGGCCAGGACGATCTGCCGCACGGCCGCCCCGGCGGCGAACCCGCCGAGGCCGAAGGCGAGGAGTGGGGCCACGCCCCGGGCGCCGAGCACGACGGCCAGCACCAGCACGCCGGTGCCGGCCCACGCCGGCCACTGCAGCCGCTGGGCCAGCGTCTCGGCCGAGGCCTTGCGCCACGGCAGGGCCGGGGCCACGGCCATCAGGAAGAGCAGGGCGAGGCCGATCGGCATGGTCATGCGGTTGAAGTAGGGCTCCCCCACCGTGAGCCGGTCCCCGTTGACCGCCTCGACCACCAGCGGGAACACGGTGCCGAGCAGGACGACGAGGGCGAAGGCGGCGAACAGCAGGTTGTTGGCGAGGAACGACCCCTCCCGCGACCGGGGTGAGTCGATGCGACCGGGGGCCCGCAGCCGGTCGCCGCGCCAGCCGATCAGGCCGACGGTGACGAAGACCACGAGGGCGAAGAAGCCGAGGAGCAGCGGCCCGATGGCCGACTCGCTGAAGGAGTGGACCGAGTCGAGCACGCCCGATCGGGTGAGGAAGGTGCCGAGGATGGTCAGCGCGAACGTGGCGCACAGCAACGACAGGTTCCAGACCCGCAGCATCCCCCGACGCTCCTGCACCATCACCGAGTGCAGGTAGGCGGTGCCGGTCAGCCACGGCAGGAACGAGGCGTTCTCCACCGGGTCCCAGGCCCAGTAGCCGCCCCAGCCGAGCACCTCGTAGGACCACCACGCCCCGAGCACGATCCCGGCGGAGAGGAAGGCCCAGGCGAACAGCGTCCACCGCCGGGTCTCGACCAGCCAGCCCTCGCCCACCCGGCCGGTGACGAGGGCTGCGACGGCGAAGGCGAACGGCACGGTGAACCCGACGTAGCCGAGGTACAGCATGGGCGGGTGCACGGCCATCAGCGGGTGGTTCTGCAGCAACGGGTTCGGGCCGGGTCCGTCGAGGGGGGCGACGGCCACGGTGTGGAAGGGGTTGGCCGGCCCGAGCATCAGCCCGAAGAAGAAGACGCACACGGCGAACATGGTGAGCAGCGCCCACCCGACCAGCGGGTCGTCCAGGCGGTGCCGGAACTTGGCGGTGACCGCGGCCAGGTACCCGGCCAGCACGAGGGCCCAGAGCAGGATCGAGCCCTCGAGCGCGCTCCACAGGGTGGCCACGTTGTACAGCGCCGGGGTCTTGCTGCTGCCGTGGTCGGCCACGTAGGCCATGGAGAAGTCCCGGGTGATGAGGCCGCGTTCCATGGCCGCCACCGCCACCACCGCCCCGAGGGCGACGAGGGCGACGAAGGGCACGATCTGGCGGAGCATCCCCCGCCGCCCACCGAGCAGCCCGAGGGCGATGGTGACGATGCCGCCCGCCGCGCTGACGAAGCCGAGAACGACCCCGGCCGATCCGACGGCGGCGTTCATGGGGCGGCCGGGTCGACCCGGTCGGGGTTCTCGGCCTTGTACTCCGAGGAGTGCTTGACCTCGATGCGGTCCGAGACGAAGCGGGAGCCGTCCGGGCTCCAGCGCCCTTCGCACACCACGGGCATGCCCTCCTCGAACAGGGCCGACGGCTCCACGCCGTCGTGGTCGACCTCGACCCGGGTGCCGGCGAAGGCGATGGTGAAGGCGAGACGGTCGTCGCCGACGGCCGACCGCTCGTCCACCACGGTGCCCTGGATGCGGAACCGCTGGTCGCCGAGGTCGTCACGCTTCGCCACCGCCTCGTCGGCGTTGTAGTAGTAGAGCGAGGCGCTGTCGATCTGCTTGATCAGCAGGAACCCGACGGCGCCCAGCGCGGCGACGAGCACAAGGCCGATGGCGAGGCCTCGTCGTCCACGGTGGCGACGGCTCGGTGCCGGCGGAGCGCCGACGCCGGAGCCGGGAGCGGTGCGGGGGGTCACATCCACCGGCGCTGCTCCTCGGGAACCTGGCGGGCCAGCTTGCGCCCCCGCTGGGAGGACCGCGCCACGATCACCACGAGCGCGGCAAGAACCAACCCGTAGCAGGTGAGGATGTAGCCCCAGCCGTCGGTCATGTCACCGGGCCGGTCGCTGGTCGGGGGGTGGCCAGGGCGCCGCTGGCCTCCCGGCGGCGCTCGGCGATGGCCGTGTCGAGGCCGAGGTCCTCCACCCGGTGCTCGAGGTAGAGGACCCGGAAGCGGTGGACCATCATCCACACGTACAGCAGGGCGAACACGGCCAGGCCCAGGACGAGGGTGAACAGGAGCAGGCCGTCGATCTGGGGGTCGGCCCGGGCGATGGTGGGGCCCTGGTGCAACGTGCGCCACCACGTGGTGGCGTAGTGGCAGACGATCGTGGTGGGCAGCAGCAGCAGTCCCACCACGGCGGCCAGACCGGCCCGCTTGTCGCGGTCGAGGGGCAGCCGGCGCACGGCCAGGTAGCCCAGCACGAGGACGAACAGCAGGGCGGTGGTGGTGAGCCGCGCATCCCAGGTCCAGTAGACGCCCCAGGTGGGCCGGCCCCACAGCATGCCGCTCACCAGGGTGGCGGCGAGCAGCACGGCGCCGATCTCGGCCGACCCGTGGGCGACGAGGTCCCACCACTCGGTGCGGCGCAGCAGGTACGCGACGCTGGCGGCGACGGTGACGGTGAACGCCCCGAAGGCGACGAAGGCGGTGGGCACGTGCACGTACATCATGCGGACGAGCTCGCCCTGGGCGGCGTCGGCGGGCGAGAGCACCAGCCCGAACAGCAACAGGGCGGCGAACCCGACCAGCGTGATCGAGCCGAGCACCCGCGTGCCGGTGGAGGCGGTGGAGTCGTTCATGGGGACCGCCCCCAGCGCACCTCACGGGGGTGGCCGATGGCAAGTCGCGCGAGCGGGTCGCTCACGATTCCTCCAGGAGCAGGTCGAAGGTGGTGAGGCCGAGCCCGACGTAGGCGGCGGCGAACACGATGAGCAGGCCGAGCCACCGCCAGCCGTCGCTCGTGGGCCCGCTCAGGCCGGCCTCGAACGCCTGGGTGGCGGCCACCAGCACCGGCGCCACCACGGGGAGCAGGAGGAGGGGCAGGATCGTCTCCTTGACCCGCAACCCGGCCGACAGGATGCCGTAGAGGGAGCCGGCCGCCGCCACGCCCAGGGTGGCGGCCAGGCAGGTGGGTACGAGGAGCAGCATGCCGGCGACGTCGGCGTCGTAGAACACGACGACGCCCAGGCCGAGCAGCGCCTCCAGGACCAGCAGCTGCGCGGCCAGCGCCGCCACCTTGCCGACGAAGATGCCAGCCGGGTCGAGGCCGGACAGGCGCAGCCCGTCCCGCACGCCGTCGGCCACCTCGACGGCGAACGCCCGCTGCACGGCGAGCACGGCCGAGAACAGGACGGCCACCCAGTAGAGCCCGGCGGTGGCACGGGCGAGGATGCCCCGATCGGGGTCGAGGGCGAAGGCGAACAGCACCAGCACGAGCAGCGCGAACGGAGCCACCTGGTTGATGGCCACCCGGCTGCGCAGCTCAAGGCGCAGGTCCTTGCCGGCCACGAGGGCGGCATCACGCCACATGGTCGCGCTCGGCCGGGGAGGTGCGGGCGGTGGCACCGCCCACCACGGCCACGCTGCGATGGGCGATGGCCCGGGCTCGCTCCAGCTCGTGGGAGGCGATGAGCACGGTGGCCCCGGCCGCCGCCGCGTCGGCTACCAGCCCGTCCACGAGATCCCGCCCGGACTGGTCGAGCCCGGCGTGCGGTTCGTCGAGGAGCCAGAGCTCGGGCCGGCGGGCCAGCATGACGGCCAGCGACGTGCGCCGCCGCTGGCCGGCCGAGAGCCGGTGCACGGCCACGGCGGCCAGGCGACCGTCGAGGCCGAGGCGGGCCATGGCGGCGTCGGCATCGCCCCTGCGGGCGCCGGCGGCCCGAGACCAGAAGGCCACGTTGTCGGCCACGGTCAGGTCCTCGTACAGGCCGGTGGCGTGGCCCAACATACCCACTCGCCGCCGGACCGCCCGGCGGTCGACGGTGAGGTCGTGGCCGAGGACGGTCGCCTCACCGGCGGTGACGGCCACGAGCCCGGCGCAACAACGCAGCAGCGTGGTCTTGCCGGCCCCGTTCGGGCCCTGGAGCAGCACCACCTCGCCGGGGGCCACGTCCAGATCGACGCCGGCCAGGGCGGGGAAGCGACCGAGCAGGGAGACGGCGCCGCGGAGGTGGACGGCGGGTTCCATGGTGACCGGTCCAGGGTACCGACGCAGGTCCGGGGTCGGTCGGCGCGAGGCGGGCCGGCCGTGGGTGGCGCCTAGCGTTGTCGCCGATGCCGGGTCCCGTTCGTCGCTTCTACCGATCGCGGGGCTTCGCCCTGGTCCTGGGCGGCCTCGGTCGCGCCCTGATCACGAGCGGAACGCTCATCCTCCTCTTCGTGGCCTACCAGCTCTGGGGGACGAACCTGCGCACCGACCAGGCCCAGGACCGCCTCGACGACGAGTTCGCGGCCCAGCTCGACGCCGCCGCCGAGGCGGCCGAGACCACGACCACGTCGTCCACGACCCTCCCCGGGGACGGCACCGTGCCGCCGACCCCGCCCCCCACCACACCGGCGTCCACGGCCCCCGCCGTCGCCCCCCCGGTGGAGGGGAACGTGGTCGGCAGCATCTCCATCCCCAAGATCGGGGTGCGGGAGTTCTTCTTCGTCCAGGGCGTGAGCGTGTCCCAGCTCAAGCGGGGCGCCGGGCACTACCCGGAGACGCCGCTCCCGGGCCAGGCCGGCAACGCGGCCATCGCCGGGCACCGGACGACCTACGGCGCGCCGTTCCACAACATCGACGACGTCGTCCCCGGTGACGAGGTCATGGTGACGACCCTGCAGGGCACGTTCCGCTACCTCGTCAGTGAGACGTCGATCGTCAAACCTTCGGAGGTGTCGGTGCTCGAGGACAAGGGCGACAACCGCCTCACCCTCACCGCCTGCCACCCCAAGTTCTCGGCCCGCGAGCGGATCATCGTGTCCGCCCAGCTCGTCGGGAACCCGGTGCCCCGCCTGCCCGCCCAGGGGGCGGTCTCGGCGCCGACCGACCGCCGAGCCGTGTTCGAGGACATCGACGGCGAGACCGCCTCGAGGTGGCCGGTGGTGCTCTGGGGCCTGGCCTGCGCTGCCATCTGGTTGGCCTGCTGGCTCGTGGCCACGCTCGTGCGGCAGCGGGTCGACCGCCGATCCCGGGCCCGCCACGTCCAGTGGCTCCCCTACCTGGTAGGCATCGTGCCCTTCGGGATCTGCCTGTTCCTCTTCTTCGAGAACTTCTCCCTGCTCCTCCCGGCCAGCTACTAGGCGTGGGCGCAACGGCTCATCTCGACGGCGCCGCGGAGGCGAACGGTCGGATGGTCGACAGGCTCGTCGGCGAGGGCTGTCCAAGAAGCGAAGCCGTCGAGCAGGCCATGCGGGCGGTGCTCCGAGACTGCTTCCTCCCGAACCTCGCTGTGGACGACGTCTACAGCGGTCGGGCCATCGTCATCCGACGCGGACCCGATGGGGTGCCGCTCAGCTCTTCCAGCGAGCCGGCGATCATGGCCCGTATGCTCGAACAGCTCGAAGCGCGGCCCGGGCACCGTGTTCTCGAGATCGGCACCGGCACGGGGTACAACGCCGCTCTACTCGGGCGCCTCGTCGGCCCGAACGGCCAGATCACCACGGTGGACATCGACCAAGAGATCACCGCCGACGCCGAGCGCCACCTGCGTGCTGTCGACGCGTCCAATGTCGCCGTCGTCACCGGCGACGGATGGGAGCACGTCCCTGGCCGCTCCCGATTCGATCGCATCGAGGCCACCGTGGGGGTGTGGGATCTTTCACCGGCCTGGGTCGATGTGCTGCACGACGACGGCATCCTCGTCGCGCCTCTGTGGCTGCGCGCCGGCCTCCAGGCCTCCGTCGCCTTCATCAAGAGGGGTGGGCGCCTCCAGAGCGTCGCGGTCGAACCATGCAGCTTCATGCGACTCCGAGGGGTTGGCGCCGGGCCGGAGACCTACACGACCGTCGGCGAATGGACGGCGATGCTCGACGAGCCCGACCAACACACCATCGCTCTGCTGGCCAGACTCCTTCACCAGGCTCCGCAGTCATCACCGGCTCCTGTACTCGACCCTGGATGGTTCACCGCCATCGCCTTGAGCGAACCGGACGCGATCAATCTCGTGACGTTCCGCGACGGCAGACCGCTCAGCCACACCGGGATCCTCGACCGGGAAACCGAGACCCTTGCCGTCGTCGAATCAGCAGGACTCGCCGGCGCCCCACCCACGGCCCTCCACGTGTACGGCGGTGGGCACGCGCAGGCGCGACTTGCTGACCTCGTCCAGCGGTCACCGGCCCTCGAGCTCACCAGGCTCGTCGTCGACGCCATCCCCACCGGCCGGGTTGAGAGCCAGGAAGGGCGAATCGCTGTCCTGACCCGCCCCAACTTCACCCTCCTCGTCGACGCTGTCTAGTGACCTCCTGTCCAGACGACGGACATGAAGCGCCGACCGGCTGAAACGCTTGTGTGGGGCCGTCCTCAAGCGGCGTCAGTGGCCGCGGAACTCGGGGGTTCGGCGCTCTCGGAAGGCGGCCAGGCCCTCCTGGAAGTCGGCGGAACGCCAGGCTCGGCTGAACGCCTCACCCACGTCGGCGTCGGAGGGGAGCGGGGCGTCGAGGCGGTTGAGCATCAGCTTGTGGCCCTCGATGGTGAGCGGGGCCAGGTCGGCGATCTCGCTGGCCCACGCCTCGGCGTCGGCCACGGGGCAGAGGCGCTGCACCAGGCCGAGCCGGTGGGCGTCGACGCCGGACAGAACGTCGGCGGCGAGCAGCATGGCCCGGGCGGCGCCCTGGCCGGCGATGGTGGCGAGGCGCTGCACCGTCCAGTGGTCGACCATGAGGCCGAGCTTGGCGGCGGGGATGCCGAAGGAGGCACCGGGGGTGGCGGTGCGGAGATCACAGGCCACGGCCAACTGGGTCCCGGCGCCGAGGGCGGGGCCCTCGACGGCGGCGATGGTGGGGAAGGGGGCGTCCCGCAGGGCCAGGAGGACACCTCGCAACACGGTGGCGAACCGCTCGTCCTCCACGCCGGTGAGGTCGGCGCCGGCACAGAAGTGACCGCCGGCGCCACCGAGCACGAGCACGCGGGCGCCGACCGACGTCGCCGACTCGACCGCCTCACGAAGCAACCCGAGCGCGTGGTGGTCGACGGCGTTGCGGCGCTCGGGGCGGTCGATCACCACGAGCCGCACGTGGTCGTGGTCGGTGACGTCCACGGCCACCGGCGGCTCAGCTCTCGTCGATGACGGCGACGACGTCGCCCTCGGTGATCTTGTCGTCGGGCGCGACCCGGATCTCGGCCACCGTGCCGGCACAGGGCGCCTCGACCGGGATCTCCATCTTCATCGACTCGAGGATCACCAGCTCGTCGCCAGTGGCGACGGCTTGGCCCACCTCGACCCGTACCTGCCACACGTTGGCGGTGATCTCGGTCCGCACCTCGGCCATCGCCGCACCGTAGTGCGAGGTGGGCGTCGGCCCGGCGGAGCTACGCTCGTTCTTCCCCCACCCCCCTCCGCTCGCCGGAGGGGGGCGTTGCCGCGCGTACGAGGAGCCGACATGCCCGCCCACCCCGACCTCGCCGCCGAGCAGGCCTACCTCGACGAGGCCTACGCCTGCCTCGCCGCCATGCGAGCCAGCACCGAGGCAGCGGTGGCCGTGGCCGACAACGCCGCCCAGGAGGTCGACTCCGAGATTGCCCGTGCCCATCTGTCCCACCGGCTCCGCACCCTCGCCACCGACGGCCCCGCACTGACCTTCGGGCGCCTCGATGGCACCGATGGCGCCACCTGGTACGTGGGTCGTCGCCACGTCGAGGACGAACGCGGCGACCCGGTGGTGGTCGACTGGCGGGCCGAGGTGGCCACGCCGTTCTACCGGGCCACCGCCGCCGATCCCCTCCACCTCCGCAGGCGGCGGCGCTTCCTCGTGACCGGGGCACGGGTGGACGACCTCTTCGACGAGGTCTTCGACGATGACGAGAGCATGCACGCCGCCCACCACGGCGGCATACCGGACCCGCTGCTGGCCGAGCTCGAGCGCAGCCGCACGGGAGCAATGCGGGACATCGTCGCCACCATCGCCGCCGAGCAGGACGTGGTGATCCGGGCCGAGCTCGGCACCTGCCTCGTCGTGCAGGGCGGCCCCGGCACGGGCAAGACCGCCGTCGGCCTGCACCGGGCCGCCTTCCTGCTCTACGAGCACCGGGAGCACCTGGACCGCGCCGGCGTGCTCGTCATCGGCCCGAACCCCGTGTTCCTCCGCTACATCGCCCAGGTGCTCCCGTCCCTCGGTGAGGCGGCCACCCGCCAGACGACCATGGAGCGGTTGGTGGCGGGAACGGCGTTGCGGGTGCGAGCCTTCGACGCACCGGCCCGGGCCCGGCTCCTCGGCGACGCCCGCATGGCCGAGGTGCTGGCTCGAGCCTGCCGCCAGCGCCTTCGCCTGCCCGAGGCCGACATCGAGCTGTCGACGTCGTGGGGCAGCGTGAGTGTCGCCGCCGCCGACGTCGCCGACGCCGTCTCCGAGATCCTCGCTCGGGACGTGCCCTTCAGCACCGGTCGCACGGCCCTGCGGGGCCGGCTCCAGCGCCTGGCCGTGGCCTGCTTCCTCGCCCGCCGCGACGACCCTGCCGCCGCCGAGGCCTTCGAGTCCGCCCTCCGAGCCAGCGCTGATTTCACCGCCGCCGTCGGGCGCGTCTGGCCGTCGCTCAGCCCGCCGGCCCTGGTGAAGCGGGTCCTCACCGGTCGTGCCACCCTGGCCCGCGCCGCCGCCGACCTGCTCGACCCCGACGAACAGGCACTCGTGCGGCGCAAGGGCGGCCACCGCCTCGACGACGAACCGTGGACGGTGGCCGAGCTCGTGCTGGTCGACGAGGCCGAGGCGCTCATCAACGGCGTACCTCGCACCTACGGTCACATCGTGGTGGACGAGGCCCAGGACCTGTCGGCGATGGAGCTCCGGGCGTTGGCCCGCCGCTGCCCGTCGGGGTCGATGACCGTGCTCGGCGACCTCGCCCAGTCGACCGCGCCCGCCGCCCAGTACTCGTGGGAGGCGGCGGTGACCCACCTCGGGTCGCCTCCCACGGCGACCATCGCCGAGCTGGGACTCGGCTACCGGGTGCCGGCACCGATCCTCGACGTGGCCAACCGCTTGCTGCCGTCGGTGGCCCCCGGCGTCCGCCCGTCGCGCTCAGTGCGCACCGACGGTCGAGCCCCTCGGGTCGTGGCCGCCGCCAACGCCGACACGCTCACCGCCACGGCGGCGGCGACCGTGGCCGACCTGGCCGGCCGGTGGGCATCGGTGGGCGTCGTGGCCACCGATGCCACCCTTCCCGCCACGGCCGGGGCGCTCAAGGACGCCGGGGTGGCGTTCGGATCGGGCCTCCGGGCCGGGGCCGGCGAGGTGGTCACCCTGCTGGCCCCGCCCGAGGCCAAGGGCCTCGAGTTCGACGCCGTCGTTGTCGTCGAGCCGGCCGGTTTCCTCGGGCCGGTGGACGACGGCGGCTCGGGCGGGCGCCTCCTCTACGTGGCCCTCACCCGCGCCGTGCAGGAGCTGGTGCTCGTCCACGCCGATCCCCTGCCGCCGGCGCTGGAGCTGGCCGGCTGACCGTGCAACGACGCCCGGTTCCGGGCCGTAGGGGCACAGTGAGAGCAGCGACCGAGTGAGAGCGAGATCTCACACGGGCAGGACGCCGTGCTTGCGCCAGGGGCGGGGGAGGGTCTTGGTGCGGCTCACCTGCAGGCCCCGCCAGATGGCGAGGCGGGTCTCGGCGGGGTCGATCACGTCGTCGACCTGGGCGTGGCCGGCGGCGATGTAGGGGTCGATGTTGCGGCGTAGGTCCTCGGCCATGGCGATGCGGGCGGCGTCGCGCTCGGCGCCCTCGGGCACCTTGTCGAGCTCTTTGCGCATGATGATGTTCACCATGCCGTCGGGGCCCATCACTGCGATCTCCGCCGTGGGCCAGATGGCGATGTAGTCGGCCTCGTAGGCGGTCCCGTTCATCACGAAGTACCCGGCGCCGTAGCTCTTGCGCAGCACCACGCTGACCTTCGGCACGGTGGCCTCGGAGATGGCGAAGAGCATCTTGGCCCCGTGGCGGATGATGCCCTGCTTCTCCACCGCCGTCCCCACCACGAAGCCGGGCACGTCGTGGAGGAACACGAGCGGGATGCCGAAGGCGTCGCACAGCCACACGAAGCGAGCGGCCTTGTCGGCGGCGTTCACGTCGAGCGCCCCGCCGAGCACCTTGGGCTGGTTGGCGAGGATGCCGACCGGCTGCCCACCCACCCGGGCCAGACCGGTGACGATGTTGCGGGCCCAGTCGGGCTTGAGCTCGAAGAAGTCGCCGTGGTCGACGATCAGCTCCACCACTCGCCGCACGTCGTAGGCCCGGCGGGGAGCGGTGGGCACCACGTCGTAGACCTCCTCCACCCGGCGGTCGACCGGGTCCGACTGGTCGGTGGCGGCGACGACCGGCGGGCGCTCCTGGTTGTGGGCGGGGAAGAAGCCGAGGTAGCGGCGCACCGTGGCCAGGCACTCGGCGTCGTCGGCCACGGCCAGGTCGGCCACCCCCGAGACCTTGGTGTGGATGTCGGCTCCCCCCATGTCGAACTCGTCGACGTCCTCGCCCGTCGCGGCCTTCACCAGGTGGCGCCCGGCCAGGGCCATCGACGACGTCGGCCCGACCATGGGCAGGAAGTCGGCGAGGGCCGGGATGTAGGCGGTGCCGGCGGCACAGTGGCCCATGAGGGCGGCCACCTGGGGCACCACGCCCGACAGCGTGACCTGTTCCCGGAACAGCGCTCCGGCGCCGGCGAAGGTCGACCCCGACGAGGACTGGATGCGGGCCCCAGCCGAGTCGAGCAGCCACACGATCGGGATCCGTTGGCGCAGGACGAGCTCGCGCATGCGGGCCGTCTTGTGCTCGTTGACCGCGCCCATCGACCCGGCCATCACCGTGAAGTCATAGGCGCAGACGGCCACCCGCCGCCCGTCGATCTCCCCCACTCCGGTGACGCAGCCGTCGGCGGCCATGAACCCCTTGGCGGCGAGGCCGGGGTCCATGGAATCGGCGAGCTGGCCGAACTCCACGAAGGTGCCGGGGTCGAAGAGGGCGTCGATGCGGCGCCGCACCGTCCACTTGCCCATCGCCTCCTGCCTGGCCACCCGCTCGGGGCCCCCCATGCCGAGGGCCTTCTCCCGGCGCTCGGCCAGGTCGTGGACGAGGGGCTTCCAGTCGTGCAGGTCGTCGACAGGTTGCGGCTTCGGTGGATCGGTCATCATCGGAGCCTTGCACGGGGGATGCGGGCAGCGGCCCAACCTGCTCCGGGCCGCCGCCGGAGCGGCCGTCCTCAGCGGCCTGCCGTCGACCGCCTGGGCGGTGCTCACCGGCGCCGATGCGCTGGCCGCCGCCCGCGCCGCCGGCACACTCCTCCCCGGGCGGCGGAACCGACCCGGAGCGCTGGCCGGCGTGGCCGCCCACGCCGTCATCTCATGGGGATGGACGGCGGTCCTGGCCACCGTGGCCCGCACGCGACAGGTGGGACCGCTCCAGGGTGCGGCCGCCGGCCTGGCCATCGCCGCCGTGGACCTCGGGGTCATCGGCCGCCGGTATCCCGCCATCCGAGCGCTGCCGTCGATCCCGCAGTGGGCCGATCACGTCGCTTTCGGCGTGGTCGCCGCCTCGCTCCTCACCTCGAGGCCCCGCGAACCAACCCTCAACGCCCCTTCCAGGCCGGGGGGCGCTTCTCGACGAAGGCGGCGATGCCTTCGGCGGCGTCCTCGGTGGAGGAGGTGACCGACAGCAACGGGTGGAGCAGGCGCAGGGCGTCCTCGGCAGCTTGGTCCCACGCTCCGTAGAACGAGTCACGCCCCAGCTTCATGACCACCGGTGACTTCGCCGCCAGCACGGCAGTGAGCTCGTCGACGGCGGCGTCGAGCTGGTCGGCCGCCACCACCCGGTGGACGAAGCCGATCCGCTCGGCCTCGGCGGCGTCGACCCGGCGACCGGTCATCATCAGCTCGAGCGCCCGCTTCGGCGGCATCGACCGGGTGAGGGGCACGGTGATCATGAACGGCCACAGCCCCACGTCGATCTCGGGGGTGCCGAACCGGGCGTCGTCGCTGCACACGATCAGGTCGCAGGCACAGGCCAGGCCGAACCCACCGGCCAGCGCGTAGCCCCGCACCCGGGCCACGATCGGCTTGCCCAGCTCCCACATGTCCCGGAACAGGCGGGCCAGCTCACCACGGGCGTCGTGGACCGCCGCCGCCCCGGCGTCGGCGGCCATGCCGGTGAGGTCGGCGCCGGCGCAGAAGGCGCGGTCCCCGGCACCGGTGAGCACGACCACCCGTACCTCGGCGTCGGATCTTGCGACGTCGAACGCCTCCCGTAGCTCGGTCATCACCGTCCACGACAGGGCGTTGCGCTTCTCGGCCCGGTCGATCGTGACCCGGGCGACGTGGTCGGCCACCTCGTAGCGCAACGACTGGAACGTTGGGGTGGTCATGGCGGCGGACGGTACTCCCGCCGCCGACCGCGCTCCCCGTCTACGGTCCTCGCCCGACGGGAGGGCCATGGCCACGAAGCATGTACTCGCCATCGACCTCGGCACGGGTGGGCCCAAGGCCGCCCTCGTCACCCTCGACGGCCACATCGCCGCCCACGCCTCCGAGTCGACGCCGCTGGTGCTGCTCCCCGGCGGGGGGGCCGAGCAGGACCCGGCCGAGTGGTGGCGGGCGATCACCACCGCGGTGCGGGCCGTGCTGGCCGGCGGGGAGGTCGCCGTCGACGACGTCACCGCCGTCAGCGTCACCGCCCAGTGGTCGGGCACGGTGGCCGTGGACGGGGCCAGCGAGCCGCTCATGAACGCCGTCATCTGGATGGATTCGCGGGGCGCGCCCCACATCGCCGAAGCCGTGGGTGGCCGCATCTCGGTCCTCGGATACGACCCCCGGAAGCTGCGCACGTTCATCTCCCGCACCGGTGGGGCGCCGAGCCGCTCGGGCAAGGACTCCGTCGCCCACATCCTCTTCATCGCCCGAGAGCGGCCCGACGTGCACGCCGCCACCCGTTGGTTTCTCGAGCCGGCCGACTACCTCAACCTGCGCATCTGCGGGCGAGCGGTGTCCTCCCACGACTGCATCGTCGCCCACTGGCTCACCGACAACCGCGACCGGAGCGCCGTGCGCTACGACGACGACCTTCTGGCGATCACCGGCGTCGACCGCGAGAAGCTGCCGCCGCTGGTGCCGTCAGCCAGCGTGGTCGGCACCGTGACCGAGGCGGTGGCCGACGAGTGGGGCCTCCGCCCCGGTACCGCCGTGGTCACCGCCACCGGTGACGTGCACTCGGCCGTGCTGGGCTCCGGCGCGCTCGGCGACTTCGAGGGGCACCTGTACCTCGGCACGTCGTCGTGGCTGTCCTGCCACGTCCCCTGGAAGCGCACCGACCTGCGCCACAACCAGGCCGCCCTCCCCTCGGCCCTGCCCGGCCGGTACTTCCTCGCCAACGAGCACGAGACGGCCGGCGCCTGCCTGCTCCACCTGCGCGACGAGCTCGGGCTGGCCGATGACCTCGAGGGCCTCAACGAGCAGGCCGCGGCCAGCCCACCCGGCAGCAAGGGTCTCGTCTACACGCCGTGGCTCAACGGCGAGCGCACACCGGTGGACGACCACACCATCCGAGGCGGGTGGACGAACCTGTCGCTCTCCCACGACCGGGCCGACCTCGTGCGGTCCGTGTTCGAGGGCGTCGCCCACAACTCTCGCTGGCTGCTGGACGTGGTCGAGCGCTTCACCGGCCGCCGGCAACCGTGGCTCAACGTCATCGGTGGCGGCGCCCGGTCCGACCTGTGGTGCCAGGTGCACGCCGACGTGCTCGACCGGCCGATCCGCCGGGTGGTCGAGCCCCAGCACGCCGGCGCCCGAGGTGCCGCCTTCGTGGCCTCGATGGCCCTCGGCCACGCCGACGCCAGCGAGCTCGGCCGGGCCGTGCGCATCGAGCGGGAGTTCCGACCCGACCCCGCCGACCGGGCCACCCACGACGAGCTCCACGCCGAGTTCCGCCGTCTGTACGCCGCCCACAAGCCGATCCACGCCCGCCTCAACCGCCACCGCTGAGCTCATCCAGCCGACACCGACCACCGACCACCGACCACCGACCACCGACCACCGACGAGGAACCCCATGGATGCCGCTGAACGAGAGGCCCTGGCCCAGCTGCTCGAACCCGAGCTCAAGCCCTACAAGGACCGCTTCGAGCGCCACCATCGCATCCCCGGCGACGGCCGCCGACGCGACGAGGTCCTGGCCGAGATGCGCGAGATCAATGCGTTGGAGGAGCGCCGCTGGAGCGACGGCTTCGCCTCGGGCGCCGTCTACCACGGCGACCCCGACCACATCGCCTTCATGAACGAGGTGTACGCCCTCAACTCGCAGGCCAACCCGCTGCACTCGGACCTCTGGCCGAGCGCCACCAAGTACGAGGCCGAGATCGTGGCCATGGTCGCCGACATGCTCCACGGTGGCCCCGAGCACCCCGGCGCCCCCGACGTGTGCGGCACGGTCAGCTCGGGAGGGACCGAGTCCATCCTCCTGGCCATGAAGACCTACCGCGACCGGGCCCGTGCCGAACGCGCGGTGGAGCGGCCGAACATCGTCGCTCCCGTCTCCGCCCACGCCGCCTTCGACAAGGCCTCGCAGTACTTCGGCATCGAGCTGCGCAAGGTCCCCCTCGACGAAGGGTTCAAGGCCGACGTGGCCGCCGCCCGGTCGATGATGGACGACGACACGGTGGCGGTGGTCGGCTCGGCCGTGCAGTACCCCCAGGGCGTGATCGACCCGATCGAGGAGCTGGCCGCGGTGGCCGCGGAGCGAGGTGTCGGGTTCCACACCGACAGCTGCTTGGGCGGGTTCGTGCTGCCGTGGGCCGAGCGCCTCGGGTACCCGGTGCCGCCGTTCGACTTCCGGGTGCCGGGGGTGACGTCGATGAGCTGTGACACCCACAAGTTCGGCTACGCCGCCAAGGGCACGTCGGTGGTCCTGTACCGAGACCGGGACCTCCGGGCTTACCAGTACTACCGGAGCGCAGACTGGCCCGGCGGCCTCTACTTCTCTCCCACGTTCGCCGGGTCGCGGCCCGGGGCGCTCTCGGCCCAGGCCTGGGCCGCCCTCGTGTCGATCGGAGAAGCAGGCTACCTCGAGGCCACCCGCCGGATCCTCGAGACGGCAGCCGTGATCCGTCACCGGGTGGCCGGCATCGAGGGCCTCGAGCTGCACGGCGACTCGCTGTGGCTGGTGGCCTTCGGCTCCTCGGATCCCGAGATCGACATCTACGGGGTGCTCGATCGGATGGGTCACCGGGGCTGGAGCCTGAACGGACTCCAGCGTCCGCCGTCGGTGCACCTCTGCGCGACCCTGCGCCACACCGGCCCCGGCGTGGCCGAGCGCTTCGTCGACGACCTGGCCGCCGCCGTGGACGAGGTGCGGGCCGACCCAGACTCGGTCGGGGCCATGGCCCCCGTCTACGGGATGGCGACCTCGGTGGACGGTCGAGGGACGGTGGAGGAGATACTCCGCACCTACGTCGACGTGCTCTTCCAGGTCTGATCAGCGCTGCTCGCCTGTCGGATGGCTCGGCACCAGGAACCGAGAGCAGCGCCCGTCACTCAGTGGGGCTCGGGCTCGGAAACGGCCTCGTCGCGGCGGGACCGGATGCGCCACGCTCCGGCTGCCGCCGCCACCAACAACAGGCCGACGCCGCCGGCGATCGGGAGCGGGCCGATGCCGTCGCCGTCGTCTTCGGGTCGCCCCGCGGCCCGCTCCTCGCCCAGCTTCCCGGCCGCGGTGGTCGAGGGGACGTCGCCGCCGGTGGTCGACGACGCCGCCGACCGGAACGGCCCCGTGATCTCGTAGGTGATGCCGATGCCCCCGGGGCCGCCCCGCTGGGACGACACGTAGAGGCGGTCGCCGGCCGGAGCGAAGGCCGCCCCGGCCAGCTCGCTCCCCGGTTGGCCGGTCACTCGTAGGAGCCGCCCGGCGGCGCCCCGGCTTCCCACCACGACCAGATCCTGTTCACCGGCGTGGTCCTCGCACACCACCACCTCGCCACCCGGCGACACCGTGATGTTGTCCACCCCGTCGAGCACCGGCTCGGAACCCTCGGGCTCGTAGAGCACTCTGAGCCCGGAACTGCCCCCCTCGAAGCGCCAGACCCGACCGTCGCCCTTGGTGGTGAAGTACACGACGCCGTCGGCGAACCAGATGCCCTCGCCACCGTTGAAGGCGGTGCTCTCGGGGACCTGGGTGCGCGTCGGTGACGACGACGCCGTGGGGTCGGGCACCGGGAGCCAGCTGACCTCGTCGTCCGCCACGCGAGCCGCCTCCAGGGAACCGGCGTCGAGCGAGGGCCACCGGTCGGGGGTGAAGCGGTAGAACCGCCCCTCGGGGTGGTCCTCGGTGAGGTAGAGCACCTCGGCCTCGGGGTCGACGGCCACGGCTTCGTGGTTCCAGGTGCCGAGGGCGGGCCGGACCCCGGCCGGGGCCTCGCCGCTCGGGTCGCACTCCCAGACCCGGCCGCCCTCGTGCTCCTCGCACGACAACCATGTGCCCCAGGGCGTCGGGCCACCGGCGCAGTTGTTACGGGTCCCGGCGAGGATGCGGTAGGCGTCGACCACCTCGCCGTCGGCGTCGAAGCGCAGCGCCCCGACCCCGCCGCCGGCATCCGGCGGGCTCTCGCTGTTGGACACGTACACCCAGCCGTCGTCGACGGCGAAGGTGGCCCCGCCGTCGGGGAAGAGGTGCCAGGAATACCCCGATCGACCCACCGGCTGGCCTGTGGTGGCCAGCACTCGCGACGAGAAGCCCTCCGGCAGGCGCAGCCCGTTGCCGTCGGGCGGCCTGAGCGGCCCGTACGGCTCGGTGTCGGTCTCGGCCCCGACCCGCTGTCCGCTGAGCCCGACACCGGTGGCACCCGCGGCACCGGCGGCAGCGGTGCGGACCAGGAAGGCCCGCCGGGAGAGGAGCGTCGCGCTCACGGGTCCGACCCTAGGCCACACGAGCTCAGGCGCCGTCCACGACCACGGCCAGGCCGGCCCAGGACTGGGGCACGGCCCCGAGCCCCTCGCCGCTGTCGGGGTGCCAGTACTCGGCCAGCCCCGACGCCACGGCCCCGGCCACCAGCCGGTCGCCGACGGGGGCGCCGGCCAGGGCGAGGAGGTAGGTGAGCTGGGGCCACACCGGTCCCCGCCAGTAGGAGCGGGGATCGAAGCTCGGCTCGGCCCGGTGCACGGCGGGCGGCCCGAACCGCCCTCCGAAGGCAGCGTCGTCGTCGAACTGGCCCAGGGCCTCGGCTCGGCGCCGGGGCGACACGAGCGCCGGCAACAGGGCGTCGACGGTGCGGACGCAGCCGGAGGCGTGGTCCCCATCGGCCCACGTGAGCAAGTTCGGCTCCCAGCGCCGGCCGAGCGCAGTGGCCAGCTCGTCGGCCTCGTGCCGGAGGCCGAGCTCGGCGGCGTTGAACGCCAGGAGGGCGTTGAACCCCGCCGGGGCGACGGGGAAGGCGGGGTTGGCCACCGGCGACCCGCAGGGCGACCGCTCCACGGTGGCGAGCAGGTCGCCCTTCACCTCGTACCAGCGCCGACGATCCCACCCATCGGCGCCGCACCAGTGATCGAACCGGGGGCTGTCGTCGCATCCCGTCTCCCAGGGGTGGACCACGGTGACGAGGCCGTCGTCGTCCCGAGCGCGATGCTCGAGCAGGAAGCGGACGCCGGCCACGGCCCGGTCCACCACGTCGTCGGGTACGTCGACCCCACGCCGGGCCAGCTCGGCGAGAGCGTGGCCGTACATCGGCGGTTGGGTGATCGACGAGCTGGCCTCCCGCCCCCAGAAGGAGGCGTGCGGCCGGGAGCCGGGTACCGGATAGCGGACGTGGGGCACGAAGCCCAGCTCGTCCTGGTCGGCCAGCGCCGACCGCAGCTCGGTCAAGGCCCGGGCGGGCTCGCCCAGCGCCGCCCACACCACGGCGTGGAAGCACGAGTCCCACAACCACTGCCACGGGTAGACGGTGGCGTTGGGGACGGTGTAGCCCTCGGGGCGCCAGTGGGCGTGCATCATGGCCCGCACCTGATCGGTCAGGGGCTCGCCCCTGCCATGATCATCCACCGGTGACGGCGACCGCAGCCCTGGTGTCGTTCCGCCTGGCCGGGAGCGACGGCGTCTCGGTGGTGGCGGCCTCGTGGCAGCGAGCCCTCGCCACCCTCGGCTTCGCCACGGTCACGGTGGCCGGCGAGGGTCCCGTGGACCACCGCCTGCCCGGCCTCGCTGCCGGCGCCGTCGAGCCACCGGCAGCCGGTGAGGCGGCGGCGGCGCTGGCCGACGCCGACCTGGTGGTGGTGGAGAACCTCTGCACGATCCCGCTGAACCTCCCGGCCGCCCGACTGGTGGCGGCCACGCTACGGGCACGGCCGGCCGTGCTTCACCACCACGATCCCCCCTGGCAGCGGGCGCGGTGGGCTTACGTGACCGAGCTCCCGCCCACCGACCCGGTCTGGCGCCACGTCGCCAACAACGACCTCACCCGCCGCCAACTGGCCGCCCGCGGCATCGCCGCGGTGACGATCCACAACGCCTTCGAGGCGGCTGGCGGGGGCCCCGGCGACGGAAGGGCAGCACGGGCGGCGATCGGCGCCGGTGCCGGCGAACGACTGGTCGTGCACCCGGTCCGGGCCATACCCCGCAAGGACGTGCCGGCGGCGGTGCGCCTGGCCGAGGCGCTCGGCGCCACCTACTGGCTGCTGGGCCCGGCCGAGGACGGCTACGCCGACGAGCTGGCCCGGGTGCTGGCCGGCGCCAGGACCCGGGTGATCCACGCCCCGCCCCCGGGCTCGGTGGCCGACGCCTACGCCGCCGCCGACGCCGTGGTGTTCCCGAGCACCTGGGAGGGGTTCGGCAACCCGCCGCTCGAGGCCGCCCTCCACCGCCGGCCGGTGGCGGTGGGCCCGTACCCCGTGGCCGAGGAGCTGCGGGCGCTCGGCTTCGCCTGGTTCCCGACCGACGACCCTGCCCCCCTGGCTCGCTTCCTCGACCACCCGGACCCTGCCCTGCTGGAAGCCAACTACGCGCTGGTGCGGCAACACTTCTGCCAGGCCCGCCTGGTCGAGCGGCTGGGGGCGCTGTTGGGTGCGGCAGGCTGGTTGCCGTGACCGAGCCCGCCGCCGACCCGGTGCTCACCCGGCGGACCCGCATCGCCCGGTGGGTGGCGCTCGGCCAGCGGGTGGGCTGGGCGTTGTTCGGGGTGGCCTGCGTGGCCTTCGTGGCCGGGTTCGTGACCGGCTTCGAGGGCTGGGTGGTGACCGTGGTCGTGGCTGCCATCGTCGCCGGATCCCTCGTCCTGGCCCCGGCCATCGTGTTCGGCTACGGCGTGAAGGCGGCCGACCGGGCCGACCGCGAGAACTCCTGGGGCTGAACCGGCACCGGCGGACGACACTGGCGGGATGGGCGACGCCATCCGCATCGAACCCCTCGAGCCCCGCACGGCCCCCGACGACCTGCTCGCCGCCGCCCATGCCGTCGTGGCCGCCGCCCGCTCCTTCGACGCCCCCGAAGACGAGCCGCCCACCCTCGCCGCCTACGTGGCCGATCTCCGCCACCCGCCGGCCTTCCTGCGCTGGCCCCACTGGCTGGCCTTCGTGGACGACGGTGGACCCGTCGGTGTCGCCAGCCTGGAGCTGGCCGACCTGCCCGACAACCGCAACTTCGCCGAGCTCGAGATCGACGTGGCCCCCGAAGCCCGGCGCCGCCGCGTGGGCTCGGCGCTGCTGCGAGAGGTGCTCGCCGCTGCCGCCGCCGACGGTCGCACCCTTCCCACCGCCGCCGCCCTCCTCGACGGCCCCGGCCCCAGGTTCCTGGCTGCCCATGGCTTCACCTTCCGCCAGCGCGAACGGCGGAGCCGCCTGTTGACCTCCGATGTGGACCGCGACCTCCTCACCGGCTGGATCGACCGGGCTGCCGAGCGGGCCGGCGACTACTCCCTCGTGACGTGGTCCGGCCCGTGCCCCGAGGAACACCTCGACGGCTACGCCCGGGTGAGCGAGGTGATGAACACCGCCCCGCTCGACGACATCGAGTTCGAGGACATGGTGATCACCCCCGAGCGGGTGCGGGCCGTCCAGGCCACCTTCCCGGCCCGAGGGATCGAGCCGTGGACGGCCTGTGCCCGCCACGACCCCACCGGTGAGCTGGTCGCCTTCACCGAGCTCTGGTACCACCAGCACCGCCCGGCCCGGGCCGAACAGGACGACACCGGCGTCGACCCCGCCCACCGCCGTCGCGGCCTCGGCCGCTGGCTGAAGGCCGTGAACCTCCTCCGCCTGCTCGACGCCCACCCCGAGGTCCGCGCCGTCAGCACGTGGAACGCCGAGAGCAACGACGCCATGCTCAGCCTGAACGTGGCCATGGGCTTCCGCCCCTGGCAGGACTGGGGACGTTCCAGCCCGGCACCTCGTCCTAGCGCCTCAACCAGCCCCCACCGCCGGTTCTCGGGACATAGGGACGGCGATGACCGTGCCCATGTCCCGAGAACGGCACGGGGTTCTGAGGCGGCCTAGGCCAGCGCCTCCCGAAGGCGCTCGGCGGCCCGGCTCACCGCTTCGTCGGCGACCGGGGCGATCGCCCCCATGCCGAAGAAGCCGTGGATCATGCCGGGGCTGGGATCGTGGGCCACGGCCACGCCGGCGTCGGCCAGGCGGGCGGCGTAGGCGTCGCCCTCGTCTCGGAGCGGGTCGTACTCGGCGGTGATGACGTGAGCGGGGGCGACGCCCGAGAGGTCGTCGGCGAGGAGGGGCGAGACGGCCGGGTCAGCGGGATCGCCGAGGGCTCGGTCGGGCCCGAGGTAGTGGCCGGCGAACCAGTGCATCGCCTCCCGGGTGAGGAAGTAGCCCTCGCCGTTCTCGGCGATGGAGGGGTGCCCCATGCGCAGGTCGGTGGCCGGGTACACGAGCAGCTGGTGGCGCAGGGCCAGGGCGCCCAGGTCGCGGGCCCGCAGGGCGACGACGGCGGCCAGGTTGCCACCGGCGCTGTCGCCGCCGACGGCCAGGCGCTCGCCGTCGACGCCGAGCACGGCGGCGTTGGCGGCCACCCATTCCAGGCCGGCCCAGGCGTCCTCGAGGCCGGCCGGGTACGGGTGCTCGGGCGCGAGCCGGTAGTCGACCGAGACCACGACCACCCCCGCCCCCCGGCACAGCTTCCGGCAGGTGGCGTCGGCGGTCTCGAGGTTCCCGATGACCCAACCGCCGCCGTGGAACCACACCAGTGCCCCGAAGCGGGTGGTGCCCGATGGGGCGTCGGCGGCGGCCTCGGGCGTGTACACCCGCATCGCGAGGTCGCCACCGAGGACCGGGATCGTGCGGTCCTCCACCGCCGCCACCTCGGGACGGCCGGCGTCGGCGCTGGCGAGCTGGTCGTAGGCGGCCCGCACGGCCTCGGGCGACTGCTCTGCCATCGGCGGGGGGTCGAGGGCGGCGAGACCGTCGAGCAGGGCCTGGAGCTGCGGGTGGACGGGCATGACGCTCCCCTCCGGGCCGTCGGCCCGAGCCACGATCAGGTGCCCGGGCCGGACCCGGGCGTCCTGGCGCACCGTAGCTTGACCGGGCGGTCAGGGTTACAGTCCCCGACGTCATCGCCATCCACTTCGGGGGTCCCGTATGAAGGCCGCAGTGCTCACCGGCGTGGACACGCCGCTCGAGATCCGCGACGACGTCGAGGTGGCCGGCCCCGGCCCCGGCGAGGTGCAGATCCGGGTCGCCGCCTCGGGGGTGTGCCACTCGGACCTGTCCGTGCAGAACGGCACCATCCCGCTGCCCACGCCCATCGTGCTCGGCCACGAAGGAGCCGGCGTGGTCGAGGAGGTCGGTGAGGGCGTCACGTCGGTCGCCCCCGGTGACCATGTGGTCCTGTCGTTCGTGCCGAGCTGTGGGACTTGCTACACGTGCACCCGCCAACAGGGGTTCCTCTGCGAGCAGGCGGCCATGCAGGCGATGGGAGGGCTCCTCGACGGCACCACCCGGCTCACCTCGGGCGGTGCGCCGCTGCACCAGATGGCCTGTCTCGGAACCTTCGGGTCCACGGCCATCGTGCCCGCCATCTCCATGGTGAAGATCCCAGAGGACGTCCCCCTCGAGGTGGCTGCCCTCATCGGCTGCGGGGTGCTCACCGGGGTGGGAGCGGCGCTCAACACCGCCGACATCCGCGCCGGTGACACCGTCGCCGTGCTCGGGTGCGGCGGCGTGGGCCTGAACGTCATCCAGGGAGCCAAGATCGCCGGGGCCGAGCACATCGTGGCCGTCGACCGCTTCGACGCCAAGCTCGACATGGCCAGGGACTTCGGTGCCACCGACGTCGTGAACGCCGGCGAGCGAGACGCCGGCGGCGCCGTCGGCGAGCTCACCGGGGGCCGCGGGGCCGACGTGGCCTTCGAGGTCATCGGGCTCAAGTCGACGATGGAGCAGGCCATCTCGATGGTGCGCCCAGGCGGCGAGGCAGTGCTGGTCGGCGTGCCCCGGATGGACGTGATGCTCGAGCTCAACGCCGCGTTCACCTTCCTGTACCTCAACAAGACGGTGAAGGGGTGCTGGTACGGCTCGGCCAACGTTGCCGAGGACGTGCCCAAGCTGCTCGGGCTCTGGAAGGCCGGTCAGCTCAAGCTGGAGGAGTTGATCTCCCGGGAGATCGGCGTCGAGGACGTCAACGAGGCGTTCACGGCCATGGAGAAGGGCGAGGTCGCCCGCTCCGTCATCCGCTACGACGGCTGAGCCGGGCCGCCAGCGTCACCAGCCCCGCCGACCCGACCGGGGAGGGAGGGCGCCTCGGTGTCGGACGCGCCGCACCCGTGCGGCCAGCAGGCTGGTCCCCGTCCGGGTGGCGGGCAACGGGCGGAAGGGTTCTGGTGGTCGTCGGGTGGTGGCCGGCGGGGCTCCGCCTGGTCGCTGCACCCAGAACCATTCGCCGTCGACCCCGCCTGCTCCTCCCGGCAGGTACGGTCCGCATCCCATGTCGGTTCGCCTGCCCGCGCCCGAACGACGTCGCCAGCTCCTCGACGTCGCCCTCGAGGTCTTCGCCTCCCGCGGCTACCACACCACCTCGATGAACCAGGTGGCCGAGGCCGCCGGGGTCACCAAGCCCGTCCTCTACCAGCACTTCCCCTCGAAGAAGGCGCTCTACCACGAGCTCCTCGAGGACGTGAGCGCCCGCCTGGTCAACGGCATCGCCAAGGCCACCACCGAAGCGGCGGGTCCACGCCAGCAGGTGGAGGCCGGTCTGCGCAGCTACTTCCGGTTCGTCAACGGCAACCGGGCGGCGTTCACGCTGCTCTTCGGTGGCGGCAACCGGCGGACCGGCGAGTTCGCCGACGCCGCCCGGCGGGTGGAGGAGACCATCGCCGAGGTGGTGGCCGGCCTCATCGACGTGCCCGGGCTCGACGGTGATCAGCGCCGGCTGCTCGCTCATGGTGTCGTCGGGTTGACCGAGGGGGCCAGCCGCCACTGGGAGGCCAGTGGGTACCGGCCGGACGCCGACGAGCTCGCCCAACGCATGGCCGAGCTGGCCTGGGCCGGGCTGCGAGGGATCCGCGCCGTCTGAAGTCTTGCCGGCGCTGGTCGTCGCCGGGCTGGGACAAGATGGAGCGCTCGACCTTCCTGCGGCCGGAGGTGCCCGTGCCCGACGACACCGTCAACGCCATCGCCGAGGAGTACTGGGAGGCGTTGCTCGACGCCGTCCCGGTGCTCGGGATCCTGATCGGCGACCGCCGCCGCGACGACCGCATCGAGGACCTCTCGGTCGAGGGCGAGACCGCTCAGCGGGCCACCTGGTCCGACCTGCGCAGCCGCGCCGAAGCCCTCGACGAGACCGAGCTCTCCCTCGTCGACCGGGCCACCCGGGGGCTGCTCATCGGTGAGCTGAGCGAGCACATGGAGTCCATCGACGCCCGGATGGCCGAGTTCCGCTACGACCAGATGGACGGCGTCCACTCGTCGCTCCTCACCGTGGCTCCCCAGATCAACGCGCCCGCGCCCGAGAACGCCACCGCCCTCGTCGAACGTCACCGAAAGACGGCCGGCATGATCGACCAGGCCATCGATCGGTTCCGGGCCGGGCTGGCCGTCGGGCGCACCCCGCCGGCCCTCGTCGTGGCGCGGTCCCTCGACCAGCTCGACCGCTACCTCGGCTCGCCCCTCGACGAGGACCCCCTCGTCACGATGGAGGGCCCCGAGGGGTGGGACGGCACCGACGCCTGGCGGGCAGAGCTGGTCGACATCGTCGAGTCCGACATCCGGCCCGCTCTCGGGCGCTACCGGCGGGTGCTGGCCGAGGAGCTGGTTCCCGCCGCCCGACCCGACGACAAGCCGGGGCTGTGCTGGCTGGACGACGGCGCCGAGCTCTACGCCACCCTCGTCCGCCAGCACACCTCCCTCGACCTCGACCCCGAGGCCGTCCACGCCATCGGGATGGAGGAGGCCACCGAGCGCCTGCCTCGTGAGTACGCCGAGGTCGGCGGCCGGCTGTTCGGAACCAGCGACGTGTCCGAGGTGTTCCACCGCCTGCGCACCGACCCCGAGCTCCGCTACGCCAACGGCGAGGAGATCATGGACGATGCCCGCCGGTGCCTGACCGCCGCCAAGGCGGCCATGGGCGGCTGGTTCGGTCGGCTCCCGGTGGCCGACTGCGAGATCCAACCGGTGCCCGAGTTCCTCGCCCCCAGCTCACCGGCCGCCTACTACTTCCCCCCTGCCGCCGACGGGTCCCGGCCCGGCGGGTACTTCGTCAACGTCCACCAGCCCGAGACCAAGAACCGCTTCGAGACGGCCTCGATCGCCTACCACGAGGCCATCCCCGGCCACCACCTCCAGCTCGCCATCTCCACCGAGCTCGACGACCTGCCCGCCTTCCGGAAGTTCTCCTGGTCCCACACCGCCTACGTCGAGGGATGGGCGCTCTACACCGAGCGGTTGGCCGACGAGATGGGGCTGTACGCCACCGACCTCGATCGCATCGGCATGCTCGCCGGTGACGCCTGGCGGGCCTGCCGACTCGTGGTCGACACCGGCCTCCACGCCATGGGCTGGTCCCGCCAGCAGGCCATCGACTTCATGGTGGCCAACGCACCGGTGGGCCTCGACGAGATCGCCATCGAGGTCGACCGCTACGTCGCCATCCCCGGCCAGGCCCTCTCCTACAAGGTCGGCCAGCGTGAGATCATCCGGTTGCGAGCCGAGGCCGAGGCTCGCCTGGGTGACCGCTTCGACATCCGCGGCTTCCACGACGCCGTCCTGTCCGGGGCGGCGGTGAGCCTCCCCGTCCTTGCCGGCATCGTCGAGGACTGGGTGGTCCGCACCTCCGGGGGTTGACCGGCTCGGAGGTGGATCCGGCGGTCGTCTTCCTCTGCACCGGCAACGCCGCCCGGTCGGTGATGGCGGGCGCCGCCCTGTCGGCCCGCCTGCCCGAACTGCCGGTGGCCACGGCGGGCACGCTCGTGGTCGAGGGCCAGCCCATGAGCGGTCGCACGCGGGCAGCACTCGAGTCGCTCGGTCTCGAACCGCCGCCCCACCGCAGCCGCCAAGCCACCGAGGGCGAGCTGGAGGCGGCCACGCTGGTGGTGGCCCTGGCTCCCGAGCACGTCGCCTGGGTGCGTCGCGCCCACCCCTCCGCCGCGCCCCGCACGGGCACCCTCCGCCGGCTGTGCCGAGACCTGCCCGGCACCACGGGCGCACTGACCGACCGGGTGGCCAGGCTGGACCTGGCTCGAACACCCCTCGAGCAGTGGGAGGAGGTCATCGATCCCGGTGGCGGCGACAGCGCCGCCTTCGCCGCCTGCGCGCGAGAGGTGGTCGACCTCGTGGACACCTTGGCCGCTGCTCTCGCCTCGACGGAATAGCACCGACCTCGAGGCCGGTTGGTGCGAGCGTGGCCACCGAATCGACCCGCGCCGATGCCGTCGACTTCTACTGGCGGCCCAGTTGCCCGTTCTGCTCCATGCTCCGCATGCGACTGGCCGAGGCCGGCCTGCCCGTGCGGGAGCTGAACATCTGGGAGGACCGCGACGCTGCCGCCTTCGTGCGATCGGTGGCCCGGGGCAACGAGACGGTCCCCACCGTGGCCATCGGGGACGAGGCGCTCGTCAACCCCGGGATCAAGGCCGTCCGTGACCTGGTCGACCGGGTCGCCCCCCACCTGCTGACCCGCCAGGACGAGCGGTAGCCACCCGGGTCCGCTCTGCACAGGAGTCTTGGGAATCCCCGCGACGGGGTAGAGCACCCCAGCTCCCTGCCGAGACGGGAACTGCGTCGACCCACCGAACCACCTCGGGGGATCCGGATGTCCAAAGGGGCCAGACCCGGCCTGACTGGTCGCACCTACGTGGGCTCGGCATGGACAGCAGCCGAGCTGTTGGCCATGAAGGAGGCGCAGGGCTCGACGCTGAGCGTGGTCCTCCCCGCGCTCGACGAGGAGCGCACGGTCGGAGCCATCGTCTCCACCCTGCGCCGGGAGCTCGTCGACGATGTGCCGTTGATCGACGAGCTGGTGGTCATGGACTCCGGATCCACCGACCGCACCGAGATCGTCGCCCGACAGGCCGGGGCCACCGTGGTCGCCGCCCGGGACGTCGCCCCCCCCTATGGAGTCGTCCCCGGCAAGGGTGACGTGCTGTGGAAGTCGGTGCTGGCCACGAGCGGGGACGTCGTGCTCTTCGTCGATGCCGACCTCGAGGACGTCAGCAGCAGCTCCTTCGTGACCGGCATGCTCGGGCCACTCCTGACCGAGCCGACCGTCGCCTACGTGAAGGCGTTCTACGACCGTCCGTTGGTGACCGACCGGACCATCGCCCCCTCCGGCGGGGGCCGGGTGACCGAGCTGGTCGCTCGGCCGGTGCTCAACCTGTACTGGCCCGAGCTGGCCGGCATCATCCAACCCCTCTCCGGGGAGTACGGGGGGCGGCGGGAGCTGTTGGAGTCGATCCCGTTCGTGTCGGGCTACGGCGTCGAGATCGGCATGCTCATCGACGTGGTGACCGGGTACGGATTGGACGCGCTGGCCCAAGTGGACCTGGGCCGGCGGATCCACCGCCACCAGACCGACGACGCCCTCGGGCGGATGGCCGCCCAGGTGCTCCAGACCGCTCTCCGCCGGGTCGACCCGACATGGGCGGCCGCCGCCATCGAGTGCGCCCGGCTGGTGCAGTTCCACCGTGGCCCGGGCGGCTTCGTCCCCACCGAGCACGACGTGACCGTGACCGAACGACCGCCGGCGGCGTCGGTGCCGTCGGCGGTGCGGCAACAGGCGCGTGCGCTCCTGGCGGCGTCTCGATGGGTCGACCGGTTGTCCGGTGAGCGCCCTTGACCCAGCCCGTCGCTCGGCCGGCGGGGCGGCCAGCCGGATATCCCTCGGCCAGCTCGAGGAGGTTGGCCTCGCTGAAGGTTCGGCCGTGGATTGTGCGCCCCCGCTCGTGTTTGGAAACATGCCGCCTGTATGGAACGGTCGCGGGTCGGTGACTTCTCACTGGCGTGGGGGGAGAGCCTTCGCTGGGACGACCGCCGCCAGCGCCTCTACTTCGTCGACTGCGCGGCGCAGACCCTGCACTGGCTCGAATCGGCCGAGCCTCCGTTGCAATCGTTGCCGATGCCCAGCCTGCCGACCGGTCTGGTGCTCGCCGAGGACGGGCGGTTGGTCGTCGCCCTCGACGACGGTCTCCGCGTGGTGGACCCCGACGCCGGCACCACTGAGCTCCTGTCGCCGTACCCGGACGGTCTGGGCGGCCGGGCCAACGATGCCAACGGCGACCTCGACGGCAACCTGGTCACCGGCACCCTGAACCTCGCCCCCGGACCCGGCTCGTACTGGTGGTACTCCGCCGCCGCTGGCTGGCGCCAGCTCGACGACGGCATCGGCAACGCCAACGGTCCCGTCGTCCTCGACGGTGACGGAGACCGCACGCTCGTGGTCGCCGACACGCCGGCATCGGTGCTGTACGCCTACCCCTACGACGGGGCGACCGGGAGCGTCGGCCAGCGGTCGGTGTTCGCCGATATCGGCGATCTCGGCGGGATGCCCGACGGCGCCTGCGCCGACGCCCAGGACGGCGTGTGGAGCTGCGTGCTCGGCTCGGGGAGGATCGCCCGGTACAGCTCGGACGGGCTCCAGGAGGTCATCGACACCGAGGTGGAGCTGCCGAGCGATGTGACCTTCGGCGGCGACGACCTCGACCGCCTGTTCTTCGTGTCCATCGCCGTCAGCATCGGCGGGGTCGAGATCGCCTCGCCCGACGCCGGGTCGCTGATGGTCCTCGACGGCAGCGGTCACCGTGGCCGGCGGGAGCCACGCTTCCGATTGTGACGCCGAGACCCGGCGATCAGGCCTGGATGATCACGACCGGTGGGTCGGCCACGCCGTGCTGTTGGTCGCACATCTCGCGGTAGAAGGCCAGGATGCCGTGGGCATCGATGACCAGCTCCACGTCGCCCGCGGCGTCGAGGTTGAGGTTGGCGCCGTGGATGGTGAACCACACGTCGGTGACGCCGCCGTTGTCCTCGGGTGCGTGGAGGGTGTGGACCGATCCCGCCGGCTCGTAGAGGTAGGACCCAGCGACGTTGAGGTCGTCCGGGTACTCGAGGTAGTGCCAGCGGCCCTTCTGCGTGAACGCGAACACGGGCCCGGTGTGCTTGTGGGTCTGGATCGTCGTCCCCGGCGCGAAGTGGTTGCGCACCACCCAGATGCCGCTGGCCAGGTCCGCCTGGAGGAGCTGCAGCGTGCTGCCGTCGCCGATGTCGACGAAGGGCAGCTCGTGCTCGTGGCGGAGGATGGCGACTGGGGTGTTCTCGAGGACGGCCATGCGGATCTCCTGTCGATGAGCACTCGTGTGCGTACGGTACGCCTCAACGGGAGGCGCCGGGGACGGCCCAGGCACCCGTGCTGAAGCGGGCCAGCAAGGTGGCCAGGCGGGCGATCATGAGGATGCCGAGGGAGGCCCACAGCCAACCGAGGCCTACCCCGGTGACGGCGACGGCGCCGGCAGCCACGAGGAACGTCGCCATCGATGTCACCATCGCCCCGGCCAGGTACCGGGTGTCACCGGCCCCGATGAGGATGCCGTCGAGCACGAACACCACGCCGTTCACCGGTTGCAGCGCCGCCACCCACCACAGGAGGAAGGCAGCCAGGGCCGTCACCTCGCGGTCACCGCTGAAGATGCCCGGGAGCCAGGGCCGCAAGGCCCCCACGAGCACGGCGAAGAAGAACCCGGCGGCCATCCCCCACTCGACCATGCGGCGGCCAGCGGCCCGGGCGGCGTCTGGGTCGCCGGCGCCGAGGGCGTGGCCGGTGAGCGCCTGGCCGGCGATGGCCACGGCGTCGAGGGCCAGCGCGAGGAAGCTCCACAGCTCGAAGGCGATCTGGTGGGCGGCCAGGTCGGCGGTGCCGATGCGGGTGGCGACGGCGGTGCCCGCCAGCAACGACACCCGCAGCGCGGCGGTGCGGATGAGGAGGTCGCGCCCGATCACGGCCAGGCGGCGGATGGCCGGACCGTCGGGACGGACGGGCACCTGGAGCCGGCGGGCGGCGGAGCCGACCCGCCACAGGTAGACCGCTGCCCCGCCGGTCTGGGCCAGCACGGTCGAGAGGGCCGACGCCCCGATGCCGTGGTCGAAGCCCTCGATGAGCACGAGCTGCAGGGCCAGGTTGACCACCGAGGTCGCCACCGCCACCACGAGGGGGGTGCGGGTGTCCTGCAGACCCCGCAGGTAGCCGGTGCCGGCCATGGTGAGGAAGAGGGCGGGGAGGCCGAACAGGCTGATGCGGAGGTAGACCAGGGCGTTGGTGCGCACCGCCCCGTCGGCGCCGAGGACCTCGACCACCGCTGGAGCGGCCACGAACAACAGCCCGCCCACCACCACGGCCAGACCCAGGGCCAGCCACAGGCCCTGCACGGCCTGGCGGGCGGCCTCGGCGTGCCGGCCCGCCCCGAGCAGCCGTGCGACGGTTCCGGTCGTGCCGTAGGCGAGGAAGACGAACAGGGCGTAACCGGTGAGCAGCACGCTCGACGCCACCCCGAGACCGGCCAGCTGAGGGGTGCCGAGGTGGCCGACCACGGCGGTGTCGGCCAGCACGTAGAGCGGCTCGGCCACCAGGGCGAGGAAGGCGGGGACGGCCAAGCGCAGGATCTGGCGGTCCAGCTGCCGCTTCGTTCCGACGCCTGGCCTCATCGGGCCAGCTCCTCGGATCTGTGCGTCACACCGCAGTGGCAGGGGTAGGAGAAGCGAGCATGACCGATACCAAGCCCTTCGCCGTCATCACCGGAGCCTCCAGCGGCATCGGTCTCGAGCTGGCCAAGCAGTTCGCTGACCATGGCTTCGACCTCCTGGTCAACGCCGAGGACGCAGGGTTGAGCTCGGCAGCGGCAACGCTGCGGGACACCGGCGTCGACGTGCAGGCCGTCCAGGCCGACCTTCGCAGCCACGACGGCGTCGAGGAGCTCCATGCCGCCATCGTGTCCACCGGGCGGCCCGTCGCCGCCGCCGTCCTCAACGCCGGGGTCGGTCAGGGTGGCGCCTTCGTCGAGATCGACCTCGCCGACGAGCTCGAGATCATCGACGTGAACATCAAGGCCACCGTGCACCTGGCGAAGCTCCTGCTCCGCGACATGGTCGCTCGCGACGAGGGGCGGATGCTCATCACCTCATCCATCGCGTCGACCATGCCCGGAACGTTTCAGGCCGTCTACAACGCCTCGAAGTCCTTCCTGCAGTCCTGGGCCGAGGCGCTCCAGGAGGAGCTGGATGGCACCGGCATCACGATCACCTCGCTCATGCCCGGGCCGACCGAGACCAACTTCTTCCGTCGCGCCGACATGGAGGACACCAAGGTCGGCCGAGCATCGAAGGACGATCCCGCCCAGGTGGCCAAGCAGGGCTTCGACGCGCTCATGGCCGGCAAGGACAAGGTCGTCGCCAGCTCGTTGAAGTCGAAGGCACAGGGCGTCGCCAACAAGGTCCTGCCCGACAGGCTCAAGGCGGTCGCCCACCGGAAGATGGCGGAACCGGAATCACGATGACGCTTCCGTGGCCGGGACCGTGCCACCACCCGCCGCCGCGAACGGAGCTGCTGCACCTCTGTCAGGCGGCGATGTCGGCGAACCCTTGGGCGAGAACGGCAGCGGGCAGGGTGTGACCGCCGGCGAACTCGACGTAGCGAACGTCGTAGCCGGCTCGCCGCAGCGGTGGCACCAAGCGGCGGCTCGTCCGGTCGATGGGAAGCACCCGGTCATCGCGGCCGTGGCTGACGAAGATCGCCGGCCTGCCCTCGATGGCCGGCGGTGCACAGAAGCCGGGTGAGAAGGCGACGACGTCGGTGAACAGGTCACCGTTGCCGAGCCCCAGCGAGAGCGCGTACGAGGCGCCGTCAGAGAAGCCGGCGGCGACGACGCGGCTGGGATCGACGGAGAGACGGTCGAATACGTGGCTGAACGACCGGTCGATGTAGGCGATGTCGGGCCCGAAGCCACCGGCGATCACGTCCCACGTCGCCGCCCGTGAGTCCGGCGCCAGCACGACGAAGCGGTGCTGATCGGCCATCGGACGGACGAGATCGAGGGCCTGCTGCCCGCCTCCACCGGCCCCGTGGAACGTCACGACCAGCGGTACCAAGGTGTCGGCCTCGACCCCGGCCGGGACGTAGAGGCGTCCGTCCCTCCCGCTCGCCAAGCCGAGCCGCACCTCCCCCTCCTCGAACCGGGCGCCGATCGGCGGGCGAGGCCGTGCCCCGAGCGCGCCCGCGTGCCGACCGCCGCTGACCGGGGGCTCACCATGGTTGCGCACCCGCCACCGTCTCACATCGCACGGCTACCGCGGTCGCTCCAAGTGAACCGTTCCGGCGCCTCCATCCACCGCGACCGAGGCTCCGTCTCGGATCAGCGTGGTGGCGTGGTTGGTGCCGACGACGCAGGGGATCCCGTACTCGCGTGCCGCGATGGCGACGTGGCTGAGGGTGTCACCGGCGTCGGTGACGACAGCGGCGGCGATGCCGAACAGCGGTGTCCAAGGGGGTGATGTCATGGTGGTCACGAGGATGTCGCCTGGTTCAAGTCGGTCAGCGTCCACGAGGTCGAAGATCACCCGCGCCGGTCCCCGTACGACACCTGGTGCTCCCGGGGCTCCGTGTACAACGCCGTCGGCTGCCCCAACGGCGTCCCCTGTGGTGTCACCGATGACGACCGGTGGGTGCACGGCCGTCCATCGCTCGTGGTCGGCGCGGCGGTCGTCGACAGACTTGCGGAGCTCTCCCGTCGGCTCGTCGTACTCCTGGGCGGTCAGGAAGAAGACGTCGTCGATGGCCTCGATCACCCCTTGTTCGGCGAGGGCACGACCCCTCGCCCGTACCGCCCGCCGGAGTGCCCCCGACGCAACGAGTTGCCAATGGGCCCGAGCTTCCCGGATGGGCACGAACGATTCGAGGCGGGCGAGGCGGCGCTCGAACTGGGCCCGCTCCTCATTGCTGTTCAGTCGGGAGCGGGTGTGGTCGGCCAGCTCGCGCCGACGGTCAGCCGCCTCCGTCGGCACCGCATCGACGTCTCGGTTGGCGTGCCGACGCAGCATTCGCAGCTGGGCGTCGACCAGGTCAGGCCGCTCGAGCAGTGTCGGATGGTCGATCGACCAGCCGGTGGCCTGTGATCCGAAGGCGGCGAGGAATCGCTGCAGGGCGGCGTTGGCAGCCGGCGAGTCGGGCTCCATGCCGGCGATCTGCCACAGAGCCACATCCGCGGAGATCGTCTCGTTCACCGAGCCTTGGGCCAGCCCGTAGGCGATGAGCGTGGCCCGGTCACCGAAGACCGGTTCGCACGACGCGGCCACGGCCAGCAGGTCTCGGCGCGCGACGATGCCGGCGACCCCGGTGTGGCTCCAGGCGTAGGCCCGCCGCTCCGCCAAGGCTCGAAAGGTCGTGTCCAGCGGTGCTGCTTCGAGCCACGAGCAGGCCTCCCGTACGCGGGGAAGGCTGTGGCTCAGCCAGACGCCGAGCGTGCCTCCGTGCCGGTCGGCGAGCCGTCCCAGCCCCCGCTCGAACTCGTCGCGCTCGGCCTCCGGGAGCCAGTCGTCGACGTAGTAGTCGAAGCCGTTCGCCACTGGAGGTTCCCGCGACAACGTCGACGGCACCCGCAGTCCGCTCTCGGCATACGCCAGGTCGGTGCCCGCTCCGCCCACGCGGCGCACCGCGTCGGCCAACGGGGTCATGGCCACCGGCACGTGCTCGCGATCGACCACCCAGCGCAGCCCGAGATCGCTGGGATCGGCGAAGGTCACCGGGAAAGGCGAACCGTCCAGGCATGCGTACTCGACACGAACCACCTCCCCATGATCGTCGACGAGCCGATAGGGCGGCTATGTGTTGCACGTCCGGCCCTCGGTCGGGAACCGCAACCCACGCCTCGGGTCAGTGACCTGGGGCCGGGTAGCTTCCTGCCGATGCCCAACTTCGGTGACTTCCAGACCGGCGTGTATGTCGAGGGCATGTTCACCGGCAAGACCCCCGCGCTCACCACGAACCTGGTCCGGCTCGAGGAGAAGGCTCGTGAGGTGCTGCCCGCCGAAGCGATGGGCTACATCGTCCCCAGTGCCGGTGACGGCGCCACGGCCCGGGCCAATCGTGAGGCCTTCCAGCGCTGGCGGATCGTTCCGCGCATGATGCGGGGCGCCGTCGAGCGGGATCTCTCGTGCACGGTGCTCGGTACTTCCATGCCCGCCCCGGTCATGATCGCCCCGATCGGCGTGCAGACCCTGGCCCACGCCGACGGCGAGCTCGCCACGGCCAGGGCCGCCGCTGCCCTCGCCATCCCCTACATCCACTCGACCGCCGCCGCTCACAGCTTCGAGGAGGTGGCGGAGGCCAGTGGTGAGGGACCGCGGTGGTATCAGCTCTACTACCCGACCGACCTCGACGTCTGCCAGAGCTTCCTCGAGCGGGCCAAGTCCAGCGGCTTCACCACGCTGGTCGTCACCGTCGACACCACGATGCTGGGCTGGCGACCGGCCGACCTCGACCGCGGCTTCTTGCCGTTCCTCGAGAACATGGGCGTGGCGAACTACCTGACCGATCCCGCCTTTCTCGCCGGGTTGGCCAAGCCCGTCGAGGAGGACCCGGCCGCGGCGACGTTCCACTGGGCGAGCATGTTCCCGAACCCGGCCCTGAGCTGGCCGGATCTTCCATTCCTGCGCGAGCACTGGGACGGGCCGATCGTGCTCAAGGGGATCGTCGCCGTCGAAGACGCCCTTCTCGCCGTTGAACACGGCATGGACGGGCTCGTCGTGTCGAACCACGGGGGCCGCCAGGTCGACGGGTCGATCGCCTCCCTCGATGCCTTGCCGGCGATCGCCGACGCGGTCGGCCACCAGACGACGATCCTGTTCGACTCCGGCGTCCGCACCGGGACCGACGTCATCAAGGCGCTCGCCCTCGGAGCAGACGCGGTCTTGGTCGGCCGGCCGTTCCTCTACGGACTCGCCCTGGCGGGTCAGCAGGGCGTCGAGCACGTGCTGCGATGCCTGCTCGCCGAGCTCGATCTCGCGCTCACGCTCTCGGGTCATCCCGATCCGGCCGCCCTGACCGCTGACGCGCTTGTTCGGTTCTGACCGAACATCGCCAGGATGGTTCGCCGCCTACGGGCGTGTGAGGACGTAGACGACGGGCAGGAGCTTGCCGAGGAACTGGAAGATCTCCCAGTGGAGATTGGCCTCGATGTGGTCGTAGATGTCCTGGCCGTGCCCGGCGATGATGTCGTCGCGCTGGCGACGCAGCCGCGAGAGGCGCAGCAGCGCCCGTGACCCAGGCTGCGTGCGCTCCTCGGCGTACTCCCGCCACTCGGTGCCGATCGCGTCCTTGCGCTCGATCCTGAGGTCCGCACGCCGGAACGCCGCCTCGACATGGCCGACCTCGAGGTTCCCCTCCACGTTGCCGATGTGGCGCCGCATCATCTCGGCGTCGCGTCCGTCGAGGAGGTGTGTGGCGAAGGTCGTATAGACGAGGAGACGAGCCATCGGCTTCATCACACGGGCGACCTCACCGAGAGCCCCGTCGAGGTCGTCGACCTGCTCGAGCACGTCTCGGCACCAGACGAAGTCGAAGTGACCTTCGTCATAGGGCAGTTCGTGCATCACGCGCTGGTCCACTGTGATCCGGTCGGCGAGACCGGCGGCATCGACTGCGGAGCGCGCCCGCTCGATGTGGATCCCGACCGGGTCGACGCCGACTCCTGTGATCTGATTCGCCCGGACCAGCCGGATGAGGTGCTCAGCGTCGCGGCATCCCGCGTCGAGCACGACGTCGCCGGGCTGGAGGTACCGCCCTGCGAGCTCGTGTAGCCAGTCGGGCCCCTGCGGGTTCAGGCTCTCGTCGAGGCGCTCGTAGACGTCCCAGGTCGCCGGGCCGTACACGCGCGTGAGCCGGTCGAGGTTGCGAGGCGGCACGGCTGCAGCCTGCTACACGGCCCGCCGCGACAAGAACCGTTGAACTCAGCAGCGGCCATGCTCGTGCCGCCTCACGTCGAAGGGTCGGTCGCCAGCGACGCTGGGAGTTGCGCGATGGCACCTTCCTCGGTCAGTGCGCGGGCGGCGTCCATGACGTCGTCTGGTACCCAATCGGGAAAGGGGACCTCGTGCACGACATGCCGCCCGCCAGTGGAGTGCGCTTCGTGCAGTTGAACGAGGCCACCGTGGCCCAGCCGGTCGGCCATCCTCACCACCGCAGCCCAGAGTCGGCGGTGAACGAAGGTGACCTTGCCGTTGACAAGCCGACTCACGAGGACGTCGGAGCAGTCGCGAAGCGCTCGTGTCGCCTGGAAGATCTCGTCTCCGGCCGGGTGGCCCCACCAACTGCCGCTGATGGGCTCTCCGGCGACGAGCTCGGCGACGCTGGGAATCGGTCCGTGGGCCGCTTCCAGGAGGATGCCGTGTTCCTCCAGCAGGCGATGGACGTCCACAACCTCACGCTACGACGCCATCACAGTGGCCGATCGAACAGCGCTCGCATCGTCGCGCCGCGCCATGCATGGTTGAGTCTCAGATGGCAACGATCGTGACCGGCGTGTCCTCGGCAACCTTCCTCATGTCGCCGAGATCACTGGTCACGATCGCGATGTCCTGACCGTTGTGCGCCGCAACCGTGACACCCATGTGAGCGTCCGCGACCGACACCCCGTGTTCGCCCCGGAGACGCGCGGCGACGTTCGCCTCGTTCGCTCCGAGCGGCCAGTCCTCGATCTTCAACCGGTTGATGGTGGCTGCCGCTGGCACCGTGCGATTCCACCCAGCCTCGACTCTCACCGAGGTCGGAACGATCGTGCGCCGTGCAGGGCCCTTCGGTCGGCGGATAGTCCGGTTCGCTTCGATCAACGCCAGCATCCGTCGATGACCTGGGTGACTGGGATCGGACAACGCCCCAACCGCCTCATTGTCGAGGATGACCACCTTCACCGTCGTGACCGAACCGGAGCCTGCCCGGCGAGGGCGCCCGCTGCCCAAGTCAACACGTCATCAACGTTCGCGCCGTCGCCCAGCGCATCAACCGCCATCTCGATCAGGTTCGGGTGATCTGCCAACTCGCTCCCGTCGAGTTGAGCGGCCGCATGGGCGATCTCCCAGAGATCTGGCCGGACGTCGGGGTGCGCGGCGTAATGCTCATCGAGGGCCGCCTGCTCAGCCACGATCGAAACGAAATCTCCGAGGGCCGCCGCGAGGCTGCCCTCGACCAGCGACGTGAACGACTTCGCCCAACCCTGCCCCACAGCGACCTCAGCGGCGGCGCGAAGGCTCTCGTTCAAGCGCAGCGACGTTGCCTTGTGCCGGTCATCCTCTCTTGCCTCGTGCACCAGACGACCAATCTGAGCCAAAGCATCTCGTTCGGCCTGCCCGATGACCAGCGGAGGCGACTGCGGCCAATCTGTCGGCATGGCGGCAGCCAGGAAGTTCAGCTCCGGGAGGCGCCGATCGAAACTCGGCATGGCGAACGACCCGACCAAGGGAGCTGGGTCAGGAACCACTGGCACCGCAGGGCGCGCCTCGGCCTCTCCGTCAGCGGGTTCACCGGCAGACTTCCCGACGTGTCGCCCTCCGGCCGACCGCGGCGAAGACTTCGTCGATCTCGAAGAAGCGGCCGCGAGCCTTCTCGCCGATCCCTTCGAGGTCTTCCGTGGCATGGTTCTAGTGTACCGCTTGATGTACCGCTGGGCCGGTTCGCAGCAGCCATCCATCAGCTCGGCGTCGGTTCGACGTTCCAGCGGGGGCTGCCAAGGAGGCGGATCCAAGCCGTGTCAGTGCAGAAGCCGAGGTCGGCTACTCGATCCGCAACCCGGAGATGGCCCGAGCGATGACGAGCTGCTGGATCTCGGCGGTGCCTTCGAAGATGTCGTAGATCTTGGCATCGCGGTGCCAGCGCTCCACCGGGTACTCGCGGACGTAGCCGTAGCCGCCGAGTATCTGGATGGCCCGCTCGGTCACCCAGACCGCCACCTCACCGGCCTTGAGCTTCGACATCGAGCCCTCGCCGGCGGTGAACTCCTTGCCGTGCTTGGCCATCCACGCCGCCCGGTACACGAGCAGACGGGCGGCGTCGATCTCCATGCGCATGCGGGCCAGGGTGAAGGCGATCGACTGGTTCTCGATGATGGCCCGGCCGAACTGGCGCCGCTCCCCGGCGTACTGGAGGGCGTACTCGTAGGCGGCCCGGGCGATGCCGATGGCCTGGGCGCCGACCACGGGGCGGGAGGCCTCGAAGGTGGCCATGGCCGCCTGGGTCTTCGACCGCTTCCCCTCCCGAGCCCGGGCCAGGCGTTCGTCGAGCTTCTCCTTGCCCCCGAGCAGGCACGATCCCGGCACCCGGACGTCTTCCAGGATCACCTCGGCGGTGTGGCTGGCTCGGATCCCGTGCTTCTTGAACTTCGCCCCCTGGGACAGTCCGGGGGTGCCCGGCGGCACGACGAAGCTGGCCTGGCCTCGCCCCTTCAGCTCCCGGTCGACCGACGCCACCACCACGTGCACGTCGGCGATGCCGCCGTTGGTGATCCAGGTCTTCTGGCCGTTGAGCACCCACTCGTCCTTGGCCTCGTCGTAGACGGCGGTGGTGCGCAGGGACGAGACGTCGGACCCGGCGTCGGGCTCGCTCACCGCGAAGGCGCCGAGGGCCGGCTTCTCGGGCGTGCCGAAGCACTGGGGCACCCACTCCATGACCTGTTCGGGCGTGCCGTTGCCGACGATGCCGACCACGCCGAGGGTGGTGCCCACGATCGACAGGCCGATCCCGGCGTCGCCCCAGAACAGCTCCTCGTTCACCATTGGGAGGCTGACGCCGGTGGGGTCGCCGAGCATGGTCTCGGCGAAGAAGTCGAAGGAGTAGAGGCCGATCTTGGCCGCCTCCTCGATGATCGGCCACGGCGTCTCCTCCCGCTCGTCCCACTCGTGGGCGGCGGGGCGGATGACCGACTCGGCGAAGTCGTGCACCCACTTCTGGAGCTGGAGCTGGTCCTCGTTCAGTTCGAGGAAGAACTCGGCCATCGGGTCACCTCGGGGGCGTCAAGTTACCGGCTGGTAACAACCACCGTAGACGGCCGCAGCGGTCGACACAAGCTCCCGCGAGCCGGTCAGGGGCCGTGGGGAACGAAGGCCAAGGCGAGGACGACGAGGACCCCGGCGACGAGGTAGGGGGCGGGCACGCCGACGTGCTGGAAGAGGACACCGGCGGCGGCCGGACCGGCCACCCGGGCCAGGCTGCCGGCCGATTGCTGGAACCCGAGCACCTCGCCCCGGCGGTCGGCTGGGACGCGCGCCGCCACCGCCGAGGACATGGTGGGCGTGACCAGACCCTGGCCGAGGACGAGCAACCCCAGCGCCGGTACGAGCGTGGCCCAGCCGCCGTCGACGGCGAGCATGAGCAAGCCGGCGGCGTTGGCGCCGAGGCCGAGACGGAGGGTGCCGCCCACGCCCAGCCGGGCGGTGACACCGTGGATGAGGCCCACCTGCACCACGACCAGAGCCAGGCCGATGGCCGTGAACACGGCCCCGGTCGAGCTGAGGGTGAGCCCGAGGCGGTCCTCGACCAACAGCGCGAACGTGCCCTCGAAGCCGCTGAAGGCCACGAGGGCGACGAAGGCCACCCCGACGAGGCGCAGGACGTCCGGGGACATGCGCCCGAGGATCGGACCCCCTCCGGGGGAAGGCTCCAGCCCGGCCAACGCGATCCGGTCGCCGGCGGCCTCGGCCGCACTCGCACCGGCGGGTACGGGGTTGGCGTCGGCGGCGGGGCTCTCGCCGCCTGCCGATCGGTCCCACCCCGGGACCCGGGGGCCGTGCCGGCCCGATGGATCGACCGGATCACCCGGCTCGGGTGGAGGGGAGGCGAAGCGGGGATGGGTCTCCGGCAGCCGCCGCACGGCCAGGACGGCGTTGGTCCCGGCGATGGCGGCGGCCACGAAGAAGGGGATGTGGGGACCGTCGAGAGCAGCGAGGGTGGCGATGGCGGGCCCGAGGACGAACCCCACCCCGAAGGCGGCACCGAGCAGGCCGAACAACCGCGGCCGGTCCTCCGGAGCGGCCACGTCGGCCACCGCCGCCTGGGCCACCGACACGCTGGCCCCCGATGCGCCGTCGATGAGCCGCCCGAGGAGCAACAGCCACACCGAACCGGCCAGGCCGGTGATGACGCTGCCCACCGCCGTGCCGCACAAGGACATGATGAGCACCGGCTTGCGGCCGAACCGGTCCGAGAGCCGTCCGAGCACCGGCGAGAACACGAGTTGGGCGAGCGAGAAGCTGGCCACCACCAGCCCGATCACCGCCGGGCTGATGCGCAGGTCCTCGGCGTAACGGGGCAGGATCGGAAAGACGATGCCGAACCCGATGAGATCGACGGCCACCGTGGTCCAGATCGGCCCGAAGCCCGCCGGGAGCGGCCGCCTGACCGGCCGCCCGCTCGATCGGTTGCCGCGCACGACGGGCTAGCGTTCGCCCGATCGCCGCGCTCCGTCAAATCACCCGCGTCCGGGGGCAGGAACCGCGCTTCGCCGACCCGAACCAGGTGGTCGAGGGCCGAGCGGCCGACGGGGTAGGGGGCAGAGCACGGCCGTGAACGGCAACCGGGAAGACGTCGGGAGGTCGGCCCAAGTCGTGCGCAAGCACGGCGCCTCGGCGTGGCAGCTCGCCGTCGTGGCCTCCGGCTCGATCACGGCCGCCACCGACACCGCTGCTCGGGGCCTGTCCATGGCCGCTTCGGCGGGGGGCGCCGAGGACGTCGACCGGCCGCTCGTCCTCGCCTCGGTACGGCGCTGCGCCCTCGAGGCCCGGGTCGGCGACACCGACGACCTCAACGGCGTCCTCGCCCACCGGCCCGGCGGCGACCGCGAGCCGGTCGTGCGGGTCTTCGCCGAGCTGTCCGAACCGTGGCGGAGCGCCTTGTGGATGGCCACGATCGAGCGGCTCTCGCCCCACGAGCTCACCGCCGCCCTGAACCTCGACGCCCACGACACCCACCTCGTGCTCACCCGGGTGGTCGAGGCCGTCGACCGCCGAGCCGCCACCTGGAGGCCGACCGGCGACGGCACCGTCGAGACGGGTGGCCGGGTACCGCTCTCCCCCGCCGCCATCGGCACCGCCCTGGCCACCCTGGACCTCGATTCGCCGGCCGACCTCGAGACGGCCATCCACGCCATCTGGGCCACGCATCGGCGCCACGGCGCCCGCACCGTGGCCACCTCCGACGGCCCCCCGGAGGCGGTGCCGGTCCCGGTGGACGACCTGGAGCCGAGCCGCCGGCGCCGCCTGCTGGCCATGGCCACCCGGTCCCGTCCCCAGGTGCCGGCCGGGGCGGCGGTGATGGTGCTGGCCCTCGGCGCACTGGCGGTGGTGGGAGCCGGTCACGCCACGGGGTCCGCTCCCGTGCCCGAGCCGACCGGGCGAGGTCCCGGCGCCTCCGCCGAGGGCGGGTCCGAGGGGGGAACCGTGGCCGGCGCTCCGGGCGACGGCAGCTCGCCGTCCACCGCCGCCTCAGGTCGCGAGGGGGCGAGCGGCACGGTCATGGTCGCCGACGACAGGTCGGGGGAGACCAACGGCTCTCCCGCCGACGGCACCGCCGGTGGCGGCGAGCCTGGACCGGGAGCTGGCTCGGCGGCCACGTCGCCACCGGCTCCGGTCGCCCCCGCGGCGCCCGGATCGGACGCCGGTCCGCGGGCCACGGGCTCGGCCGGGCCGGGCTCGAGCGAGCAGGCCGGGGCGGGACCGTCCTCCGGCCCGAGGTCACCGAGCCAGCCTCCGGGACCGGTGCCGGTCACCGGTCCCTCGCTGCACACCACCGTGCCGGCGCCTCCGCCCGCACCCCCGGCTCCGGCCACCCGTCCGCCGACCACGAGGTCGTCCAGCTCACCGCCCACCACCCGGACCCCCACGACCCCGACGCCGACCACGGCGGCGCCGGCGAGCCAGCCGGCCATCCCCCTCCCGACCATCGACACCGGCGCTCTCCCGGTGGAGGACCCGCTGTGCGGGCGGCTGCCCTGCCCGTAGCGTCGCACCAGCCCTGACGCGGCCCGGCGACCACCAGAACGGTTCGGAGCCCGTGGACGGCGACCGGTACCTTTGGCGCCCATGGCCCGCCCCCGCTCGATCCCCGACCGACCGGGTCTCGACGGCCTCGAGCTGAAGTGGGACGCCCGGTGGGAGGCCGACGGCACGTACCGCTTCGACCGGTCCAAGGGGCGGGAGGAGATCTACAGCATTGACACGCCCCCGCCCACGGTCAGTGGGTCGCTGCACATGGGCTCGGTCTTCGGGTACGTGCAGACCGACTGCCTGGCCCGGTTCCACCGGATGCGGGGCGAGGAGGTCTTCTACCCGATGGGGTGGGACGACAACGGGCTGCCCACCGAGCGCCGGGTCGAGAACTACTTCGGTGTCAGGTGCGACCCGTCACTGCCCTACGACCCTGAGTTCCGCCCGCCGGAAAAGCCCGACCCGAAGCGAAAGGTCAGCTGCTCACGACCCAACTTCGTCGAGCTGTGCGTCGGCCTCACCGGCGAGGACGAGAAGGTCTTCGAGGATCTGTGGCGCCGGCTAGGCCTCTCGGTGGACTGGTCGCTCACCTACGTCACCATCGGCGAGCGATCGCAGCGCACGAGCCAGCGGGCCTTCCTCCGGGACCTGGCCCGGGGGGACGCCTACTCGGCCGAGGCCCCGACCCTCTGGGACGTGACCTTCCAGACACCGGTGGCCCAGGCCGAGCTCGAGGAGCGCGAGCAGCCCGGCGCCTACCACCGCTTCGGCTTCCGGACCCCTGACGGCAGGAGGGTCTTCATCGAGACGACCCGGCCCGAGCTGCTCCCGGCCTGCGTGTCCCTGGTCGCCCACCCCGACGACGAGCGCTACCGGCCGCTGTTCGGCACGACCGTGGTCTCACCCCTCTTCGAGGTGAAGGTACCCGTCGTCGCTCACGAGCTGGCCTCGCCCGACAAGGGTTCGGGCATCGCCATGATCTGCACCTTCGGTGACACCACCGACGTCACCTGGTGGAGGGAGCTGGCCCTCCCTGTCCGCAACGTGCTCGAGCGGGATGGGCGCCTGCGAGCGGAACCGCCCGAGGCCATCACCACGCCCGCCGGCCGCGCCGCCTACGCCGAGCTGGCCGGTCGGACGACCCGCTCGGCCTCGTCGCGAGTCGTGGAGCTGCTCCGGGAGGCGGGCGAGCTCGCCGGTGAGCCCCGCCCCATCTCCCACCCGGTCAAGTTCTACGAGAACGGCGACCGCCCGCTCGAGATCGTCACCAGCCGCCAGTGGTACCTCCGCAACGGCGGGAGGGACCCGGGCCTCAGGGCGGCCCTGCTGCAGCGGGGCAAGGAACTGCGCTGGCACCCGTCGGTCATGCAGCAGCGCTACCAGAGCTGGGTCGAGGGCCTCAACGGCGACTGGCTGATCAGCCGCCAGCGCTTCTTCGGGGTGCCCTTCCCGCTGTGGTACCCCGTGGACGAGGCCGGGGGCGTCGATCACGCCCACCCGATCGTCCCCGACGAGGCCGCCCTGCCCGTCGACCCGTCCTCCGACGTCCCTCCCGGCTACACGTCCGGTCAGCGGGGTCGGCCCGGAGGGTTCGTCGGTGACCCCGACATCATGGACACCTGGGCGACGTCGTCCCTCACCCCCCAGATCGTCTGCGGCTGGGAGGACGACCCCGACCTGTTCGCCCGCACCTTCCCGATGGACCTGCGGCCCCAGGGTCCGGAGATCATCAGGACCTGGCTGTTCGCCAGCGTGGTGAGGAGCCACGCCCTGTTCGACGCCCTTCCCTGGTCGGATGCGAGCATCAACGGCTGGGTCCTCGATCCCGACCGCAAGAAGATGAGCAAGTCCAAGGGCAACGTGGTCACGCCGGTCGACGTGCTCGAGCAGCACGGGAGCGACGCCGTGAGGTACTGGGCCTGCAACGGGCGGCCGGGCACCGACACCGCCCTCGACCCCAACCAGTTCAAGATCGGGCGGCGCCTGGCCATCAAGCTGCTCAACGTCTCACGGTTCGTCCTGGCCCTGGCGCCGGCGGAAGGTGGTGCCGTCACCGAGCCGCTCGACCGGTCGATGCTGGCCGGCCTGGTCTCGGCGGTCGACGAGGTCACGGCCGCCTTCGCCGGCTATGACTACGCCCGCGCCCTCGAGCGGGCCGAGTCGTTCTTCTGGGCCTTCTGCGACGACCACGTCGAGCTGGTCAAGGCGCGGGCCTACGGCGGCCATGGCGACGACGACGCTCGGTCGGCCCAGGCCGCCCTCGCCCTCGCCCTCTCCACGCTGGTGCGCCTGTTCGCGCCCTTCCTGCCCTTCGTCACCGAGGAGGTGTGGTCGTGGTGGCAGGAGGGATCGGTCCATCGGGCGCGGTGGCCGACGGCCGAGCCGCTCCGGTCGGCGGCCGGGCCCGTCGACCCGCTGGTGGCGGCCGTGGCCGCCGAGGTGCTCGGTGCCGTGCGCAAGGCGAAGTCCGATGCCAAGCGGTCCATGCGATCCGAGGTGGATCGGGTCGTGGTCACCGCCAGCCCCGATCGGTTGGCGGCGCTGGCCCTGGCCGTCGACGACGTGCGCGACGCCGGCCGGGTGGCCTCCCTCGAGGTGACCGAGGGTGGACCGTTCGCGGTGGCCGTCACCCTGTCCGACGAGGTGTCCGCCGCCCCGTAGGTCGCCTGGGCGAGCGGCGAAGGACAGCTCAGTCGGTGAAGGCGGGCACGCCGGCGTCGACGCCGAGGATCACGAGCAGGACCACCCCCAGGACCAGGCCGACCAGCAGTGGGACCAGCACCCACCGCGGGTTCTCGACCCCGTGACCGGCTCCCCCATCCTGGACGTCGTGCACGTCGTGGAGGGGATGTGCGTCGTGGCCGTCGGGTCCGGCGTGAGCGGCATCGACGCGGGTGCTTGCGCCGTGGGGATCGTGGTCGTGGCCGGTCGCCATCGGGCGCTCCTCGCTCGCCGGGACGCCCACCCTAGGTCGGCGCCCCGGAGGTCAGGGCCGCTCGGGGGGCGGGAGAGTCGGCGGGCGGGCATCGGTCTCCCGCCCCACCACCATGCCGCCGAACGGCGCCGCCAGCTTGATGCCCTCGGCCTCGAAGGCGTCCTTGACGGCCCCCCGGAGCGCGCGCATGACCGTCCACTGGGACCCGGGCGTCGTCTTGACCACCATCCTGATGGTGATGCCCTCGGGCATGAGCTGCTCGATCCCCCACACCTCGGCCTCCTCGAGCACCTGGCCCCGAAGCTCGGGAGAGGCGCACACCTCGTCAGCCACCTCCTTCATCACCGCCGCCGCTCGGGCCACGTCGGTGCCGAGGGCGACGCTGATGTCGAGCAGGGCCCGGGCCCACTCCTGTGACTTGTTGCCGACGCGACGGATCTCGCCGTTGGGCACGTGCCACACGGTGCCGTTGACGTCGCGGATGCGGGTGGTACGAAGCGATACGGCTTCGACGGCGCCGGCCGCCTCCCCCACGTCGACCACGTCACCGACCCCGTACTGGTCCTCGATCAGCATGAACAGGCCGCTCAGGAAGTCCTTCACCAGGCTCTGGGCGCCGAAGCCGAGGGCCACGCCGACCACGCCGGCACCGGCCACGAGCGGCCCCAGGTCGAGGCCGAGCTCGGCCATCACGTAGGTGAAGGCGAAGGCGTAGATCACGAACGTGGCCAGGCTCCGGAGCACCTCGGCGATGGTCGCCGCCCGCGCCGCCGAGCGCAGGCTGGGCTGCGACTGGGTGACCAGCAGGCTGGGGGCTCGGTCCCGGGCCTGCTTCAGCCGCCCGGAGGTGGCCGAGCCGGCGAGCCGATCGGCGAAGCGGCGGATGCCCCGGCGCACGATCCGGTTGAGCAGGTAGGCGATGGCCACGATGAGCAGGATCTTGAGCGGCGTGGCCACTAGAGCGTCGGCGGCCTTCGCCAGGAAGGTGTTGCCGGTCCGGTCGAGGATGAACCGGCAGGCTGCTCCTGGCTCCTCACCGCAGGCGTCGAGCAGCTCCGGATCGAGCGGCACAGCCTGGGCGAGCAGGTGCGGAACCGGCATCACGCCGTTCGACGCTATGTCGAGTCCGAGGATGCGCGAGCATCCTCCGGTGAACCAACGGGACGGTGGGGAGCTCGACCAGCTGATCGACGCGACACGGCTGGCCCATCCCGACGACCTTCCGGCCGCCGTGGCTCAGGCTGCGCTCGCTCTCGACATCGTCGAGGCCGTGATCTGGCTCGCCGACTACGAGCAGGCCTTCCTCGTGGCCGTGCCGTCCAAGTCACTGCCGGGCGTGTACATCGAGGATGCCCGGGTGCCCATCGAGGGCACCGCCGCCGGCCGCTGCTTCCGGGAAGGGGCGATCGTGACCCAGGTCGACGACGGCGGGCATCGGGTCTGGGTGCCGATGCACCACGGGACGGAGCGGATCGGCGCCCTGTCGGGGATCCTCCCCTCCTCGGACGTCTCCGCCACCGAGGCGCTGGTCCGCTTCACCGATGTGGTCGGCGCCCAGGTGATCCGCAAGTCGGGCTACGGCGACGTCTTCTACACGACCCGACGACGACGCAAGATGAGCCTGGCCGCCGAGATCCAGTGGGGCCTGCTCCCGCCGCTGTCGGCGGCCGCCGCCGAGGTCAGAGTGGCCGGCATGCTCGAACCGACGTACTCGGTCGGCGGTGACGTCTTCGACTACTCCATCAACGCTGGCGTGCTCCAGTTCGCCATGCTCGACGCCATGGGCCACGGCCTCAACGCCAGCATGATCTCGGCGATCGCCCTCAACGCCTACCGCCACGCCCGGAGGGCAGGAGCCAACCTCGAGGACACCGTGGTCCAGGTCGACGTCGCCATCCACCGCGAGTTCGAGGGCGGCTTCGCCACCGGCCTGTTCGCCGAGCTCGACGTGGCCAGCGGGGCGATGCGCTGGGTCGGCGCCGCCCATCCCTTCCCGCTGCTCCACCGGGAGGGTGAGGAGATCGTCGAGCTGCCGTGCCCACCGGCGCTGCCCGTCGGGGTCAAGGCCGAGCTCGGCATCGACGTCGTCGTGAACACCGCCGACCTGTGCCCGGGTGACGGGCTGTTCGTCTACACCGACGGCGTGATCGACCGGGCCGGTGAGCCGTTCGGCCTCGGGGGGCTGATCGCCCTGCTCACCCGGCTGGTGGCGGAGGTGGACGACTCGGCCGAGCTGGTCCGGCGCACCGTTCGGGCCGTGGTGTCCCACCACGACGACGAACTGGCCGACGACGCCTCGATCCTCCACGTGCGCTGGCTCGGCCCCGACGGCCGCCGCTGACCCTCACCGCACCCGCGGTGGCGGCTCGCTCCTCCTGGTCAAGGTGCGCACGAGCCGCACCATGTCCTCGAGGATGCCGAAGACCGACCGGGAGGGGACGATGACGACCCGACCCAGCGCCGGCCGGAGGTCGGGGTCCACGAGGATCTGGCGGGCCAGGACGATCGAGCGGAACCGGGAGGGGTCACCACCGTGGTCGGGGTGGTGGAAACGAGCGGCCCGCCGGAAGGCACGGTCCACCTCGTCCCGCCCGGCGCCAGGGCGAACCCCGAGCACCGCCCTGGCCTCGTGCCGGTCCACATCGGCAACCTATCGCCTGGCCCTTCGGCCTCGCCGCCGTTGCCCTGCCGCCGTCTCGCCGGCCTGGGCCGCCCGGGCGGGGTAGATTCGGCGCCACTCGGGGTCCTGCCGCCACCCCCGATGCCTTCGAAGAGGAGCGCCCGATGTTCACCCCCCGCACCACCATGTTCATCGGCTTGGCGGTGGGCGCCGTCTGGGCCATCACCGACTTCGCCGGCGCACTGTTGATGGTGGCCCTGGGGGCCATCGGCCTCCTCATCGGCATGGTCATCTCCCAGGGCCTCGACCTGAGCGAGCTCACCAGTCGCCGTGACGAGGACAGCAGCGATCTCTAGCCCCAACCCTCCCTCCAGCGACCGTCCTTCCACTTCCGAGGAGCACACCGTGACCGACACCACCCCGACGCCCCCTGCCACCCGCCAGCCAGGGGATTCCATCACCAGCCTCGAGAGCGACCGCGGGATCACCTCGATCGCCGAATCGGTGGTGGCCAAGATCGCCGCCATCGCCACCCGGGAGGTGGATGGTGTCGACAGCCTGGGAGGCAAGCTCTCGGGCGCGCTCGCCGGGGTCGTCGGCCGCATCCGGGGCGAGGAGCACGCCACCGCCGGGGTTGGTGTCGAGGTGGGGACCAAGCAGGCCGCCGTCGACATCTCGGTCAAGATCAAGTACCCCGCGCCGATCCCCCAGGTCGCCGAGGGGGTCCGCCAGAACGTCATCGACCGCATCGAGTCCATGACCGGCCTCCAGGTGGTCGAGGTCAACGTGGCCGTGGCCGACCTGGCCTTCGACGGCCCGGGCGAAGACGACACCGCCAACACCGGCCGCGTCGAGTAGCCGTGGCGTCCGAGGCGGCGGTGCCGGTCGCCCCGGTCGTCATCGCCGAGATCGCCGCCCGGGTGGCACAGCAGACCGACGGCGTCGTCGAGCTCGACGGTGGGCCGCTCGGCGCCCTCGCCACCTACGGAGGCGGCCGCCGCATCCGAGGGGTCACGGTCACCCGCCACCAGGGGAGGACCGAGGTGGCGGTCCGTGTGACCGCCACCTACGGCACCTCACTGCCCGCCCTCGGGGCCACGGTGCGTGGCGCCGTACTCGACGAGCTGGCCGCCGCCGGCATCACCGAGGACGTGCGCATCGACGTGGCCATCGTCGCCATCGCCGGTCCCGGTGAGCCCGGCGAGCCCGCGCCTTCGTCGGGGCCGTCCCCCGCGCCGGCGATCCTGCCCGGCTGACCGTGCGTCCCCTCAACCGGGTGCTGGCCCTCGTCCTCGGCCTGGCTCTCGCCATCGCCGCGGTCATCGCCATCGTCGAGGTGGCGCTGCTGCAGGCCGACCGGCAGGCCTGGATCGTTCCCCGCGCCTCCTGGCACGACCACCTCCGGGCTCTGCGCTGGGACGATGCGAGCCTGGTCATCACCTCGGCCGTGCTGCTCGTGGTCGGGCTCATCCTGGCGCTGTTGCAGCTCGTCCCCCGCCTTCCCCGCCGCCTGCCCATCCGCACCGACCAGGACACGAGGGAGGTGTCGGTGTCCCGCCGGGCGCTCGAGGGTCACCTCACCCGCGTGGCCGAGCGAGAACGAGACGTGGTGACGCCGAAGGTGCGCATCAGGAAGCGAAACGTCGCCGTGCGGGCCGGGTTCGCCACCACCGCCGACCCCGCCGAGATCGCCCGCCGCCTCCGTGGCGACCTGGGCACCGAGCTCGAGCGGTTCCAGTTGGCGGACCCGCCCCGAGTGAAGCTCCACCTGCACCCCGCCACCCGGAGGGTCAAGTGAACGCCACGGTCGATCGGGTCAACCGCGTGGTCCTCTTCCTCGTCGGGTCGCTGTTCGCCATCGCCGGGGGAGTCGGTCTCGCCGCCGCCAACGAGCAGGTCGATCTCGACGAGCCCCGGCGGCTCTACCGGCAGGCGGTCGACGACGTGGTCGACCAACCAGCCGCCTGGGCCACCGGTGCGCTCGCGGGGCTGGCCATCCTGGCCGTCCTCAGCCTCGTGTGGGCATGGCGCCAGATCGTCGCTCGTGCCGACGGGCCCCCTCTCGGCACCGTCGATGTGGAGGACACGCCACTGGGGCGGACCACCGTCGAGCCCGTGGCGGTGGCCCGAGCGCTGGCCCAGGACCTCGAGTCGGTCGACGGCGTGACCGGCGCGAAGGTCCGGGTGCTCACCGTCGCGCCCCAGCCGCACATCGTGGCTTCGGTGGACCTCGACGCACAGGCCAGCCCCGACGCCGTCCGGGCCGGGGTCGAAGAGCCGATCGCCCGCGCCTGCCGGGCCCTGGTGGTCCCGGCCATGACCGTCGACCTGCGCCTGAACCCGTCGGGCACCCAACCGCCCCGGGTGCTCTAGAGCGTCGAACGCCCGCCGCTCCGGCTTGACCATCGAAACTCGGATACTTAGTGTCCGGGTATGCGGTTGAGCGAAGGCGTCGAGTGGGCCGTGCACTGCTGCGCGATCCTCGCGCTGCTCCCACCCGAGGCGACGCTGCCGGCCGCTCGGCTGGCCGAGTACCACGGCGTGCCACCGGCGTACCTGGCCAAGCACCTCCAAGCCCTGTCCCGGGCCGGCATCGTCACCGCTGAGCCCGGGGCCAAGGGCGGCTACCGCCTGGCCAAGCCGGCGACGGCTGTCAGCGTGCTCGACGTGGTGCGGGCCGTCGACGGCGCGGAGCCCGCCTTCCGGTGCATGGAGATCCGCCAGCGCGGTCCGGCCGCCCTGCCCACGAGTGAGTACCGGCAGGCGTGCGCCGTCACCAAGGCCATGGCCCGGGCCGAGGCGGCCTGGCGCGACGCGTTGCGGTCCGAGACCATCGCCGACCTCGTCGCCGTGGTCGGGCGGGAAACCCCCCCTGCGGCGGTCACCAAGGCCGCCGCCTGGTTCCAGGAGGTCCTCCATTGACCCACGACGTGTTCGTCACCGGGGCCACCGGCGTGCTCGGCCGGCGGGCCGTTCCGGCCCTCGTCTCCGCCGGCCACCGGGTCACCGCGGTGGCCCGTGGCGCCGAGAAGGAGGACCAGTTGCGGGCGGCTGGGGCCAGTCCCATCACCGTCGACCTCTTCGACCCGACCGCGGTCCGAGCCGCCGTCGAGGGCCACGACGTGGTCTGCCACCTGGCCACCCACATCCCACCCACCACCCGGGCGTGGCGGGCGGCGGCGTGGGCCACCAACGACCGCCTGCGTCGGGAGGCGTCGCGCCACCTGGTGGACGCCGCCCTGGCCACTGGCGCCGAGCGCTACGTCCAGGAGTCGATCACGTTCTCCTACGCCGACGGCGGGGACGCCTGGCTCGACGAGGGCTCCCCGCTCGCGCCGAACCCCGTCGTGGCCTCCTCACTCGAAGCCGGCGCCCAGGCCGACCGTTTCACCGCCGCCGGCGGGACCGGCGTGGTGCTGCGCTTCGGCCTGTTCTACGGACCTGACTCCCACCACACCACCGACACCGTCGCCGGCGTCCGCCGCCGCTTCCCCCACTTCCCGCTCGGCCGACCGGGGTCATGGATCTCGTCGGTGCACCTCGACGACACGGGCACGGCGGTGGCCGCCGCCCTCATGGCCCCGCCCGGCGCCTGGAACGTGGTCGATGACGAGCCCGTCACCCGGCGCCACTACCTCGAGTCCCTGAGCGCGGCCATGGGCAGGGGACCGGTCCCGTACCCGGGGGCCGTCCTGGCCCGGGTGGCCGGCCGCCGGGCCGAGGTGCTGGCCCGCTCCCAACGGGTGTCCAACCGCCGGTTCCGGGCGGCGACGGGCTGGGCGCCGAAGGTGGCCAGCGTCGACCAGGGGTGGCCACTGGTGGTGGCCGCGCTCGAGAGGGAGGAGCGGTCATGCGCCGCCGGGTGATGCGCATCGGGCTGGTCGGCATGGCCCTGGTGCAGGGTCAGCTCGGGATCTGGGCCAGCGTCGCCCCCCGCCACTTCTACGACACCTTTCCCGGCGGGGGGCGCACCTGGGTCAGCGCCGACGGCCCGTACAACGAGCACCTCCTCCGGGACTTCGGCGGGCTGAACCTGGGGCTGGCCATCATGGCGGCGGTGGCGGCCTGGCTGCTGACACCGGCGCTGGTGCGCACGGCCGCCGCCGCCCTCCTTGCCTTCGGCGCCCCGCATCTCCTCTACCACGCCACCCACCTCGAGCCCTACAGCGGATCCGACAAGGTGGGGAACCTGGTGGCGTTGGCGCTGGCTGTCACGCTGCCGGCCATCGTGCTCGTGGCCAGCCTGGCTCGAGAACCCGCCCGACCCCGGGTCGAGGTCTGAAGGCGTCACGACCTGGTCGTCGAGACCCCGGTTGGCCCGTCGCTCGCACCACCGTCGGAGGAAGTGTGATCCTTCTTCGTGCGGGACGAACAGGACCGCTCACCCAGCCGCTGGCTCAGACGCAAGCGCAATGCGGAGCGCAGCGGCTCGCTGCACGCGGTCGGCCTCGGGGGCGAGCGCCTTCTCGGCATGTCGCTGGTAGAGGCCATCGCCCTCCCATCGGGGAAAGATGTGCTGGTGGAAGTGCCAGACGTGCTGGTTTCCCGCCGGCTCATTGTGCTGACGAGTTGACACGCCGTCACAGCCGTACACCCGCCTGAGGGCAATGGCGACCAGTCGTGTCGCCTCCATCAACGGCCCGCCGAGGTCGGACGGAAACTCATAGACGTTCTCGATGTGCTGCCTCGGGATGACGAGCACATGGCCCGGGTTCTTCGGCCACCAGTGGCTCGCGACGAAGGCGGTCAGGAGGTCCGTTCGGTGGAAGACGTGCTCCTGGGAGGTGAGGGGACCACTCCCACCCGCCGCGATGCGACAGAAGTTGCAGTCGTAGTCTGGCGCGTGACGGAGGCGCATCATCGAGCGACGGGTCGCCTCAGGGGCCGCTCGTGGTGGGGGCTTCGGTGGTGGGCGTCGTGGCGGGATCCTCCCCACCCGACTCCCCCTCGCCGTCGGAGGCCACGGTGGTGGTGGTGCCGGGATCGGCCTCGCCGGCCGGCGTCACGTCCTCGAGGTCGATCACGAAGACGAGGGTCTCGTTGGGCGCGATGCCGGGCCGTCCCTCGGCGCCGTAGGCGAGATCGGGGGGGATGACGAGCTTCCGGCGGCCGCCGACCTTCATACCGGGGATGCCTTGGGTCCACCCCTTGATCAGGCCGCCCTCGGCCAGTTGGAAGTCCGCCGGTTGGCCACTGTCCCAGGACGAGTCGAACTGCATGCCCGTGGAGCAGGCGATGCCGACGTAGTGGACCTTGATCGTGTCGCCGAGCTTCGCCTCGGCGCCGTCGCCGGGTTCGAGGTCCTCGGTCACGAGCTCGGCCGGGGGCTGCTCGGGCATGGTGACCTCGGGCTTGCCCTCGGCCGGGGGAACCTCGGTCGGCTGCTTGCAGGGCAGTCCGGCGGCGTCGGCCAGGGTGGTCGACGGCTCCGGCATGGGCTGGGTGGGCGTGGCCTTGTCACCGGCGGCGGACCCGTCCTTCACCGCCGTCGTCTCGTCGTCGCCACAGCCGGCCAGCGCCAGCGCCGCCGCCAGGGTCATCGTGGCCAGGGCGCGCCGGAAGGGTCCGCTCGGCTTCGGCATGGCGGGGACTGTACCGGCCGGCGACCGGCCGCTGGCCTCACCTCTCCCGCTCAGGGCCCGGCCAGCTCGGGCGGCAGGTTCGGCTTCTTGGCGTCGACCGGGCGGGCCGCCATGGCCGCTCGGGCGGCCGGAACCGGGTCGGGATCACCCCAGTACGGCACCGCGTCGATGTCCTGCACCCACACGCTGGCCTCGAGGCTGGCGCCGGTGACGGGGTCGTCGAAGTAGATCGAGTGGATGACGGTGTGGTCGACCACGTCGCTCACCGACACGTCGGCATCGATCAGGCGCTGGCGAAGCGCGGAGAGGTCTTCGACGGAGGCCACGTTGAACGAAAGGTGGTCGAAGCGGACACCGTCGGCGGGCAGGCCGGCGGGCTTGGTGGGACCCTGTTGGACATCCGGCCACTCGAAGAAGGCAATGGTGTTCCCCTCGGCGATGCCGAAGAAGTAGTGGCGGTAGGGGTAGGGCTCGCGGGGATCACCGTTGCCGAGGGTGGCCAGCAGGTCCATGCCGAGCACGTGGGTGAAGAACCGGGTGGTGGCCTCCATGTCGGGGGTGACCATGGCCAGGTGGTTGACGCCCCGCCAGCCGGCGAAGCGGGGACGGGCGGTGTCGGTCATGGTCCCAGTCGACCACACCGGGCACACTCCGGAGATGTCGCCCCAGCCTGCCCCTCCCGCCCCACCGGAGTTGGAGCCCTTCCCGGAGGACTGGACCCGAGCGCTGGCCGTCGTCGCCCACCCCGATGACCTCGAGTACGGGGCGGCCAGCGCCATCGCCCGCTGGACCGACGAGGGACGGGAGGTGAGGTACCTGCTGGTCACCCGGGGCGAAGCCGGGATCGACGCCCTCGCCCCCGAGGAGGCCGGTCCGGTCCGCGAGGCCGAGGAGCGAGCCGGTGCGGCGCTGGTCGGCGTGGACGTGGTGGAGTTCCTCGACCACACCGACGGCATCGTCGAGTACGGCTTGGACCTCCGGCGTGATCTCGCCGCCGCCATCCGCCGGCACCGCCCGGAGCTGCTCGTGACCATCAACCACCACGACTCTTGGGGACCGGGCAGCCCTCCCAACATGGCCGATCACCGCAACGTCGGCCACGCGCTCATCGACGCCACTCGCGACGCCGGCAACCGGTGGGTGTTCGCCGACCAGGTCGCCGGAGGTCTGGCGCCGTGGGCTGGCGCCCGCCGCCTGGCCGTGAGCGGATCGCCGTCGGCCACCCACGCCGTCGACGTCGGCGACACCCTCGAGCGCGGCATCGCCTCGCTCCGAGCCCACCGGGCCTACCTCGAAGGGCTGCCCGAAGGGACTCTCGGGACCGATCCCGCCCGCTTCCTCCGCGAGGCGGCCACGGCGACCGGGAGCCGGTTTGGCGGCCACCCCGCTGTCGCCTTCGAGCTGCTCCCCCTCTGAGAGGCGCCGGCCCGGCACCGGCCCAGGAGCCAAGCCGTCGGTCAGCGCGTCTTGCGGGCCTTCTTCACCGCTTCCTTGCCCACCTTCCGAGCCCTGTCGGCGGCACCGCTGACGGCACCGGCGACCAGGTTGCCCGGCGGCTCGTCGGGCGCCTTGGGGTGGGGGCGGGTGGGTGCAGCCTTCTTGGCCGTCTCCAGTTGGTCGCCGACCTGCTGGAGGGCCTTGCGGCCCATGGCCTTGCGCACCTCGGGGAACATCTCGGATTCCTCTTCCTCGACGTGGTGGCGCACCGACTCCATCAGCACGGTGACCTTCGGATGGAAGCGCTCGTCACTCGGTTCCAGGGTCTCGAGCTCCGACAGCGTCCACTTCACGATGTGGTGCTCCTCGAGCCCCTCGAGCACCGTGTCCTCGGCATCGGGCACCTCTTGGCGGACGCGGGGGTAGAAGACCTGCTCCTCGATGGCGGCGTGGATCGAGAGCTCCTCGATGATCTGGTCAACGAGGTCACGGCGAGACTTGTGCGCCTTGTCGCCGGTCTTCTCGTAGCTCTTGAACAGCTTCTCGACGGTGCGGTGATCCTGCTTCAACAGGGTGATGGCGTCCATCAGGCTCCTTCGCTCGGCTGGCGCTGCGACCACGGGCCAGCACGTGGTGTACCCGGTGCCGCCCGACGGGAGAACCCCTGCCCCGGCCTCGGATCGGGTCAGTCGATGGTGAGCCGAGCCATGAGCTCGGCCTTCTTCTCCTCGAAGACCTCGTAGCTGATCGTCTCGGCCTCGAACTGCTTGTGGATCGACTCGATGCGAGCGAGCAGCTCGGCGGCCGAGAGCTCCTCACCGGGGGCGGCCTCCGCCTCGTCAAGCAGGCCATCGTTCCTCGCCGACTCTGCTGCCTCGGCGGACCGCTCGAGGCGGCGTTCGCGCTTGGCCGCGGCCTTGGCCTTCTTGGCCCGGTCGCGCTGAAGCTTCTCGAAACTGGTTCGTTGCGCGGCCATGTCCCTCCTTCGATGCTCGGCGGCGCCGTTGCCGCCAGGGTCGCCCCGAGTCGCCGGTCAGTGTGGGCCGGCGACCCGGGCGACGATGTGGTTCAGACCACCCGAACGTTCTGGGCTTCCTCACCCTTCCGGCCCGGGGCCACGTCGAACTCGACGCGCTGGCCCTCTTCGAGCGACTTGTAGCCGCTGCCTTGGATGTTGGAGTAGTGGACGAACACGTCGTCGCCCTGCTCACGCGAGATGAAACCGAAGCCCTTCTCGTTGTTGAAGAACTTCACAGTGCCTGTAGCCAACGCGTATCTCTTCCTTCACTGCAAGCGGGCCCGAATGGCCCCCTCGTCGACATTCACCCTAGGCGGTCCGACGCCCTCTGATGTCATCTCGGCTGCGTCACGGGGCAGCCGCAGGTACAGACGCAGTGTCAGTCAAGCGAACGAAGGAGCTGCCGGGTGCGGGACCGGCCCTCGGCGTCGCCGAACACCGCGGCCTGGAAGTCGGTCACTCCGGCGTCGGCCAGCCGTCCCACGGTGGCGGCGACCGCCTCCTCGTCGCCGACCACGGCCACATCGGCCGGGCCCTCGGCGCCTTCCTTGTCGAGCATGGACCGGTAGGAGGGGAGCCCACCGTAGACCTCGAAGATGCGGGCGGCTTGCTCCCGGGCGGCGTCGGCGTCGGCGGTCACCGCCACCGGCAGCCCGCACACGATGCGGGGCGGCGGCCGTCCCGCGCCCTCGGCGGCGGCGCCGATCCGGGGGGCGATGTGGTCGGCGATGGCGCGCGGCCCGGTCATCCAGGTGACCGTCCCGTCGGCCATGGTGCCGGCCAACTTGAGCATGACCGGGGCGAGGGCGGCCACGAGCACCGGGGGCCCGGAGTCCTCGGGACGCTCGAGCGGGGCCTTGACCTTGTACAGCTCCCCTTCGTGGTCCACCGATCCGTGTTGCAGGAGCGGCAGGAGCACCTCGAGGTACTCCCGCATGTGCCGAGCGGGCCGGTCGAAGGACATCCCGAACATCGACTCGATGACCAACTGGTGCGATAGCCCGATGCCGAGCGTGAAGCGCCCGCGGCAGGCGTCGTGGGCGGTGATCGCCTGCTGTGCCATGGCGAACGGGTGGCGGGGGAAGGTGGGGACGACGGCCGTGCCGATGTCGATGCCTGACACCTCGCGGCCGGCCAAAGCTGCGGCCGTGATGGCGTCGAGGGCGAAGATGTTGCTGAGCCACGCCGATGCGAAGCCCTCCTCGGCCGCCTGTCGAACGTCGTCGACCACGTCCGAGACCGTCGCTCCGCCAACCCCCACCCCGATGCGCATGGCACCCCGCTCTCGTCGACTCCGGCCGGTCCACCGCGATCGCAGATCCCGGAGCGTACCGGCGTCCGGCCTGCGGGCTTCCGCACGCCGACGTGCACCCGTTCGCGACTCCGGCCGGCGTCCTGAGGTGCGCGACGCCGGCCCGGCAAGACCGACCCCGTCGATGCGAACCCGCGCCGCCCTACGCTAGCGAGCGCCGTCATCGGCGACGGCCAGCATGACCGTGGGCGGCGCACCCGGCCGCCACCGGTACCGATCGAAGGAGGGCCCCATGCCCGTCGAGCTCAACCACACGATCGTGTCGGCCCGGGACAGCAAGTCGTCGGCCACGTTCATGGCCGAGGTACTCGGCCTGCGCGCACCGAGGCCATTCGGGCCGTTCCTGACCGTGGAGACCGACAACGGCGTCACCCTCGATTTCATCGACGCCGATGGTGCCATCACCCCACAGCACTACGCCTTCCTCGTCAGCGAGCCCGACTTCGACGAGATCTTCGGACGGATCAAGGAGCGGGACCTCCCCTACTGGGCCGATCCGGGACAGCGCCGACAAGGCGAGATCAACCACGGCGACGGTGGTCGAGGCGTGTACTTCGAGGACCCCGACGGCCACTACCTGGAGATCCTCACCCGTCCCTACGGCAGCGGTTGACGGCCGGTCCACCGGCTCGACGACGACGGTGGCCTCGTAGGCCGTCGTCGAGCGGCTGGATCGGCAGGGGGCACACACTCTCTCCACATGCCCTCCAGCAGGAGTGAGAGTTGACATGGCCACCACCACCACCAGCGACGGCAGGGCCCGCATCCCCCGTGACCGGGACGACGACTACACCAACGAGCTCGAGCGCCGCCGGTTCGTCGCCGAACACACCGGCAGCCAGCTCCGCCACGTCGGCAGCCACTCATTCGACCCTCGGTGCTGCGGGGCAACGTCGAGAACTTCATCGGGGTCGCACAGGTTCCTCGGCGTGGCCGGACCCCTCCACATCGACGGCGAGCACGCACGGGGCGACTTCTTCATCCCCTTGGCCACCAGCGAGGGGACCCTCGTAGCCAGCTACAACCGGGGCATGCGCCTCATCACCGAGAGCGGGGGCGTCAAGACCACCGTGGTCGAGGAGTGCAGCGGGCGCCGGTGTTCGTCCTGGCCGACGCTCTCGAGGCCCGCGAGTTCGGGGGTTGGGTCGACGACCACTTCTCCGAGATCAAGGCGGCGGCGGAGTCGACGACCAGGGGAAGCTGCAGTACATCGGCCAGTACTCGATCGGGCCGCTGCGGTACCTCCGGCTCAACTACACCACCGGCGACGCCGCCGGCCAGAACATGACCGGCAAGGCGACCCTCGAGGCCTGTGAGTGGATCAAGGCCAACTACCCAGGGCAGACGCGCTACATCCTCTCGGGGAACATCGACACGGACAAGAAGCACTCGCGGATCAACATGCTCCTCACCCGGGGCAAGCGGGTGGTGGCGGAGGCGACGCTGAAGAAGGACGTCCTCGAGCGGCTGATGGGGGTCGACACCGACACCCTGTTCTGGGCTCGCCAGATCCAGATGGCGGGCTCCTTCCTCGTCGGGGCGGCCAACAACGGGGCCCACGCCGCCAACGGCCTGACCGCCATGTTCATCGCCACCGGACAGGACGTCGCCAACGTCTCCGAGGCCCACGCCGGCGTGAGCTACACCCAGCTCCTCCCCAACGGCGACTACTACTGGTCGATCACGCTCCCCGCGCTGATCGTGGCCACCTACGGAGGCGGGACGGGCCTCGCCACTCAACGCGAGTGCCTCGAGATGCTCGACTGCTACGGCGCCGGCAAGGTCTACAAGTTCGCCGAGATCTGCGCCGCCGTGGTGCTGGCCGGGGAGACGTCCCTGAGCAGCGCGGTGTTGGCCGGAGACTGGGTCACCAGCCACGACCAGCTCGGGCGCAACCGCCCCTGATCACCCCGTTCCCGGGTCTTCGGCACGGTCACCGTGCGGAGGTCCGGAGAAGGGGAGCGGCGGCGCGCCTCTGTCGTAGACGACGTGGCCGTCGCCCGGGCGAGCTTCGGGAGTCGGGCGGTGCGCGTCGACGCGGCCGTCGTGGAAGACGTGGTCGACGGGCGCCTGCTCGACGAGGACCATGTGGTCGGCGAGCAGGCGCCGGTGGCAGCGCCACCAGACCGACTCGGCGCACATGACCGCCACCGGGTGGGAAGCCATGAGGGCGCGGAGGTCGGCGACGCCGGAGGCGAACTCGTCGATGGCCATGTGGTCGGCATAGGCCCTGAACTGGTCGTTCCGCAGTGCGACGTTGATCGAGTCGGGCGCCGGCCGGCGGCGGCCGCCGAGCGACGGCAGCCACCGGTACGCCAGGCCGTGGGCTGGCAGCCACGCCGCCATGTCGTCTCCGGCGAAGTGCGGGTGGCGTCGACTCCCAGGGAAGCGGCGGACGTCGACGACGACCTCCACGCCAGCGCGTCCGACGACCTCGGCGAACGCCGCCGCCTCCAGTGTGCCGTGCCCCACGGTTCGGAGAGGATCCACGCTGACGGCACCTACCCACGTGCGACCGCTGGCTTGCGTCGCCCCCTCGGGTTCGCGAGAATTGTTCTCATTCCGAACTTGGAGGTTACCTCGTGCGCCGACTCGTGCTCATCCTCGCCACCGTGGCCGCGCTCGGGGGTGCGGGTTGCGGTGAGGACGGTGATGCCAGCGGCGCCGGAGCCGACGACCGGATCCAGGTGGTGGCGAGCTTCTACCCCATCTCCGAAGCCGCCGAGCGGGTGGGCGGCGAGGCCGTCACCGTCGTCAACCTGACGCCGGCCGGCACCGAGCCGCACGACCTCGAGCTCACGCCCGAGCAGGTGGACCAGATCGAGGACGCCGATGTCGTCCTCTACCTGGGCCAGGGCTTCCAGCCCGCGGTGGAGGAGGCCGCCGAGCGACGAGACGGTCCCAGCATCGACCTGCTCGAGGCGCTCCCCCTCGAGGCCAGCGGAGCCGAGGACGACCACGCCGGCGAGGGCGAGGAGGGCGGCGAGCACGACGACGAGGGCGCACTGGACCCGCACTTCTGGCTCGACCCGACCCTGTTGGGACAGGCCGTCGACCAGATCGAGGAGGCCTTGACCGAGGCCAACCCGGAGCGGGCCAGCACGTTCGCCGCCAACGCCGACGCCTACCGAGCCGAGCTCGACGACCTCCACGGCGACTTCGAGTCGACCCTCGCCGGCTGCGAGCAGGACACCGTGGTCGTCGCTCACGCTGCGTTCCACTACCTGGTCGAGCGCTACCGGCTGCACCAGGAGGCCATCGCCGGTCTGTCGCCGGAGGCCGAGCCGGATCCGCAGCGGCTGGCCGAGCTGGCCGACCTCATCGACGACGAGGGGGTGACGACGGTCTTCTACGAGACCCTCGTGTCCCCTCGAGTGGCCGAGACCCTTGCCCGGGAGGCGGGCGTGGAGACCGACGTCCTGAACCCGCTCGAGGGCCTCACCCAGGAGCAGCTGGACGCTGGCGAGACCTACGCCACCGTGATGCACGACAACCTCGAGGCGCTGGGAGCTGCCCTTGACTGTCGCTGACCGTCCGGCGGTCCCGCACCCGACGGCGTGCGATACGATTGAGGACCATTCTCGCTCTCATGAATCGGACAGTTCCATGACAACGGTCCTGGACGTCGACACGGTGTCGTTCTCGTACCACCGGGAACCTGTCCTCGACTGCGTGAGCCTCAGCGTCGACCGAGGCGAGTTCGTGGCACTGACGGGCCCCAACGGGTCCGGCAAGTCGACCCTGCTGCGTCTCCTGCTCGGGCTCCTTCCCTTGCCCGCCGGCACGGTACGGGTGCTGGGCTCCTCGCCCAAGCGGCTCCGGGACCGCAGGCGGATCGGCTACGTCCCCCAGCGCTCGGTGCTGCCCGACCAGCTTCCCGCCACGGTCACCGAGGTGGTCGGCACCGGTCGGCTGGTCGGAGGCCGCTGGCGCCGCCGGTTCGGACCGGCCGACACGTCGGCCGTCCAACGAGCGCTCGAGGACGTCTCGATGCACGATCGGGCACACCGGCCCGTAGCCGACCTCTCCGGCGGCCAGCAGCAACGAGTTCTGATCGCCAAGGCGCTGGTGAACGACCCGGAGCTGCTGATCCTCGACGAGCCGGTGGCCGGCGTCGACGCCGACTCCCAGCAGCGGTTCCGCGACACGCTCGTCCGGGCGGTGAGAGATCGCGGTGCGGCCGTGCTGTTGGTCTCCCACGAGCTCGGCGCCGTGGCCGACGACCTCGACCGTGTGCTCCTATTGCATGGCGGCAAGCTGGTCTTCGACGGGCCGCCGGCGGACCTCGCCGCCACCGGCGTGAGCCTCGGTGTGCACGCCACCGATCTGCCCGTGTGGCTGGAGGGGCTCGGGTGAACCTGCCGCTCCCCTGGCCCTTCGAGCGTGAGTACATGCAGCTCGCCCTCGTCGCCGGGCTGGTGGTGGGCGCCTGCGCACCGTTGATCGGCACCTTCCTTGTGCAGAAGCGGATGTCGCTCATGGGCGATGGCGTCGGCCATGTCGCCTTCGCCGGGGTGTCGGCCGGGTTGCTGGTCGGCGTCTGGCCGATCTGGACCGCGCTCGTCGCCGCCGTCGGTGGAGCTGTCGCCATCGAGTGGCTGCGTTCGCGCGGCCGAGCGAGCGGCGACCTCGCACTGGCCCTGTTCTTCTACTCCGGCATCGCCGGCGGTGTGGTCATGACCGGCCTCGCGGGGTCGCTCGACTCCGGGACGCTCAGCTACCTCTTCGGCGCCATCCTCACCGTGACGGGCGGCGACGCCGTCACCATCGCCGTGCTCGGTGCCGTCATCGCCGGGCTGGTCGTCCTGTGCTGGCGCGCGCTGCTCGCCGTGATCCTCGACGACGAGGCCGCCCGGGTCGCCGGGCTGCCGGTGGATCGACTGAACCTCGTCCTCGCTGCGCTCACCGCGGTGACGGTGGTCGCCGGCATGCGGGTCGTCGGCGTGCTCCTGGTGGCCGCTCTCATGGTGTTGCCCGTCGGCGCCGCCCAGCGGGTGGCCCGCTCCTTCCGCCAGACCATGGTGGTGGCCAGCACCATCGGTGTCACCAGCGCCGTGGTCGGGTTGGCGGCGGCCCGCCAATGGGCCCTGGCCCCAGGAGCCACCGTCGTGCTCGTCGCCGCCGCCGTCTTCGTCGCCGCCGCCGTCGTCGGCCGGCCGGCCCGCCAACCGGCCGGGCCGGTGGGCTCGGTGGTCCCGCCGTCCTCCACGCAGGATGACGGTCACGAACGCCCGGGCGGGCTGACACCGGCCGCCCCGGAGGTTCAGGGTTAGGCCGTCCGAGACCGGCCCTCAAGCGTCATCGGGACCGCCTCCCACCACTGGCACCACCACTCGGAACCGATCAGATCGATCGGTCGGTCGTTCGGTCGGCGGTCGGACAAGGCGCCTTCTCGCGCCTCGTCGAGCGTCGAAACCTCAGCCGTACTCGAACAGCACCGCTGCGCCCGTCACCTCGAGGAGCTTGCGGACCATGCGGGTCGGCTGCCGGAGGACGATCGACCCGCCGCCGCCGAGGCTCTTGCGGGCGTCGATGAGCGCCTTGAGCCCCGACGAGTCCATGAACCGCAGCCCGCTCATGTCGACCACGATCGTGCGCTTCCCGAGGTCGGCTTGGGTGACGAGGCAGGTGCGGAAGCGATCAGCAACGGTGGTGTCGACCTCCCCCACCACTGCCACCACGACGGGCTCGCGGCCGTCGTCGACGCTCAGCTCCAGTTCGGCACCATCGGTCATCGCAGCCAAAGTCGCCCCGATCCTCGGTGACCGGGCCACTACGACCGAATCACCCCTGGTGGCTCCCGCACTGCTCGAGGACCACCAGCTGGGACCTTACCCCCACCAGACGCTCGCCGCACGGGGCGCCCGCTTCGGACCGCGAGACAGCCGCCGCTGGCCAGGGCGGACGTCGCTCTGATCGGGGGCCTTACCCTGGCAGACATCATCCGCACGTTGTTCAGCATGGGCTCCGAGGCCGAGGTCAGGACGCCGCCCCCGCCACGGAAACCTGAACCGACTCCGAGACGGGCTGCGACGGCGGTGCGATGACGACACCCGACGACGGCACTCGACCCGGTGTGCTCGACCGACCTGCGAGCGAGCGCGAGCGCCTCGCCGACGTCGTCGCTGACCGCCTCGACATGCCCATGACTGCAGCGGGCGTGATCTTCGTGCTGCTCGTCGTCGCCGAGACCGTCGGCTCACCAAGGGGAGCGGTCGGCACGGCGTTCTCCGTTGCCAGCTGGGTGTTATGGACAGCGTTCGTCGCCGAGTTCGTCCTGCGGCTGGTCATCGCACCCTCCTGGACGCAGTACCTGCGGCGCAACTGGTGGCAGATCGTGTTCCTCGCCGTCCCATTCCTTCGGTTCGTCCGCGCGCTCCGGGCGCTCCGGGCAGCCCGCATCGGCCGGGTGGTCGGCTCCGCCGTCCGCTCGGGACGGACCGCCGGCCGTCGCCTGTCGAGCCGCCTGTCCACGGTCGCCGTCGTCACCCTCATCGTCGTCCTCGCCGCCAGCCAGCTGCTGTACGAGAGCGGTGACTTCGACTCCTACGCCTCCGCCCTCCACGCTGCTGCCCTGGCCACCATGGCCGGCGAACCCACCGGGAGCGACCACGGCGTCAACCGGCTCCTCGAGGTCATGCTGATCGGTTACTCGGTGGTCGTCTTCGCAGCCCTCGCCGGTGCGTTCGGCGCCTTCCTCCTCGAACGCAACAGCGCCGACGCGGCCGCCGCCGACGAGGCCCGTCGATCAGGCTCCTGGACCTCCGGGATGTGAGCGCTGTTGCGAGTCGGCCCGGTCGCTCGAGGGCTGCCGAGCGGCGTCGTCGTAACGGGCGAGTGCGGCCTCCACCAGCGATCGGGTCGTTGGCGTCCAGCCGATGCCGGCGGTCGTGGGCCAGCTGGCGACCTCGGAATCCACCATCGCTGCCCACCGTCGAACCAGGAAGAACAACTCTTCGTAGAAGGCACCGAACAGCACCTGCAGGTGCAGGCGTTCCGGAAACGGCCCGCCGGTATCCAGGTAGTTCCGGAACATCGCGATGCCGCCCTCGTAGCGCGCCTCCGCCCAGACCCGGAACGAGTCGACGGCCCGCCGCAGGTCCTCTGCGGTTCCGTGGTCCGCATAGAGCAGCCGCAGGAGCGGTTCGACCTCCAACCTCGGCGAGGCGGGCTCGGTCGCCAGCCACGCCTCGAGGGCTCGATGACCTTTGGCGGTGATGTGGTACCTGGTGCGCCGCCGGCCCTCGCTCATCTCCGTCGCGGCCCGCGCCAGTCCGGTGGCGACGAGGCGCCGTGGCTCCTCGTAGAGCACGCTCTCCGCCTTCGGCCAGCAGTAGTCCAGGCTGCGGCGCATCTGGTGCGTCAGCTCGTAACCCGTCCACGGCCGGATGGCGAGCATGCCGAGTACGGCGTAGGAGGTGGTCGGCAGGTCCTCACGGGGAAGGCGCACGCCGCGAGCCTAGACAAGTACTCCGGCGTCGGAGTAGAGTCTACTCCGGTATCGGAGTGTGCAGGAGGCAATGGCGTGGAGCGTGAGCTGGTTTGGAAGTCGATCGAGTCGGCGCGCCTGTCGCTGGCCGATCTCCTCGAGTCGCTGACCCCGGGGCAGTGGGACCAGCCGTCGTTGTGCGACGGCTGGCGGGTGCGCGACGTCGCCGCGCACATCACGCTCTCCACGCGGGTCCGTCCGCTCAACGCGATGATCGGGCTCACCCGCGCCGGGGGGAACTTCAACCGCTACGTCGCCCACGACGCCCGCCTGCGCTCACAGCGGTCGACCGCAGAGCTGGTGTCGGATCTACGGCGAGTGGCCAACGTGCGTCGCCGTCCGCCGGGCACTCGACCCGAGGACCCGCTCGTCGACGTGTTGGTGCACACCCAGGACATCGCCATCCCGCTCGGCATCGAAGAGTCGATGCCGAGCGAGCCGGCGATCGCCGCCGCCGACCGGGTGTGGTCGATGTCGTTCCCGTTCCACGCTCGACGGCGCGCCGACGGCGTCCGGATCGAAGCCACCGACGCGTCCTGGGCGCGTGGCGTGGGCCAGCCCGTCCGGGGGCCGCTGGCGGCGATCCTCCTCACGTTGACCGGCCGCCGCCCCGGGTTGGATCAGCTCGCCGGTCCCGGTCTCCCCACCCTGAAGGGATCTCGAGATGGGACGGCTTGGTGACCGGTTCGGCATGAACCGGGCACCAAGCCGGGGCGGCGCTAAGGGGGGGTCGGAGCGGGCGCGGGTGATTGGCTGGTGCCAAGCAGCCACCACGTCAAGCACGAACGTCTACTTCGAGGCGTCACTTGCGTAGACCTCCGAGATGGCTCGGAGCTGGGAGTTCGAACCGAAGACGAGGTCGGCGGCGGTGCCGGTCCACTTGACCCGCCCGAAGCGCGACGTTTCCCCTCGTACACGTTCTCCGACGAGACGGATGTCTTCCACTCCGTGCTCATGTCGAGCAGGTTCACGAAGAAGTCGTTGGTCAACGTCTCGGGCCGGTCGGTGAAGACGCCATGTGCGGATCGCCCGAAGTTGGCGTTCAGGGCACGCATGCCGCCGATGAGAACCGTCATCTCGGGGCGGTCAGCGTCAACAGGTTCGCCCGGTCCAGCAGCAGGGTCTCCGGCGACAACTTCTCTCCGAGTCGGAGGTAGTTGCGGAACCCGTCTGCGGTCGGCTCGAGCACGGCGAATGTCTCCACGTCGGTTTGCTCCTGCGAGGCGTCGGTGCGCCCCGGCACGAACGGGACCGTGATGTCGTGCCCGGCGTTCTTCGCCGCTTGCTCGACGGCCGCACATCCGCCCAGAACGATCAGGTCAGCGAGCGAGACCCTCGTTGCCCCGGACTGTGCGCGGTTGAAGTCCTGCTGGACCTGCTCGAGGGTCTGCAGCACCTTGGCCAGTTCGGCCGGCTCGTTCGGCTCCCACTCCCTTTGGGGGCGCAAGGCGAATGCGAGCCCCGTTGGCCCCGCCCCGCATGTCGGTGCCCCGGAAGCTGGCCGCCGACGCCCACGCGGTGGGAGACAAGCTGGGGGATGGACAACCCCGATGCGAGGATCGTGCCCTTGAGGGCGGCGATGTCGCCCGCCTCGATCAGCTCGTGATCGACCTCGGGGACGGGGTCCTGCCACAGCTGCGGCTCCGGAACCCACGGGCCGAGGTAGCGCGAGACGGGCCCCATGTCGCGGTGCAAGAGCTTGAACCACGCCTTGGCGAACGCGCCTGCGAGCTGGTCCGGGTTCTCGTGGAAGCGCTTCGAGATCTCCCGTAGATCGGATCCATCTTCAGCGCAAGGTCCGTCGTCAGCATCATGGGGGCGTGCCGCTTCGACGGATCGTGAGCATCGGGCACGGTGCCCTGGGCCGAGGGATCCGTGGGAGTCCACTGCTTCGCACCGGCGGGGCTCGTCGTCAGCTCCCAGTCGTACTTGAAGAGGTTGTCGAGGTACCCGTTGTCCCACTTCGTCGGCTCGTTGGTCCATGCGCCCTCCAACCCGCTGGTGAGCGTGTAGGGGCCGTGGCCGCTTTCGAAGCTGTTCTTCCAGCCCAAGCCTTGGTGCTCGACTGGGCAAGCCTCGGGTTCGGGACCGATGTACTCCGAATCGACGGCACCATGGCACTTGCCGAAGGTGTGGCCGCCGATGATGAGCGCAGCCGTCTCCTCGTCGTTCATCGCCATACGAGCGAAGGTGTCTCGAATGTCCCTGGCGGAAGCCAGCGGATCCGGGTTGCTGTTTGGCCCCTCCGGGTTCACGTAGATCAGACCCATCTGCACGGCGCCGAAGGGCCCGGTGAGCTCCCGGTCGCCGCTGTAGCGCTCGTCTCCGAGCCAGGTGTCCTCGGGGCCCCAGAAGATCTCCTCGGGCTCCCAGATGTCCTCTCGCCCGAAGCCGAAGCCGAACGTCTCGAACCCCATCGATTCAAGGGCGCAGTTGCCGGCGAAGACGATCAGGTCGGCCCAGGAGATCTTCCGGCCGTACTTCTGCTTGACCGGCCAGAGCAACCGGCGCGCGCTTGTCGAGGCTCGCGTTGTCGGGCCAGCTGTTGAGGGGGCGAAGCGCTGACTACCGTCGCCGCCACCGCCCCGGCCATCGGCGATGCGGTACGTGCCTGCGGCATGCCACGACATCCGGATGAAGAGCCCTCCGTAGTGGCCGTAGTCGGCCGGCCACCAGTCCTGCGACGTCGTCATCACCTCGAAGATGTCCTGCTTCAGCGCGTCGAGGTCGAGCGTCTTGAACTCTTCTGCGTAATTGAAGTCCTCGCCCATCGGATTGGCCAGGGGCGAGTGCTGGTGGAGAACCTGCAGGTCCGGTTGGTTCGGCCACCAGTCCCGGTTCGTCCTGGGCCGACTCGGCGCTGGAGTCGGTGCGTCGATTACTGGGTTTTCGCTTTCGCTGCCGCTATCGGACACGTCGGTCCTCCTCTCTCGCTGTTTCCTTCTGATGGCTCATTGCTCTTGACGTTGGTAGCTCTGGATCCAAGGCTGTATCGCCCAGCCGGTGTCGCACCCGCGTATCACTTTCAGCCGCCGGACGCGGCAGAAGTCGCCGCGACACACTCGGGACATCGGCCCCAGTAGACGACCTCGGCTTCGTCGATCTCGTAGGCCGAGTCGTCGGCGGCCGTCAGGCACGGGGTGTAGCCCACCGCACAGTCGACGTCGACCATCCGGCTGCAGGTTCGGCAGATGAGATGGTGGTGGTTGTCGCCAACCCGATCCTCGTAACGAGCCGGCGACCCGGCGGGCTGGATGCGCCGGACGAGGCCCTTGTCGGTGAGGATGCCGAGGGCGTCGTACACCGCCTGGCGTGAGATGGCACCGATCTCGGCCCGCACGACCTTGTCGATGTCGTCTGCCGTGCGGTGCGGTCGGCCGGACACCGCCCGCAGAACAGCCAGACGCTGGGCCGTGACCTGCAGGCCATGCCGGCGGAGAAGCGCATCGTTGTCACCGGATGTCTCCATGGACACGCCGGAAGCCTAACGCCAACGTCTGGAGTGAGTCTAGATCTGGCAGACTACCAGTTTGCAGGAAGTCGCCGACCGACGTGGTCTTCTCGGGGCGTGTGCCTCATGCCGGAGCCGGCGAGCCACCTCGGAACCCGTCCCTGTACATCGGCGGCCACATCCTCAGCGTTCTCGGGACGACGCTGGTCATCTCGTTGCCCAGACTGATCTCGACGGTGTCGCCGACCACGGCGACCTGCACCTGGCGGCGCCGGTACGTGGCGCCGACCCGGTAGTTGGTGCCGGCGAAGCAGACATTGCCCGAGGAGTCGACCTTGCGGGTCACCGAGGCGGCGGTCGCCGACCTGGGTGACGGGGGGAGCCTCCGTCCTCGCTGGAGGCCCCCGAGTTGCTTGTCGACGGGGTGGGCGCCGGGCATGGGTGGCGACGAGCACGCCGCGATGGTGGAGCTGGACCAGGCCGCCCTCGCAGGTCACCTCGACGCTCTGGCCGGCCAGCCACACGCCGACCTTGTAGGTCGCGGTGGCGAAGCTGATGGTGCCGGCGCTGCTCACCCGTCGGGTCGTCACCGGCTCGCTGGCTTCGGGGTCGCCCACCTCGGGCGCAGCAGGTCCGGGCTCGACTGCCGCCAGCCGGAACCGCTCGATCGGCGGGACCCGACCGATGGACTGGTGGGGCCGCTCGTGGTTGTAGTGGGCCACCCAAGCCTCGAGCTGGGCCTGGGCGTCGGCCAGCGAGGCGAAGACCTTGCCGTCGAGGAACTCGGCCCGCAGGGTCTTGTGCCAGCGCTCGACCTTGCCGGTGGTGGTGGGCGAGCGGGGGGCGGTCAGGATGTGGGTGATCCCGTTGTTGGTGCAGATCCGGTCGAAGCGCACCGGTCCCGGGCCGGGCCCGAAGCGGGCGGTGAAGACCTTGCCGTTGTCGGTCAGGATCACCTCGGGCACCCCGTGGGCGGCCATGGCCGCCTCCAGGGCGTCGCACACCGGGCGGCCCGGGTGGTGACCCGGGCCACGTCCCGACTACAAGCGCTGGGAGCGGGCCCGGGAGTGACCAGGCCGTGGCGGACCAGGCAGCGCTCCACCGACGTGCGCCCCGGCAGTGGCGAGGTGCCCTCCTGCTCGAGCCAGTACAGGATGGTGCGGGGCCCCCAGCCGGGATGGGTCCGGCGCATCTCGACGATCCGAGCCTCGAGCTCGGGGGGCATCTGGTGCGGGTAGGACCGGGGCCGTGAGCTGCGGTCGGCCAACCCTCGCAGCCCCTCGGCGGCGTAGCTCCGCAGCCAGGCCTGCACGGTCTGGCGAGCCACCCCAGAGCGACGGGCCACGTCGGTGACCGTGGCCCCGTCGTTGAGCACCTCCAGCACCGCCTGATAGCGCTGTTCCACCAGGCCCAACTCCACGAGCATCGACGGCCTCCTCCGGATCTGCGGGCGCGGACGACCTACAGCGAAGGAGGTGGCGACCACCAGATGGTGGACCTCGGGTGTCAGGTAGGTACCGGGGCCGGTGTCGCCCAGGTACCGAGGCCGCGTCCCGAAAGTGACAGCCAGCTACCGGGGCCACGGTGTCCAGCATGAACGGGTCCGCACAACGCCAGGCCAGCAGCAACCGCGCTATCGACGAACGACTGCACGAACCGGACAGCAAGTGGGCCGGTCCTAAGGACCGGGCCTGACCTGCGGTTTCGTTGGTGGCGGGGGCAGGATTTGAACCTGCGACCTTCGGGTTATGAGCCCGACGAGCTACCAGACTGCTCCACCCCGCGGCGTAACGGCCACCATACCAGTGGGCTCCGGAGGCGCCAATCGGTGGTGGTCAGGCTTCGGCCTCGGGGGCGGTCGTCGTCGTCGGTGCGGTGGTGGGAGGCGGGGACGTGGTCGGGGACGGGTTCGTGGTGGACGGCGGGGGGGCCGTCGTGGTGGTCGTGGAGCCGTCGGGGCTGGCGGTACCGCCGGTGCCGTTCTCCCGCAGGGCCACGAGCTGGCGGAACAGGCGCTCGGCCTCTTCGATCTGGGCGGCGAAGGTGGCGAAGTCCCCGGCTCGTTGGGCGGCTTCGGCGGCGTCGAAGGCGGTCTCGATGTCGACGATCAGGGCGGTCTCGTCCGGCGATGGTGGCGGTTCGGGGTCCGGCTCCGGGTCGGGCTCAGCGTCCTCGGTACCGGGCGAGTCGGCCTCATCGGGCGGCGGTGGCTCCTCGAGCGTGCCGGGCGACGTGCCGAACAGCTTGGTCAGGGCATCGTCGAGGGTGTCGGCGATCTGGACCTCGATGTTGCCGCCCGGACGCTCGAAGGCGACGATCACCCGAGCCAGCTGGGGCACCGGGTTGGCCTCGGACTCGATGTACAGGGGACGCACGTACAGCAGCGACTGCTCGATGGGGATGACCAGCAGGTTCGTCTTGGGGCACTGGGAGGTCTGCTGGCACAACAGCGTCAGCTCGCGTGAGACCTCGGTGTCGGCGTTGATGGCCGAGGCCACGTTCTGGGGACCCGCCGGGAGGCGGCTCGATGGCATCTTGAAGCTCTCGAGGGTGCCGTAGTCGTCGGGATCGCTCTTGGCCACCATGAACGCGGTCAGCCCCCGGGAGGTGTTGGCCCGGGACGAGGGCACGAAGGGCCGCAGGATGAGGAACGTCTCCTCCTCCTCGCCAGGCAGCCGCATCTGCAGGTAGTAGGGGTCGATCCGATCGGCCTGCTGGTTGCTCACGTTGGTCGACTGCTGGCCGGTGGTCGAGGTCGACACCCCGACCGGCTGCTCGGCCGGCTGCAGTTCGGGGTCGGGGGCGACGTTCCACTCGTCGTTGCGGTTGTAGAAGTCGACCGGGTCGCTCGTGTGGTAGCGGCCCCACATCGTCGTCTGCACCCGGAACAGGTCCTCCGGGTAGCGGAAGTGCCGCTCGAGCTCGGCGGGTACCTCGTCGCCATCGGTGAACAGCTCGGGGAAGGCCTTGCGGTAGGCCCGCACCAACGGGTCGGTGTCGTCGATCACGTACAAGGCGATGGTGCCGTCGTAGGCGTCGACGGCGGCCTTGACCGAGTTGCGAACGTAGTTGAACCGGCGGTTGAGCCCGCTCGAACTCGGCAGGTCGATGGTCTCCGCTCGCTGCGCGTTGGGGTAGTGCTGGGTGGTCGTGTACGCGTCGACCAACCACTGGACCCGCCCGCCGATCACCACGGGGTAGGGGTCCGAGTCGAAGGCGAGGAACGGGGCCGCCGTCTGCAGCCGCTCCCTGACGTCGCGCTGGATCAAGATCTTGGAGTCGGAGTCGACGTTGCTCGAGATCAGCGGATCGATGTCGCCGAAACGGGCCGAGAAGGCGATTCGACGCCAGACGCTGTCGAGGGGGATGCCGTCCTTGCCCTCATAGGAGGTCCGCTGGGTGGTGCCCTCCTCGTCCTGGAAGTCGATCTCGGGCACGCCCGAGTTGGTGATGACGTAGCCGGTCTGGCCCTCGCCGATGTAGATCGCCGCCTGCTCGATGGACGGGGCACCCTCGCTGGATCGCACCGGCACGTCCTGGAGCGAGAGCTCCGGCTGGCCGCCAGCCGTGCGGGCGTTGGTCGGTGACAGGACGGCACCGTAGCCGTGTGTGTAGGTCAGGTGCAGCGCCTCCCACGACTTCTGCGGCACACCTTCCGACGCCAACTCCCGGGCGGCCACGTTGACCTGCACGACCTCACCGTTGATCTCGTAGCGATCGACGTCGACGTCGCTGATGCCGTAGAACGGTCGCAGCCCGCTGCCCTGGGTCCGCTCGAACACGGTCCTGATGACCTCGGGATCCCACAACCGGATGTTCTCGACGGTGTTGACGTTGTCCATGAGGTCGGTGCCGGTGAGCTCCCCGTCAGCGGCGAACTGCTTGACCTCGACATCGTCGCTGAGGCGCAGATCGAGCGCCGCCCGGGTGGCGGCGATGTTGTTGGCGATGTAGGGCGCCTCCTTGGCCGACTCGGCCGGTTGCACCCGGAACCGCTGCACGAACGCCGGCACGGCCTCGCCGGCCAGCACGGCCACGAGGCCCCACAGACCGACGGCGATGACCGGCAGCACCCACCCGCGGCGCCGGATGTTCACGAGGAACAGGACCAGGGCGAACAGGGAGATGGCGATCAGCAGGTAGATGGAGGTGAGCTGGACGTTGACGTCGGTGTAGGTGGCGCCGTCGACGGTTCCTCGGGTGGAGAAGACGAGCTCGTAGCGGTCGAGCCAGTACTGGCCGGCCTTGACGAGCGACAGGAGGGCCAGCAGCACCGACACGTGGACCTTCACCTGCGGGGTGACCCGCTCGCCGGTCGTCTGCACCCGGATGCCGCCGTTCAGGTAGTGGGCGATGACGGTGGCGATGAGGACGACGATCAGCGACGAGAACAACCACTGGGACACGAAGCGCAGGAAGGGCAGCTGGAAGACGTAGAAACCGATGTCGGTGTGGAAGGTGGCGTCGGTCTCACCGAAGTCCACGCGGTTGGTGAACAGGATCCACGACTGCCACTGGGACGACACCCCGACCCCGGCGATCAGCGCGATGAGGAGCGACACACCGGTCCGCAACAGGCCGGCCCTGCGGCCGACGAGCTCGTGGTAGCGCTCGATGAACTCCTCTTCGGGGCCAGCCGGGCGGAACCTGGGAGCGATGCGGTCGGCGAGCAGCAGGTTGGTCCACATGAGGACGAAGAAGACGGCCGTGAAGATCAGCGCGAGCGCGGTCTTGGCGCCGAGAACTCCCCGCCACACGCTGCCGAGGTCGAGCGAGTCGAACCACAGGTAGTCGGTGTAGAAGCCGGCGATCCCCCGCAGCGACGTGATGAGCAGGAAGGCCACCACGAGGGCGGCCACGAGGACACCCCGGCCTCGACGGGACGACTCCTTGGTGCGGCGGGGGCGACGAGGCATGTCGGTGGGGGGCCGCATGTGGGCGGAGCCTACTGACGAGCAGGTACCACCAGGCAGCGGCAGCCGGGGTGGGCCGGTGGACGGCAGTGTCCCGTCGGGAAGGGGTCACCCTTGCCCACGGCCCCGGCCAAGGCGTTGTCCTCGGCGTCGGGACACGGCTGGCCGCTGTCGTCGATCACCCACTGCAGCAGGGAGCCGGCCGGTAGGGCGTCGTACTGGCCTCGGTTGAACGCCGCCAGCACGACGTGGCGGGCCACCTCGGTGATCTGGGTGGTCTTCCATTCTCGGTAGCAGGCCCGGATCCGGTTGGTGAGCTCCTCCTCGTCACCGCCGTCGCCGTCGCCGGCCTCGGCGTCGACGAAGCAGCGTTCGAGCCGGGTGCGAAGCCGGCCGGTGAGCTCGTCGGCCAGGTCGGCAGCGAGGTCGTCCCCACGGACACCGCCGGCAGGTGGTGACCCTTCGGCGAAGTCGGCCCCGGCCTCGGCTGCCGCCGTCAGGTCGTCACGAGCGGCCTCGACGTAGGTGGCGACGTGGTCGGACGGCGATGGGAGCACCTCGTCGAAGCGGGGCAGGAGCGAGAGCGGCGCACGGTGTCGAGCACGGCGCTCTGTTCGTCGGCAAGGACCCGCTTGAGCCGGCGGGCCAGGCGATGCTCGGCCTCTTCGATGGCGGCGTCGCGCCGCTCGAGCAGGCTGACCAACCCGTGGCCAGAGGGGTCGGCCTGGTTCGACGCCTCCGGGTCGGGCTCGTCGACGTCGATCCCGGTCGGGGCCTCCTGAACCGACTCGACCGGATCGGTGGTGGGCACCCCCGCCGTGCCGGCTTCCCGCGAGGCCCGGATGCGAGCGAAGAGGGCGTCGACCTCGGCCCGCACCGCCGCCTCGTCGTGCGGTTGGCCCGACCGTTCCGGTGATCCTGCATCGGGGTCGCCAGGCTCGTCCGGCGCTGGCTCGTCGACCGGCGGCACTGCGGTCGGGCCCGGGATCTCGGACTCCGAGCCGCTCTCGTCGTCGAGCACCGACCCGGGCGCCGTCCCCTCCTCCGATGTCGCCACCGGGGTGTCGGCACTCGGGGCGACGGGGCCAGCCGCGGGCTCGTCGGCAGGCACCGGTGGGGTCGACACCGGCGCGACGGCCGGTGCCTCGAGCTCCGGGCCCTCGTCGGCCGGCACGCGCTCAGCCGGGAGCTCGGGGGCGGGACCTGTGGGCTCTGGCTCTGGGCCGGCCGGGGTGCCATCGGGAAGCTCCGAGGGGTCCGCCGCCTCCGACGGCCCGGCCGGCAGGGGCTCATCCGGCGTAGCGATGTCCCCTCGAACCTCGACGTCGGCCGTGATGGGCTCGGGCTCGCCGATCGAGGTGCCATCGTCCGAGGCGACGGCCTCCGACCCGGGGGAGCCGGGATCGGCCGGCACCGATCCGACCGCTTCGCCGGCGACCACGGCACCGACGATGCGCACGTCGGGAACGGCCCCGGCCTCGGGGATGACGTCGACGGCGGCGTCGGGATCGGGCTCGGTGTCGGTCCCACCGTCGGTCTCAGCGTCGGTCTCGATGCGGGGACCGGCTTCCTCGGCGCCGTCACTGACCGGCTGGTCCTCGGACACGTCGTGGTGGGGGGGAACGGGATCGGGTGACCGGTCGTCGACCATGACGATCGGCAGCCCGGCGGCTCTGGCCATCTCGAGCTCGGTCTCGAGGTCGTCGACCGACACCTCTGGTTCGGCCTCGGCTCGGCGGCCGACCTCCTCGGCGGCCAGGCGGGCCTCGGGCAAGGCGACGCGTAGCTCACCGGTGGCCTCGTCGAGGGTGCGACGGACGACCTCGTAGGCCTCGAGCAGCCGCTCTCGGGCCACTCGAAGCTGCTCCAGCTGGCCCCGGGCGGTGCGGCGACGCCGGGCCAGGTCCTTCAGGACCCGCTCTCGCACGAGCTGGGCCTCGTCGACCATGGCCCGGCCCTCCTCCGTGGCCGCCTCCCGCTGCGCCTCGGCGTCGGCCACGGCCGCCCTCCGCTCCTCCTCGGCGCTGGCCCTGATCCGCTCGGCCTCCCGCTCAGCCTCCTCGGATCGGGCGACCAGGAGCGCCTCGGCTTCGGCCCGGCGTTGGCCGATCTCGGCGTCGGCCGTGGACCGGGCGGCGGCGGCGGCGGCGGCGGCGTCGGCCCGGCGAGCGTCGGCGTCGGCTCGAGCGTCGTTGAGCAGTCGCTCGACGTCGGCGGCGGCGGCCGACCGCACCTCCGCAGCGGCGGCCTCGGCCGCCCGCTCGAACTCAGCCGCCTGCGCCTCGGATTCGCGGCGTCGGGCCGCCAGCTCGGCCTCGGCGGTGCGGCGGAGCTCGGCCACCGCCGCCCGCTCCTTGGCGGCATGCTCGTCGGCTGCTCGGCGCCTGGCCGCCGCCTCGTTGGCCGCCTCCTCGAGCAGCCTGGCCGCGCCCTGCTCGGCCTTGGCCCGGATGTCCGTCGCCGCCTGGCGGGCGGCCACGAGCACCTGGGCCGTCTCCTCACCGAGCGCGGCGGCCAGCTCCGCCTCGTCGAAGGGACGGGGCGCAGCGGCCCTGGACTCGGCCGCCGTCAGTCGTCGTTCGAGCCCAGCCTGGGCCTCGAGCAGCCGGCCCACGGCGTCGGCCACCTGGCCGAGGAACCGCCGGACCTCGTCCTGGTCATAGCCCCGGAACCCGGTGGCGAAGCTGTGCGCAGCCAGGGACTCCGGGTCGAGCAACGATCGGTCGGCGGGAGCGAGGGGCATCGACCTGAGGCTAGAGCGGCCAGGTGGGGGGATCAGGGCAATCGCCGAGCCGGTTGGTCAGCCGCCGAGCACCGGGTCGAGGAGACCATCCTCCTCGGTCGCGCCGTCAACAACCGGGTCGACCACCGGGTCGACCACGTCCTCGGCCGCGGACACGGCATCGCCCACGGACTGGCCCACGTCTTCGACGTCGTCGACCAGCAGCGGCGGCAGGGTCAGCGGGGGGAGGATGACCGGCGGCACGGTCACCGCCGGCAGGGTGGTCTCAGGCGGCGCCACGGTCAGCGGCGGCAGGGTGATCCCAGCCGGCGCCACGGTCACCGGCGGCACGGTCACCGCCGGCAGAGTGGTCTCAGGCGGCGCCACGGTCCCCGGCGGCAGGGTGATCTGAGACGGTGGCCGGGTGGGGACCGGCGCCGGCGGAGCCGTCGGCGCCACCGTGCCCGGGGGCGGTTCACCGCCGCCGCCACCGCCACCGCTCCCGCCGGGCGACGGCCGGAGCGGGACGTCCGGTCCGGGCGGCGACGGAGTCCGGGCTGGCGCAGGGATCACCGGGGCCACCGTGGCCGGGGGGGCGGCGGGAAGGCTCGGCGCCACCGGGGGCCCGGTCACCGGCACCACCCCGGGGGTGGTGTCGATCGACGGTGGGCCGGTGGTGGTCGCCGGTGGGCCGGTGGTCGTGGATGGCGGCGACGAGCCCGGGCGGGCAGCGGGGATCGACGTCGAGGGGGGTGGGGCGGCGGCAGGTGAGGCCGGCGTCGCCACCGCCTCGTCCACCTGGAACGGGAACTCCGTGTCGTTCAACGCATCCCGCACCGCCTCGCTCACGGCCGTGGTCTCGACCTCTTGGTCCAGGGCCACGAGGCCCCACGTCGCCCCGGCGTCGTGGAAGGTGAACACCTCCCTCCACCGACGGGCGAAGGACCCGTCCTCCCCCAGGCCGGCGATGACGGCGCCGACGAGGACGTCGGTGGACACCCGGCGGGGGCGGACCAGCTCGGCCAGTGACGCCTCGCCTCGAGCCATCGGCAGCACCGAGCGCAGGTAGGTCACCGAGCCTGCGTCGGCACCGCCCGTCGCCTCCACCGCCCCCACCAGCGAGAACAGCTCGGCGTCGAGGGCGATGGCATCTCCCAGATAGCGCCGGTCCCAGCGGTCGTCGGCGGCGAAGCGCAGCGGTCGAGGCGTTCGGGGCAGCTCCCCGGCGGCCGCCACCTCCATGCGCCGCAGCCCCGGGACGGTACGGCGGGCGCCGGCGGAGTCAAGCGACGCCGACCCCCGGTACACACCGACCCGCAGCCCGAGCGTGCGGCTCAGGCGCAGCGCCGACCCCTCGCCCGGTGCCCCGCCGCCGGGGCCGGTGGTGACGGTCGTGTCGCCGGCAGAGACACTGGTGGGCTCGGGTCCGGTGACGAGCAGGTCCCCAGCCTCCAGGTCGGGCACGTTGCCCATTCGCACCGTGGTGCCGGCCCTGTGGGCCCCCGCTCGTCCCGCCACGCCGGCGTAGCGCACACCGTCGGCCAACTCGAAGCGAGCCGACCCTGTCGTCACCTCGATGGCGTCGCCCGGGCGGAGCGAGACCCGCCGGTCGGCGACCCGTTCCACCTCGCCGTCGGCTCGTTCCACCCGGGCCGTGCCGGACACCGTCACCTCGGCCTCACCGGGCCCGATGCCGTCATCGCCGCAGGACGGCACGAGGCCGACCACGGCGATGGCGATCAGTGCGGCGGGGGCCACCCAGGCGCGCCGGACGAGGTTCACGAGCCGCTGTCGACCGTGGCGGGCACCAATGGGAGTGGGAGGACGATGGAGAAGACGGCCCCCGATCCGGCGGTAGACGTGCAGGTGAGCGTACCGCCGTGGGCCCGCACGATGCGATCGGCGAAGGCCAAGCCGAGACCGAGGCCCCCGAACCGGCGGGTGGCCGACCCGTCGCCCTGGGCGAACTCGGTGACCAGCCGGTCGAGACGGCCGGGGTCGATGCCGACGCCGGAGTCGGCCACCGACACCCGCACGCACCCCTCGGCACCGTCGACGCCGGAGCGGCCGTCGACGCCGGAGCGGCCGCCGGGGCCGGATCCACCGTCGGCGCACAGCCCGGCGGAGATGACCACCCGGCTCCCGACCGGTGAGTACTTCACGGCGTTGTCCACCAGCTCGTCGATGGCCTGGTCGAGGTGGCGGCGGTCGACAGCCACGGCGGGGAGCCGGGGCGAGACCCGTCGGGCGATCCCGTGGTGGGGACCGGCCCGCTCCCGCCACCGGTGGACGGCACCGTCGACCAGCTCCCACACCGGCACCGGTTCGGGGCGCAGCTCGAGCCGCCCGGCGGCCACGGTGGCGAAGTTGACGAGCTGGCCGATGACCCGCTCGAGCTGGTCCACGCCGGCACCGATCTCGCCAGCGAAGCGGGCGGCCTGCTCCCGGTCGAGCGGCCGGCGGGCCAGCATCCCGGCGTAGCCCTTGATCGGGGTCAGGGGACTGCGCAGCTCGTGACCGATGTTGGCCAGGAACTCGGTCTTCATCTGCTCCGCCTCGCGCTCCTGGCGCACGTCGCGCAGCACGATCACCGAGCCGGCCCGACCGCCGTCGGGTTCGTGCAGGGCGGCAGCGGTGACGACCACGGGGACGGCACCGTCGGCTCCGGCCACGGTTCCCTCGGCCGCCACCACTCCCGCATCGGGCACGTCGATGGGCTCGACGCCGGCCCGGTCCGACGGGGTCAAGCGGACCACCTCGGTCAGCGGACGTCCGACCGCTTCGGCCGCCGTGCGACCCAGCAGCACCTCCGCAGCCCGGTTGCAGTCCGACACCCAGCCTTGGGCGTCGGCGGCGACGAGGGCCTCGCCCATCCCGGCGATGACCGTCTCCAGCCGGCCCCGCAGGCGGGCCTCGTCGTCGACCGCTCGGCGAAGGTCCCCCGTCATCGCCCGGAGGGAGCCGGCCATGGCGTCGAACGTCGAGCCCAGGGTGCCCAGCTCGTCCTCCCGGTCGACCGAGGCGCGGGCGTCGAGGTCACCGGCCCGGATGCGCTCGGCGGCCCCGGTGAGGCGGCGGAGGCCGCCGCCGATGCGTTCGCCGGCGAACACGGCCAGGCCGACAGCCACCAGGGCGGCGGCCAAGGCGACCAGGAACAGCGAGCGGAAAAGGGCATCCCGGGCGTCGACCACCGTGGCCGTGGGCACGGACGCGACGAGCGCCATCTGCGGGAAGGCGCCCTCGGAGGCGACCGGTCGGGCCACGACGAAGCGCTCCCCCACCGTGGAGGTCGGCCGTTGGCCGCCGTCGACCACACGGCGGCCGAGCGACAGCAGGTCGGACCGGGCGGGCTGGGGACCGGACCGGGCGAGGACGACAGAGGGGGTGACCAGCGCCAGCGACAGCGGCTCGCCGCCGGCCTGCACCTCCAGGTAGGAGGCGTCGAGGTGGCGGGCGACCACGACGACCCCGGCGAACAACTCGGGGGCTCCATCGGGTCGGATCCGCACCGGCACGGCACCGACCGCGTACCCCTCTTCCCCGATCACCGTCAGCGACTGGCGGGCACCTTGCGCCTCGAGGGCCTCGACGACGACGGCGTTGCCGGCCAAGGCCAGGCGGGTGGCGTTGTCGAGCGACGGTGGGGAGGCGGCCTCGGGCACACCGTTGGGGGCGACGTAGGCCAGCGGGTCGTCCACCCCGAAGGCCTCCTCACTGGCGAGGAAGAGGAGGCTGCGTTGGACCGCCCCCCGGGCCGTAGCCCGCTCCGCCTCGGTCGCCCCCGGCGAGGCCAGCACCGCGAGGGCGGCGGCGCTGTCCCCGTCGGCGGCCAGGATCCCGCTGAGGAGCCGCGCCGTGGCCAGGGACTCACGGCCGAGGTCGGCAGCCGCTCGGGCCTCGTCGGTGCCGCGGCTGCCGTAGCGACGAAGGGCCTCCTCCTCGACGTTGCCGGTGAGCACCACCGACTGGGCCAGGGAGATGGCCAGCACCACCACGAGGAGCAGGGTCGCCGCCGTCGTGCCGATGCGGGCGGGCAGCGACCGTCGCCCGGCGACCACCAGGGCGGTGCCGACGGCGACGGCCCCGACCGCCAGGACGACGTCGGCCGACGACGACGGGCCATCGAGAGCGAGCGCAGCGGCCACGGCCACACCAGCGAGGCCGAACCACAACAGGAACCGGCCGAGCCGATCGCCGGCCCAGCGGAGGCCGCCGAGCGCCACGAGGGCCGCTCCTCCGATGCGCAAGGCCACCAGGCCGGGACCGTCCCCGTCCTCGAAACCGACGAGGAAGGACCCGGCCAAGAAGGCGACGACGGCAAGGGTGGCGAATCCGGACGCGAACAGCGCTCGGGCGGCGCGGTCGACGCCGAGCAGGCCCGGCCGGAGGGCGAGCACGAGGCCGGCCACGGCAGCGAGGAAGAGGGTGCACTCGGCGGCGAAGTGGAGTTGAGTGGCAGCGGTCGACATGCCTTCGGCACCAGGCGTCGTCGCCGTGGCCTCACCACCCCCTTCGCTCGATGTCCGTGACGCCGTCGTCAGGCGCCGGAGCAGACCCGTTCCGACGGGTCGACCGTCGACGCGTTGCCCCCGATGCTGCTCAGGGCGCGGAGGGCGTCATCGAGCGTACTGACCTTCACGACCTCCATGTCCCCGGCGTGGGCCTCGGCCGCCGACGCCTCACCGGTGGGCACGAGGAACATGTCGGCCCCGGCGTCTCGGGCCGCCACCGCCTTCTGGGCCACGCCTCCCACCTCGACCACGGTCCCCTCCTCGGTGATCTCGCCGGTGACCGCCACCCGCTGGCCGCCGGTGAGGCTGCCGGGCGTGAGCCGGTCGATGAGACCGAGCGCGAAGGCCAGGCCGGCCGAGGGCCCACCCACGGCTCCGCTGTCGATGGACACGTCGAGCGGGAAGTCGTAGCGCAGGTCACGGGTCTGTACGTCGACACCCAGTAGGGGCAGGTCCGGATCCTGGGGGTTCTTGATCAGCCTGGTGGTGACCACCCGGGGCCTGCCCCCTTCGGCTGGCTCGATCCGCAGACGGACGCGATCGCCAGGTCGTCGGGCCTGGATGGCCTCGATGAGCTCGGCGTCGTAGCGCACGTCGTCATCACCGACGGCGGTGATGACGTCACCGGGGTCGACGGCTTCGTCGGCTGGGACGTCGGGGATCACGCCCACCACGAGCACGCCGGTGCCCGAGACGGCCACCTGGCAACCAAGCTCCTCGAAGGTGACCCGGGCGGCGACCAGCTTGGAGATGTCCATGAGCTGCAGGTTCACCGAACGGCTCTCCTCGTCGCTGCGGTCCCCGAAGATGATGTCGCGGGGGTAGACGTCGACGTCGGACTGCAGCCAGCCGAGCAGCGCCTGGAGGTAGGTGGGTCGCACCACGGACACGGTGAGGAAGTAGATGTCGCCTCGGGAGCGATGACCGCGGCCGGCAGGCACTTCGATCAGGGGGCCGGTGTCGCGAGCCGATCCCGGGGCGTAGGCCACGTACGGCGCCGGCACGAAGGCGCCGGCGGTGGCACCGGCCACCATCAAGACGAGCACGGGGCCGAGCAGCCACCAGACCAGGGTGCTCCGTCGCCGCGCTGGGCTCGATGGGGCGTCGACGGGGGGGCCGGGAGGTGAGGAGGTGGAGGTGGACGCCACGGCGGTTGGGGTGCGACGCCGCCACGGCGCCGGGTCGTGTCAGCCTGCCACGCCGACCACGGGGATCGGCGCCGCCCGGATCGGCCGCCCGACCGACAGACCAGCGTGCAGGCGCCTGCGCGATCCGGCCCCGTGCCCGTTCGCCTCCCGAAGGGGAGGACGCGACTGCAGGCGCTCGCCCGTCGCCGCCATCCGTGGTCGACTTGGGCCGTGGACGACGCCGAGGGTGAACGCCGCCGGCCTCGAGTGGCGGCCCGGCGGCGAGCCGCCGTGGCCGGCCACGTTGGCGACGTCGTCACTGCCCGGAACCTCTGCACCGACCCCGATCCGGGCGTGCGGGCCACCGCCCTCGGGGCGCTGCACCGGGCCGGGGGGTTGGCGGCGGTCGACGTAGCGGCGGCCATCGCTGACGTCGAGCCCGGGGTCCGGCGGCGGGCGATCGAGGTCATCGCCGCCCTCGGTGCCGACCCCGATCGCTGCGCCGGCGGGGTGTCGCTGCTCCCACTGCTCCACGACCCGGACCCGACGGTCGTCGAGGCGGCAGCGTGGGCCTGCGGTGAGCGGCTCCCGCCCGAGCCGGGGACGGTGGGACAGCTCGCCGAGCTGGCCGGCAGCCACGACGACGGGCTCGTGCGGGAAGCGGCGGTCGCCGCGCTCGGCGCCATCGGCGACCCCGCCGGGCGGGCCGCCGTGCTCGCCGCCACCAGCGATCGGGCCACCGTCCGTCGCCGGGCTGTCATCGCTCTCGCCGCCTTCGACGGGCCCGAGGTCGACGCCGCTCTCGCCCGCGCCCGCACGGACCGGGACTGGCAGGTCCGCCAGGCCGCCGAAGACCTCACACACGGGGGCTCCGCCCCCGTGGACCCCCACACACACCGCACACACGGGGGCTACGCCCCCGTGGACCCCCACACCCACCACACACACCGGGGCACCGCCCCCGTGGACCCCCCCACCCCCCACAAACACCGGGGCGCCGCCCCCACCTCTCAGCGACTGGGCGTTGTCGCCGGCCAGCTCGCCAAGCAGCTCGTTGAGTCGGGATTCGGTGTGCTGCAACTGCGGCGCGTCCGTGCGGCGGACGTTATTCAGGGGCGCTGTCAGCGGAGCGACTGCGTCCCCGTCGACAACGCGCAGAGGAAGGCCGAGAAGACTCGCCACCAACTGCGCCCGCGGCAGCTCGTCAATCGACGGACCGCGCCGGAAGCGCACAAACCTCGCTTCCACGTCCTGACCATCGCACTGCGCGCGTCGCGCCGCCCACGAGACCGCGGACGAGTCCAGCCCGCCAGATAAGTCGATGACTACCCGCGGCGCCTCAGAGACCCAGGCTGCCGTACATGCGGCAAGGGTGTTGCGCACCTCGTCAGGTCCGGCACCGCACCTTGAATCAGCCGCCATGGCAACGGGCTGCCACAGTGACTCGACCGCGACGTCCCGCCTAAGGCGGGCGAGCGAACCCGGGGGTNTGATCGTCAGCAGCAACAGCTATATCGCTACTCTTCTCGCTGTAAGTCTGGTCGGCGCAACCCCGGTGCTCGTCGAGCCCGATCCGGCGACGCACAACCTCGATCCGAGCCGAATCCAGATCGCGCTTACGGAGAGAACCAAGGTTCTCCTTCCGACCCACCTCTATGGGCAACCCGCCGACCTCGATCCGTTGCTTGATCTAGCCCGAAAGCATGGCCTCAAGCTGCTTGAAGATGCTGCTCAGGCGCATGGAGCTCGCTACAAGGGTCGTCGCATCGGCGCTCACGGTGATGCCGTCGCCTGGAGCTTCTATCCAAGCAAAAATTTGGGCGCGATGGGCGATGCGGAGCTGGCCGAGGAGGCGCTGGCCGACGAGCGGGCCGGGCGGTCGCCGTTCCGCTCCCATGCCGGCTACGTCGTGCTGCTCGCCCGGTGGGCCGCCGCCCAGATCGCCATCGCCCGCATCCAGTTCTTCTGGTGGGTGAAGTGGGTCTTGGCCCTCGCCGGCCTGGCCGCGGTGGCAGGCACGCTCGCCGTCGAGCCGGACTGGCCGCTGCTCGTCCTCGCTGCCGTGCTCCTCACCACCGCCGGGGGCGTCGCCGTCCTCGCCTGGGCCGCGGTCCGCCTCTTGCGGCGGCTCAGCCTGTCCCGCCGAGCCCGCCCGCTCAAGGCCGAGCTCGAGGCGTCACGGCAGCGCCTGCTCGACGAGGTGGCCGCCGCCGGGGTACCGGTGCGCCCGTGGGCAGCCGTGCGCTTCGTGGTCGCCCTGGCCCGCGGCCGCCGGCCGCAGTCCGGGGTGCTCACCAACCTGCGGGGTGTCGCCGGCCGGCTCGACGAGATCGTCGATCGCGACCGGCTGCGCCGAGCGCTCGACGACGCCACCTGACGGCGTCGTCGAGCCTCGGCATCGTCCTCAACCGGAGATGAGCTCCTCAGGGGTGAGCTCGGGGGTCTTGCCCTCGTAGTCCTCGAGGCCGCCGATGTACTCGAAGTACATCTCGTCGGCCCGGAACTGTGCGAGCTGCACGGTCTCGCCCATGTACTGGTCCTCCGGCGGGGCGGTGGTGATGGACACGTCGGGCAGCAGGAGGCCTACGTCGCTCACCCCGTCGAGGGTGCGCACGGCGTTCATCACGTCGAGCCGGGTGGCGGCTTCGGCGTTCTCCATGGCGTGGACCAACATGGCGGCCTGGGTCCAGCCGTAGGCGACGATGCCGTTGTCGATGTCCACGTTCGGGTCCGGCGAGTACTGCTGGACCTTGTCCCGGTAGAGCTGCATGGCCTCGTCGTCGTCCCACTTCGGGTTGAGGGGGTCCTTGAGGTTGGTGTACGTGATCACGTCGTCGGCGGCGGGGCCGGCGATGCCGGTGAGGGTCTTCGACGCGCAGGTCGCCGAGATCCAGGTGATCACGTCGAAGCCCCCCTGCTGGGCCTGGGTGAGGGCGTTCGGGCAGGCGAGCAGCGTGGCGCCGTTGAAGAAGGCGTCGGCTCCCGAGGCGGCCAGGCTGGTGACCTGGCTGCCGACGTCGCTGGCGCCGGTGGAGTACCGCTCGACCTTGGTGACGGTGATGTCGGTGCCCTTGATGGCTTCCTTGAAGGCCTGCTCGTAGGCCTCGCCGAAGTCGTCATCTTGGACGAGCATGGCCACCTTGGCGTCGGGGTTCTCCTCCTCCAGGTAGGAGGCGAAGGCATAGCCCTCGAGGTGTAGGGCGACAGGGTGGAGCCGATGGTCCAGGGTACTCGAGGTTGCCCCACGCCGGCGACCCGGTGGCGGTGAACAGGTTGGGGACGCACAGGTCGCCCAGGAAGTCCCGGATGTTGATGTTGTTGGCCGTACCGACCACGCTGAACACGGCGAAGGCCTTGTCGCCGTCGTTCCGATCAGCTCCTCGACGTTGGCCGAGGTCTTCTGGGCGTTGTACTCGTCGTCTTTGTCCTCGGTCTCGATCTTGTACTTCTTGCCGTTGATCTCGACCCCGCCCTGCTCCTCGTTGGTGTACTCGAAGAAGGCCTTCCAGCCGTTGGCGATCTCGGAGAAGGCGGCGGTGAGGCCCGACTGGGGGAAGCTGGACACCAGTTTGATGGTGTCGCCCTCCACCTCGGTGGTGGGGTCGACCGCGCAGTTCTCGGTGTCGATCTCGGCTCCGCCCTCCTGGGAGCCGCCGCCGCCGCCGTCGCCGCCGCCGGAACCGGTGGTCGTCTCGTCGCAGCTGCTGCAGGCGGCCGTCGCCAAGGCCAGGGCGAGCAGCAGGAGAGGAACCGGCTCGGACGGAAGCGCTTCATGTGGTCTCCTAGAGGAGTGGAGTCGGACATGGAGTCGGAGGCGGTCAGCGCCGATGGCGGCCTTGGCCCGGGTGAGGCGGGCCACGAGTTTACGCACCGCCGACCACCCCTTCGAGCAGGACGTACACGATGACGATCAGGGCCACGCCGAGCACGGCCGGGGCGAGGACCTCCTTGCCCTCGATGAGGTCCTCGGTGTTGCGGCGCAGGAACACGATGAGAAGGCCCCGACGCCGGGCCGAGGATCGTGGCCGCTCCACCGATCACCACTGCCACCAGGAACTCGATCGAGCGCTGGAAGTAGAGGATCGGGTTGGTGCCGTCGGCCAGCTTGTCCACCATCACCGAGAGCGACCCAGCCACCCCCGCGTAGGCGGCGGAGAGGGCGAAGGTTCCGACCTTCACCCGGGTGAGGTTGACGCCCACCGTGGCAGGGCGATCTCCTGGTCGCGCACGGCGATCATGGCCCGACCGGTGCGGCTGCGTACCAGGTTCCACGCCAGCACGAACAGCAGCACGGCGATCACGAGGCACTCGAAGTACTGCCACTGGTCGTCCTCGAGGAACCCCAGGCGGGAGGAGAACTCGAGCGGTCCGGGCGCAACAGGGCGACCCCACCGGCGCCCTTGACATGGGGTGGCGAACCGGGGACCAACACGGCCAGGCCCAGCGTGACCAGCGCCAGGTACAGGCCCCGAACCCGCAGGGCCGGGAACCCGACGAGGACGCCGAGCAGGGCGGCGGCGGCGCCGGGGATGGTGGGCTCGAACCCCCAGCCGCCGTCGACCATCAAGATCGGCGGTGGTGAACGCCCCACGCCGAAGAAGGCGCGTGGCCGATGGAGACCTGGCCGTTGAAGCCGGTGAGCAGGTTGAGGCCCATGGCGGCGATGGCCATGTAGACGGCTTGGGCGAGGCTTGTTGTTGGTGGGCGTGAAGTAGAAGGGGGCGTACAGGGCGGCGGCGGCGAGGACCACGCCGGCGACGATGCGGATCACCGTGACCCGCCGGCGGTCGAGCCGCCGGTGAGATCGGCGGACGAGCCGTCGGAGCCTCCCCTGCCGTCGGTGCCGGTGGTGCCGTCGAGGCCGACCGGCGCCGGGATCGACGTCGGCCTCTCTGGTCTTCCGCAGCGAGACGGCACCGGCACGTGCGGCGGGACGGTCTGGCGGTGATCTGCTCGGGTCATACTCGCTCCACGGTGCGGCGGCCGAACAGGCCGGTCGGACGCACGAGCAGCACGATGAGCACGAGGCCGAGCGGGAGCACAGCTCGATGCCGTCCAGCACGTCGACGTACTGGATGGTGAGGGCGTTAGCCACCCCCACGAAGAGCCCGGCCATCACCGCCCCGAGCGGGCTGTCGAAGCCGCCGAGGGCAGCGGCGGCGAAGGCGGACACGAGCACCGTGGCCATGAGGCTGGCGTCGAGGCCCGGTCGACGTAGCCGGCCACGAGCGAACCGGCGAGCGCACCGAGGGCGGCGGCCAGGGCCCAGCCGAGCATGAGCATCCTGCCGGCGTTGATGCCGACGAGGCGACTGGAGTCGGGGTTGGAGGCCACCGCTCGGATCTTGAGGCCGATCTTGGTCTTCTGCAGGAGCAGGAACAGCAGGATGCATTCGACGGTGAGCACTGCGGCCAACCGATGGTCTCCTTGTTGATGCGGATGCTGCCGACGTCGACGCTGCCCTGCGGGAAGGGCGATGGCATCACCTCGGGATCGGTGCCGAAGAAGAGCTGGGCCAGGGAGTTGAAGGCCAGGAACATGCCGAGGGTCACGATCACGACATTCAGGGCTGCGGCCCTCCTCGACCGGGCGGATCAGCACCCGTTCGATGACGGCCCCGGCCACGAAGCCGATGACCATCGACAACAGGATGGCGGCGACCACCGGTAGGTCGCTGCCGTGGTCAGCTTCCAGGAGATGTAGGTGGAGAACAGCGCCATCTCGCCCTGGGCGAAGTTGAGCAGGCCGGTGGTCCGGAAGATGAGCACGAGGGCGAGGGCCACCGAGGCGTACACCACGCCGTTGCCGATCCCGTTCAGCACCTGCTCCATGAACAGGTCCATCAGAACCCCAAGTAGGCCTTGCGGACGGCGTCGTCGTTCTTCAGGTCGGCGGCGAGCCGGAGGTGACGATGTGACCGGTCTCGAGGACGTAGCCGTGGTTTCCCATGTCGAGGGCCAGGTTGGCGTTCTGCTCGACCACCAGCATGGTGAGACCGTCCTCGCGGTTGATCTCGCCGAGCCGCTCGAACAGGTCCCGGGTGATGAGGGCCAGCCCGAGCGACGGCTCGTCGAGGAGCAGGAGACGGGGCCGACCCATCATGGCCCGAGCGATGGCGAGCATCTGCTGCTCGCCGCCGCTCATGCTGCCCGCCTCCTGGCTGCGGCGCTCGCCCAGGCGGGGGAAGACCTCGAACCACCGGCGCACGTCGGCGCCCACGTCCCCGTCCCGTGCGACCAGGCGCCCAGCCGGGATTCTCCTCGACGGTCAGCTCGGTGAACGTCCCCCGGCCCTGCGGCACGTGGGCGATGCCGGCTCAGGCCACGTTCTCCGGGCGCCGGCCGTCGAGCCGCTTGCCGTCGAAGATGATCTCCCCCGACGACGGGATCATGCCGCTGATGGCCCGCAGGGTGGTGGTCTTGCCGGCGCCGTTGGCTCCGAGCACCACGGCGACCTCGCCCTCGTCGACGGTGACATCGAGGCCGTGGAGCACCTGCACCGGGCCGTAGCCGCCCGACACGTCGTGGAGCTCGAGGAGCGCCATCAGGCCGGCGTCCCCAGGTAGGCCTCGATCACCTTCGGGTCGTTGCGGACGACCTCGGGTGTGCCCTCGGCGATCTTGCGGCCGAAGTCGAGCACCACGATGTGGTCGGAGATGGCCATGACCATCGCCATGTGGTGCTCCACGAGCAACATGGTGAGGTCGAACTGGTCCCGGATGTGGCGGATGGTGGCGCCGAGCTCGTCCACCTCGGCGTGGGTCAGGCCGTTGGCCGGTTCGTCGAGCAGCAGCAGGCGGGGCTCGCTGGCCAGCGCCCCGGGCGAACTCGATCCGCTTCAGGGTGCCGAGAGGGCAGCCCGGCGGCAGGACGGTCGGCGATGTCGACGAGGGACAGCCGGCCGAGGGTCTCGAGGCACTGCCGGCGCAGGGCCCGGTCCTCCTTGGCGGCGCCGATGCGGAACATGGCCCGCCCGAAGCCGACCCGACCCCTGGTGTGCGCACCGACCATCACGTTCTCCAGCACCGTCAGCGCCGGGAAGAGGGCCACGTTCTGGAACGTGCGGCGATGCCGACCTTGACGATGTCGTGGGGGCGCTGGCCAGCAGGTCCTGGCCGTCGAAGGTGACCCGGCCCTCGGACGCCTCGTAGAGGCGGCTCACCACGTTGAACAGCGTGGTCTTGCCGGCGCCGTTGGGACCGATGAGGGCGCAGATGGTCCCCGGCTCGATGTCGAAGGTGAGCCCGTCGAGAGCCACGACGCCGCCGAAGCGGGACCCCCACGGCATCGACGGCGAGCAGCGGGGTGGCCGCACCGCCGGCGACGTCGGATCGTTCAACGGCGGTATTGAATCATGAACGGGAGGTGTACGAGCCGAGGGACGGCCCTCGTTCAGCTGCGAGCGCCCATGAACATCACCTTGAGCTGGTCGTAGGCCTCGACGCAGCGACCGGCCCCGAGCACCACACACTCGAGCGGGGCGTCGACGAGGTAGACGGGGATCTCCGTCTCGTTGGCGATGCGCTGGGCCAGGCCCTTCAACATCCCGCCGCCACCGACGAGGTGCATGCCCCGCACGATCAGGGTCGTGGGCCAGCTCGGGCGGGCCTCGCCGAGGCAGGCCATGACCGAGTCGACCACGGCGTTCACCGGTTCGCTGATGGCGAGCCGGACCTCCTCGGGCGAGAGGATGACGTCGCCTTCGGCGAGCCACTCATCAGCTCGCGCCCCCGCACCTCGGCCTTGATCTCGTCCTGTACCAGGAAGGCCGATCCGATGGCCACCTTGATGTCCTCGGCGGTGCGCTCACCGACGGCGATCCCCTGCGTAAGCCCTCCCGGCGGATGTAGGTCTGGATGGCGGCGTCGATGTCGAACTGACCCGGTCCGCACCGCCTGGGAGGGCCACCACCCCCCGAGGGAAATGAGGGCGGTCTCGGACGTGCCGCCGCCCACGTCGATGACCATGTTGGCCACCGGCTCGTGGATGGTGAGGCCGCGGCGCCTATGGCGGCGGCCATGGGCTGCTCGATGAGCTGGGCGTCGGCCGCGCCGGCCCGGCGGGCGGCCTCGGTGACGGCCCGTCGCTCGACCTCGGTGATGGCCGACGGCACGCAGATCACCACCAGGGCCGGTTGAAGCGGCTGACCCCGCTCGGTGCAGCAGGAGGCGGATCATGCGCTGGGTGATGTCGAAGTCGGTGATGGCCCCCTGGCGCAGCGGCGCACGGCCATGATGTAGCCGGGCGTGCGGCCGATCATCTGCCACGCCTCGTGGCCCATGGCCAAGACGTCGCCCGACTGCTGGTTGAGGGCGATCACCGGGGCTCGTTCAGCACGATGCCCTGGCCCTTGGCGTAGACGAGGGTGTTGGCCGTGCCCAGGTCGATGGCCAGGTCGCGGGCCACGGTCAGGTGCTCCGGGCGGCGGGCCGTTCCGGCTGCGGCGGTTGCGGCCCCTCGGCCTCGGCCTCCGGGGACGGCGCGTCCATCTCCCGCGGAAGGCGTCGATGCCCGACTCGAGCGACGTCGGCGCCGCGAGCGCAGGTAGAGCACGACGCTGCCCACGGCGACGATCACCACCGCGATGAGGAGGAAGGCGAGAGGGCGCGGTCACCGGGTCACGTCGATCAGCGGGACGTCGCCCCGCCGGCCCACGTCTCCTTCTTCCAGATGGGCACGGTGGCCTTCAGCGTGTCTATGCAGAAGGCGGCGGCGGCGAAGGCGTCGGCCCGGTGGGGGTGGCCACCGCCACCACGACAGCTGCCTCTCCCACGCCCAACGCCGGTGCGGTGCAGGGCCGCCACCGGCAGCGCCGGCCAGCGTCGCCGAGCCTCGCCGACCACCTCGGCCAAGCGGGCGGTCGCCTGCTCCTCGTAGGCCTCGTAGGTGAGCCCGGTCACCCCCGGCCGGCCCTCGGCGTGGTCGCGCACGGTGCCGGTGAAGGTGACCACCGCCCCGCAGTCGGGCCCGGACACCCAGGTGCCGGCCCCGCTCACCGGCAGCACACGGTCGGTGACGCCGACCCACGTGTCGTCCTGGGGCGCGGGCAGGCCCGCCCGGCAGGCGTCGAGGCATGGTGCACCGGCCCATGGCGGCGATGGCCAGGTAGACGGCTTGGGCGAGGAGCTTGTTGTTGGTGGGCGTGAAGTAGAAGGGGGCGTACAGCGCGGCGGCGGCCAGGACCACGCCGGCGACGATGCGCAGCGTGGTGACCGCCGGCGGTCGAGCCGGGGTGAGATCGGCGGACGAGCCGTCGGAGCCATCCCTGCCGTCGGTGCCGGTGGTGCCGTCGGGGCCGACCGTGCCTGGATCGACGTCAGCCTCTCCGGTCTTCCGCAGCGAGACGGCACCGGCAGGTGCGGCGGGAACCGGGTCGATCTGCTCGGTCATACTCGCTCCACGGTGCGGCGGCCGAACAGGCCGGTCGGACGGACGAGCAACACGATGAGCACGAGGCCGAGCGGGAGCACGAGCTCGATGCCGTCCAGCACGTCGACGTACTGGATGGTGAGGGCGTTGGCCACCCCCACGAAGAGCCCGGCCACCACCGCCCCGAGCGGGCTGTCGAAGCCGCCGAGGGCAGCGGCGGCGAGCGCGAAGACAAGCACCGCCTGCATGAGGCTGGCGTCGAGGCCCCGGTTCTCGTAGCCGGCCACGAGCGAACCGGCGAGCGCACCGAGGGCGGCGGCCAGGGCCCACCCGAACATGAGCATCACACCGGCGTTGATGCCCACCAAGCGGCTCGAGTCGGGGTTGGAGGCCACCGCCCGGATGGAGAGGCCGATCTTGGTCTTCTGCAGGAGCAGGTAGAGCAGGATGCATTCGACGGCCAGCACTGCGGCGAGACCGATGGTCTCCTTGTTGATGCGGATGCTGCCGACGTCGACGCTGCCCTGCGGGAAGGGCGATGGCATCACCTCGGGATCGGTGCCGAAGAAGAGCTGGGCCAGGGAGTTGAAGGCCAGGAACATGCCGAGGGTCACGATCACGACATTCAGGGGGCTGCGGCCCTCCTCGACCGGGCGGATCAGCACCCGTTCGATGACGGCCCCGGCCACGAAGCCGATGGCCATCGAGAGGCCGATGGCGGCGAGCACGGGTAGGTCGGTGGCCGTGGTCAGCTTCCAGGAGACGTAGGTGGAGAACAGCGCCATCTCGCCCTGGGCGAAGTTGAGCAGGCCGGTGGTCCGGAAGATGAGCACGAGGGCGAGGGCCACCGAGGCGTACACCACACCGTTGCCGATCCCGTTCAGCACCTGCTCCAAGAAGAGATCCATCAGAACCCCAAGTAGGCCTTTCGGACGGCGTCGTCGTTCTTCAGGTCGGCGGCGGGCCCGGTGGCCACGAAGCGACCGGTCTCGAGCACGTAGCCGCGGTCACCCATGTCGAGGGCCAGGTTGGCGTTCTGCTCGACCACCAGCATGGTCAGACCGTCCTCGCGGTTGAGCTGACCGAGCCGCTCGAACAGGTCCCGGGTGATGAGGGGGGCCAGCCCGAGCGACGGCTCGTCGAGCAGTACCAGACGGGGCCGACCCATCATGGCCCGAGCGATGGCGAGCATCTGCTGCTCGCCGCCGCTCATGCTGCCCGCCTCCTGGCTGCGGCGCTCGCCCAGGCGGGGGAAGACCTCGAGCCAGTGGCGCATGTCGGCGCCCACGTCCCCGTCCCGGCGCACGGAGGCCCCGAGGCGGAGGTTCTCCTCGACGGTCAGCTCGGTGAACGTCCCCCGGCCCTGCGGCACGTGCGCGATGCCGGCTCGGGCCACCGCTTCGGTGCGCCGGCCGTCGAGCCGCTTGCCGTCGAAGGTGATCTCCCCCTTCGACGAGATGATGCCGCTGATGGCCCGCAGCAGGGTGGTCTTGCCGGCGCCGTTGGCTCCGAGCACCACGGCGACCTCGCCCTCGTCGACGGTGAGGTCGAGGCCGTGGAGCACCTGCACCGGCCCGTAGCCGCCCGACACGTCGTGGAGCTCGAGGAGCGCCATCAGGCCGGCGTCCCCAGGTAGGCCTCGATCACCTTGGGGTCGTCGCGGACGACCTCGGGTGTGCCCTCGGCGATCTTGCGGCCGAAGTCGAGCACCACGATGTGGTCGGAGATGGCCATGACCATCGCCATGTGGTGCTCCACGAGCAACATGGTGAGGTCGAACTGGTCCCGGATGTGGCGGATGGTGGCGCCGAGCTCGTCCACCTCGGCGTGGGTCAGGCCGTTGGCCGGTTCGTCGAGCAGCAGCAGGCGAGGTTCGGAGGCGAGGGCCCGGGCGAACTCGATCCGCTTCAGCGTGCCGAAGGGCAGGCCGGCGGCGGGACGGTGGGCGATGTCATCGAGGGACAGCCGGCCGAGGGTCTCGAGGCACTGCCGGCGCAGGGCCCGGTCCTCCTTGGCGGCGCCGATGCGGAGCATGGCCCGCCCGAAGCCCACCTTCCCGCTGGTGTGCGCACCGACCATGACGTTCTCCAGCACCGTCAGCGCCGGGAAGAGGGCCACGTTCTGGAACGTGCGGGCGATGCCGACCTTGACGATGTCGTGGGGGGCACGGGCCAGCAGGTCCTGTCCGTCGAAGGTGACCCGGCCCTCGGACGCCTCGTAGAGCCGGCTCACCACGTTGAACAGCGTGGTCTTGCCGGCGCCGTTGGGACCGATCAGCGCGCAGATGGTCCCCGGCTCGATGTCGAAGCTCAGCCCGTCGAGAGCCACGACGCCGCCGAAGCGCACGCCCACGGCATCGACGGCGAGCAGCGGGGTGGCCGCACCGCCGGCGACGTCGGATCGGGGCACGGCGGTATTGAATCATGAACGGGAGGTGTACGCGCCGAGGGGGCGCCCTCGTTCAGGAGCGGGCGCCCATGAACATGACCTTGAGCTGGTCGTAGGCCTCGACGCACCGACCGGCCCCGAGCACCACACACTCGAGCGGGGCGTCGACGAGGTAGACGGGGATCTCGGTCTCGTTGGCGATGCGCTGGGCCAGGCCCTTCAACATCCCGCCGCCACCGACGAGGTGCATGCCCCGGACGATCAGGTCGTGGGCCAGCTCGGGCGGGGCCTCGCCGAGGCAGGCGATGACCGACTCGACCACGGCGTTCACCGGTTCGCTGATGGCGAGCCGGACCTCCTCGGGGCTCAGGATCACCGTCTTCGGAAGGCCACTCATGAGGTCGCGCCCCCGCACCTCGGCCTTGACCTCGTCCTGTACCGGGAAGGCCGATCCGATGGCCACCTTGATGTCCTCGGCGGTGCGCTCACCGACGGCGATCCCGTACTCCCGGCGGATGAAGGACTGGATGGCGGCGTCGATGTCGAAGGACCCGACCCGGACGGCCTGGAGGGCCACGACTCCGCCGAGGGAGATGAGGGCGGTCTCGGAGGTGCCGCCGCCGACGTCGATGACCATGTTGGCCACCGGCTCGTGGATGGCCAGACCGGCTCCGATGGCGGCGGCCATGGGCTGCTCGAGGAGCTGTGCGTCGGCCGCGCCGGCCCGGCGGGCGGCCTCGGTGACGGCCCGTCGCTCGACCTCGGTGATGGCCGAGGGGACGCAGATGACGACCCGGGGCCGGTTGAACCGGCTGACGCCGGCGCGGTGCAACAGCAGCCTGATCATGCGCTGGGTGATGTCGAAGTCGGTGATGGCCCCCTGGCGGAGGGGGCGCACGGCGATGATGTAGCCGGGCGTGCGGCCGATCATCTGCCAGGCCTCGTGGCCCATGGCCAGGACATCACCGGTCTGCTGGTTGAGGGCGATCACCGACGGCTCGTTGAGGACGATGCCCTGACCCTTGGCGTAGACGAGGGTGTTGGCGGTGCCGAGGTCGATGGCCAGGTCGCGTGCCACCGCTCAGCCGTCCTCGGCCGGCTTGGGCGGACGCCGGGAGGACGGGTCGAAAGGTGGGGGGCGTTGCGGCCCCTCGGCCTCGGCCTCCGGGGACAGGGCCCGCATCTCCCGCTGGAAGGATTCGATGCCCGACTCGACCGACGACGGTTGCCGTCCCCGCCACCAGAGCACGACGCTGCCCACGGCGACGATGACCACCGGGATGAGGAGGAAGGCGAGCGCGGTCATCGGTCGGCCGGGTCGACGTCGGTCAGCGGGACGGCATCGACACCCCACGCCGTGCCCCCCTCCCAGCGCTCGTGCTTCCAGATGGGCACGGTGGCCTTGACGGTGTCGATGCACCAGGCGGCGGCAGCAAAGGCCTCGGCCCGGTGTGGGCTCGAGACGGCCACCACCACGGCGGCGTCACCCACCACCAGGGGCCCCACCCTGTGCACGACGGCCACCCGACCGACCGCCGGCCAGCGGCGCCGAACCTCGTCCACCACGCCGCTGATGCGGGCGACGGCCGGCTCCTCGTAGGCCTCGTAGGTCAGGTCGGTCACCCCCGTCCGACCCTCCGAGTGGTCTCGCACCGTGCCGGTGAAGGTGACCACGGCCCCGCAGTCCGGGCGGACCGCCCACGAACCGACGGCGTCGACGGGCAGGGGCTCTCGCACGACCCCGACCCAGCTGTCGCCGTCACGGACCCCAAGGGGTCGCTCGAGGATCGGTCCGGCCACCACGCCATGGTAGGGAACCGACGGTCGGTGGAGCACTTGGGCCGTGTAGGTCCCCTTCTCGGGCCGGGCGCTGACACCCCCGGAGCGGCCGTCGGTAGTCTCCGAGCGTGCGTGACGACGATGCCGACGACGACGCGTCGGGTCCGAGCGTCCCGCTCCCACCCGAGGATCGCCTCTGGCGCCACCCCTCCGAGATCGGGGCGGGGGCGTCGCCCCGGGGCCCGGGCGGCTCGGCGCCGGTGCCGGCTTCCTCGGCCGGGTCGCCACCACCGCTGTGGGCGGTGGCCGTGGTGGCCGGGCTGAGCGGTGCCGTCGTCGCGGTGGCGGCCCTGGCCGTCACCGGGTCGCTGTCGCCCCGGCTGGTCGAGCGGAACGGCTCCTCGGCCGCCGCCCAGCTTCGGTCGATCTCGACGTCGACGGCGCCGAAGACGGTGCGTGACGTCGCCGCCGTGGTCGGGCCCGCCGTCGTGCGGGTCGAGGTCGACGGAGGGGCGCGGACCGGCTCGGGGGTGGTTGTGCGAGCCGACGGGGTGCTCGTGACCAGCGCCGCCCTCGTCGGCGACGCCGAACGGGTGGTGGTGGTGCACGGCGGCGAAGGCCGCGAGGTGGAGGGCACGGTGCTCGGATCCGACGAGGTCGTCGGCGTGGCCGTGGTGCAGGTCGCCGGCGAGGATCTGCCCACCGCTCCGCGGGCCACGGGCAACCCGATGACCGGAGAGGCGGCCATCACGGTGTCGAGCGGCAGCGGCCGATCAGCGGGGGTCACGGTGACGGCCGGCGTCGTGAGTGCCCTCGGCGGCGAGGCGACCGGCCCGGCCGGGGTGGTGCGGGGCCTGATCCAGACCGACCGACCCATGCCGCCCGACGCCGCCGGCGGCGCGCTGGCCGACGGCGACGGTGACGTGGTGGGGATGTGCGTGCTGCTCGAGTCCATGGACGGTGCCAGCGTGGGCGGGTACGCGGTACCTATCGGCGTGGCCACCGCCGTGGCCGACGACCTGGTGGCCCACGGCCGGGTGCGACAGGCCTGGTTGGGCGTGGAAGGCGAGGACCTCGACGCCGAGGACGCCGCCGACATGGGCCTGGACGGCGGTGCGGTGGTGCAGCGGGTGACCAACGGCGGACCGGCCGACGAATCGGGTCTCTCGTCGGGAGACGTGGTCGTGGCCGTGGACGGGATGCCGGTGAGCTCGATGGACGATCTCGCCGCCGCCGTCTCGGCCCGCCGGCCCGGCCAGCAGATCGTCCTGTCCTACCGGCGGGAGGGGACCGACGGCATGGCCGTGGTCGTCCTCACCGAGAAGTCGCGGTAGCGCGTCCGACCCGCCCGCGGCGGCGGACCATGGCGACCACGCCGGCCATGGCCCCGGCCACCGCGACGCCGGTGGCGCCGAGCGCCAGCTCTTGGCGGCGGCGGGGGCTGAGGGTGGCCCAGGGCCCCGCGGGGGTCCCGGCCACGAAGGCCTCCTCGTTGGTCGACGTGGCTCTCCATCCCGTGGCCCGCAGGCGGTCGTTGGCGACCACCCAGGGGTGGCGGGCGTAGGGCTGCACACCGGGTGGGGCGGGGGCGAGCCGGAGCCGCCACCGCAGGCGGGCCAACCGGTCGACCACCGGTTGGGGTGCCCGCAACCGCGGCGTGCTCGACAGCGCCGCCAGCTCGGCCGCTCGCAGCCACCCGTCGGGGGCCACGTTGAGGGGTCCCGCCGACCGCTGCCGCCACGCTGTGACCACCGCTGACGCCAGGTCGTCGGTGTGGAGGAACTGGGCCGGCGGGTCGTCCTGGGGTCCCCGCACGGCGGCGGCGGCGCGAAGGGCGCCGGCCAGCCAACCCGGGTGGTCCTCGGCGACGGTGGTCGCCGGGCGCAGGAGGGCGACGGTGGCTCCGGGATGCTCGTCGGCCCACTCGAGCGCCAGGCGCTCGGCTTCGGCCTTCTGCACGGCGAAGGCGCACCCGGGGTCGGGTCGGAGGGGGGCGTCCTCGGTGAGGGGGACGGCGTTGTTCGGCCAGGCGCCGTACACCGTGGCGCTCGACAGCACCACGAGGTGGTCCACCCCGGCGTCACCGGCGGCGGCCAGAACCCGCCGAGCCAGCACCACATCGCCGTTGGCCACGACCACTGGGTCGTCGTCGAGGGCGGGCCCGAACACCGACGCGAGGTGGATCACGGCGCCGGCGCCCGCGAACCGAGGACCGAGGTCGTCGTCGGCCACGTCGACCCTCTGGTGCTCCACCCGATCGGGCCGCGGTCCCGGGGGGTCCACCACGTCGAGGGCCACGATCCGGGAGACGTCGGGCTCGGCGCCGAGCAGGGCACAGACCCGCCGCCCGATCGGGCCCGAGGCGCCGGTGACGACGACGGTGGCCGCGTCCCCTTGGCCGCTCATCCCCCTACCATGCCCCTGGTGAGCGACCCGGACCCATTCGGCGAGAACCCGTTCAAGGGGATGCCGATCTTCTCCGACCTGGCCCGGATGCTGCAGCAACAGGGGCCCATCGCCTGGGACGCCGCCCGCCAGATGGCCCACTCCATCGCCACCGGTGGGGAGGGGACCCAGCCCAACGTCGACCCCATGGAGCGGATCCGCCTGGAGCAGCTCGTGCGGGTGGCCGAGCTCCACGTGGCCGCCACCACCGGCCTGTCGACCTCGGTCAACGGGCGGCCCGTCAACGTGGTGCCCGTCACCCGGACCCAATGGGTGAGCGCCACGCTCGACGCCTACCGACCGCTGTTCGAGCGCCTGGCCGCCTCGCTGCACCCGACGTCGCCGGGCAACGCCGTCGCCGCCGAGGAGCCCGACGTCGGCGCCGACCCATCGGTGGCCTGGCTGAACAGCCTCATGCAGGCGATGGCCCCTGTGATGCTCGGCATGACCGCCGGCTCGATGGTGGGGCACCTCTCCACCCGCAGCTTCGGCCAGTACGACCTGCCCGTACCCCGCCCGATGAGCAACGACCTGTTGGTGGCGGTGAGCAACCTGGACGAGTTCGGGGGTGGCTGGAGCCTCGACGCCGACGACCTCCGCCTCTGGGTCTGCCTGCACGAGGTCAGCCATCACGCCGTGCTGGGCGTCCCCCACGTGCGGCGCCGGTTGGAGGAGCTCATCCAGGAGTACGTGTCCTCGTTCCGGGCCGACGGCGGCTCCCTCGAGAGCCACTTCGCCGAGCTCGACCCCTCGTCGTTCGAGAGCATGAGCGGCATCCAGCAGCTCTTCTCCGATCCGGAGGTGCTGCTCGGCGCCGTGCGGTCACCAGCCCAGGACGAGCTGCTCCCCCGCCTGGAGGCGTTGGTGCTGGCCCTGGTCGGCTACGTCGACCACGTCATGGACCGCATCGGCGGATCGCTCATCTCCTCCTACGGCATGGTCACCGAGGCCATGCGCCGGCGCCGGGTGGAGGCGGGCGAGGCCGACCGGTTCGTGGCCAAGTTGATCGGCATCGACCTCACCCAGGAGCGCTACGACCGGGGATCGGCCTTCGTCGACGGGATCGTGGACCGGGCGGGCCCCGACGCCCTGGGTCGCCTGTGGGCCGACGAGCGTGACCTGCCCACGCCGGCCGAGATCGATGCCCCCGGCCTCTGGCTGGCCAGGATCGACCTCCCCCCGTCCTGACACGGACCCCGGGCCGAAGCGGCAACGAGGGGGGGTTCGGAGGGAGCGAAGCGACCGAGTGAGAGTGAATCGTCAGACGGGGACGATGGCGTGGTGGTGGACGTGGCCGTCGGCGAGGTCCAGCACGGCCACGGTGGGGTGGGCGGCGCGGCGCTTCCACGTCGGTGAGCCGGGGTTGAGGAGGAGCTGGCCGTCGACGCCGGCCTCGTCCACCGGGTCGTGGCTGTGGCCGAATACGACGACGTCGGCGTCGGGGAAGCGGCGGTGGAGCCGGGCCGGTCGGCCCCTCCGGGCTCCGCTGTCGTGCACCATGGCCACCGACACGCCGGCGAGGTCGAGCACGAGCGTCTCGGGGAGGACGCCGACGAGCTCCCGGTCGTTGTTGCCCAGCACGGCGTGCACCGGGGCGTAGCCGCCGAGCTCGTCGAGCAGGTCGGCGGTGACCACGTCGCCGGCATGGAGGATGACGTCGGCCTCGGCCACGAGGTCGTACACCGCGCCGGGCAACCGCCGGGCGGACCCGGGCCGGATGTGGGTGTCGGCGAGCGCGACGGCCCGAACCGGGCCGTGGGCGCCGATGGTCACGACCGGGTGCGATCCCGGACCTCGCGCCGCCGGCTGCGCTCGGCGCCGCCGGGCAGGCGACGACGGACGGCGCCAGCGGAGCGGGCGAAGCCCTGCCTGGCGGCGAGCTGCATGCCGTTCATGCGGCTGTCGATGGCCGCCGCCCGCTCGGTGGCCGGGGTCACCTGGGTACCGCTGCGGTGCCGCCACGCCAGTGAGCCGATGCCGTAGGAGAAGGCGGCGAAGCCCGCCGTCAGGACCACGATGAGGAACCCGACGGTGACCGGCATCCTGATGAGACCGATCATGGCCCCGACCACCCATATCACCTGGAACCGGGTCTCGAAGCGGGCGAAGGAACGCCCCCGGTTGGCGTCGGGGGCGTCGCGCTGGACGATCGAGTCGAAGGCCGACTTCCCGGCGGTGGCGGCGATCCCGACGGCGGCGGCGAGCACGGCCGCGCCCTCCACCCCGCCGAGGGCGGTGGCGGCGAGGGCGGCGACGACGGTGAGGACCAGGGCGGCGGTGAGCATCCGCTCCTCGCTCCAGGCTCGGCGCAGTGGAGGCGCAACCGCCGCCCCCACCAGCGAGCCGATGACGCTGACGGCCACGACCACGGCGAAGTGCCAGCCAGGCACGTCATCGCCTCGGAAGTCGAAGGCCAGCAACACGGTGAGGAAGCCGACGATGCCCCGCAGGAGGCCCATGGCCGAGGCCGCCAGCAGCACGCCGACGCTGCGCAGCTCGGCCCGCTCGGCGGCGTCGACCGGTTGGCGGGCCACCGGCTCCTTGGGGAGCTTCGTGCCGAAGAGGGCGGCGACGACGAACGTGATCATGGCCCCGGCCAGCGCCCACTCCGCCCCGCCCAACCGGTAGAGCAGGGCGGCGGGAGCGGCGCCCACGAACCCGGCGATGCCCGACAGCAGCGACAGCTTCGAGTTGGCCTCCACCAGCTCGGCGTCGGAGCGCACGGTGCTCGGCACGACGGCGTTGCGAGCGACCTGGTAGCCCTTCTGCATCACGAGGACGGCGAAGGCTTCGGGGAACAACAGGATCGAGTTGACGTCGCCGATCATCAAGAAGCAGAGGAAGGCCCGGAGCAGCGCGGAGCCGACGATCATCCACCGCCGACCGCTCCGGGCCCGGTCGAGGGCGGGGCCGATGAGGGGCGCCACCACCGCGAACGGGGCCATGGTGAGCACCAGGTAGAGCAGCACCTTGCCCCGGGCCTCCGAGGTGGCCCCGGCGAAGAAGATGGTGCCGGCCAGGGCGGTGGCCACCATGGCGTCGGCGCCGGTGGACAGGGCGTGGGTCCGGGCCAGCCGGGAGAACGGCGACAGGACGAAGGCGTCGGCCGCCGCCTCCGGCCGGGTCCGGGTCAAAGGCCGCCAACCCCCTGGTTCGCTCCCCTTCGACTCGCTCACGGCCACATCGTACGGCCGCACCCCGGGCTCGGAGCCGGAGGGTCGTTCCGGCAGCTCTACGGGGAGCCTCCGGTTTCACCCCCGACCACGTACTTGTACCCGAGGCCCCGGATGGTGACGATGACAGCCGCTGCTGTTGGCCGCCGGACAGCCCCATGGCCGACGCCTTGAGCCGATCCTTCACCTCCTCCCACAGGGCGGCCTGGCGCAGGGAGCGCTCGACGATCTCGTCCATCGCGGCGCCGCCCTTGGCCAGCCGCGCCACCTTGGGGCCGTAGGCCACGTTCTCGTAGATCGACTTGGGGAAGGGGTTGGGCTTCTGGAACACCATGCCCACCCGACGGCGGACCTCGACGGGGTTGACCCTGGCGTCGTACAGGTCGACGCCGTGGTAGCTGAGGGTGCCCTCGACCCGGGCGATCTCGATGAGGTCGTTCATGCGGTTGAAGCAGCGCAGCATGGTCGTCTTGCCGCACCCCGACGGCCCGATGAAGGCGGTGATCTCGTGCTCGTGGACCCGCAGGTCGACGTCCCGCACCGCCTTGAAGGCGCCGTAGTAGACGCTCAGGCCCTCGGCCTCGAACACCACCGCCTTCGACGGGGCCGGCTCGGCACGCCGCCCTTCGGCCTCCGGGGCGACGTCCACGGCCGGGTCGGCGGGCCGGGTGTCCACGGCGGTGTCGGGGTCGGTACCCACGGGGGTCACCTCTTCTTCTCGAAACGGTTGCGGAGCAGGATGGCAGCTGAGTTCACGGCGAGCACGATGACCAGGAGGACGACGATGGCGGCGGCCGTGTTGGCGCCCCAGGTGCTCTCGGGCAGGCGGGAGAACTGGTAGATCTGCGAGGGCAGGGCTTGGAAGTTGTCGCGGAGGTCGCCGAGGTCACCGCCGGTGAAGAAGCCGGTCTTCGCCCCCACGACGATGAGGAGCGGCCTCGCCGAGGGCCGGGCCACCGACAGCACCGTGCCGGTGAGGATGCCGGGCAGGGCGTAGGGCAGCACGTGGCTGCGGATGACCTCCCAGCGGGTGGCGCCGACCCCGAAGCCGGCCTCCCGGATGCTGTCGGGCACGGCCCGGATGGCTTCGGCCGAGGTGATGATGACGATGGGCAGGACGAGCACGGCGAGGGTGATGCCGGCCGCCATCACCGAGGCCCCGCCGGTGAAGTTGCGCAGGGCCCGAGCGAAGATGGCCAGGCCGAGGATGCCGTAGACCACCGAGGGCACGCCAGCCAGGTTGCGGATGTTCACGTCGATGAACCGGGTGAGGCGGGTCTTCTGGGCGTACTCCTCGAGGTAGACGGCGGCGCCGACACCGAGGGGGATGGCGATCACGATCACGAAGGCGGCGATGGTCAGCGTGCCGTTGATGCCCTGCTTGATCCCGGCCCGGGTGGACAGGGAGGAGTACTTCGAGGTGATGAAGTCGCCGAGCCGCCCGGTCAGCACCTCGCTGCCCCGGTCGACCTGGGAGTACAAGAGGACGGCGAGCACGGCGATGGTGAGCAGGAGGGCGCCGAGCAGGGCGTACTTGAACAGCGTGCCACCGACATCGGCCCGCCGCCCCTGGATCCGGGCGCTCACCACCTCCCCCGCCAAGGCATGAGGAGCCGCCGCCATCAGCAGCACCCCAGGGAGCGAGGCGAACGAGTGAAGGTGAACACGTCAGTACCTCTGCCGGACCCGGCGCACGAACCGGTCGGCGACGATGTTGAGCGACAGGGTGATGAGGAAGAGGAGGCTGCCCACGAAGAAGAGGCTGGGGAAGGCGAGCGCCGAGCCCTTGGCCTGGTCCGAGCCCGATCCCGGTGACACCGCCGCCATGGCCGCCGTCATGGTGAGGCCCGAGTCGGTGGGGGCGACGTTGCGCAGGGAACCACCGCTGGCGCCGGCGGCGATGGCCACCACCATGGTCTCCCCGATGGCCCGGGACACGGCGATGATCAGCGCCGCCACGAGCCCCGAGACGGCGGCGGGGATGACCACCCGCACGCTGGTGGTCATCCTGCGGGCCCCCATGCCGTAGGACGCCTCCCGCAGCGAGTTGGGCACCGAGCGCAGGGCGTCCTCGGACACGCTGGCCACGAGCGGGATGGTGAGCACACCCACGCCGATCCCGGCGGCCAGGAGGTTCGTCGGTGACGCCTCGGAGAACAGCCGCTGGACCACGTTCGGACTGATCACGTAGGCGGCGAACACACCCACCACCACCGAGGGGATGCCGGCCAGCACCTCGAGCGCCGGCTTCAGCACCCGCCGCACCCGGGGTTTGGCGTACTCCGACAAGTACACGGCGGCGGCCAGCCCGAGCGGGCCGGCCACGGCCATGGCCACGACGGTGACGATGAGCGACCCGATGAACAGGGTGAGGACGTCGAACTGGGATCGCCGGGGGAACCAGCCCTCGTCGATGAGGTTCCCGTACTCGACCTCGGCCAGGAAGTTGAACGTCTCCCTGGCCAGCGAGGCGATGATCAGCGCACTGATCAGCACCGAGAGGAGGGCAGCGGCGAAGAAGACGCTGCGCAAGATCCGCTCGGTGCGGACCCGGTTGGGGCTGCCGGCCAGGTCTTCGACGGAGAAGCGGCTGGGCTCGCGGGCGGGGAGGTCGGTCAAGCGGATCAGCCCTCCCGGGTGCCGACCGTCTTGTCCTCCCAGGCCGAGGTGGTCTCGGAGACCTGGTCCTCGGGCAGGGCTACGTAGCCACCGCCTTCCACGAACTCGGTCAGACCCTCGAGGTAGAAGTCGACGAACGCCGACAGGGCCTCGTTCTCCTCGGCCTTGGCCTTGTTCACGTAGATGTACAGCGACCGGGACAGCGGGTAGCTGCCGTCGGAGATGGTCTCGGACGATGCCTCGACGCACTCGCCGCCGGGCTCCTCGCTCACCGCCATGGCCTTCACCGAGTCGCCGGCGGCCTCGGCGAAGGAGAACCCGACCCAACCGAGCGAGCCTTCGCTGCCCTCGATGTTGGAGATGATGGTGTTGTCGTTGGGCGACGAGTTGTAGTCGGGACGGGTGGTCTCGACCTGGTCCTCGGTGATGGCGCCCTCCTCGAGGCGGGCCTCGGCGATGTCGGCGAGGGCGATCTCGATGAAGCTGTCGTAGGTGCCCGACTCCTCGCCGGGGCCGGTGAGCTCGAGGGGGAGGTCGGGGAACTCGGTGTCGGCACCGAGCTCGGTGGCCAGTTCCTGGGCGTCGGTCCACTGCTCGAAGCCCTGCGACTCTGGCCCGATCAGGGCGTAGAGGTCGGCGAAACTGAGGCATTCGAGCGGGTTGTCGGGCGAGGTCAGCACGGCGATGCCGTCGAAACCGACCTTGAGCTCGATGAACTCGATGCCAGCCTCTTCACAGGCGGCGATCTCTTCCTTGTCGATCGGGCGGGAGGCGTCGGAGATGTCGGTCTCACCGGCGCAGAACGCCTCGAAGCCGTCGCCGGTGCCCGGACCCTCCACCGAGATGTCGACGCCGCCGTTCTCCTCGGCGAACGCTTCGGCGGCGGCTGATGAGATGGGCTCGACGGTCGAGGACCCGGACACGGCGACGGTGCCGGACAGGTCGCCGTTGCCACCACCACCACCACCGCCGGCGTCATCGTCGTCGTCGCCGCAGGCCGAGGCGAGCAGGGCGAACACGCTGAGGATGGCCAGGAGCAAGGTCCAACGGCCCTTCGTGTGCATCAAGGGTGCCCTCCTTGGGCTCTGACTGGTGTCGTGGTGACGCTGTCGACGCCAAGGTAGGGACGCCGGGTAGCGGGTCGAGGTGGGGCCGGTGAACGCACAGTGAACCCGAGCCCAACATTGCCCGGACGGCCACAGGAGGCCTCGAGCAGGGGCTCAGGAGAGGCCGTCGAGCACGTCCCGGTCGCGCCCGTTGGTGAGAAGCGCGCGGGCCTCGTCCGGCGGCAGCCAGCGGACCTCGTCGACGCCGTCACCAAGGCGGACCTCGCCCTCGGCCACCGTCATCTCCCAGTACCGCACCACCTTGGGTCGGCCGCCACGATCGTGGTAGGTCGTCGAAGGCAGCTCGCGGCCCAGCCGGGCGCGCACCCCGACCTCCTCGGCCACCTCCCGCAGGGCGGTCTCCTCGTCGGTCTCGCCGGGGTCGCGCTTGCCCTTGGGGAACGACCAGTCGTCGTACTTGGGACGATGGGCGACGAGGACGGTCAGCCCGGCGGGTCCGCCAGGCCCGTCGCTCCGGCGCACGAGCACCCCGCCGGCGGCCCGGACGACGCCGTGGCGGTCCACGCCGTCGGCGTCGACGTCGCCGTCGTCGGGAGGGATGCTCAGGGAAGCCACGCCCACTGCTTCGGGGACGACGCCTTGGCCCAGGCGTCGGTCCACGAGCGGCGGTGCTCGATGGCGGTGGCCAGCTCGCCGGCGATGAGCAGGCCGGCGGCCACGCCCTCGGCGGGTCCGGGACCGGCCGAGGTCCGCAACCACTCGATGGCGACCATGGCGTCCTGGTGGTCGCCGAGCACCTCCTGCACCGCCGCCAGCCGCTTGGCCGCGGTGCGGGCGTCGTCACCCACCACGGGGGCGACCGCCTCGGCGGCGTAGCGGGCCCGCTTGGCCTGCTTGCGCACGTCGTGGAGGGCCTCGGCGGGCGGGTCGTCGGGCAGCCCCTCGACGAGCCGCGCCAGCGAGCGCCAGGGCTTGGCGGCGAGCCGGGGAAGGACCTTGCCGGCTCGGCGGCACGCCTCGCCGGTGGTGGGCGGGTCCTCGGCCAGCGCCACCAGGCCGTCGAGCAGCTCGAGGTAGCGGCGGGAGGCCAACACGTCGCCCAGTGCGGCCAGGGCGGTCGCCCGCTCCCCCCGCAACCGCTCGAGCAGGACCCCGGCCGCCCGCCGGTCGGCATCGTCGCCCAACCCCTCCGTCCGTTCGACCAGCCGAGCCAGGAGCACGTCGGCGTCGCGCACGGCTCCGAGGGCGCCGGCCAGCCACCTGAGCTCGTCACGGTGGGGGTCGGTGCGATCGGTCTCGAGCAGGGGGCCGAAGGTCCGGAGGTCGGAGCGGAGGCGGCGCGTGCCCACGCGGAGCTGGTGCACCCCCTCGGGGTCCTCGTCGAGCACCACCACGTGGTGGTGCTCCATCATCCGCCGGACCGACGCCGCCAGGGCCGTCCGCACGGCGACCGCCGCCGGCGCGTCAGGCGACGGCGGCTCGTCGTCGTCCTCGGCCAGCTCGGGAGCGGCGAGCGCCCGGGGGCCGAGCACTCGCACCAGCTTCGGCGTGCGGTCACGGGGCCCGGCCCCGGCCGCCTCGAGGCGGGCGACCAGCGCCAGCAGCTCGGCCGGAGCCTCGGTGGTGACCTCCACCTCGACCTCCCTGAACCGCATCACCACCCGCTCGTCCTCGATCACCGAGACCTCGTCGTCGGCCACCTCGGCCCAGGGGGTGCCGACCTCGTCGTGGACGGGGATGCGGCAGCGCCGGGTGCGGATGTGGGCGACGGGCTCGAGGGGGGCGGTGCGCACGTGAGCGGCGACCAGCGCCCGGGCCGGGGGCGGCACGTCGCCGAAGGGTCCGTCGACGTCGATCTCGGCCCGGACCAGGGCGCCGGCGGCGCCGCCGGAGCCGCCGGCCCGGGAGGGGAACTTGACCGTCCAACCCCCGGGGCTCGTGCCGCTGCGGCGATGGCGGACTGTGATCCCCCGGCGGGCCAGGCGCAGGTCGGCGGTGTCGTGGTAGGTGGCGTCGAGGTCGACGATCACGGCGGGGCCGACCCGGGCACCCACGGCCACGCCGCCGAGGTCGGGCAGCCTGAACCCCGGCCACGTGGCCAGCTTCACCTCCTGTTCGACGCCGGAGCGCACGCCCTCAGTCGTCCTCGCGCTCGAGACGCCGGGTGCGACCGATGGCGAGCTCCCGCAACCGGAGATGGGCGTCGATCCGGCCCCCTCGGGGCACCTTGTGCCAGGAGCCGTCTGAGTGCAGCTCCCAGGCGAGGGTGTCGTCGGCGAGGTTGACCTCCAGCACCTCGTCGAGGCGGGCCCGGAGAGCGGGATCGAGGATCGGGGTGAGCGCCTCCACCCGCCGGTCGAGGTTTCGGGGCATGAGGTCGGCCGAGCCGATGTAGTAGGCCGGCTCGCCGAGTGCCGACCCGTTGGCGAACCGGAAGATCCGCGAGTGCTCGAGGTAGCGGCCCACGATGGAACGCACCCGGATCCGCTCGGACAGCCCGGGGACGCCCGGGCGCAGGCAGCAGATCCCCCGCACCACGAGGTCGATGTCCACCCCGCTCTGGGACGCCTCGTAGAAGGCGTCGATGAGCGCCGGGTCGACCAGGCTGTTCATCTTGATGACGATGCGCCCCGTCCCCGGAGGGGCATCGATCTCGCCCTTGATGAGCGCCTCGATGCGGTGGCGCATCGAGTGGGGGGCGACCAGGAGGCGGCGGTACCGGACGTTGCGGCCGTAGCCGGTCAGGAAGTTGAACAGCTGGGTGAGGTCGGCACCCAGGTCGGGATCGGCGGTCAGGAGGCCGAGGTCCTCGTAGAGCTTGGCCGTCTTGGAGTTGTAGTTGCCGGTGCCGATGTGGCAGTAGCGGCGTATCTCGCCGCCCTCGTCCCGGACCACGAGGGCGGTCTTGGTGTGGGTCTTCAGGCCGACCAGCCCGTAGGTGACGTGGACCCCGGCCTCTTCCAGCGCCCGGGCCCACTCGATGTTGTTGGCCTCGTCGAAGCGGGCCTTGAGCTCCACCAGCGCCGCCACCTGCTTGCCCCGCTCCGCGGCCCGGATCAACGATCCGATGATGGGGCTGTCACCGGAGGTCCGGTAGAGGGTCAGCTTGATGGCCAGCACCCCCCGGTCGGTGGCGGCCCGCCGGATGAACTCCTCGACCGAGGTGGAGAAGGAGTCGTAGGGGTGGTGCAACAGGATGTCGCCGTCGGCCATGGCGGCGAAGAAGTCGAGCCGCTCGCCCTCGGGGGCGGCCAGGCGGGTCTGGGTCACCGGCGCCCACGGCTCGTCCTTGAGGTCGGGACGGTCGAGGGCGTGGACGGCCCACAGGCCGCCGAGGTCGAGGGGCCCGCGGTGCTCGAAGATGGCTTCGTCGTCGATGTCGAGCTCTCGGCGCAGCAGGCTGCGTACCTCGTCGCTGGCGGCGGCGTCGACCTCGAGGCGCACCGCCCGCCCGAACCGGCGGCGCCGAAGCTCCATCTCGACGGCGGCGAGGAGGTCGTCGGCCTCCTCCTCCTCGAGGGTGAGGTCGGCGTTGCGGGTCACGCGGAAGGCGAACTGCTCCTCGACGACCATGCCCGGGAAGAGCTGGTCGAGGTGGGCGGCGATGACCTGTTCGAGGGAGACGAAGCGCTCGCCGTCGGGCATCACCACGAACCGGGGCAGCACCGGCGGCACCTTGACCCGAGCGAAGCGGCGCTCGCCGGTGACGGGGTCCCGCACGCTGACGGCCAGGTTCAACGACAGGTTGGAGATGTACGGGAAGGGGTGGCCGGGGTCGACGGCGAGCGGGGTGAGCACCGGGAAGATGCGCGACTCGAACTCCTCGACCAGGTACTTGCGGTCCTCGTCGTCGAGCTCCTCCCAGGACGAGAACACGATGCCCACCGCAGCCAGGTCGACGGCGATGCCGTCGAGGAAGACCTCCTCCAGGCGGCGGGTGAGGGCTCGCGTGCGGTCGCTGATGTCGAGCACCTGCTGGGCGGCGGTGCGGCCGTCGGGGGTGGTGAGCCCGAGCCCGGCGGCCACCTGGTCCATGAGGCCGGCCACCCGGACCTGGAAGAACTCGTCGAGGTTCTGGCTGAAGATGGCGCAGAACTTGGCCCGTTCGAGCACCGGCACGGCGGGATCGGCGGCGAGGGCCAGCACCCGCTCGTCGAAGTCCAGCCAGGACAGCTCCCGGTTCAGGAACCGGCTGGGGTCCTCGAGGGTCAGGGCCGGTGGGGTGGGGGGATCGGGGGCCATCGAGCGCAGGGTAGGCCAGGACGGCACGGCGCCGTCGGCCGGGATCAGCCGCTCTCGGCCAGCCGGGCGGCGCCGATCACCCCGGCGTGGTCGCCGAGCGCAGCGGGCACGACGGTGGTGGGCGACCCGGGGAACAACCGGGCCTGGACAGCCTCGCCGATGCGGGCCACGAAGGGATCACCCAGCTTCTCCACCAGGCCCCCACCGAGCACGATCCGCTCGAGGTCGAGCACCATCACCGCCGAGGCGATGCCGGTGGCGACAGCCTCCACCGCCTCCGCGAGGAGGGACACGGCGACCGGATCACCGTCGGCCAGCGCGGCGGCCCAGACCTTCGACTTCATGGTGCGGTCACCGGCGAGCTTCACGAGCGCGTTGGGCTCGCCGGAGGCGTGACGGCGACGGGCCTCGGCCTCCATGGCGACGCGGCCGGCGTAGGCCTCCACGTGGCCCTCGCCACCGCAGCCGCAGCGGCGGCCGCCGGGCCGGAAGCTGGCATGACCGATCTCACCAGCGACCCCGTGCGGGCCCTGGCGGAGGCGGCCGTCGAGCACCAGCCCGCCGCCGACCCCGGTCCCCATGAACACGCAGAGCACGTCCCGCATCCCCCGGGCGGCCCCGGCCGCCTGCTCGCCGAGCGCACCGACGTTCACGTCGTTGTCGACCCGCACCGCGTCGATCCCGGTGGCGTCGGCGACGAGCCGGGCCAGGGGCACGTCGCGGTGGCCGAAGCCGGCCAGGTTGGGGGCACCGGTCATCACGCCGTCGGGGCGGACCTGGCCGGGCGCACCGACGCCGAGCCGGTCTGCTCCCCCGAGCTCGGACACGAGCTCGGCGATGACCGTGGCCACCGCCTCGGGCCCCTCGCTGGGCGTGGACCGCTTGCGGGTGGCGCCCACGGTGCCGTCCTCGACCACGGCGGCCAGCACCTTGGTCCCTCCCAGGTCGATCCCGATGGTGGGCACGGCTGGCCCCTCAGCCGGAGGTCTCGTCGTCCTCGGGGATCCCGAGGTCCCAGTCGAGCAGCAGCCGCTCTCGCTCGGCGTCGCGCACCACCCGCTCCCGGTTGCGGCGGAACTGCGGGTCGTGGGGCGGGACGAGCACGAGCCGGGCCATCACCCGGTCCCGGAAGGCGTCGATGACGGCCCGGTCACCGAAGTCCGAGTGCACCTCCCAGTGGGGGGCCACCGGGCCCATGTACACGACGCGGGCATGGCCCTGGGGCGGGAGGTTCTCGAGGTCCGGATCGGAGGTCGACATCGACATGGGCTGCTCCAGGCGGTGGGTTTGGCGACGAACCAGCCTACGGCCTGCCACCGTGTGGTTCAGCGGCGACCGAGCTCTACCTCGACGTCGCGGCGGTCACCCCGGCGTTCGATGGTGATCGTCAACCGGTCACCGACCTCGTGGTCACGGACGATGGCGCCGAGCTCCTCGGGCTCGGTGACGGACTGCTCGTCGATCTCCACGATGACGTCGCCGGTGGCCAGCCCGCCCTCATCGGCACCCGAGTCCGGGGTGACCTCCACGATCAAGGCGCCGCTGTCGGTCTCGACCCCCAGGCGGTCGAGCAGGGCGGGGTCGATCTCCGGGTCGTCGACGGCCAGCGTCTTCACACCGAGAAACGCCGTGTCCTCGTTGATCTCGCCGTTGCCGGCCCGCAGGTCCTCGATGAGGGGCTTGATGGGGTCGACAGCGATGGCGAAGCCGACGTTCTGGGCCTCGGGGATGATGGCGGTGTTGATGCCCACGACCTCGCAGCCGGCGTTGAGCAACGGCCCTCCCGAGTTCCCCGGGTTGATGGCGGCGTCGGTCTGGATCAGGTCGTCGAGGGTGAACCCCGACCCCTCGATGGTGCGGTCCTTGCCCGACACGATGCCGAGGGTGACGCTGGGCTGGCCACCCAGGTTCAAGGCGTTGCCGATGGCGACGACGTCGTCGCCGACGCGGAGGGCGTCCGAGGAGCCGAGCCGGGCGGGGATCCGATCGCTGCTGCCGCCCACCCGGACCATGGCGAGGTCGCTGTCGGGGAAGGAACCGACGAGCTCGGCCTCCTGCTCCTCGCCGTCGAAGAACCGCACCCTGACCTCGCTCGCCCCCTCGATCACGTGGTTGTTGGTGACGATCAACCCGTCGCTGGAGAGGACGAAGCCCGAGCCGCCTCCCCCGAAGACGCTGAGGGACTCGCCGGTCTCGATCGACACCACCGACGGTTGGGCGCAGTCGAGCAGGCCCTGGATGTCGAGTCGCCCGCCACCGCCGGACGAACCCGGCGACAGCGGCGCCCCCGTCGGTGCCGCCGGCCCCGTGCCAACCTGAGCGGGGTCCTCGTCGGTGACGACCACGACCGCTGCTGCCACCAGCGCCGACACGAGGGCACCGACCAGGGCTGCGATCAGGGCCGACGCCACCCGGTTGCCCCGATCGGGGATGGGGTGGACCTGCGGTCCGAACCAGGCCGGCGGGCGGGGCGGCCCAGGAGGGCCCGGCGGGCCGGACGGGCCGGACGGGCCGGACGGCGATGCCCCCCAGCCGTAGCCGGGGGGCGGAAGCGGAGCCGACCACGGTTCGGGCAGCGCGGGGTCGGGCCAGTTCGGCCGCACGGGGGGCGAGGAGGGCATGGCGACGACGGCTGGGTCCCACGACGGTGGGGCCCACGGACGGGGACCGGGCCCGGCCGGGGGAGGCGGCGCAGGGGTGGAGGATGGGGGCGGAGGTCGGCGCACCGAGGACGACCCTGCACCAGTGCCACCGGCCGACCGGGGCGCCCACGGTGACCACGAGCCCGATGGGTCGCCTCCCGACCGGGGTGGGCCGATGGGCGGTTGGTCCGTCACCCAGCCCATGGAAGCAGATGGGTGACGGATTTCCCACGTCGTCGTCGGTGACGGTTCCGACGTCTCCCCTTTACATCAGCTTTGCCCGCGATCTGGCGATAGTTCCTCGATGACCACCCCCAGCGAGTGGATGAGTCGGGGCAACTGCGCGCACGAACCACCCTCTCGCTTCTTCCCGAGCGACGGTGTCGGCGTCGAGGTCGCTCGCCGGATCTGCGCCTCCTGCCCGGTGAAGGAGCCCTGCCTCGAGTACGCCCTCGAGCACCGCATCGACCACGGCGTGTGGGGCGGATGCTCCGAGCGGGAGCGGCGCCGCATCCTGAAGCGTCGTCGCCAGGCCGCCGTCCGCAGCTGAGGGTTGATCAGGCCGGGTTCGTCGGCGGCTTGGTCTCGTCAGCGGGGCGCTCGGTCACGGTGCGGCGTTCGACGACCGCTTCCTCGTCGTCGGTGTCGTGGTCGGTGCCCGCCTCGAACTCCTTCTTGGCCTGGCCGAGGGACCGGGCCAGCTTGGGCAGCTTGGTCGACCCGAACAGCAACAGGACGATGACCAAGATGATGATGAGCTCTGTCGGTCCCAGGTTCACGTTGGCCAGCCTATAGCGAGGGCTCGAGGCTCCGACGGCGCCGGGCTCCGGGCGACTGCTTCTCGGGACTTCGGCACGGCGATGACCGTCCCCATGTCCCGAGAACGGCGGCGGTGCGGTCTGGCACCGTGGACCGGTGCTCGAGTGCGTCGTGAACGTCAGCGAAGGGCGCCGCGCGGAGGTGGTCGACGCCCTGGCCGCCGCCGCCGGCGATGCGCTCCTCGACGTCCACCGCGATCCCCATCACCACCGCAGCGTGCTCACCGTGATCGGCGAGGACGCACCGAGGGCCGTCGCCACCACCGCCGTCGCCAGCCTCGACCTCCGTGACCACACGGGCGCCCACCCCCGCATCGGCGTGGTCGACGTGGTGCCCTTCGTGCCGCTGGGCGGAAGCGACATCGACGACGCCGTAGGCGCCCGCCACCGCTTCGCCGCCTGGGCGGCGGACGAGCTGGCGCTGCCCTGCTTCCTCTACGGGCCCGAGCGGTCCCTGCCCGAGGTGCGACGGGGAGCCTTCCGGTCCATCGCCCCCGACGCAGGACCGCCAGCCCCGCACCCGAGCGCCGGGGCGGCGGCGGTGGGGGCCCGCCCGGTGCTCGTGGCCTACAACGTCTGGCTGGCCGAGCCCGACCTCGACCGGGCCCGGCTCCTGGCCGAGGCGGTGCGGGGACCGGCCGTGCGGGCCCTGGGGCTGAGGGTCGGCGAAGGCGTGCAGGTGTCGATGAACCTCATCGACCCGTCGACGGTCGGACCGGCCGAGGCCTACGACGCCGTGGCCGCCCAGGCCGAGGTGGCGCGAGCCGAGCTGGTCGGCCTGGTCCCGGCAACGGTGCTGGCGGCGGTCCCCCGACGGCGCTGGGCCGAGCTCGACCTGGCCGAGGACCGCTCCATCGAGGCTCGCCTCGCCGCCCGGTAGCGCGGTCAGGTGAGGCTCAGGCGCCGGCCACGCGGCGGGCGAGGGCCCGCTGGCGGCGGAGGCGACGTCGCTCGCGCTCGCTCATCCCGCCCCAGATACCGAACTTCTCGCCGTTGACGAGGGCGTACTCGAGGCACTCCTCACGCACGACGCAACCCCGGCACACCTCCTTGGCCTCCCGGGTGGACGCACCCCGCTCAGGGAAGAAGAGGTCCGGGTCGACGCCGAGGCAGTTGGCGTAGTCCTGCCACCCCTGGGCCTCGTGTCCCTCGCTGGCGATGTGCATGTCGACCTCCTCCCCTCGGGTCACCCCACGGTGGGGCCGCCCCGACGCTGGCTGCGATCGGTCACGGCCGGCTCGCATACCACACGTGGAATTACAACAGTGTGATCTTGGCCGCTCTGGGGCGGGAACGCAAGAGGATGTTGGACCACGAGGTCATCGGCGTGGGGCCCCGGCTACAGCGCGAGGTGGAGTCGCAGCGCCTCGTCGAGGGCGAGGAGGAGCTCAGGGGGAACGACGCCGACGCGTGCTCCGATGCGCTCGACGGCAACAGATCGGACTTGTTCTGCCTGAGCCTTCGAGTCCCGAGCGAGTCCGGTGTCAGCCGCCCGCAGCAGCACTTGGAACGGGTAGACACGTCCAGTGCTGGAGGTCACCGGCACGACCGTGATCACCCCTCTTCCGAGGCGCTGTGCGGTGCTGTTGGCTCCGTCGTTGCTCACGATCACGGCGGGACGGCGCTTGTTGGCCTCGGCGCCCTGCACGGGTTCAAGATCGACGAGGCGGATCTCGCCTCGACGCATCAGCTCAGCCCGTCGCTCGCCGTGGACTCCCAGATCTCGGCCTCGCCACCCCTGGACCACTCCCCCCAGGCATCCTCGTAGGCAGGGCCCAGCTCGGAAGCGCGCAGCAGCCGAACGGCCCTATGGATCACGGCGGACCGTGACGCGAAGCCCTCGGCCTCGGCGTAGGCGTCGAGGAAGGCGACGTCCTCGTCGGGCAGGCTCACACTGACCTTCATACTTCCATGCTACCGATGGTGGTAGGAGCGGAGCGATGAACCAGTTCAGCCGGCTCGCCGGCCGCGGTGGTGCTGACGGCGCTGCTCGATGAAGTCCACGAGCACGTAGTCGCCGAGGGTCTCGGGCGTGGTGAAGAACGCCCGGCCCCGGTTGAGCTGGGTCAGCTTCTCGATGAAGTCCTGCAGGTACGGCGTGGCGTCGAGCATGAACGTGTTGATGCGAATGCCCTCCCGCGTCGCCCGCATGACCTCGGTCAGCGTGGCGTCGATCGTCTCGGGGATGGGCGGGTAGTGGAACATGGGCTCGCCCGAGCGGGTGATGTGGGCCGTTGGTTCCCCGTCGGTGATCATGATGATCTGCTTCGTGCCGGTCTCCTGGGCCAGCATGCGGCGGGCCAACAGGAACCCGTGCTGCATGTTCGTGCCGTACACGTAGTCCCACGACACCTCGGGCAGGTCCTGAGCCTTGATCTCCCGGGCCACCTCGCTGAAGCCCACGATGCCGAGGTAGTCCCGGGGGAACTGGGTGGAGATCAGCGAGTGGAGCGCCATGGCCACCTTCTTGGCGGCCAGGAAGTTGTCCCGCATCGGCATGGACAGCGACAGGTCGACCATCAGCACCGTGCTCGACCGGACCAGGTGCTCGGTCCGCTCGACCTCGAAGTCGGCCGGGGTCAGCCGCACCGGGGTGCCCGAGCCGTGGCGGGCGACGGCGTTGCGGACGGTGCGCTCGATGTTGAGGATGAACGGGTCACCGAACTCGTACGGCTTGGTCTCGTAGGCCCGTTCCTGACCGGCCCCCGTGCGCTCGATCTCGTGGCGTCCCATCTTGTCCCGGGCCAGCTTCTGGAAGATGTCCTCGAGGGCGTTGCGGCCGATGCGACGGATGCCGGCCGGGGTCAGCTCGTAGCGGCCCTCCCGCTGCTCGATCAGGCCGGCGTCGGTGAGCATCTTCGCCAGCTCGGCGAGGCGGTCGAGGCTGCGGGCGGCGTCGTCGCCGAGCAGGTCCCGGGCTCGATCGACGTCGACCTCGGCCAGGGCGCCGGGGCTGGTGGCGCCGCTGAGGAGGTTCTCGAGCTGGTCGATGTCGCCGAGCTCGTTCATGAGGGCGGCGGCCTCGGCGAACCCGAGCGGGTCCTGGCCGCTGAAGTCGTAGCTCCGGTCCCACCCGGCGCCGGGGAACATCCCCTGCAGGTTCTGGGCGAGCTGGTCGACCTGCCAGCGGAGGTCCATGTCCTCGAGCAGCGCGTCGGACAGGCCCTGGAGCTGGGCCCGTTGCTCCGGGGTCATCGACGCCAGCATCGACTGCATGGCCGCCATGCGCTTCGCCATCACCTCGAGCAGCTCCTCGACGTTGCGAGGGTTCTCCGGGAAGAAGTCGCCGAAGCGCTCCATGAACTCGCCGAAGGCGGCGTCGGTGTCCTGGCCGGCCCGGTGCAACTCGAGCAGGTGGTTGAGCGCCGCCAGCATGTCCTTCATGCGGGCCATGTCCTCGGGGGACACGTCGCTCATGGCCCCGGCCATCTGGTTGACGTAGCTCTGCATGAGCTGCTGGCGGAGCTGGTCGACGAGCTGGTCGAACCGCTCACGGGCCTCCGACGAGGTGAACTCGTACTCCTGGAGCTCGCGCACCTGGCCGGCGAGGTCCGGCGGCAGCATGTCGAGGCGCAGGTTGCGCTCGGCCACGACGTCGTCGGTGATCTCCCGGCGCCGGTCGTCGCCGGATTCGCGCGCCTCGCGCCCGAGCTGCTCGAGGCCTTCCCGCTCGGTGTCGACCACCTCCCGGAGCTCCTGGGCGATGTCGTCGTACACGCCACCGAGGTCGTACTGGCGGAGCTGGTCGCGCCGGCGCCGGCGCAGCTTCTCGAGCATCTCCCGCATGCCCTGGATGCGCTCGCCGTTGCGGTCCCGGAAGCCCGACTGCATCATCCGGCGCAGGGCGGCGTTGAGGTCTCCGTGGTAGAGCAGGTCGTCGGTGATCTCGCTGAAGACGTCTTCGGCGTCGAGCTCGAAGCCGACCTGGGTGCCGTCCCAGCGGGAGTAGCGAACTCGGGCGGCCATCGCCGCACACTACCGGTGGGCACCCGCCGTCCTTGCGGCGGGTTCAGCGGCCGCCGGTGAACGAGGAGGCCGGCACCCGGACCTCGTGGCCGGAGCCGAACCGCACCACCACCCCGGTCGGAACCCAGTCCACGCTGAAGCGGGTGACGTCGATGCCGGTGGCGTCGAAGTCCACCCCGTGGGCGTAGCCGCCGTCGGGATCCGAGCCGATGCGGAGCTCATAGCGGGTGGAGCCGACCACCGGTTGGCCGATGCTGCGACGACGGACCAACACGACCCAGTGGGTGACCTCGTCCTCGTAGGTGACGCTCGCCGGCTGCTCCACCCGGCGCAGCACCGACGTCCGGGGCAACGACAGGACGCTCCAGGCCAACGAGGCGACCAGCACCCCGATGAAGACCCCGAGCGCGGCCACGCCGAGCACGGCCCGGGTCCGGTACCGGGCGGGACCTCGGGCAGCCACGCCGCGATCATGACCCCGTGCGACGGCCCGGCCCGGTCGACCGTGGGGGGGTGCCCTCCCCTGCCCTGTGGTTTCTCGAGGGGCCCGGCACCACTTGGAACGCTCGCCGCCCCCTCACCGTGCACCCACGTCCGGGAACCGGACGCCATGGCACGGTCAGGCGACGGCACGCACGATGGCCACCGTTCCGGGTGGATCGCCGTCGGCCGCCACCGGGGACGAGGCGGTACCGTCGAGGGCTTGACCGCGCCGGCCACCGCCCCGTCCCGGCGCGCCAGCGGCGGCCGGTTCCCCCTCGTTGTGGTCGGTGGTCTGGTCGCCGCTGCCGTGGTGCCCCGGACCCTCCAGGGCCCGGGCCCCCACCACCACGAGGGGGCCGGGCTGCGCGACGGTCGGGCCCACCTCGACGGTGACTAAGGCGCCACCCCCCCCCCCCGCGCGCCCCAGCACGAAGCGGCGGTGGGGGTGCGCGACGCCAACCGCGGCACGCTGGTGGCGACCAACCTCGGGTCGCTGGCGGCCGCCGTCCTGGCCGTGGGAGCCCTGGTGGCCCTGCTGCGCCGGTCGGGGGTCCCCCGGCGCGGCCTGGTGGCCGCCGTGGTGGTGGCCAACCCCTGGTTCGTCATCGCCGCCACCTCCACCGTCGACTTCTGTTGGGCCTTGGCCTTCCTGCTCCTGGCCGCGGTCGCGGTGCGGGATGGGCGGCCGGTGGTGGGCGGCGCCCTCGCCGGGCTCGCCATTGGAGCCCGGGCGTCGACGATGGTCCTGGTGGCGGCGTTGGTGCTGGCCGAGGCCCTCGAGGACGGCGGCCGAAGAAGGGCGGCGGTGGTGGCCGCCGTCGCCACCGCCGTCAGCGCCCTCGTCTACCTGCCCAGCCTGCTGGCCGCCGAGGGGTCGCTGGCCTTCGCCCAGAACGACGTGCCGACGTCGACCTTCCTGGTGCAGGCCGGTCGCTTCGCGGCCAAGGACCTCTACTTCTTCGGGCCCTTCGCCGCCGTGGTGCTGATCCTCGCCGTACCGCCCGCCCTGTCCGCGCTCCGGCGGTGGCGGACCGACTGGCTGGTGCGGTTCTCGGCGGCGGGGCTGCTCGCGTCACAGCTGCTCTTCCTGCGCTTCCCCTGGAAGATGGGCCACCTGCTGCCGACCCTCGTCTGCCTGGCCCTGCTGCTCGGGGTCGCCCTGCGGGACCGGGCGCAGCTGCTCGTCGCCCTGGTCGTCGCCCAGCTCGTCTACGCCGCCGTCAACGTCCAGCTCATCAGGCCCGACACACCCAACGCCGCCACCGGCGGTCAGCTCACCTTCGACCCGGGTTGGGGCGCCCTGGTGATCGACACCCGCTGCCGGGCCGACGACCCCGACGCCTGGCAGGCCGAGCGACGGGAGCGGCTCGACGCGGTGTGGAACTGCGCCAAGCCCTGGGCCCAGTGACCGAAGACGGCAGGGTCAGCGGGCGCGGTAGGTGGCGCGGGCGCCGACGGCGTCCTTGTTGAGCCGCTTCGACAGGTGCAGGCCCTCGAGCACGAACTCGATGGCGCTGGCCGCCGCCGCCGGGCTCTCGTCGCCCTCGGCCAGCTCCCCCACCACGGTGCGCAGGCCGGCGAGGTCGGAGAAGAGGGCCACGTACTCGGCCGAGGCGACGTCGTCGCCGGCGTGCACGACGGTGCCGTCGTCGAACGCCCCGAGCACCTCACGCACCCGGTCGGTGCCGCACCGCTCCTTGAACACGCCGAGCACGGCCTGCTTCAGGAGCCGTTCGACCACTTCGCCGTCCCGGCCCTCCTCCAACGTCTCGATCTCCACCTTGCCGGCCGTGGACGCCGCCAGCGCCTCGAGGTCGCTCACCCGAGGAACGACCACGCTCTCGCCCAGGCGCAACGCCCGGCGCACGGCGTTGGCCACCAGCGTCTCCTGGTTGGCCACGCTGAGCCGCACCGACACCCCCGAGCGCTGGTTGACGTGGGGGCTGCGCCGGGCCAGCTGGCTGAACTCGGCCACCACGTCGTTCATGAACGCCGGCACCCGCACGTCGACGTCCTCGGTGCCGAGGGGGCGGGCCTCCTGGGCCACGATGGCCACCTCGGTGCTCGTCTCGAGCGGGTAGTGGGTGCGGATCTGGGCGCCGAAGCGGTCCTTCAGCGGCGTGATGATGCGGCCCCGGTTCGTGTAGTCCTCGGGGTTGGCGGAGGCGAACAGCAGGACGTCGAGGGGGAGGCGGACCTTGTAGCCCCGGATCTGGACGTCGCGCTCCTCGAGCACGTTCAACAGGCCCACCTGGATCCGCTCGGCCAGGTCGGGGAGCTCGTTGATGGCGAAGATGCCGCGGTTGGTGCGCGGGACCAGGCCGTAGTGGAGGGTCAGCTCGTCGGAGAGGTAGCGACCCTCGGCCACCCGGATCGGGTCCACCTCGCCGATCAGGTCGGCGATGGACGTGTCGGGCGTGGCCAGCTTCTCGCCGTAGCGGTCGTCGCGGTGCACCCACTCGATCGGGGTGTCGTCGCCCCGCTCGGCGATGAGGTCACGGGCGTGGCGGCTGACCGGGTGCTCGGGGTCGTCGTTGATCTCGGAGCCGACCACCACCGGCATCCACTCGTCGAGCAGACCGGTGAGGGAGCGGATCATGCGGGTCTTGGCTTGGCCTCGCTCACCCAGGAAGATCACGTCGTGGCCGGCCAGCAGTGCGTTCTCGAGCTGGGGCAGCACCGTCTCCTCGTAGCCCAGCACCTCGGCGAAGAGGGGCTCGCCGCTGCGGATCAGGGAGATGGCGTTGCGACGCACCTCCTCCTTCACCGGGACCGACCTCCAGCCCGACTCGCGGAGCTGGCCCAAGGTGGCGGGGCGTGACATGGCGGCCAACCTACCGCCGCTATCGTGCGGCGCGATGGTGGCTCGCCGCGATCCCGCCGACGCCCGCTGACCCTGGCCCAGAAGGCGGTCGCCACGGCGGCGGTGCTGGTGCTGTTCGCCGGGACCATGCTGACCGTGGTCGGCACCGGCCTGCTCGAAGCCGACCAACCCCTGGACGACGTGACCAGCGGCCCGGAGGCGGGAGTGGGCGGCGGCGTCGACGACCCGGTCGTGCAACCGAACGCGAGCACGACCGTCCCCCAAGGCCGATCCGAGGTGAACGGCACGGTGACGACCCTCACCGCCGTCGACGCCACCGTCGCCCTGCTGCCCACGCCGCTCACCATCGCTGTGGCCGAGCCCGGCCTGGGCCGATCCGGGGCGGTCATCCGCAATGCCATCGTCGAGGGTGAGCCGGCCACCATCCAGTGGGACTCCGGGCGCCCACTGGTGCTCGGGGGATCGGGCGGGCTCGTCCTCGCGCCCGTGCGGGTGGTGGTCGACGGGGAGGGGACCGCGGTCAGCTTCGGCGACCGCACCCACCGCTTCGCGGCCGGCGACTACCGCATCGACACCCCCGTCGCCGTCGGCACGAGTGGCCTGGCCCAACCCCTCGATGCCGTCGATCTCACCGCCACCGCCGACACCACCATCACCTTCGCCGGAGACGCCTCCACCCGGGTCGGCCACGGGTCGCTCACGCTCACCGGGACGGGCACGGTCACCGCTGACGGCTCCTTCGCGGTCACCACGAAGGAGGGGAAGACACTCATGAACCACATCGAGTTCGGGCCGGGTCCCTTCGAGGTGGGCCTGACGCTCGGGGCCGGCGGGCTGGCCATCGCCGCCACCTTCAACGAGGCCGGCTGACAAGTAGCCGCGGGAGCATCTCCTCCTCTGCCTGTGCAAGCGCCCTTCATTACGGAGGAACCTTGTTTCAAGGTTTCGACCGATCTCTTGAACAACGAGGAGAGGCGTCCCTGTCAACGTGGGTTTGGCGGGGGCGGGACGCCGAGCTGTTTGCAGATGGCGATCGCCACACCGGAGCCGATCTCGTTGTGGCGCGGGACGACCGAGCGCTCGCCGGCCGGGCCACGCCACTTGGTGTGGCTCGAGCCCTCTTGGAAGGCTTCAGCGCCGTGCTTGCGTAGGTGGCGCTCCAAGGCGCGTCGTTTCAAGACGTCAGGAGGAGTTCGAGCGGCTCGCGATCGGGGTCGGCCGGCTGGTCGGGCTCGGACGAGAGCATGAGACGCAGTGCGTCGATCACGTTCTCTCGTGCCTCGGCTCGGGTGCGGCCTTGGCTGAGAGCCCCGGGCACCTCCTCGACCTGCGCCATGATCCAGCCCTCGCCGCCGTCGGAGTAGTGGATGGTGAAGCGCAGAGCGTTGCTCACAAAGGTCACGTTATCGGCTGCGTCCGAGCGACCCAGGCGGGACCGGCGCAACGTAGGAGGAGCGGGCGGGCTCGAGGCGGCGGCGGGTGCAGCGCCGGTAGCGTGCCCCGCTCATGGACCTGTCCGGCACCTGGCTCGCCCTGGAGGCCGACGAGGACCTGCGCCGGAGCTGGCTCGAGGACGGCGACGACGACCGCCGCTGGGAACCAGTTGCCGTGCCCGGCCACTGGCGCTCCACCCCGGCGTTCGCCAGCAGCGAGGGGCCGCTCCTGTATCGAACCCGGTTCGACCATCCCGACCTGGACACCGGGGAGCGGGCCTGGCTCGTCCTCGACGGTCTCTTCTACCAGGGCGACGTCTGGCTCGACGGCGCCTACGTGGGCGACACCGAGGGGTACTTCTTTCCTCACGGCTTCGAGGTCACCGAGGCCTTCCGAGAGCGGCGCGGCCACACCCTCGGCGTCGAGGCGACCTGCGCCCCCCAGACCGACCGGGCCGCCAAGCGCAACATCACCGGTGTCTTCCAGCACTGGGACTGCCTCGATCCGGACTGGAACCCGGGCGGCATATGGCGCCCCGTGCGGATCGAGCGCAGCGGACCAGTGCGGATCCGCCACCTCCGGGTCCTGTGCCGGGAGGCCACCCCGGAGCGGGCGGTGGTGGCGGTCAGGGCCGTGCTCGACGCCGCCGAGCCCGGGCCGGCCACCGTGCGCACCACGGTGGGCACGGTGGACCACGAAGAGGAACGGACGCTGGCCGCCGGCGAGAACCAGATCACCTGGGACGTCACGGTGGCCGAGCCGAACCTGTGGTGGCCCCACGCCCTTGGCGACCAACCCCTCCAGGACGTCACCGTGACCGTGACCCGGGGCAGCGGCGCCGGTGACGACCAAGGGGTCGCGAGCGACGAGCGCCGGGTCCGGACCGGCCTCCGCCATGTCTCGATGCGGAACTGGATCCTCTCGGTCAACGGGGAGCGCATGTTCCTGAAGGGGTCCAACCAGGGACCGAACCGCATGGCGCTCGGAGAGGCCACCTCCACTGACCTCGCCGGCGACGTGGCGCTGGCCGTCGACGCCGGCCTCGACTTGTTGCGGGTGCACGGTCACGTGTCCCGTCCCGAGCTCTACGACGCCGCCGACGAGGCCGGGTTGATCCTCTGGCAGGACATGCCCCTCCAGTGGGGTTACGCCCGCACCATCCGGCGTGAGGCGGCGCGCCAGGCCCGGGAGGCCGTCGACCTGCTCGGCCACCACCCGTCGGTGGCCATGTGGTGCGGGCACAACGAGCCGCTGGCGCTGGCGTTGGAGGCGGGGGAGTCGGTCGAGCTGCGGGCCTTCGGTCCCCGGTACATGGCTGCCCAGCAGCTGCCGACGTGGAACAAGACGGTGCTCGACCGCTCGGTGAAGCGGGCGCTCGAGAAGGCCGACCCCTCCCGGCCGGTCATCGCCCACTCCGGCATCCTGCCCCACCCACCCCACCTCGACGGCACCGACAGCCACCTCTACCTGGGCTGGTACCACGGCCACGAGCGGGACCTGCCGGCGCTGGCCCGCACCGCCCCCCGCCTCGTGCGCTTCGTGGGTGAGTTCGGCGCCCAGGCCGTCCCGGGCACCGACGGGTTCATGGAACCGCACCGCTGGCCCGACCTCGGCTGGGAGCGCCTCGGCCGCACCCACGCCTGCCAGAAGGACCTCTTCGACGGCCACGTCCCCCCCGCCGACTACCCCGACCTGGCTTCATGGCGAGCGGCCACTCAGGCCTACCAGGCGACGGTGATCAAGCACCACGTCGAGACCCTCCGGCGGCTGAAGTACCGGCCCACGGGCGGGTTCGCCCACTTCTGCTTCGCCGACGGCCACCCTGGCGTCACCTGGTCGGTGCTCGACCACGCCCGCGTGC
>JAUJOW010000021.1 GCA_030447445.1 Acidimicrobiales bacterium | reverse complement strand
GACTCATAATCCCTCGGTCGCGGGTTCGATCCCCGCCGGGCCCACGGCGTCGATGAGGGCGATGATCTCCGACCCTCTCGTGGAGGCGGGGCGGGGCCCGGTGAGCGGGCGGCTTCGGCAGGGTGAGCCGCTGTTCCGCGGCTCGCGGCGCGGCGCGAACACGGCGCGGGCCGAACTGGCTGTGGAGGTGCGCAGAGGTCGCCATACCCGTACGGCGGTCATCGACGCCCCTTCGGTCGTGCCCGCCGTTGGTTGGCGCCGCCGCGGATGACCGGCGCGAGCAGCTCGAGCACGGCTCGCGGTGAGGGTGCGTCCTCCGGGCTGATGAGGTGTTGAATGACGAGGCCATCGACCACGGCGAGAAGCGCCGATGCCAGCGTCACGTCGTCGGCGTGCGGCTCCCCTCGGATGGCTCGAAGCATTGACGCGACCCCCGCCCGGTCTTCCCGATAGGTCGCCGATGCCTGCTGCTGGATCAGGTCGCTGCGATCGGTGAGCGCGAGCGCCTCGAGGAACACCGAGAACAGTTGGCGTCCACTCTTGAACAGCCGGGTGAGCTCGTCGCCGACCGCAGCCACCAGGTCGTCCGGTGGCCGTCCGGCGTTCTGGCTCAGGATCGTCGTGAGTTCGCCGCGCCACTTCCGGAACCCTTGGGCGATCACCTCGTGGAGAAGCTGCTCGGTTGAGTCGAAGTGGTAGCCGATCGCGGCGAGGCTCGTGCCGGAGCGAGCCGTGATGTCGCGGGCGGTGGTGCCGGCGTAACCCTTGTCCAGCAGGCATTCCAGTGTTCCTCGCAGCAGATCCTCGCGGTTACCCACGGCATGCCAGGTCGACAGGTTCCGTTGCGTCGTGGTAGGACATATGTCTAAGACTAACGTCTCACTACGAGTCCCTACGAAGCTGGAGGTGCCGATGAGTCGCCGCACTCTGCAAGCCCTGCTCCGGATCATCGGTACCGTCGCCACGTTGGCCGGCTTGCGGGGTGTGTTCCAAGGAGCAGGAGAGGTGCCCGGCGGTGGTCTCGTGTCGGCAAACGTCGACAGCGAGTACCGATTCTACGCGTCCTGGTATCCGATCATGGGTGTTCTCCTGCTCCGCGCCGCGCGCCGGCCAGAGACCGATACGGCGATGATCCGGGCCGGCGCCGCCGGGTACCTGCTCGCCGCTACAGCAAGAGGCCTTTCGATCCGCTCACACGGGCTCCCGCATCGCTCCCAGCGACTCCTCATGGGACTCGAGTTGCTCATACCGGCCGTCCTCATACCGTGGCAGTCCAAGGTCGCAGCAGCGGGTCTCCCGAAGCCTCGAAGCGGTGGTATCGGGAGCGGGTAGGGACCTTCAGGAGCAGCCGGTTCAGCGAGACGATCGCCGGCGTCGAGCTCGACGAGCTACGAGTTGCCCTTGGGAGTAGGCGCAGATCTGGACCCCGGTGCTGCTCGTCGAGGCCGACACCAACTCGAGGGGCCGGGACCGGTCGTCGTCAGGGAACAGACGCTTGCCGCCACCGATCAGCACGGGTTCGATCATCAGGCGGTACTCGTCGACGAGGTCGTTCCCGATGAGCATCCGGGCGAGGCTCGCACTCCCCATGACCTGAAGAGCACCGCCGTCCTCCGCCCGCAGCCGGTGCACCGCACCGACGACGTCGTCCTTGGGTAGCAACGTCGAGTTGGACCACCCGAGATCGTCTTCGGTCAGCGTGCGGGAGGCGACGTACTTGCGGATCTCGTTCATGCGGTCGGCGAACGGATCCCCGGCCCGACCTGGCACGCCGCCGCCATGACCTGCCAGGTGCGGTGACCGAACAGAAGAGCTTCGGTCCCCTGCATCACCTCGTCGAGCACTGCCCCCATCGCCGCGGGGTCGAAGTAGGGCATCGACCAGCCGCCGTGGGCGAAGCCACCGTCGGTGTCCTCATCGGGTCCTCGGGGAGCCTGTACGACGCCGTCGAGGCTCATGAAGTCGCTGATCACAAGTCGCACATCGCTCTCCTCTGTTGTGTGGCGCCGGATCGGCTGCCAGCTCCGCGCCCTCTGTTCGGTGGCGGGCGTCGCAGCTTTAGACGACACGATCCGAGGAGAGTCATCGCGACTCGTCGATCTGGGACCGAGCCGGCGCACCCTCTGACGAGGATGCGGCGTCTCAGGCCAGCGACGCCCAGAACGACTGGAGGATCGACGCCGCCTTGTCGGGAGCCTGGTACGGCCAGAAGTGACCGGCCCCGTCGATGCGTTCGAACCTGGCCCCGAGGGCCTCGGCGACCTCGGCTGCCAGGGTTTCATCGCCGAAGGGGTCGTCGGTGGGGTGCAGGACCAGGCCCGGGGCCGTCGTCGGCGTCCATGGCCCCCAGTCATGGTGCGGGTTCGGTGTGGCCGAGCGATACAGGGCCAGGATGCAGCTTCCCATCGTCGGGTCCGACGCCGACGCCATCTCCAGCGCGTCGTCGGGGGGCACGCCCATCGCTTCGAACAGTTGAGCCCGTTCCTCAGGGTCGGCGGCGTTCTGGTTCTCGACGAACGCTTCGCCCTCGCCGGGCGTCTGCCACACCTTGGCGAAGTCGTGCCACTCGTAGTCGGGGTGGGCGATGTTGGCGATGTCGGCCGCCCATGAGCGCAGCCGGTCCCCGTGGGCGGTGGCGACCCGGTACGTGAGTCCGGCCCCCCAGTCGTGGCCGACCAGGTCGATCGGGCCCTCGATCCGGTCGAGCTCGGCGAGGAGCCAGCCGACGTAGTCGTCCTTGGTGGCGCCGAAGCCGTCTGTACGGGAACAGCCGAAGCCGGGCAGGGAGAGCGCGACCGACTTGCCGTCGATGGCGCTGCGCACCTTGGTCCAGATGGCCGACGTCTCCGGTACTCCGTGCACGAAGACGATCACGGCGCTCAAGTCAAGTCGGAACAGGCAGCCACCGTCGAGTGCTGGTCACCGGCTCGGGGGGGAAGGGAGGGGTCATGGCTGATGACGAGGGAACGCTGCTCAACTGCTCGAACGACGACTGCGACTGCCTGCTCCGGGTCGAGCGTCCCTGTCCGCACGGGGACACCTACACCTGCGCCTGCGGGCACTCGCTGCAGCCGGCCGGGCCGGGCACTTCGGACCTGCCGGTGACGCCGGGGGCCTGAACACCTCCCGCGCACCCGGACGGAGCCGCTCAGGAGAGGTGGAGGCGCTCGAAGAAGGCCCAGATCTCCTCGGTGGCGTCGATGTCGAAGGTGGTGGGGCCGACGATGTCGGCGAGGCTCTTGCTGAACTCGCTGCCCGGCCAGGTGTGGCCGCCGCCCTTCACGATGAAGAACTCGACGTCGGCGCCCTGCGGGCACTCGTACACCCGATGGATGACTTCGTCGGACACCTCCTCGTCGGTGGCGTCGGGGTCACAGCGGTTGCGCTCGGCCCACATCGCCACCGTCTCGGGGTGGCCGGGCCCATGGAGGTCGACGGGGGGCACCGTAGTGGTCGGACCCGATGGGTCCCTCCCGCCGAGCACCGCACCCAGGTCGTCGCCGACACCACCGTTGAACAGCAGGATCTGGTCGGCCGTGCCGTGGAAGGCGAGGACCGGCACCGACCGGGCCGGTTCACACGGATCGGGATCGGCGACGCCGGCCACCGGGGCGACGGCGGCGAAGCGGTCCGCCATGGTGCAGGCCAACGTCGAGCTCATCATCGCCCCCATGGACAGGCCGGTGGCGTACACCCGGGATTCGTCGATGCAGAGCTCCTCTCCGAGCCGGTCGAGGAGCTGGGTCACGAAGACGAGGTCGGGGTTGGCGGGATCGGCCGAGGTCGTCTTCCAGTGGACCGGTGCGCCGGTGCCGTTCGGAAAGGCGACGACGAAGCCCTCGTCCTCGGCCAGGTCGCTGAACGCCGACATCTTGGTGTGGACGTCGGCGCCCTCGGCCAGGCCGTGGAAGTCGAGCACCAGCGGGAGCGGCACTGCACCGTCGTGGGCTTCGGGGACGGTGACGAGGTACCAGCGCTCGACGCCGTCGACGTCGAGGGTCCGACGCTCCTCCCGGATCGACGTCGTACTGAGGGCCACCTCGGCGACGTCGCCCCCGCCGCAGCCCGGGGAGGGCACGGCCGGGGCCGCAGGGGCGGTGGTGGAGGAGGAAGGTGGGGTGGGCGTGGTCGTCGTGGTGGTCGGGTCGGCTGCCTCGTCACCGTCCTCTCCGGCACAGGCCACGGTCAACAGGGACACGGCCACGAAGAGGGCGGTCAGGCGAGGGTGACGACGTGGCATGAGGTGCTCTCCAGCTCTGGCCGTGCGGCGGGTGCGGCGGCGGGCGCGGCGATCATCGGCGTGGTCGGCGGCCGGACCTGACGCAGCATGGCAGAGGGGCGACACGGGGTGGCGACGCCCGTGTACGTTCGGCCCCCGATCGAGGAGGAGAGCTCCCGATGACCGCACCACAGGGTCCGAACCCCCCCGCCTGGCACCCCGACCCGGAACGGCCGGGGATGCTGCGCTGGTGGGACGGTGAGCGCTGGACCGATCACCGCCAGCCGGTGAGCTCGGCGGGCCAGCCCACCGGCGCCACCGCCGCCGGTCCCCCGTTCGTCTCCCCACCCAACCAGGGCGGCGTGCCCAAGTGGCTGCTGATCGGCGCCCCGATCCTCGTGCTGCTGATCATCATCGGCGTCGTGGTGGCCGTCGTCGCCGGCGGTGACGACGACGGCGAGGACGTGACCACCGGGTCGACCACGAGCTCCTCGGTGGTCTCCTCGACCACCGCGGAGGAGACCACGACGACCGAGGACGAGACGACCACGACGGACGAGGAGACGACCACCACTGAGGACGAGACCACGACCACCGAAGCATCCGGGGAGGGGACCACCCGGGACAACCCGCTGCCGATCGGGGAGTCCGCCCAGGTGGGCGACTACACGGTGACGGTGACCGAGTTCATCCCCGACGCCACCATGGAGATGACCGCCGACGGGTTCAACGACCCGCCCACCAACGGGCTCTACGGCGTGGTCAACCTGGCCGTCACCTACACCGGCGACGAGGAGGGTGAACCGAGCTTCGAGCTGACCGTCACGCTCTCGGGCTCCGACGCCGTGCAGTACGTCGACTTCGACTGCGCCGCCCTCCCCCCCGACCCGGGTCTGTTCGATGCGCCCACGCTCGAGCGCGGCGGGATGGCGAGTGGCAACGTCTGCCTCGACTACCCGCCGGCCGCCCTCCCCGGCGAGGTGCTCTTCGTCGAGACCACCGACGAGGACTTCAACACCGTCCGCCGCTACTGGACCACGGGGTAGCACCCGGTTGGCCCGGGCGCGGATGGGCTGACCTCAGGAGCGGTCGAGCCAGCCCGCGGATCGCTCGAGGAGGTACTCGCTCACCGCCAGGCAGCGGTCGAGCACGTCGCACAGCAGGGTCCCCTCGCCCTGGTAGACCTTGGCCAGCGACACCTCGATGTTGGCCACGATGCCGACCGTGCGCTCGGAGGGGTCGGTCACCGATCCGAACGAGTCGATGGCCGAGACCTCGAGGGGCAGCTCGGTGCCACCCACGCCGGCCAGGTCGGTGGCCAGCACGAGCAGGTCAGGGCTGGCCGCCAGCGGCGGCAACGCCCAGGTGAAGTGCACGGGGAAGGAGTGCAGGTCGGGCGGCTCCCCGTCGCCGTCGAGGTCGAGGACCAGGTCCTCGAACGACAGCAGCACCCGGGGGTCGACCTCGAGGGCGAGGTGGAGGTCGAGGGGGCCGTCGCAGTCCTCCTCGGGGTGCAGGTCGACCTCCCAGGCCTGGCGGAGCGAGTAGGTCTCGACGAAGTGGCGTTCGTCGTGCACGTGGAACCCGTGGTCGACGGCGTGGTCCTTCAGATCGGCGACGAAGCCGGCGACGTCGATGACGGCCAACCTGGTGCGCTCCTCGGGTCGGGGACGGGGCGGGAAGCGGGTCCAGCCTGCCACGGGTGGTCGGGGCCGCAACTACCGTCGCACCCGGTGACCGACGACGAGCTCCTCGCCGTGTTGCACGCCGCCGCCGACGCCGCTCGGGACAGGCTGGTTGCCACCGACGACTGGGGTCTGGCCGGCACGCGGGCGGGCCAGCACCGCAGCGACCTCGTCGCCGACGCCGCCGCGGTGGCCGTGCTCGTCGACGGTGGCCTCGGTGTGGTGAGCGAGGAGAGCGGTCGCCACCACGCCCATCGGTCGATCACCGTGGTCATCGACCCGCTCGACGGTTCCACCAACGCCGCCCACGGCCTCTCCTGGTGGGCCACCAGCCTCTGTGCCCTCGACGAGGAGGGGGCGAGGGTGGCGGTGGTGGCCGATCTCGTGCACGGCCACCGCTTCGACGCCGTCCGGGGCGGTGGCGCTCGACGGGACGGGGCGCTGGTCCGCCCGTCGGAGGCCGAGGGGCTGGCCGACGCCATCGTGGGGGTGAACGGGCTGCCGTCGCGCCACCTGGGTTGGCAGCAGTTCCGGGCGCTCGGCGCCGCCGCCCTCGACCTGTGCGCGGTGGCCAGTGGGAGCCTCGACGGGTTCGTCGACTGCACGAACGACGGCTTGGCGCCGTGGGACTACCTCGGGGCCATGCTCGTGTGCCAGGAGGCGGGGGCCACCGTGGCCGACCTCCACGGTCGCGAGCTCGGCGTGGTCGACCACGGTGCCCGCCGGACCGTGGTGGCGGGGGCGACGGCGCCGCTGGCCTCGGCCCTGGCCGCCGCTCGCCGGACCAGCCCCCCGGCCCCGCCACCGCCAAGGTCGCCCTCGTCACCGTCGTCGGGACCGCACCAACCGCCCATTTAGGCTGCGGCGGTGCTCGAACCGGTGCAGCGCGGGCTGCTGCGGCTCTACCGCCGGCTCCCCACCCGGGGACGGCGGCTGGTGGTGCGCACGCTGGCGCCGTCGTTCACCGTCGGCGCGATGTGCATCATCGAGCGCGACGACGGCGCCGTGCTCTTCGTGCGGCACCTGTACCGGCGCCGCTGGGGAGTCCCCGGTGGGCTGCTCGAGCGGGGTGAGGAACCCGGCGACGCTGCCCGCCGGGAGGTGCTCGAGGAGGTGAACCTGCCCGTCGAGCTGATGGGCGAACCGGCGGTGGTGGTGGACCCCGAACCACACCGGGTGGACATCATCTTCCGGGCCCGCCCGGTCCCGGGGGCGGCCTTGGACGACGTACGCCCCTGCTCGGCCGAGATCGTCGAGGCCCGCTGGTTCGGCCGCAACGAGCTGCCCGAGCTGCAGCACGAGACCGCCTCCGCGCTCGTTGCGCTGGCCCGCTCCAGCTACGCCCCGCAGGCGTCGCCGGTGGCGCCCTCCTTGAGCCGGCCCGGCGACGGCCACCTGGGGTGAGCCGGTCCCAGGCCCCTCGATATCCTCGGTCGGCTCCGGGCGCGTAGCTCAGCTGGTCAGAGCGCTGCCCTTACAAGGCAGATGTCGGGGGTTCGACTCCCTCCGCGCCCACCGCAAAGGTTNGTTCTTGCAGCTCGTCGATGCGGGCCTTCCAGGACTCGGGCAGGTCGAAAGGCTTGAGGTCGTTCGCCGTCATGTTCCGCGAGTGCCGGCCGAGGTCGCGCAAGGCCCGATCGAGTCGGGCGAGCGCCGCCTCTCGTCTCTCGTCGTCCTCCGTCACGGCTGCCCGAAGCTCGGCCTTGCCGACTGCATTGTGAAGGTCGTGAAGCTCCCGGAACCACCAGAGTGGAGCCCAGTTCTCCGTCCACTCGCCCGCGTCCTGCGCGATGTTTCGACCTCGACGAGGGATGCAGAAGGGCTCGTCGCCAGCCATCCAGCGCAGCGCAAGCGCGGGGTGAAGCTCGACGTTCGGCGTGACCGCCACCCGGTCCTCGTCGCCGAGCGGCAGGTACAGAAGCGGAGGGGGAACCGCCAGCGCCGCCGCAAGCACCAGGACCTCCTCGAGCGGGACGTTCCGGGCGCGGGTGCTGCCCTCGGTTTCAAGCTTCGCCAACGTCACCCGGTTGATCGGGTAGCCGAGCGCCTCCATCTTCGAGGCGAGCTGCTGCTGGGTCCACCCGCGCCGCTCCCGGTACCGCTTCACCCTCCTCCCGACCACCTCGCCGACCGACGGTGCCATAGCCGCTCCTCGTACCGATGCGGAACAACACTCTATCATGCGGTACGAACGGGTGGGAAGAGATGTAGCGTACCGAACGTGTCCGCGCCGGAAACGATCGGAACGGAGCTGCCGGAGTGGTCGTCTCCTGACGACCTCGGCGCGTGGCTCGGCATCCCGCCGAAGACGATTTACCAGTGGCGCTATCGGGGGGTCGGTCCCCGGGCCCATGTCATCGGACGACATCTGCGCTTTCGGCGTGCCGACGTGGAGGCCTGGCTCAGACAGCAGGCGTCGTGAGCGCCTGTCACGACCCCGACCCGCTCGGCTGGGCGATGGCCTACATCGCCCGAGGCTGGCCGGTGCTGCCCATCCGGCCACGGTCGAAGGTGCCGGCCACGAAGCACGGCTGTCTCGACGCCACGCTGGACTGGAAGCAGGCCGAGCGGTGGTGGACCGCCCATCCGGATCATGGCGTCGGGATCGCCACCGGGCATGCCTTCGACGTGATCGACGTCGACGGCGAGGCCGCCCTCGACGCCCTCGACCGGGCCGCTCCGATCGGGACCCGTGTCGTCTACGGGCCGATCGTGGTGACCGGCCGACCCGGCGTTCACCTCTACGTCGAGGCCACCGGGAGGGGCAACACCGCCGGGCTCCTCCTAGGGGTTGACTTCAGGGGTAAGGGCGGGTACGTGATCGCCCCGCCCAGCGTGCATCCCAACGGCACCCCCTACCTGTGGGATCTCAATCACGACTGCTGCGCCGAGCTCAACCCGGTGCCGGCATGGCTGCTCGACGTGTGGGACCGCCGCCGAGATGAAGGTGCTCAACATCGGATTCGTGATGGTGGCCATCGCCGAGAACACGGTGGCGGCACTCCCTACGGCAGGAAGGCGCTCGAGTCCGAGCTGGGCCGGTTGGCCCTGGTTGGGGTGGGGCACCGCAACGACGAGCTGTGCCGGGCGTCCTACCGGCTCGGCCAGCTCGTGGCCGGCGGGCAGCTCGAGGCCCACGGCGTCGCCGAATCGCTGCTCGTCGTGGCTGCCCGCACCGGCCTTGGCGAAGGTGAGGCCGTAGCCACCATCAAGTCGGGGATGGCCGCTGGCATGGCCTCACCACGTCGAGCCCCGGAGAACAGCCTGTGAGCGCCACCGCCGACAACGTGGCCGCCATCCTCGCCGGCCTCCCCCAGGTTGAACCCGTCGAGGCGACATCGAACCTCCCCGCCGCTTTCTGGGAGGCCCGGCCCATCCTCGGCCACATCCGTCAGGCCGCCCACCACCGGGCCCGCTCCGCCGATGCGGTACTGGCCTTCGTCCTGGCCCGGGCGGCCGCGGCCACCCCGCCCAGCTTCGTCCTGCCACCCATCGTCGGGGCCCGCGGGTCGCTCAACTTCGCCGCCGCGCTGATCGGACCACCCGGGGTCGGCAAGTCCACGGCCAAGCGCATCGGCACCGAGCTCGTCGACCTCGACCACGACGGCATCGTCGACGACGTGCCGGTCGGGTCCGGTGAGGGACTCATCGAGTCCTACTTCCAGGTGGTCGACGAGAAGGGCGACGACGGCAAGAAGGTCAAGGTCAAGCGTCAGACCAAGCGGGCCGTGTTCGCCTACCTCGACGAGGGCCAAGCCCTGGCCGAGCTCGGCGGCCGCAAAGGCTCCACCCTCCTGCCCACGCTCCGCTCAGCATGGACCGGTGACACCCTCGGCCAGGCCAACGCCAGCGAGGACCGCCGCCGCCGGCTCGCCGCTGGCGCCTATCGGCTGGCCGTGGTGATCGGCTACCAACCCGAACACGCCGCCACCCTCATCGACGACGCCACCGGCGGCACACCCCAACGGTTCCTCTGGCTCTCCGCCGACGACCCCAACGTTCCCTACGAGCCACCGCCCTGGCCGGGACGACTGCCGTGGTCACCACCGCCGGGTCGGGCCTACGCCGGGCACGACCTCACCACCGAGCTCGACGTACCCGCCAGCGTCGTCGATGAGGTGCGCCATGCCGCCATCGCCCGCACCCGAGGCGAAGAGGTCGTCGACACCCTCGACGCCCACCACGACCTCGCCCGGCTGAAGGTCGCCGCCCTGCTCGGCATCCTCGAGGACCGCGCCGCCATCGACCTCGAGGACTGGGAGCTGGCCGAGGTGGTGATGGCCGTCTCCTGCCGGGTGCGGGGCGCTGTCATCCACCATGCCCGCACAGTCGAAAGGGCCAAGGAGGAAGCCGGGCACCGGGTCGCCGGTCGGCGCGAGGTTTACGTCGACGGCGTGAAGGCCAACAGCGCCAGCCGGCGGATGGCCGAGGCCATCGGGCGACACGTCCACCGAGGCAACTGCGATGGGCCATGCCGGCGTCGCTGTCTCTCCCGGTCCACCCGGTCATCGGATCGGTCCCTGGCCAGCATCGACGAGGCGCTGATCCTGGCCGAAGGCGAAGGCTGGATCGAGGCCCACGGTGACACCTACCGGCCAGGCTCGGCGAGGCCGGCGTGACCTCTCAGATGTCGGACCAGATGTCTNCCGGTCACCTCGCCGTCGAGCCCGAGGGCGCAGCGGCCCTGTCCCCACCAGCGGCCCACGGGTTCGTCCGGGTCGAGGTAGTAGTCGACCGGGCCCCGTGCCGGCCCCTCCGGCCGGGCCCGGTCCTCCACCAACCCGGCGTAGTACCCAAGCAACCCGCTCACCCCGCCTCCGGCGACCTTCAAGGTCGCCACCCGCATCACCGGAACGGTCCCGCCCCGATTCCCGCTCGCATTCCCGCCCGCCGGAATGCACTCGTCTGTCGCATGACCTACATAGGCCGGCGAGAGCGCCGGCTGGTCGCGCCGAACGAGCAGATTCCTGCCACGGAGCGGGCATGTCGGGGGGCGATCCATGGCAGGGTCAGTCAGCGCTCAGCTGCTCCTTCACCGGTTCGGTGCGTGCCAGTCGCCTGGAGGAGATCGTCGAGACGCGTCTGACGCGTGGTCGACGAGACCGCCGAGGTCCTCGGCGTCTCCTGCGCTCGGCTACGGGCTCGTCCGCCTGGGCGAGATCCCGAGCCCTGGGACTCGGAGCCAGCACCTCGGGTCGGAGATGGGGCTGGAGTTCTCACCGCGCGCCCCAGGATCTGACCCCGATCGGCACATTGAGGTTGCTGTCGACGGTGGGCGAACGCAGAACGGGCAGTGCATCGCGTATTCGCCCTTGATCTGCCCCTCCCGATGCCAGGATTCGACGGTGGAATCACCCGACGTCGCCCGAGCGATCGACGCGGCGATCTCGATCGCCGTGGCGCTCGACCTGTCAGCTGATGACGCGACCGTGCTTCAGAACTCGAACAAGCTCGCGCTGCGGCTGCTGCCGTGCGACGTCTTTGCCCGAGTCGCACCTGTGGGGCTGCGCTCGCACGCACTGTTCGAGGTCGAGCTTGCTCAACGGCTCGCCAAGACCGAGAGCCCTGTGGCTTCTCTGGAGCCGCGAGTGGAGCCGCGCGGCTACGAGCATGATGGCTTCGAGGTCACGCTGTGGACCTACTACGAACCGGTCACCTCTGAGAGCTCACCAGCCGCCTACGCCGACGCGCTCGAGCGCCTGCACGCCGGCATGCGCAAGCTCGATGTCCCGACGCCACACTTCACGGATCGAGTCGCCGAAGCTCAACGCGTCGTCCGCAGCCCCGAAGGCAGCCCGGCGCTCCCTGACGCAGACCGGGAGATGCTCGCCAGCACACTGAGACGGCTGCGACGAGCGATTCTCGACCACGGGGCGGCCGAGCAGCTGCTTCATGGCGAGCCGCACCCAGGCAATATGCTCAGCACCGCGAACGGACCGCTATTCGTCGACCTCGAGACGTGCTGCCACGGGCCCGTCGAGTTCGATCTCGCCCATGTCCCCGAGACCGTCAGCGAGCACTACCCGGGCGTCGATCAAGCGCTGCTCCGCGACTGTCGGCAACTCGTTCTCGCGATGGTCGCCGCATGGCGTTGGGAGCCGGGCGATCAACTTCCGAACGGAATGCCGTTCGGTCGAGAGCTCCTGAGCGCCCTGCGCGCCGGTCCTCCGTGGCCGACCATTGAGGAGGTGTTCGGCCGACTCGCTGCTCCGTAGCTCGTGTAGCACCGAACGCCGGTACGGCTGCCGCTGCAGCAGGGCCTCTACGACGCGCCAGTGCCACACTTCGAGAGTGGTCACGTTATTGCCAGGGGCGGTTCGCCGATGCAGGTGATCGGTGCCGGCTTCGGCCGAACCGGGACGCTGTCGTTCAAGCGCGCGCTCGAGGACCTCGGTTTCGCCCCGACGTACCACATGCAAGAGGTGATGCGGCGTCCTTCCCACATCGACAGGTGGCTTCGGTACGCCCGGACCGGTGAGGTGGACTGGGACGAGCTGTTCGCCGGGTTCGGCTCGGGTGTCGATTACCCGGTCAGCTGCGTCTGGGAGGAGCTGGCGTCGCACTATCCGGACGCGAAGGTCGTTCTGACCGTCCGAGACCCGCAGCAGTGGTGGGCGAGCACCGCTTCGACGATTTACCGGTTCCGCACGGCGTTCCCGGCGTGGATGCTGCGGTCGGTGCCGATGACACGGCACTTCGTGGAGATGGTCGACCGACTTGTGTGGGACGGCCTCTTCGACGGGCGATTCACCGATCGCGACCATGCGGTCGCTGTCTTCGAGCGACACGTCGTGCACGTGCGCGCGACCTGCCCACCCGAGCGGCTCCTGGTGTTCGACGTCGCGGATGGCTGGGAGCCGCTGTGCGAGTTCCTGAGGGGTCCCCGGTAGGTGGTCCGGCTGCTGCGGGAGTGATGGCTGGTTGGTGGTCCACTTCTGGCGTACTCGGCGGGGGTGAGACCGCCGAGGGAGGAGTGGGGCCGGTAGGTGTTGTACTCGGTCCGCCAGGCCTCGACAACGACCTGGGCCTCGAGGCGGGTGGCGAACTCCTCGATGTTCAACAGCTCGTCTCGACCCGGCCGTTGAAGCTCTCACGAAGGGGTTCTCCCAGGGCGAGCCGGGCCTGGATGTAGGTGGTGGTGGTGTCGGATATCCGGCACCAGTCCCGCAGGGCCCAGGGCGGTGAGCTCGGGTCCGTTGTCCAGGCGCAGGTGCCCCGGCGCTCTCGCTCGGCGACCAGGGCTTCGATGGCGGCCACGACCTGGTCGGCGTTGCAGCTGCGGCCCACCCGCATGGCCAGGCCTTCCGGGTACTCGTCGATGATGTTCAACAGCTTCAACCTCTGGTGATCGGCGGCCCGTCGAACTGGAAGTCCAGGGTCGCCACGTGGTTGGGCCGCTCGGCCCGAAACGGCCGCTGTGATCCTTGGGCCGGCGGCGCTTGCGCTGCATGGTGCGGGGCGCAAATGCAGGCCCTCGGCTCGCCACAGACGCTGGGTTCGCTTGCGGTTGATGGTCCAACCTCCTGACGCAGGACCGAGTGCGCCGTCTTCCAACCCCAGCGGGGGTGTTCGCCGGCGATCTCCCGGAGCCGCCGTCGCAGCTTGTCCTCCTCATCGGGCATAGGGCGACAGGCCAGGCGCTGGGTGGAGCGCTGCTGGCCGGTCACTCTCCGGCAGGCCCGACGTTCCGAGGACCCCGAAGCGATCCATCAAGGCCACCACGGCCCGACGACGGCGCTCCGGGGTCAGAAGCCTCCCGCCAGCTCCTTGAGCATGGCCTTGTCCAGCTCCGCCTCGGCCAACAGCTTCTTGAGCCTGGCGTTCTCGGTCTCGAGCTGCGTAGCCGTTTGGCCTCGTCGGCCTTCATGCCCCCGTACTGGGACCGCCAACGGGCCCAGGTGCCTGGCGATGTCGAGGTGGCGCACCACCTCGGTGATGTCCTTGCCCTCGTTCAACAGGCGCCGCCCTCACGGAGCTTGCGCACGACCTGCTCGGGCGTATGCCGGTGACGTTTCATCGTGGTCTGTCCTCCTGCCCAGCATGCTGGACTCTCGACTCCCACAACAGGTGGACCACTACCTGGGCCCCGTCATTCCTCGACGTGCCTGTTCCTCGGCACCCGTTCCCTCACCTGAACGACGCGTATGGGTGACGCGGCGTGTCGTCGCCGGGCTGCGGTGGGGGACTCGAGCCATGCCGATCGTCGTCGCCTCGGCGGCCGCCGGTCTGGCGGTTCGCAGACGAGCAGGGAGATGCAACGGGGCGCGAGCACGTTCTCGAGCGCCTTCATTTGACGAATTTGTCGATCTGGGCGGATCGCCTCGACGGTGACCGGAGGAGACGGCCATCCTGCGGGCCGGCCAATTGCGCCCCCACGAGACGAGTCTGACCGCCATCTCGGTATTGGGTGAGTTTCCGAGGCGGTCGACTGGCTCTGCGTGGCCGGACGGCGGCCGCTCGCGCTTCAGGTTGCTGCGATGCTGGGGCTTAGCGCTGGCCGATCGTCTATCGGTCGAGGTCACCACGGCGAACCTTGACGAGCTCGTCGACCTTCGCCGGCGCGCCTCTCGCACTCGCTGATCCGTCGATTCCTGAAGACAGCGATGCGGAAACGTGGCACCTCCGCGGGCAGGTCAACGGAGTCACTGTCGGAGCTATTAAGGCGCTGGCGGAAGTTTGCCCGGTTGCCAGCGCCAGGTTTCCGCTGCGGTTCTGGGGACGGTTGTTGAACCTTCCGGGCAGGGCGTGGAGTCGGCCAGCAGTTGTTTCTTCACTCGAAGGAGTCGCTCGTCGACGCGAGTACTGACCTCTTGTGGGCAAACGCGCGTGTCGCTGTCCGGGTCGTGATGAGGCGATGGGCATGGAGCCGATCGGTCCGTCGCCGCCGCGCCAACACCGGGCTGGATCAGGTCGTCGTGCGCTGGCTGAACAAGTTCACCGACGATGAGGTCACCGGTTCGCGTGGGCTTCGGTGACGAGACCGACGACGTCAGTCGGTCGGCGGGCGACAGCATGGTTCCCGGCCAGCATGACGTCCGGTGCGTTCCAGGTCGCATGAACGGCGAGCGACTCCGGCTGCAAGTGCGCACTGAAGGTCCACCTCCAGCGTCGCCGACGTAGGCAGCTTCGTCGACCGTTACGCCCAGATGGCAACACGCGAGGTGAAGACCGTCGGTTGAAGGCTTGGGTTCGGTCACCTGATCTCCGCAAACCACAGTGGCGAAGTGCGCGTCAAGTCCTGTGGTCGCGAGCATGAGCATCGCGGCTCGCTTCGTGGCGGTCGTGAACACGCCGAGGCGGTAGCCCCGTTCGGCGAGCGCATCGAGCATCTCGAGGACCCCGAGGAACGGCTGGACCGTCGCGACGACAGCAGCAGTCGAGGTCTTCAGAGGAGATGGGCTTCGCTAGAAAGTGCTCGAGCACCGCCGCAGTTGGTCCGACGTGCCAGGCCGGACGACGTCCTCCACGGAAAGCTCAGGCACGCCGAGCGCTCGGATCGTGTCTGCGTAGGCCCTCGGTGCCGTCGTCATCGTGTCGACCAGAGTTCCGTCGAGATCGAAGACGACGCTCTCATAGACCGTCGGATTGAACGGGCCACCACCGCTCCCGAACCTCCCCGGATGATGCTGCGAAGCACGGCCGAGTAATCGAGCGCACCGTCACCGGCACGAAGGGCCCCGCCGAACCACGTGGCGACGGCCTGACCCAGCCGAGACTCGACGCCCGCAGTTGCGGCTTCCGCTAGGGGACCGTCGGTGCGGGGATGCCTGGATGGGCAGCAATTGCAGCGGGATCATCGATTGCCCACCAGGTCGGGGGCCACGTCGGAAGTGGTGCCGCTTCGTAGTTGATGCCGGCCACGAGGTACGGCGTCCTGCCGCCGGCGCGCTGTGGGCGCACACGAGGATCTTGATCGCATTCGGGATGATGGTCGGCCGGCCGACGACGATGCCGTGCGCGGCGCTCGGCAGAAGGAGCGCCAGGACAATCTCGTGGCGCGGGCCGACTATCCGACGTCGTTGTGACCAGCCGTACCGATCGTCGTCGTATCCCCGCAGAGCCTCTGCGTACTGCCCAGACTCGCTGGCAATGAAACTCTTCGGTCAGCCCAGACGGGTGGTCGCGGAACTCGGTAAGTAGATCGACAATTGCCTCGGTCTTCACGCAACTCGGCCGGAAGTCCAAGCTGCACGGTTGTTGTAGAGCCACGCCATGACTCGGCATCGCTTGAGGTTCGGATCGAACAGAGCCCAAGCCTCACGGAAATTGCCGTCGGAGAGGTCGCGGACGACAGCACCGGCGACCGCCAGGGGACCGATCCCCTCGTGGAAGTCACCGGGTGTCAGCGGGTTCTTTTCGCCTTCCGTCTGCTTCGCCAGAAGCTCGTCTTCAGTGAGGCCGCGCGCCGCCGAGATCGCGCGCGCTCGACGAGTCGGTTCTGGACGACGAGGAGGAGTGCAAAGAGAAGCAACCCGGCGCCGACTTCGAGCATCAAACTGGACAGCCGCGGTGGGTCCCCGTCGAGCTCGACCGCGGTGGCCGGCGACGAAGGCGAGGCCGATGGATCCGACGATGACCAGCGGCACGGTGCGGAGAGTCGTTACAGGCTGCGCGAGACGTTGACCCAGTACGTCGAGATCGTGGTCAGCCATCCGCGCGAGCGTAGGAGGCGCGGTATGACGCCGAGCCGCCCACCTCGCCACGGGCAGCCACCAGTGCGACCGCGTCGGCACCGTGTCCCGGATCCTGCTGCCCACCGACGGCCTGTGGCGGGGGGCGATGCATGGGTTCCAAGACCCGTCGGCGCTCGTCGAGATGGGCGGGTCGGAGGCCGAGGCCTTCCCCTTCCTCGGCGTGGCCCCGCTGACGACCACCTACCTCCTCTGGGCCGCGGTGTGGGTGGCGATGGTCTGGGCGCTGGCGGCGAGCTCCTTCCTGCAAGGACTTGTGACACGGGCCAGTCGCGCGGGTGGTCCCATCACCATGGGGAGGGCGACATCGAGAGCGAAGGCCGTTGGTAATGAGCTTGGTAATGAACGCCGCGTCACGGCCTCGAACGGGACGTCACGAGCTCGACCCAATACTTGACCTGAGCAGCCAAGACGTCATCTGCCGATACGGGACGCACGAGAGCGAAGGCTCTTACAAGGCAGATGTCGGGGGTTCGACTCCCTCCGCGCCCACCGCAAAGGTCTGTAGGAAGCCTGACGATCGACCTGCACGACGTTCGATGTGTCCTTTCGACGGTGAACGGCTCGGGACCGGGCCGGTCAGGCGCAGGCAGCCACGATGGCCTCGCGGACCCCGGCGGCGTCGGCGCTGCGGACCACCTCGACCGAGCCCTCGTCGAGGGCGGCGGAGGCGGCCAGGTGGATGGCGCCACCTCGTCCGACCCGCACTCGGGCCGGCTCGGCCTGGAACAGGTCGGGATGCGTGACGGCGAGCACGGCGCACGGGTCGTGCAACGGCGCGCCGCCGTGGTCGCCGGCCCGGGCGTGGCGGCGGGCGGAGGCGTCGAGGGCGGCGGCGACGAGCTCGGCGGCGGCGGAGCCGAGAGCCCGGATGTGGCCGACGGTCCCCGCATCGGCCCGCACCCCGAGGGTGACGTCGATGGGGCACAGCCGTTGCCGGCAGCGGGCGGTGAGCACGGTGGCGGCGGCCGCGGGATCGGCGGCCAGGTTGAACTCCGGGGGACCGGCGGCGATCCGTCCCCCCATCATCGACAGGCCACCGAGCTGGTCGACGACATCGGGCGCCGCCCGCAGGACGGCGGCGACGTTGGTGAGCGGGCCAGTGGCGACCACCCACGTCCCGGCCACGGCTCGTACGGCCTCGACCGTCGCCTCCACCGCTCCGACGCCGCCGAGCGGGCCGAGGACCACCGAGCCGCCGCCGGGCAGGGGATCATGGCGTCGCTCGATGACCGGCGCTCCCGGTGGGCCCGTGGCCCCCACGTGCACCGCGACGTCGAGGGCGAGCGCCCCCGTCGCCCGCCGGGCCAGCTCCGTCGTCTCCTCGACCGGCCCGTTGCCGGCCGCCGTGGTGACGGCCACGAGCCGAGCGAACCGGGCGGCGAGGGCGATGGCCACGACGTCGTCGTGGCCGGGATCGCAGTCCAGGACCAGTCGGGGCGATGACGGCGACCGGCCCGGCTCGCTCACGGGCGGACCGCGGCGTTCAGGTGCCGGCGAGGCGAGCCACCACCGGCGCCATGGTCTCCATGGCATCGCCCTGGACGCTCAGGTAGGACACGTCCCACCGGTCGCGGCGGGCTTCGAGGTCCTCGCAGATCTGGTCGACGGTGCCCACCCACACGTGCGGGTAGTCGCCCACCTGGTCCGGGGTCAGGCCGAAGAGGGGCGCCATCTCCTCGACAACCTGGTCCCGGTCGTCGGTGACGATGCAGTAGAAGACGAGCATGTTCAGCTCGAGGTCGTCGTAGCGCTCACCGGCGGCGGCCCGCACCCAGGCCACCTTCTGGTCGGTGAGCTCGGCCCGACCGGAGAGGGCGGCATCGGTGTCCACGGCGCCGTTGGGGATGGACGGGTTGATGCCGACGATGTCGGCCTCCCGGCCGGCGATGGACAGCACCCGCTTACCCCCACCCCCGATGAGCAGCGGCGGGTGGGGACGCTGGGTCGGCTTGGGGAGCCCGTCGTAACCGGTGACGGCGTAGTGGTCGCCGGAGAAGTCGAAGGGCCCCTCGGCGAAGGCCCCCTTCAGCACGGCGATTCCCTCCACCATCCGGTCGACCCTCACCTTGGGCGGGTCCTGGACGATGCCGGACTGCTCGTAGTCCGAGCTCATCCACCCCGCCCCCAAGCCCAGCTCGAACCGGCCTCCCGAGAGCAGGTCGAGGGTGGCGCACTCCTTGGCCAGCACCACCGGGTGCTTGTAGTCGTTGTCGAACACCAGGGTGCCGACGTGCAGGTCGGTGGTGGCGTCGGCGGCGGCCATGAGCGCCGGGACGGGGGCGAGCTGGTCACTGAAGTGGTCGGGCATGAACAGCGTCGAGTACCCGAGCTCCTCGGCCCGGCGGGCGCTGGCCGCCCACTCCGCGGCGCTGGCCGCTCCGTGGAGCTGGACGCCGAAGCGGAACGGGCGGGGGCGGGGCATGGCTCTCCTCGACGGCGCGGACCGGCTCGACCGATGGTCGAGGCGACCCTAGCGGCCACCTCCCCGCCGTGGCCGGGCAATGGCCGAGCGGTATCGTTCGCAGACCTTGGTGAAGCTGCTCCGCCTCGTGGTGATCCTCGCCCTCAGCACCGTGGCCGTCACCGGCTCGGCGGTGGTCATCGCCCCTTACGCCCGGGAGCTGGCCGTCGCCCACTCGTCGGACCACGCTCGGATCAGCCTGGACCCGCTGCAGGAGCGGTCCTACGTGTTCGACCGCTACGGCAACAAGATGGCCACGCTGTTCTATGACCAGAACCGGGTGCAGGTGCCGCTCGACCGGGTGCCCGACACGGTGGTGGAGGCGATCATCGCCGTCGAGGACGAGAACTTCTACCAGCACAAGGGCGTGAACGTGCGCTCCATCCTGCGGGCGGCGTCGGCCAACCTCGAGGAGGGCGGCGTCTCCCAGGGCGGTTCCACCATCACCCAGCAGGTGGTGAAGAACTCCATCGTGGGCGACGACCAGGACCTCAAGCGGAAGCTGCGGGAGGCCTTCCTCGCCGTCGAGCTCGAGGAGCAGATGAGCAAGGACGAGATCCTCGAGCGCTACCTCAACACCGTGTACTTCGGCAACGGGGCCTACGGCGTGCAGGCCGCTGCCGAGGTCTACTTCGGCAAGGACGTCGAGGCGCTCGACTGGGTGGAGGCGGCGCTGCTGGCCGCCCTCATCCGGAACCCGAACGACCACGACCCGTTCAGGTACCCGACGGTGGCCAAGGAGCGGCGTGCCCTCGCCCTGCGGCGCTTGGTCGACACCGGCCACCTGACCCGGGCGGCCGTCGGCATGCTCGACTTCGTGCCGCTCCCGACCCAGCTCAACCGGCCGCGGGTCACCGGCGACTACTTCGTCGAGCATGTCAGGCTGCAGCTCCTCGCCGACCCGCGGCTGGGGGCGACCCCGTCGGCCCGCTTCAGGACGCTCTACACCGGCGGGCTGCGGATCTACACCACCTACGACCCGATCGCCCAGCACTTCGCACGCGTGGCTCGCGACGCGACCCTGGCGTCGATCCCCGGCGACCGGGGCGACGGCACCTTCGACCTGGGGCCCGACCCGGTCACCGGAGCCCCCCGCTTCGGCACCGGCACCATCGCCGCCGTCGAACCCGGCTCGGGCGCCGTTCGGGTGCTGCTCGGGGGGCCGGGCTTCGACCGCTACGAGTACGACATCAACACCTACGGCGGCGGCCGTCAGCCCGGTTCGTCGTTCAAGCCCTTCGTGCTGGCCACCGCGCTCGAGGAGGGTTACTCGCCCACCGACCTGGTCGACGGCACGGGGCCCTGTGGCGACGTACCTGGCTACGAGCGGGAGGAGGAGCCGCCGGAGAACTTCGGCGAAAGCCGCGGTGGCATCGCCACGATCACCAGCCAGACGCTGAAGTCCTCGAACTGCGCCTTCCTGCGCCTCGGTCAGGTGGTCGGTCCCGAACGCGTGGCCGACCTGGCTTCCCGCATGGGCATCACCACCCCGCTCGAGCCCGCCCACGCGTCGATGGCCATCGGCGCCCAGGATGTCCACCCGCTCGACATGGCCGTGGCCTACTCGGTGTTCGCCAACGACGGCGTCCGCCAGGAGCCCTACTTCGTCGACCGGGTGGAGGACCGCCAGGACCGTTTGCTGTTCAGCCACGAGGGCGGATCCGAGCGGGTGATGTCGACGGCCACGGCGAGGCTCGTCACCGACGTGCTCCAGCAGAACGTGCGCAGCGGCACCGGCACCCGGGCCCGGCTGCTCAGCGGGCAGCCGGCGGCGGGCAAGACGGGGACGACGAACGGCTCCCACGATGTCTGGTTCGTCGGCTACACCCCGCAGCTCTCGGTGTCGGTGTGGATCGGCTCCCCGGAAGGCCAGGTGTCCCTCTCCTTCGGCGGCGGTGCCACCGGAGGTCGCTACCCGGCCGAGACGTGGGGCATCTTCATGAGCTCGCTCCTCGAGGACACACCCATCGAGGAGTTCGCCGCGCCCCCGTCCCGGCCCGGCGGCCAGTGCATCAAGCTGCCGTGGACCCTCTCGTGTCGGGGGGCCAAACGAGGCTTCGACACCTCCGCCAGCTCGGGTGGGTCGCCGCTTCGGCCGACCTTCCCCCACATCGAGCCCCCCGGTTCACCTTCGTCGGACGACGAGGTCGTCCTCAGTCCGTCCACCACCACCACCGAGCCGTGACCGCCCTCGACCAGCTCCTCGCCGTGCAGGAGCACGACACCCGCAGCGACCAGCTCCGGCATCGCCGGGCCAACCTCGCGGAGCGGGTGCAGCTGGCCGGGGTCGAGCGGGCCCGATCCGCCGCCGAGGGCGAGCTCGTGGCCGTCGACGAGCGGCGCAACGCGCTGGTCCGGGACCAGAAGCGCCTGGAGGACGACATCGCCTCCACCGAGGAGCGCATCACCGCCGCCGACCGGGCGTTGTACTCGGGCACCGTCGTGGCCCCCCGTGAGCTGCAGGCGCTCCAGGACGAGATCTCCTCGCTCAAGCGCCGGGTCACCAAGCTCGAAGACGACGAGCTCGAGGTGATGGAGGAACTCGAGCCGGTCGAGGCCGACCATGCCCGGTTGAGCGCAGCCGTCCTCGAGGCCGACGCCGAGGCCGAGCGCCTGCGCACGGCGGTCACCGCCAACGAGGCCGAGATAGACGTCGAGCTCGATCGGGCGGCGGCCGCTCGGGCCGAGGCGGCGGCTGGCGTGGCCGCCGACCTGCTGGCCGACTACGAGCGCCTCCGCCGTCGAGCCCAGGGTGTCGCCGTGGCCCGCCTGGTGGCCGGTGTCTGCGGTGGGTGCCACCTGCGTCTGCCTGCGGTGGAGCTCGACCGGATCAAGAAGCAACCGGTCGACGCCCTCGTCCACTGCGACGAGTGCGGCCGGCTCCTCGTCCGCTGACGGGCCACCGACGTGCTCCTGTGGTTCGCGGGGCTGGCCGTGGTGGCGGCATGGCAGGTCTTCCACAGCCCCGCCCTCGACCACCGGTTGGTGGTGCTCGGAGCCCTGCTGCCGTTGGTCGAGGGCCTCTTCGGCGGCCCCCGCCTGCTGCACACGCTCCTGGGCAGCGTGACCGTGCTCAGCGCGGTCATGTTGGCCACCCGCTCCCGCCGCCTGGTGCGACGCCGGTGGTTGGGCGTGCCCATCGGGCTGTTCCTCCACCTCGTCCTCGACGGCATCTGGATGCGCGCAGAGGTGTTCTGGTGGCCGTTCTTCGGCTTCGGCTTCGGCGACGGCGGCCTGCCCGAGCTGGAGCGGGGGGCCTTCGGCGTGCTGCTCGAGGTGGCCGGTGCGGTGGCGCTGTGGGTGTCGTGGCGGCGCTTCGGGCTGGGTGATGCCGGGCGGCGGTCGGTGTTCCTCCGCACCGGCCGGGTCGACCGTGACCTCGTGAGCTGAGAGCGACTCGTGCTGATCGTCGTCCGTCACGGCCGCACCGAGGCCAACGCCGCCGGGCTCCTGCTGGGCCGGGCCGATCCGCCCATCGACGGGCTCGGGCGGGCCCAGGCGGCGGCGCTGGCGGCGACGGTGGCCGAGCCCCACGGGGTGGATCGGGTCGTGGCCAGCCCCCTCCGGCGAGCGCGGGAGACCGCCGAGCACTTCGGGCTGCCCGTCGAGATCGACGACCGGTGGATCGAGCTCGACTACGGCCGCTACGACGGTCACGCCACCGGCGCCGTGCCGGCCGAGACGTGGGCGGCCTGGCGGTCGGACCCGACCTTCCGTCTACCCGGCGGTGAGTCCCTGGCCGAGCTGGGCACCCGCGTCCGGGCCGCCGCCGAGGACCTGGTGGCCGACGCCACCGACGGCACCGTCGTGGTGGTCACCCACGTGTCACCGGTGAAGGCGGCGTTGGCCTGGGCGCTCGGGGCCGGGGACGACATCGCCTGGCGGGCCTACGTGGCGCCGGCGTCGATCACCCGCATCGCCGTCGGCCCGACCGGTCCGGTCGTGCGATCCTTCAACGACACCTGCCACCTGTGACCGGCCCTCTGACCGGCGTCGTCGTGGCTAATCGATGAGGGAGTAGGAGACGCTGTCGATCTCGCACTCGATGTCGGTGCTGGACGCGGTAGCGCTGAAGGAGGTGGTCGTCCAGTTGCCCCGCTGGCCCTTGTCGAGACGGTCGACGAAGGTCGAGCTGGCGTCGAGAAGGGTGCCCTCGGCGTCGGAGAAGCGGATCTCGACCTCGAAGCCCTGCGCCTTGTCGGAGGTGTTCGTGAGCGTGCCGGTGGCGGTGAGGCTGCCGGTCTCGGTGGCCTGGCAGGAGTCCACGGTGATGTCGTAGTCGCCGGCGTCCGCGGTGCCGGTGCGGTCGTCGATCTCGTCGGCGAGCCGGTTGCCGGCGAACACCAGGCAGCCGACGCCGAGCACACCGAACACGAGGATGACGGCTCCGCCGATGAGGCCCCACTTCAGGCAACCGTTGTCCTGCTTCTGCGGCGGAGGCCCGAACGTGGGCGGCCCCTGGCCTGGCTGAGGCGGGTACTGGCCGGGGCCCTGTCCCGGTCCCGGGGCGTACGGACCGGGGGCGGGCGGAGGACCGGTCTGGGGAGGGCCCGGCCACGGTGGACCCTGACCGGGCGGCGGGGGGTTGGGGCCCGGCGGTGGCCCTGGTGGTGCACTCATGTTCCCTCGCTCCTGGGACGACGGGCGGAGGTTACCGGGTCGTGCCCGCCCGCCATTTCGCCTCCGGTGCCGTGCCCGGGTTCTGGCTGCCGGCCCGCCGGGGTAGCGAGGGCCCGGCGCCAGGACGGGCGCTTTCAACCAAGGAGTGCAGACATGCGCAAGTGGTTCGCGTGGTTGACCATGGTCACGGTGCTCACGCTGGGAGGGGCAACGGTGGTCGATGCCGCCCCTGTTGCACCCGCTCAGGAGCAGGCCGACGACGAGGCCGACGAGGACGAGAGCGGCAAGACGGGCCTGCTCGGCCTGTTGGGTCTGGTCGGGCTGGCCGGGCTCGCCGGCCTGAAGCGTCGCTCCGACGACGACGACCGGTCCCGCCGACAGGGCCCGGGGTCGAGCTCGACGCAGGGGCGCTGATAGCGGGACCGTTCGGCCAACGCAGTCGCCTCGGGGGCACTCGTCGGCCACAATGGAGACGACGGTGAGCCGGCCGGGTGGCCGCGGCTCGGCGCCGCACCACGGTGCGACGACCGGGTCGAGGAAGGTCGGGACTCCACAGGGCAAGGATGCTGGCGAGACGCCAGTCGGGGTGACCCGCAGGAAAGTGCCACAGAGAACAGACCGCCGATGGCGGTGCCGGCGCTCCGGTGCCGGTGCCGCACAGGCAAAGGGGTGAAACGGTGCGGTAAGAGCGCACCAGCGCCCGGGTGACCCGGGCGGCTCGGCAAACCCCATCCGGAGCAAGGCCGAACAGGGACAGGGCGGCCCGTCCGACGTCCCAGGTGGGCCGCAGAGATGGATGGCCACCGATCGGGACCCCCGCAAGGGACCCGTGAACAGAATCCCGCCTACAGGCCGGCTCACCGTCATCCAGCCCACTCCCCAAGCCTGACCGTGCGGGGGCGTCCGGGTCCCGGAGGTGGGTGAACGGTGAGTGTCGGCGGCGGCCGGAGGGACCGGCCCCGCCCCTGGCTCCCGGGCTCTCAGTGGCTGGTGGTGCCAGCGCGGGACTCGAGCCGGGGGGGCACGGTGCGGTCGGCCACCAGTCCGGTCACCAACGAGTAGATGGCCTTGTGCAGCGTGTCCACCCGCCGCTCCTTCCCCGGCCATGCCTGCGGCGGCGCGCCGACGCCGGTGGCGTTCTCCAAGGTCTGGTCGGTGGCCAGACGGACCACCGTGTGCGCAAGCGAGGCCCGAGCCCCGCGTATGCCAGTGGCCGACCACACACCGCGCAACGCGCCGAGCGCGGCGCCGGTTCCCCAGTGCATGACGTGGTTCCAGATCAGCGGTTGCGCGTTGGGCTCTGGGTGCCGGCCGAGCAGGGTGAGCAAGGTACGGGCGGGGACGTAGGAGTTGGGCCGTCCGGTGACGCGCTGCTCGACCTTCTCGGCCAGCGTCATCGCCGCCACGCCGGCCAAGCCCGCCGCCACCCCCCGCAGCGCCGCCACTCCGAGCTGCCGGGGTCGTCCGGGCGAAGGGGCCATGTGGGCGTTGGACCGGTTCACGGCTCCCGCTTCCGTCGTCGTGTGCTCAGCGGGTTGCGTCTCGGAGCGCATCCCGGACCCGGTCCACCATCCCGACGAAGGGTCCGACGAGCAGGTTCCCGATGGCGCTCTCGGGGGCCGCTTTGTGGGGGTGGGTTGGGGCGATGCCTTCGGCCACCATGAGCGCGGAGGCCATCCTCCGGAGCTGCTCCTCGTCGGTCGTCTGCTCGAGAAGGGGGAACGCCTCCCGCTCCTCGTTCTCGGCATGCGACTCGACGGCCGCTCGGAACGGCCCGAACATCTCCTCGAACTCCGCCGAGCCTGGATCGAGCTTCTCGAGATCGGTCAGGACCTTCTTGGCGTGGTCCTCCTCCTCCGTCCGGGCATCGGCGATCCGCCGGCCTTCGCCACCCGATGACCGGATGGCCGGGTAGATCACCATCTCCTCGGCCGTCTCGTGTACCGCCAGGAGCCGCACCAACGGCTCGAACGCGTCTCGCCGAGACTGGCCGGTCTCACCTTCGACAGCCGCGAACAGCTCGCGGATCTCGTCGTGCTGGTGGCGAAGAAAGGCAACAGCATCTTCGGGCGTTCCTTGGGCCATGGCGAACCTCCTCGGGTCGAGCGCGCCCTTCCCCGGCCGCCCGCCGCCGAACCAGACGACGACCGGAAGCTCGGCCAGGCCCGGCTCGCAGAGGTTCTACGACGCCCGCGGGGTGGGGTAGATCGGGTCCGTGCGAATCGGCAACACAGAGGTCCGGGCGCTGGGCGGGGGGTTCGGCTGCCTCGCCATGATCCTGATCTCGTTGTTCCTGTCGATCGGCCTCACCCTCCTGCTCAACATGGGCCGGTAACCACCGAGCACGGACGCCGACGCGAGTACCGTCGTGCGGCCGGATCGCGCACCGGAGGGAGCCGTGACCGCACCGCAGGGTCCTGAACCGCCGGCGTGGCATCCGGACCGCCACCAGCCCGGTGGTGCGTTGGTGGGACGGTCACCAGTGGACCCAGCACGTGCACCCGATGGACGATGACGGCTCGACGCCGGGGCCGGCCGGCATGTCCCCGTGGGTGCTCTGGGGGGCGGGGTGGTCATCGTGCACGTTCACGCCGCAGTGACCCGACCTCGCGGGCCCGGCCAGCGCTACTCGTCGATCAGCGCCTCTTCGGGCACGCGGCCCTCGGGGCTGGCGTCGATGAAGGAGCGGGGCACGGCGTCGGTGCCGGTGCCGTCGAGGGAGAGCGAGAGCGCGGCAGCGTGGCGGGCCTCCACACCACCGATGGCCATCATCGACTGGCGGAGCTCTGGGGTGGTCAGCTCGCCAGCAGCGAAGCTGTAGGTGCCGGCGGCGGTCTCCTCGAGCGTCCGGGCGAACATCACCACCTTGGCCTGATCGGTCAGGTTCGGGAGCTCCTTGGCCACCACGTTGTCGAACAGGAACTTGTTGGGCCTCTCGTACGGTTCGCCCCCGAGCGACTCGGTGGCCTGTGCCAGTGCGTCGGCGTGCTCCTGGTGGTGGTCGCGGAACAACTTGGCGGCATCGGCGACCGCCGGGTCGAACCGGATCTCGGCGGGGAGCTCGGTGTCGCTCTCTCCGAGGGCGACGTTGTAGACCTCGACGGCCAGGATCTCCACCGACGACGCCGTGCGGACCAGCACCAGGTTCATCTTGTTGCCTTCACCACCGGGGGTCGACGGGACCCCGGCACCGGCCTCGGCGGCGGTCGTCGTGGTGGGATCGCCGGTCTCGCCGACCCCAGCCTCCTCGTCGCTGCCGCAGGCGGCGAGCACAGCGGCGCCGAGCACGCTGGCCCCGCCCACCTTGATGAACTGGCGACGACCGGGCACCCCGAGCAGCTCAGCCTTGGCTCGATGCGGGATGCGGCGGTCGGCGAGGAGGCGGGTCACCGCGTCGCGCCATGGCCGGATCGACGCCCGCTGCTGCGCATCGGCGGCTCGGAGCTGGCGGCGGATCTCGTCGCGGTTGATGTCCATCGGCTCTCCTGTGCGCATCGGTCGAGTCAGTCGATCGGGAACTCGTCGGGGTTGAGCGCCGAGTCCTGACTGACGAACGCTTCTTCGAGGGCCAGCGCCGGCGTGCCCAACAGCGACGCCAGGACGGTGGCGTGCTGTGACTCGACGGGCAGGATGGTGGCCAGCAGTCCTGCCGTCGACGCATCCTCCACCTCGCCGAGCGCGAACAGGTAGGTGGCGGCGGCGGCCTCCTCGATCTGGAAGGCCACGGTCAGGATGCCGGCTTCGTCCTCGGCGTCGGAGATCATCGGCGCGAACTCCTGGAGGACCAGTACGTTGGCCTCGACCTGCTCGTCGGCGGCCGCAGCCTGGAGAGCGTTGGCGTGGTCGTCGTGGTGGTCGGCGAACATCTCGCTCACCCCGACGGCGGTGTCGGAGAGCTTGCCGGTCTCGATGGCGGCGCCGTAGGCCGACACCGCCGCCCGCTCCACGCTCTGCGCGAAGTTGGCCAGCGCGAGGTCGCCGGACGGCTCCTGTCCGAGCGCGGCCGGCACGAGCCGTCCGAACGGCACCAGCGACGACCCGATGGCGAGCACGGCACCACCGGCCGCCGCCTGCGTGAGGAAGCGCCGCCGGGCCGGGCGAAGATCGGGTCCGAAGTGGACCTCGGCGAACTGCTCACGGGCCTCCCGCATCGACTCGTGGTGGAGCTGGTCCACCCGCTCGGACAGCGCGTTCAGCTGTCGCCTGTCGATGCGCATGCACGGCCTCCTGCTCGAGACGGGTGAAGAGCGTTCGCCAGCGTGGTCACTCGACGGTGACGGAGGCGGTCATCGTGGGATGGATGCTGCAGTAATAGTCGTAGGTGCCGGCTTCCTCAAAGGTGAACGAGAAGGTGTCGCCGCTCTCGAGGTCTCCGGAGTCGAAGCCGTCCGGCCCCTCCTTGGCGGTCGCGGTGTGGGTGGCGCTGTCGTCGTTGGTCCACGTGACCTCTGTGCCGGCGGGGGTGGAGAGCTCGGCGGGCTTGAACTCGAAGCCCTTGATGGTGACGGCGTCGCCGCTCCCGGCCTCACCGCCCTCGGCCTCGTCGCTCGAAGCCGTGGTGGACGTGTCGCCGTCGTCGGCGGCCGGGGCGGTGGTGTCCTCGACCGCGCCCTCCCCTCCGTCGTCGCTGCCGCCACATCCCGCCAACAGGGAGAGCGCGGCCAGTGCGGCGAGGGAGGTTGTGGCCAGTCGGTTGCGTGTCCAGTCCATGTGACCTCTACGTATCGGTCGACGGGGTCGGATGCTTCGCCGGCGTCGGTCAGAAGTCGAGCGCGGAGAGCTCGGGGACCCAGGCGCGGGCCCGGCGGCAGGCATCCTGCCAGCGCTCCCGGTCGAAGTGGCGGCGCGGTCCGACTGCCGCTCGCGGTGCCCACGTGGCCACCACCTCGGCCTCGTCGGCCCAGGTGCCGATGGCCAGGCCGGCCAGGAAGGCGGCGCCGAGGGTCGTGGCCTCGCGCACCGGGGAGACCTCGACCGGGCGGTCGGTGGCGTCGGCCAGCGCCTGCACGAAGGTGGGGTTGGCCGACATCCCGCCGTCGATCCGCAGCGACGGGATGGGGGTACCGCCGTCACGCTCGGCCGCCTCCACGAGGTCGGCGCCGCGCTGGGCCACTCCCTCGAGCACGGCGCGCACCACCTCGGCCCGCCCGGTGCCCCGGGTGACGCCGAGCAGCGTCCCCCGGGCCCCGTAGTCCCACGCCGGGGTGCCGAGGCCCAACAGGGCGGGCACATAGATGACACCGCCGGTGTCCTCGCAGCCGGCTGCCACCTCGTGGGACTCGGCGGCGGTGGCGATGATCCCGAGGTCGTCACGCAGCCACTCCACGTTGGTGCCAGCCGAGAGCATCACCGCCTCGACCCCCCACGTGGTCCTCCCGCCACGCGTCCAGGCGACGACCGGGAAGGTGCCCCCGGGCCCCCGTGTCTCGAAGGCTGGTCGCTGGTCGCCCAGGCAAAGGTCGAGCATGCCGCCGGTGCCGAAGGTGATCTTGGCCAGCCCCGGCAACAGGCAGCCCTGACCGATGAGAGAGGCCTGCTGGTCACCGGCCATCCCGGCGATGGGTGGGGCGCCGTCGAGCGCGGCGGCGTCGCCGATGACGCCCGATGAGTCCACCACGGTGGCCAGGGCCGTCGGCGGGATGCGGAGGGCCTCGACCACGGGCTCGTTCCAGGCCGTGCCGTCGGCGGTGCGCAGACCGGTGAGGGCGGCGTTGGACGGGTCGGTGACGTGGAGCGTTCCGGCCGACAGGGTCCAGGCGATCCAGGAGTCCACCGTGCCCACGCAGAGGTCGCGGGACCGATCCGGGTCGGCCAGGTCGAGCAGGAACTGGGCCTTGGTGGCCGACACGTTGGGGGCGAGGCGGATGCCCTGGTCGCGCAGCATCAAGCACACGCCGGCGGTGCGCAGGTCCTGCCAGCCCACGCCGGGAGCGACCGGCTCGCCGGTGGCCCGATCCCAGACCACCGTCGAGGCCCGCTGGTTGGCGATGCCCACCGCCTGCACCGGTCCACCGGCGGCCAGCGCCGCCGACGCCACGTCCAGCGCGGCGGCCGCCATGGCCGCAGGGTCGAACTCGACGAAGCCGGGCGCCGGCGACGACGGCAGCACCTCCCGGTGGTGGACGTGGCCGACCGAGGCGTCGGGGGCCACGACGGCGGCCCGTACCCCGCTGGTCCCGACGTCGACGACGAGGATCACGGAACCGACGGGGCGGCGCCAGGGCCTCCGGGTGCGCTCACGGCCACGGCACGGCGCCGAAAGGAGAGGGCAGACCGAGCTTGCCGGGGTTGAGCACCCCGTTGGGGTCGAGGGCCCGCTTCAGGGCGACGAGCGTGGCGAACGCCGGACCGAGGGCGTCGGCCACGAACCGGGCCCGGTTGAGCCCCACCCCGTGGTGGTGGCTGAGCGCCCCACCGTGGTCGAGCACGGCACGGGTGCCGGCGTCCCAGGCCGCCGTGTAGTAGGCGTCGCGCTGGTCGGCGTCGACCTTGCCGGCGAAGGTGAAGTACAGGCAGGCACCGGTGCGGTAGGAGTGGGACTGGTGGGCCGATACGGCCAGGGTGCCGTCCACGGCGGCGATGGCAGCGGTGGCGGCCTCGTAGATGGACGGGAGGGCGGCCCAGGGACCGGCGACCTCCATGGTGTCGACCACGAAGCCCTTCGCGATGAGGGCCTCGAGGGCGGCCACGTCGTTGCGCCGCTCCATCCAGTGGTCGACGAGGCCGGGGTCGAGTCGGCGGCCGAGCTCGACGCACTCCTCGGCCACCACCTCCATGCCGGCGTCGACGAGTGAGCCGTCGCCCTCGTCGAGCACGAGGAGCGCGTTGACACCGTCGGGCGTCTGGTGGTTGCGCTGCGACTCGATCTCGTCGTAGAGGCGCATCACCGCCGGGGTGGCCCCTCGCTGGGTGATCCGGCGCATGGCGTCGAGGCCGGCTTGGAACGTGGGGAAGCCGTATGCCGCCGAACGCCGGTGGCCGGGCGTGGGATGGGCCTGCAACCAGGCCCGGGTGATGATCCCCAGGGTGCCCTCGGACCCCACGAACACCTGGGTGAGGTCGGGGCCGACGGCCTGGCGAGGTTGGCCACCGGTTCGGATGACCCGGCCGTCGGCCAGGACCACCTCGAGGCCGACGACGATGTCCTCGATCTTGCCGTAGCGGTTCGAGAGCTGCCCCGCTCCCCGGCAGGCCAGCCAGCCGCCGACGGTGGACAGGGACATCGACTGTGGCCAGTGGCCGACCGTCATGGCGTGGCGCTGGGCCAGCTCGTCCTCGAAGGCGTCACCGAAGGTCCCCGCCCAGACCTCGACGACCATGGAGGTGGCGTCGACGGCGGCGATGCCCGACAGTCCGCACAGGTCGAGCAGCACCCCACCGAAGACCGGCACGGTGCCTCCGACCACGCTGCTGCGCCCACCGGCGGCGGTGATCGGCACGCCGGCGCCGTCGCACAAGGCAACCACGGCGGCCACCTCCCCGGTGGTGGTGGGCCGGGCCACGGCGCCGGCCAGACCGCCCACCTGGCCATCGGTGGCCCAGACCATGGCCAGCGGCCACCAGTCGCGGCTGGCCTCGGCGGTGGCGGCGGCGTCGACCTCCACATCGGCGCAGGCGGCCCGCAACCGGTCGAGGAAGCCGGCGTCGAGGTCGACGGGGGCGGCGCCGAGCCGGCCGGTGACCGCACCAGCGTCACCGGCGAGGGGGATCGGCGGCGTGGGCGCGCCCGGACCGGGCCGCAACTCGCTCACTGGTGCACCGTGATCGTCAGGTGTCGACTTCCACGTTGGCGGATCGAGGTGGCACCAGTGAGCGCTCGCTGCTCCGCAGCGAGACCACCCGTGCCTTCTGGCTCCCTCGGCTGCGGCTCGGTCACTGGCCGGTCACCCGTCGAGGGCGGCGAGCGGCGACCGTTCGGCGGCGTGCTCGGCGGCCACGGCGGCGCGGTAGGCGTCCGCCTGGGCGGCCTGCTCGGTGGGGGACAGGCCCAGCACCGGGCCGATCAGCGCCGCCACGTCGTCGGCGGCGTCGGCGGAGGCGTCGCGGGCGAGCAGCCGAGCCCGGGTGCGACGGGCCAGCACGTCGTCGACGGTGCCGGCCATCTCGTAGCGGGCGGCGTAGGTGGCCTCGGCTCGCACGTAGGGGAGCCCGGCGACGAGGGGCTGGCCGAGCGAGGGGTCGCTCGCGATCATGGCCAGGAGGGTGCGGGCCTCACCGCCGTAGCGGTCGACCAGGTGGGCGGTGGCGGCGTCGGCCCCTTCGCGGGCCGACTCGTAGCCGTCGGTGCCCCGGAGGGCGAGCTTGCGGGTGCGGCTGCGGCCGATTCGGGCGTCGAGCCGGCCGTCGGGCTGGTCGACCACCTCGTCGATGGTGTCGGCGGCCCTCTCCCCGTAGGTGGTGAGCTTACCCCCCGGGATGGTCACCAAGCCGGAGCGCGAGGGGGTCACGGCGGGGCGCCGGGGCCGGTCGGCGGGGCGCCCGGGGGCGGCCGCCCCGCCGAGAGGCCGCCGACCCGCCCCCGGGGC
>JAUJOW010000004.1 GCA_030447445.1 Acidimicrobiales bacterium | reverse complement strand
CGCTCCTGGACGCCACCCGACCGCGCGCGTGATCCGGCGTCCAGGGGGCCTCAGAGGTGGCGGGTGGCGATCTCGTCGGCGGCGGCGGCGAGGGCGACGCCGCGCTCGGTGACGCCGGCGGCTGCGTGGCTCAAGACGTCGACCGTGACCCGGTTCCAGCTGTTGCACCAGTCCGGGTGGTGGTCGAGCCGCTCGGCCACCGCCGCCAGCTCCGTCATGAAGGCGAAGGCCGTGGCGAAGTCGCGGAAGGAGAGCTCCCGGTGGAGCGCGCCGTCCCGCATGGACCACGACGGGAGATCGCCGAGCGCGGCTGCCAGCGCTGCGTCGTCGAGGAGCGGGTCCACCGTTGCCATCAGGCGAGCGGGTCGGCGAACGGGTCGGACAGCGGGTCGCCGATCTCCCTCGTCGGCTCCTGGGGGATGGCGTCCTCCCCTGCGAAGCCGGCGTACCCGGTCCGCTCGAGCTCGTCGGCCAGCTCGGGTCCACCGGTGGCCACGATCCGGCCCCGCACGAGCACGTGCACCACGTCCGGTCGCAGCTCGGTCAGCAGGCGCCGGTAGTGGGTGATGGCGAGGACCCCGAGGCCGCGCTCGTTCGTCTCGGCCTCGACCCTGCGGCTGACGTCTCGCAGGGCGTCGACGTCGAGGCCCGAGTCGATCTCGTCGAGGATGGCGATGCGGGGCTGGAGCACGCCGAGCTGCAGCGTCTCGTTGCGCTTCTTCTCCCCGCCGGACAGGTCGACGTTGAGGGGTCGTTGCAGGAAGCGCTCGTCGAAGCCGATCCGCTCCGCCTCGACGAGCATCCGCGCCCGGACCTCGCCGACGGCCGACACCCGGCCTGCGCCCACCAGCGCCTCGGTGAGCATCGCCTCGAGCGAGACGCCCGGCACCTCGGTCGGGTACTGCATGGCGAGGAACAGCCCGGCGTGGGCCCGCTGCCACGGGGCCATGGCCAACACGTCGGCCCCGTCGAGGGTGATCGAGCCGCCCAGCACGTCGTAGCCCGGACGTCCCATGATCACGTGGGAGAGCGTCGACTTTCCCGATCCGTTGGGGCCCATGACGACGTGGACCTCGCCGCTGCCCACGGTGAGGTCGATGCCCCGGATGATCTCCCGGCCGCCGACCCCGGCCCGCAGGCCCTCGATGACGAGCGAGCTCACGGGACCACCACCCACAGGTCGTCCCCGTCGCGGCGCAGGTCGAAGGTGGGGACGGGTCGGGTGGCCGGCAAGGAGCTGGGTTGCCCGGTGGCCAGCGAGAACGCCGACCCGTGCTTCCAGCACTCGAGCTCGCGGGTGTCGCTGTGCACCTCGCCCTCGCTGAGGGAGATGTTCTGGTGGGTGCAGACGTCACCGATGGCGTAGAAGTCGTCGTCGATGCGCACGACGGCGATCGGGTGCCCGTCGACCACGAACCGGCGAGCCTCCCCGGAGGCCAAGTCGTCGGCGGCGCACAGCCGCTCCTCGCGGGCCATCACCACTCCTGCCGGTCGAGCTTGGCGGCGATGCGGGCCCGCAGCGGGCCGCCCACCCCCTCCACGGGGATCCGGCTGATCACGTCGTCGAAGAACCCGGCCACCACCAGCCGCTCGGCCACCTGCGGCGGCACCCCGCGGCTCTCGAGGTAGAAGCGCTGCTCGTCGTCCACCGGGCCGACGGCGGAGGCGTGGCTGCAGCTCACCTCGTTGTTCTCGATCTCGAGGTTGGGCACCGACTCGGCCCAGGCGTGGTCGGACAGCTTGATGTTGCGGTTGGTCTGGAAGGCGTTGGTACCCCGAGCCTCCTTCCGGACCTTGATGAGCCCGGTGTAGACGGAGCGGGAGTGCCCTCCCACCGCTCCCTTGAACAGGAGGTTGGAGGTGGTGTCGGGGGCCCGGTGATCCTGGAAGGTGCGGAAGTCCAGGGTCTGACCACCCTCGCCGAAGTAGGCGGCCAGCAGCTCACCGCTCGCCCCCCGACTGGTCAGGCGGCAGTCGGTGCGCAGCCGCGCGTAGTCGCCGCCGAGGCCGGCGGCCGCCGACACGAAGGTCGCCTCCTGACCCACGTGGGACACCTGGCTGGCGATCTGCCACACCGCGGGGCCCAGCTCCTGGACCGACACGTAGGCGAGGCGGGCGCCGCGGGCGACGTCGATCTCGGTGACCGGCACGACGAGGGCGGCCACGTCGGCCGACGAGATCCGCTCCACCACCGTGACCTGTGCACCTTCCCCGACCCGCACCACGACCCGGGGGAAGGCGGCGGTGCCGCGGGTGGTGATGCGGTGGACGACCTCGACGGGGTGCTCGACGACCACCCCGGCCGGCACCCGGATGACCAGGGCATCGGGCGAGAAGGCGTCGTTGAGCTCGACCAGCGCGTCGGTGGGGTCGGCCATGACCGAGCCCAGCCCACCATCGCATTGGTCGAGCCGGCTGGCGAGGTCGATGCGCAGACCCCGCTCGTGGGCGGCCGAGCCTCCGCCGGTCACCTGGGGGAACCCGTCCACCACGGTCACACCGCCGGCCGCCTCCTCCAACGAGAAGGACGCGGCGTCGCCCCCGAGCGGGTCGCTCCCGGCGCGGGTGGCCGGTGTCCAGGCGTCGAGGTCGAGCTCGTCGATGCGGCTGTAGCGCCAGACCTCCTCCTCGCTGGCCGGCAGCCCGACAGCGGCGAACCGCTCGGCGGCGGCGATGCGCCGGGACCGCAGCCAGTCAGGGCCGTCGAGGGCGGCAGCAGCGTCGGGGGTGAAAGGCGACAGAGCGGGGAACCTCTGGTGGCGGCGTGGGGCGGGCGATGGCGCCGCTCGACGGGGCGCCGGGGCCAGCGCCGGTCACTGGGCGAGCCTACCGGCGACCCGGCGCTACGGTGCGCGGAGGTTCGCATCTCGGCCCCGTGAGGGTCGCCCGACGGCAGGAGCGCGATGGGCCAGGAGGTACCGCACGGCGGCGAGGCTGTTCTGAGCGGGGCCACCCCTGGTCCAGGATCCGCCGCCGTCGCTGGTACTGCCGCCGCCGAGCGCGAGGCGTCGGTGGGGGCGTCGACGAGCGGTGGCACCGGCGGCGAAGCGGGTGGGGTCGACCAAGGGCGCCGCCGGTCGGCGGCGCTGCCCCGCCTGCTGTTCGCCCACTGGCCCATCGTGGCCGTGATCGGCGCCTTCGCCGGGGCGGCGTTCGTCATCCCCACGCTGTCGCCGACGGCGATCAGCGACGACTTCCTCTACGCCCGATCGGTGGAGATCCTGCTCGACGACGGCGAGCTGCGGATCCTTCCCGCCGCCGCCGTGACCGGGGTGTTCCAGATCGCCTGGGGTGCCCTCTTCGGGGCCGTGTTCGGCGACTCCCTCGGGGTGCTGCGGGCCGCCACCGTCACCTTCGCCGTCTTCGGGGGCGTGGCCATGTACGGGCTGTGTCGCCAGCTCGGCGTCACCCCGGGTCGCAGCGCGCTGGGGGCGGCCATCTACCTGTTCAACCCGCTCAGCTTCGTCCTCAGCTACACGTTCATGACCGACGCGTACCTGATCACCCTCATCACCATGGCCGCCTACTGCTACGTGCGGGGTCTGCGCTCGGACGCTGCCGACGGGCGGTGGACGGTGGCCGGGTCGGTCGTCGCCGGGCTGGCCTTCCTCGTCCGCCATCCCGGGATCCTCGTGGTGGCCGGTGTGCTCACCTACCTGGTGGTCAGCGGCCGGCTGGGTCGGGGAGGGGAGGCCCTGCGCACCGCCGCCCGGGTGGCCCTGGCTCCGGCGGTCATGGTGGTGGCCTACGTCGTCTGGTTCCGGTTCGTCCACGGCGTGCCCGAGGGTTCGAACCAGGTCGGCTTCTTCGAGGAGTTCCCCGACGCCGGGATCGGCGGGATGTGGGAGCTCGGGCAGCGGCTCGTCGTCCTCGGAGCCATCTACACGGGGTTGTTCGTCCTCCCCGTCGCCGTGGCCGCGGTGTGGCGGGTCCCCGGTCTCCTGCGCCGCTTCGGGACGTGGCGCTGGGTGGCGCTCGGCGCGCTGGTGGCGGGGGTGGTGTTGCTGGCCGTGGGCGACTTCGCCCCCTTCGAGACCCGCCGGCCGTGGTCGCCGCAGTTCTTCCGCCAGGCCGGCCTCGGTCCCACCGACCTGCGGGGAGGACGGCCCGAGCTGCTCGACGAGACCGCCCGGGACGTGATCCTGGAGCTGGGTGCGATCAGCGCGGTGGTGCTGGCCATCGTCCTCTTGGGCCGGCTCCGGCCCCTGCGCAGCGCACGGGCCGCGGGAGCGGGGCCCACCATGGTCGGGTTCATCGCCGTCTGGTTGGCCCTCGGTGTGCTGGCCCCGTCGCTGCCCCTGCGGGACGGCAACTACTCCTATGACCGGTACTTCCTGCCGTTGCTGCCGGTGCTGGTGGCACTGCTGCTCTGGGCGCTGCGACCGGTGCGCATCGTGACGCCGCTGGCCTGGCTGGCGGTGCTCGTCATGGGGGCCTTCTCGGTGGCCGGCACCCACGACCACCTCACCTACCAGGAGGCGGCGTGGGAGGTCGCCGCCGACGCCCACGCCGCCGGGATCGACTACGTCGACATCGACGGCGGTGCGGCCTGGGACGGCTACCGGCTCTACGAGTACTCCTACGAGAACGAGGTCACCATCGACCTCGAGGCGCTGGCCGACCTCGACCTGGAGGGGCCGCTGCTGCTCAGCCCGAACGACGTCGAGGCGTGGTGGATCCCGTTCTACGCCGCCGCCGTCACCAGCGAGTACATCGTGTCGAGCGAGGTCCTGGTCGGCTACGAGGTGGTGCGGGAGGTCCCGTACTCGGCCTGGCTCCAGTCCGACTACCAGTACATGTACCTGCTTCGCCGCCCCGGCGCCGACGGCCCTCGCTGACCCGGCCGTGAACCTGCGAGCTCCCCGGACCTGGACCCGCTTCGAACAGGCTGGGCGCGTCCCGCAGGCCATCGCTCTCGGCGTCCTGGCCACCGTCGTCCGGCTGGCGTACTGGCTGTTGGCCACGCCCGACCGGCCGCTGCACAGCGACGCCTCGCAGTACGACTTCCTGGCCAAGAACATCGCCGGCGGTCTCGGCTACGTCGACGTCTTCCCCCAGCTGGCGCTGCACCCCACGGCCTTCCGTCCGCCCGTGTACCCGGGGGTGCTCGGCTTCGTCTACTGGCTGTTGTGGCCGTCCCCAGGCGTCGGCCGGCTCCTCAACGTGGTGATCGGCGTGGCCGTCGTCGTCGTCACCTACCTGGTGGTCCGCCGCCGCCTCGGCCCCCGGGCCGGGCTCGTGGCCGGTGGGGCGCTCGCGCTCGTGCCGAACATCGTGGCCAACGACACCTACGTGCTCACCGAGCCCCTGTCCCTCCTGCTCATCGTGGTGCTGCTCGACGCCATGGCCGACGAGCGCTGGTTGCGGGCCGGCGTGGTCACCGGGGTCCTCGTGCTCACCCGACCGAGCGCCCAGTTCCTCGTGGTGGTGTTCGCCGTCTGGCTGCTCCGTCGAATCTCGTGGCAGAGGGTGGCCGCATACGTCGCCGTCGCCGGCCTCGTCGTGGCGCCGTGGGTGGTGCGCAACTGGATCCAGCTCGACTCGCCCGTGCTCGTGACCTCCAACGGTTTCAACTACGCCGCCGTGTACTCGCCGCCGGCCAAGGAGGCCGGCCACTTCATCGATCCATACCGCCATCCCTACTTCGACGACCGGCGCCTCGCGCAGTTCGACGAGGTGGCCTGGGACCGCAGCCTGCGCGAGGTGGCGGTGGAGAACGTCAAGGATCACCCCGGCATCGTGGCCAAGGTCGTCATGCGCAACACGGCGGCCTACTTCGAGCTCCGACCAGGGATCAACGGTTACGCCGAAGAGGCCGACGGGCGCAGCACCGGGGTGCGCAACGCCACCCTGTGGCTCCTCTACCCGTTGCTCGTAGCCGGCGCCATCGGCTTGTGGACCCGCCGGCGGGAACCGCTGGTGGCCCTGGCCGGGCTCACCGGCGCCTACTTCACCGCCGCCAGCCTCGTCTTCGTACAAGCTCCGCGGCTCCGGGCCCCGCTCGAGCTGGCCCTCTGCATCGGGTTGGGTGCCCTTGCCACCGGTCGTGGCGACAACCAGGGCGTCGCCGGTGGTGTCAGTGAGCGTGCCGATGCTGCCCGGTCAGCCGACGCGAAGCACCCCGTCTGACCCCCGGACGATGGTCGCCACCTTCAGCCGGCGGGGATGGGCGATGAAGGTGTCGCGGCGGTTCTCCCCCAGCCAGTAGTACGCGTAGGCGAGGCGCAGGCGTCCGGCCGTGTCGATGAAGGCCGAGGCCCCGCCCGGGCCCTGGATGTGCCCCGAGCTGCGCAGCAGCGGCCCGCTGGTGCGGCGCACGCACCCGCCGCGGGGACCGGAGCTGCACTCGGCCCAACCGGTGGCGTACGGGCTCGACCCGTCGGAGGCAGCCGTCCAGGAGTTGCCAGAGTAGAAGAGGTAGTAGCGGCCGCCGTAGGCCACCATCGACGGGTTCTCGATGGTCATGCCCTCCCAGGAGCCCTCCTTGGTGGTGAGCAACGTCCGCACTGGTCCGGTGGGGAGGCCTCCGGTGGTGAGCGCCACCGACTTGAGCGCCGACGGGTAGCCCTGCACCCCCGGCGCCGTGCGGCGGCCGGCCGCCTTCCAGAGCAGGTACGTCGTGCCCGTGGCGGCGTCGTAGAACGGCGCGGGGCCGATCGACCCCGACGGGTCGACGTCGCAGAGGATGGGGCCCGACCCGCTCACGTCCCGGAAGGGGCCGAGCGGCGACGGCGCCGAGGCCACGGTGAGGCAGAAACGCCCGTAGTTGTTGGGATCGTCACCGGTCCAGCTCACCCGCACCGAAGAGTAGGCGTACCAGCTGTTACCGATCTGGGTGACGCCTGGCGCCCAGAGGTCCTTCTTGATCCAGGGGCCCTGGTCGTTGGTGAGCCCCCACGAGGCGGGGCGGACGAGACCGTCGTTCATGTTCCAGGTGTCGCCGTCGTTCAGGGGGGCGTACCTGATCTCGGCGGGGATCTCGGGGTCGGTCTGCGGGTTCGGGCCGCCCGCCCAGGGCGCCGGCTTGGATGTCCACCGGCGGTGGATGTACCAGTGGACCAGGTCGGTCGAGGTCAGCACCGGGAGGTAGCGGCCGCCGACCGGTGAGCTGTAGGCGTAGTAGGTGCTCCCCACCCGCACCACGTGGGGGTCGCCGAAGTCACCTCGCCACTCGAGGCCGGCCTCGAACCAGCCGTAGCGGTTGTTCGGGTTGCTCGGCTCGGCGTTGTCGGAGTCGGTGCTCGGGGGCGGTGGCGTCCCGTAGCAGGCACTGGCCACCAGGGCGGTGACCGTGACCAGAGCGACGAGCGCTGAGCGTGCCCGCCAACGGGCGATCTTCATGTTCGCGACCTCGGAGGGCTAGTTTCGGGTACTCCATCGGCCGCTCCTGGCCGGTTTCGAGGGCGTCCCACGCGCTCGTCATCCTGGCCGTCGAACCTGACCGGACTGAAGAACGTGCCCCCACCGCAAGCTACTCCGTCCGCCTCACTCGCTCCTCCGGCGGTGCGTCGTGCGTGACGCGCTCGGAGGGGTCCAGTCCGTGCTGGTGCTCGGCGGCGGTTCCGATCTGGCTCTGGCGACGGTGCGCCGGCTGGTCGCCGACCGGTGCCGAACGGTCGTCCTGGCCGCCCGCCGACCCCACGAGCTGAAGCCGGTGGCCGAGGAGCTGCGGGACGCCGGGGCCGACACGGTCGAGACCGTCGCCTTCGACGCCGCCGACACCGCCTCCCACGCCACTGTGGTCGGAGACGTCTTCGACCGGCACGGCGACATCGACGCCGTCATCGTCGCCTTCGGTGTCCTGGGCGACCAGGCCGCCTTCGACCGTGACCCGGCCGCCGCCGCCGACGCCGCCACGGTGAACTACGTCGGTGCCGTCTCCTCGAGCCTGGCCGTGGCCGACCGCCTCCGGTCCCAGGGCCACGGCGTGCTGGTGGTGCTCTCGTCGGTGGCCGGTGTGCGGGTTCGCAGCGACAACTTCGTGTACGGGTCGACCAAGGCCGGCCTCGACGGGTTCGCCCAGGGCCTGGGCGACGCCCTCGTCGGCTCCGGGGCCCGGGTGATGATCGTCCGGCCCGGGTTCGTGCACTCCAAGATGACCGAAGGCAAGGAGCCGGCCCCCTTCGCCACCACACCCGAAGCGGTGGCCGACGCCCTGGCCGAGGGGCTGCGCAAGGGCAGCGCCGTGGTGTGGGTGCCGCCGGTCCTGCGGCTCGTGTTCGGCGTGCTCCGGAACCTCCCCCGCCCGCTGTGGCGCAAGGTCGCCGCCCGCTGATGACGCTTTCCCCCCCCGACACCGCTCGGCGGTCGACGCCGAGGTCGTTGCCGGTCGCCCTCGTCGCCGCCGTCCGTCCCAAGCAGTGGGTCAAGAACGTGCTCGTGTTCGCCGCCCCGGGAGCGGCCGGGGTGCTCGACGAGCCGGCGGTGGCGCTCGACGCCTTCGTCGCCTTCCTCTGCTTCTGCACCGTCTCGGCCGGGACCTACCTGTTGAACGACGCCGGCGACGTGGAACAGGACCGGCTGCACCCGACGAAGCGCCACCGGCCCATCGCCGCCGGTGAGGTGCCCGTGGGCCTGGCCAGGGTGCTCGGCCCGGCCCTGCTCGTGGCCGGGGTGGCCGCCGCCGTCGCCTCGCGCTGGCAGCTCGGGGTGGTGCTCGGCGGCTACGTGGTCCTCACCACCACCTACACCGTGTGGCTGAAGCACGTGGCCGTACTCGACGTCCTGGCCGTGGCCGCCGGCTTCGTGTTGCGGGCCATCGCCGGCGGGGCCGCCACCGACCTGCCCATCTCCGACTGGTTCTTCATCGTGGCCTCGTTCGGCTCGCTGTTCATGGTCGCCGGCAAGCGCCACGCCGAAGCCGCCGCCCTCGGCGACGACGCCGTCTCCACCCGGCGCAGCATGGAGGCGTACACACCGTCGTACCTCGCCTACCTGCGGTCGGTGTCCTCGGGCGTCGTCCTGGTGGCGTACTGCCTGTGGGCGTTCGAGAAGGCGGCCCTGGTCGACGGGTCGGTCCCCTGGTTCCAGATCTCGATCGTGCCCTTCGCCGCCGCCGTGCTGCGCTACGCCCAACTCGTCGACGCCGGCGAGGGCGGCGCCCCCGAGGAGCTCGTGCTCCGGGACCGGATCCTGCAGGCCCTGGCCCTGCTGTGGGCGGTGGCGTTCGGCCTCGGCACCTACGCCACGTGATGGCCGCCCTGCGGCCGGTTCGCGCCGAGCTCACCGGCTGGGGCGGTACCGCTCCCACAGGGGCCGACGTGGCCCGCCCATTCACCTACAGCGAGCTGCGAGCCGGGGTCGACGACCCACCAGCGCGGGGCGTCCTCGCCCGAGGCCTCGGGCGCAGCTACGGCGATGCGGCGCAGAACGCCGGTGGCCGCGTGGTGGACACGACCGCGGTCGACGACGTCTGCGCCTTCGACGCCGAGCGGGGCGAGATCACCGTCGCCGCCGGGGCAAGCATCGACGGTCTCCTGCGCCACCTGGTCCCCCGGGGCTTCTTCGTGCCGGTCAGCCCCGGCACCCGCCACGTCACCGTCGGCGGCTCGGTGGCCGCCGACGTCCACGGCAAGAACCACCACGGGGCCGGCACCTGGTGCGCCCACGTGCCGTCGCTCACGTTGGCCACTCCCGGCCTCGGCGTCGTCTCCGTCGGCCCCGAAGCCGACCCAGAGCTGTTCTGGGCCACCGCCGGGGGCCTCGGCCTCACCGGCGTGGTGGTCGACGCCACCCTCGTGCTCCACCCGATCGAGACGAGCCGGGTCACCGTCGATACCGACCGCACCGCCAACCTCGACGAGGCGATGGCGCTCATGGTCGCCGGCGACGATGCCTATGAGTACTCCGTCGCCTGGATCGACCTGTTGGCCACCGGCGTCGCCACCGGCCGCTCGGTGCTCACACGCGGTCGCTTCGCCCGCCGCGACGAGCTCGGACCGCCGGCCGCTGACGACCCAGCGACGGCCCTCGACTACCACCCGGGAGCGCTGGTCGGTGCCCCACCGTGGGTGCCATCGGGTCTCCTCAACCGAGCCACCATCCGGGCATTCAACGAGGCCTGGTACCGCAGGGCGCCGGCCCGCCGGCGCGACGAGCTGCAGACCATCTCCAGGTTCTTCTACCCCCTCGACCTGGTGCGGGGCTGGAACCGGATGTACGGCCGGGCCGGCTTCGTCCAGTGGCAGGTGGTCGTCCCCACCGGGGCCGAGGATGCCTTGCGGCGGATGGTCGAGGCCCTGTCAGCAGCGGCCTGCCCGTCGTTCCTGTCCGTCTTGAAGCGGTTCGGTCCGGCCAACCCCGGGCCACTGTCGTTCCCGACGAAGGGCTGGACGCTCTCCCTCGACATCCCCGCCGGTGTGGCCGGGCTGGGGGACCTGCTCGACCGCCTCGACGAGGACGCCGTGGCCGTCGGCGGCCGGGTCTACCTGGCCAAGGACAGCCGGCTCCGACCCGAGCTCGTGGGGGCCATGTACCCGCGCCTCGACGAGTGGCGGGCCGTCCGGGACCGGGCCGACCCGACCGGCGTCATCCGCAGCGACCTGGCCCGCCGCCTCGACCTCTACTGAGCAAGCCGCGGTGACGCTCACCGCCTTCGGCGGTCACCGTGTAGCAGTGTCCGCTTTCCGGACGCCACGGCACGGTCACCTCGACCCGGCCGCTCACCGTGCAACAGTGTCCGGTTCCCGGACGCCACGGCACGGTCAGCCTCGACCCGGCGCCGCTCAGCGGGAGCGACGGAAGATCTTCGTCCAGCGCCGGCCACGGCGTGAACGTTGGTCCTCGACCTCGGCCAGGATCTCCGGGCCGGCGGCGTTGACGATGTCCTCGGCCTCGTCGAGCAGCCGGGCGATGTCCTCGCCCCGCTCGTCGAGCCCGGGCGGTTCCGGGGGCGTCTCCGGGGTCACCAGGCTGCCGTGGCGCCAGTTGACGTCGGCCAGGCGGCGTTCGTAGGCGGCACAGTCCTCCGGGCACCGCCAGGGCGCCTCGGGAGCGAGGTCGAGGTTGCACTTGCGGACCGTCTCACCGTTGGCGTAGGTGCGGGACTCGAAGTTCTTGCAGTCCTGGCGCATCGGCATGGACGCCATTGTGCCAGCCGCCCCGTCGCCCTCACCCTCACGCGGGGTGGGCTGAACTCCGCTCAGCCCACGCTGCCTTCCACGTCCACCGACCCCACCCGCCGCCCTAGCGGGGTGGGCTGAGCTTCGCTCAGCCCACGCTGCCTTCCATCTGGAGCTCGATGAGGCGGCTCCACTCGACGGCGTACTCCATGGGGAGGGTGCGGGTCACCGGCTCGATGAAGCCGTTGACCACCATCCCCATGGCCTGCTCCTGGGTGAGGCCCCGGCTCATCAGGTAGAAGAGCTGCTCGTCGGCCACCTTCGACACCGTGGCCTCGTGGCCGATGACGGCATCCCGGGCACCGACCTCCATGTAGGGGAAGGTGTCGCTGACCGAGTCCTCGTCGAGGATGAGCGCGTCGCACTGCACGTGGCTCTTGCAGCCGCGGGCGTCGTCCTCGACCCGCACCAGACCCCGGTACGACGTGCGGCCGCCGTCCTTGGAGATGGACTTCGACACGATCTTGGAGGTGGTCTCGGGGGCGGCGTGGACCATCTTGGCCCCGGCGTCCTGGTGCTGCCCGGGGCCGGCGTAGGCCACCGAGAGCACCTCACCCGACGCCTTGGGCCCGACCATGTAGACCGCCGGGTACTTCATGGTGAGCCGACTGCCGATGTTGCCGTCGATCCACTCCATGTGGCCCTCGGCCTCGACCCGGGCCCGCTTGGTGACCAGGTTGAACACGTTGTTGGACCAGTTCTGGATGGTGGTGTAGGTCACCCGGGCGCTCGGCTTGACCACGATCTCGACCACGGCCGAGTGCAGCGAGTCCGACGTGTACACCGGCGCCGAGCAGCCCTCGATGTAGTGCACCTTGGAGCCCTCGTCGGCGATGATCAGCGTCCGCTCGAACTGGCCCATGTTCTCGGCGTTGATCCGGAAGTAGGCCTGCAGCGGCATCTCGACCTCGACGCCGGGGGGCACGTAGATGAAGCTGCCGCCGCTCCACACCGCCGAGTTCAGCGCCGCGAACTTGTTGTCGTTCTTCGGGATGATGGTCCCGAAGTACTGCTTCACCAGCTCGGGGTGCTCCCGTAGCGCGGTGTCCATGTCGGTGAAGATCACGCCCTGGGACTCGAGGTCCTCCCGGTTCCGGTGGTACACGACCTCGCTCTCGTACTGGGCGGTGACCCCGGCGAGGTACTTGCGCTCGGCCTCGGGGATGCCCAGCTTCTCGTAGGTGTTCTTGACCGAGTCGGGCAGCTCGTCCCAGGCGTCGACCTGCTTGTCGATGGGCTTGATGTAGTAGTAGATGTCGTCGAAGAAGATCTGGGACATGTCGCCGCCCCAGTTCGGCATGGGCCGACGCTCGAAGTGCTGCAGCGACTTGAGCCGGTAGTCGCGCATCCAGTCGGGCTCGCCCTTCATCCAGGCCATCTCGTTGACGATGTCGCGGTTCAGCCCTCGCTTGGGCTTGAACACATAGTCCTCGGCGTCGGACCAGCCGAGCTTGTAGCGGCCGAGATCGAGATCTTGGACTGCCATCGCGGTTCCTCAGGGTGGAAGGGAGCGGATTTCTCCTACCTCGATAGTAACAACCACCGCCACCCGACCCACCGAGCCGGCGCCGGCCGGCGGAGGGGCGGCGATCAGACGAGGTCGGTGGCGGCCCAGAAACCAGGAAGGGACCGCTTCGCCTCGGCCCCGGTGGCGTAGGCGGCGAGGCGAGCACGGCCGGCAGGGTCGAGCACCTCGACGGCGTCGAACACCACGTCGGGGCCCGGCGCCCGCAAGGTTCGGCCGAGGCCGGAGCGGGCCGGCGGGAGCCAGGACGTGAGCAGCACCACCCGGTCCGGCCCGGTGGCTCGCAGGGCAGAGGCCCGGCCCAGCGCGGCGAGCGCGGTGTCGGTGCGCACCAGGCCGGTGCGGGGCGTGGTGAATCCGCCGGTGAGATCGAACCACCACCGCCGGCCGGAGCCGTCGAGCGCCGTGCGGGCGATCTTGAACCCCAGCCCTCGGACCGTGACGGGCCGAGGCGACACCTCGACGAACCCGGCCTCCTCGAGCGCGGCCGTGGCGAGGTCGCCCATGGACTGGCCCCGCTGGGCCGCCTCGGCCAGGTACGGATCATGATCCGGTGACGCCACCTCGGCGGCCACCCGCCGGCGGGCGGTCTCGACGTAGGCCGGTTCGGTGTCGTAGCCGACCCAGCGCCGGCCGGTGCGGGCGGCGGCGACGGCGGCACTGCCCGACCCGAGGAACGGGTCGAGCACGAGGTCGCCCTCGAAGGTGTACAGCTCGATCAACCGTTGCGGGAGCCCGACCGGGAACGGGGCCGGGTGGTCGACCCGTGTGGCCCGCTCCGGAGCCAGTTCCCACACGTCGAGCGTGGCCTGCAGGTACTCGTCGTTGGTGATGGTGTCGAGGTGCGGCAGAGCCTCCTGGGCCCGCTCCTCGCGCCGGCGGGCCCGGTCGAGCCGACCCTTGCCGGCCACGATCACCCGCTCGGACACATCCCGCAGCACCGGGTTGCGGGCGCTGCCGAAGGTGCCCCACGCGCACGAGCCCCCCGCCCCGCGGGCCTTCTGCCAGACGATCTCGCCCCGCAGCAGCAGCCGCAGGTCGTCCTGCAGGATGTGCACGACGTCGGCGGCCAGGCTCCGGTACGGCCGGCGACCGAGGTTGGCGACGTTGACGGCGATGCGACCGCCCGGCTCGAGCACCCGGACGCACTCGGCGAAGACGTCTCGCAGCATGGCGAGGTACTCGAGGTAGCTGCCCGGCACGTGACCTTGCCCGAGGTCCTCCTCGTAGGCCTTGCCGGCGTAGTAGGGAGGCGACGTGACCACGAGGGCCACGCAGCCGTCGGGCAGCTCGGCCATGTCCCGGGCGTCGCCGACCATCAGCGGCTCGGCCGGGTGGTGGCTGGCCACGACATCGTCGTCGGAGAACACCGGAGGCGCGAATCGGGCGTAGAAAGCCGACGCGTCGTGGCTCTCCCGGCGGCCGACCCCGAACCGCGAGGTGGACGTCGGGCCCCTCCGTGCCGCCATCCCCGAACTGTACGGGCGAGGCCCACCGCCGACCGCTATGCCCTGGCCAGGCCCCGCACCCACGTGTCGAACAGCGCGGTGTAGCGGCCGCCGGCGGCCACCAGATCGTCATGGGTCCCGATCTCGACCAGGCGGCCCTCGTCGACCACGCCGACCCGGTCGGCCCGGGCCGAGGTGGAGAGGCGGTGGGCGATCACCACCACCGTCCGGCCGTGCATGAGCCGCTCGAGCGCCTGCTCCACGAGCACCTCGGTGCCCGGGTCGAGGCTCGAGGTAGCTTCGTCGAGCACGAGCAGGGCGGGGTCGGCGAGCGCGGCTCGGGCCAGCGACACCAGCTGCTTCTCGCCCGCCGACAGACGTGATCCTCGCTCCCGCACCTCGGTGTCGAGCCCGTCCCGCAGCAGCGAGAACCGTTCGCGCACGCCGATGGCCTCGAGCGCAGCGTCGACCTCGACGTCGGTGGCGCCCCGCTTGGCCACCCGGACGTTGTCGCGGATGGTGCCGTTGAACAGGAACCCCTCCTGGGGGACCACGGTGATCCGCTCCCGCAGCGAGCTCAGCGTGGCGTCGCGCAGGTCGAGGCCCCCGAAGGTGATGCGGCCCTCGGTGGGGTCGTACAGGCGGGCGATCAGCTTGGCCAGCGTCGACTTGCCGGCACCGGTGGGCCCCACCAGGGCCAGGCGCTCGCCCTCGGCGATGGCCAGGTCGACGTCGCGCAGCACCGGCTCGCCGTCGGCGTAGGCGAACGAGACACCCTCCACCCGCACCGGGCCCGACGGTGGCAGGTCGACCGCACCGGGCCGCTCGCCGACCTCGACCGGGGTGTCGAGCAGGCCGAACAGCTTGTGCAGCGCCGCCCCGGCCGACTGGACCTGGTTGAAGAGCTGGGAGAGCATCTGCACCGGCTCGAACAGGTTCGACAGCGACAGCACGAAGAAGGCGATGGTGCCCACGGTGACGATTTCCCGGGTGGTCATCCAGCCGCCCACGCCGACCACGAGGGCGGTGGTGCCGAGCCCGGCCATCTCGATCACCGGCAGGTACCAGGCCTGGATCTTCACCGAGCGCATGTGGGCGTCGTAGAGGGTCCGGTTCCGGCGGCCGAAGCGCCCCACCTCGACGTCCTCCCGGGCGAAGGCCTGTATGACCCGCACGCCCGAGATCCCCTCCTGCAGCGTCGAGAGCATGGAGCCGATGCGGTCGCGCACCGACAGGTAGGCCCGGTTGGAGTCACGCTGGAACTTGACGCTGGCCACGACGACGAGGGGCAGGGGGATCAGGCAGATCAGCATGAGCTGCCACGACACGACCGCGAGCACCACCACCGAGATGACGATGAGGAGCGCGCTCGACACGAACTGGAGCAGCCCGAGCTGCACCAGCTCCTGCAGCGAGTCGACGTCGGAGGTCATGCGGGAGATGATCACCCCCGCCTTCTCCCGGTCGTAGAAGGGCATCGAGAGCCGCTGGAGGTGGTCGAAGACCCGCACCCGGAGGTCACGCAGGAAGCCCTCACCGATGCGGCCGACCAGCACCACCTGCAGCCGGTTGACGAAGAAGGCCAGGAGGGCCACGACCAGGTAGAGACCCACGGCCAGGTCGAGGGCGCCCCGGTCCCCCGGCTTGATGCCCCGGTCGATGCCGTACTTCACCAGGTACGGGCCGGCCAGCTGGGAGGCGGTGTAGAGGAGGATCAACAGGATCGACCAGCGAAGCTGGCGGCGGTAGGGCCGCAGCATGCGGCCGGCCCGGCGCAGCACCCGCTTGGCCGACTCGGCGTCGAGCTGGTCCTCCTCGGAGACCGAGGCCATCGAGAACATCAGTCGGCCAGCCCGGCCTGGAAGCGCTCTCCCCCGACGGCCCCGGCCCCGGTTGGATCGGTCGCCGCACCGCCATCGCCATCGGAGCAAGGGCCAGCACCGAGCCGCTCGGCGTCGCGGGCGGCGGCCGCCGCCAGCACCTCCCGGTAGCGCTCGCTCGTGGCCAGCAGCTCGGCATGGGTGCCGGTGGCCGCCACCGCACCCCCGTCGACGAGCACCACCCGGTCGGCCAGGGCGATGGTGGCCGGGCGGTGGGCGATGACGATGGTGGTGCGCCCGATCATCACCTCGGCGAGGGCGTCACGGATCTCGTGCTCCTTGGTGGGGTCGACGGCGGAGGTGGCGTCGTCGAGGATCAGCACCCGGGGGTCGGCCAGGATGGCGCGGGCGATGGCGATGCGCTGGCGCTGCCCTCCCGACAGGGAGTAGCCCCGCTCGCCGATCTCGGCGCCGTAGCCCTCGGGAAGAGCGCAGATGAACTCGTGGGCCCCGGCCAGGCGAGCGGCCCGCTCGATGGCGGCGGGCTCGGCATCGGGGTCGGCGAAGGCGATGTTGGCGGCGATGGTGTCGCTGAAGAGGAACGTCTCCTCGAACACCAGCCCGACCGCCTTGCGCACCTCCCGCACGGCGGCGTGGCGCACGTCCACCCCGTCGATGCGCACGGCGCCGGCGTCGACGTCGTAGAAGCGGGGCACGAGCTTGGCCACCGTCGACTTGCCCGAGCCGGTGGCGCCGACGAGCGCCACCGATTCACCGGGAGCGATGATGAGGTCGAAGCCGTCGAGGACCGTGCGCTCCACCCGGCCACCGGCGTTGGCCAGCACCCCGCTGTAGGCGAAGGTCACGGCCTCGAAGCGGACCTCGCCGCCACCTGGCGGCAGGGGCACCGGCCTGGCCGGATCGACGACGATCGGCTCGGTCGACAGCACCTCGTGCACGCGCTGGGCCGACGCCGCCGCCCGCTGCGACTGGGCCACGATCATGCCGAGCATCCGCAATGGCCAGATGAGCAGCACCACGTAGGCGTTGAAGGCGACGAGGGCCCCGAGGCCGAGGCGGCCGTCGAGCACCAGGTGGCCGCCGTAGCCGAGCACGGCCACCAGCCCGAGGTTGGGGAGCAGCTCGAGCGCCGGCCAGTACCGGGACCGGATCACCGTCGACTGCATCGACACCTCGTAGAGGTCGTCGGCCTCCTTGCGCAGCCGCTCGCGCTGGACCGGCTCGGCGCCGAACCCCTTGACCACCCGCACGCCCGACACCGTCTCCTCCACCACGCCGGCCAGCTCGGCGGACTCCTGCTGCACGGCCACCATCGTCGGGTGCAGGCGGCTGGAGAAGCGCTTGGCCAACACGTTGACCAACGGGAGGGTGCCGAGCGCGAGCAACGCCAGCAGGGCGTTGGTGCGAACGAGGATCACGGTCACGGCGAGGACGGTGACGCCGTTGGAGATCGTGAGCGGGATCAGAACGATGAAGTTCTGGACCTGCTGGAGATCGGTGTTGGCCCGGCTCATGAGCTGGCCGGTCTGAGCCTCGTCGTGGAAGGAGAAGTGCAGGCGCTGCAGGTGGGCGAAGAGCCGGTCCCGCAGCTCGGCCTCGGACCACCGGGCCTCCCGGAAGGCGAAGTAGCGGCGCAGCCCCGTGAAGGTGGCCGAGATCAGCCCGGCCACGGCGATCAACAGCGCCCACCGGGTGATGGCGGCACCGTCGCCGACCTCGATGCCGCGGTCGATGGCCCGCTCGACGAGCTTGGGGGCGCTCACCTTGCCCACCGTCCAGACGAGGCCGACGGCTACGCCGATGGCGAGGCCCCACCGCTGGGCCCGGAGCTGGGCGAAGATCAGCTGCCACCCCTCGCTCGACGGGGGCGGCACGGCCGGCTCGGGCGGAGCGTCGACCTCGGCGCTGGCGGAGCTGATGGTCCCCCCCTTTCCGGGACGAGCGGGTGGGCGGTGAGCGACCGTCGACTCACGCTTGACCCGCCGGTCAAGGCTAGCGAGCGGCGGGATGGCCGGAGCAGTCGATTACCCTCCGCTCGTGGCCCGCGGCGGGATGGCCAGGCGGACCTGGACGATCAGCACCACCATCGCCCGGCACGCCACCCACACCGCCGAGCCCCTGCCGCGGCGGCTGCGACGGGCCTTCACCGACCTGGGCCCGACGTTCGTCAAGGTCGGCCAGGTGATCGCCTCCAGTCCGGGCCTCTTCCCGCCGGCGTGGACCGCGGAGTTCGAGTCACTGCGGGACCGCGTGCCTCCCTTCCCGGCCGGTGAGGCTCGCCGCATCGTCGAAGAGGACCTGGGGCGGCCGCTCGCATCGGTCTTCGCCACCTTCGAGGACAGCCCCATCGCCGCCGCGTCCATCGCCCAGGTGCACGGGGCCACCCTGCTCGATGGATCCGAGGTGGTGGTCAAGGTCCAACGCCCTGGCCTCGAGGAACAGGCGCGCGACGAGCTGCGGGCCGTGCTCCTCGTCTGCGAGGTGCTCGAGCGCATCCCGCAGACCTCGGTGGGCTCGCCCCGGGCGCTGGCCGAGGACTTCGCCCGGACGCTGCACGAGGAGATGGACTTCCGCCTGGAGGCCGACAACATGCGCCGGATGACCAGGATCCTGGCCGACGAGGGAATCACCGACGCCCGGGTGCCGGTCGTGCACGACCACCTCGTTGGGCGGCGGGTGCTGACGATGGAGCGCATCCGAGGCTTGCGGTTCAGCGACGTGGCCGGCATGCGGGCCCGGGGCATCGACACCGAGCGGCTCTTGCGCATGGGGGTGCAGACGGTGGTGGAGGGCGTGCTCGTGCACGGCTTCTTCCACGGTGACCTCCACGCCGGCAACATCGCCGTGACCGAGGACGGCACGTTCGTCCTGTTCGACTTCGGGATCGTGGGCCGGCTCACCGAGTCCACCCGGGCCCGGCTGGCCATGTACCTCATGGCCGTCACCACCAACGACTACCCGACCATGGTGCGGGCGCTGCGGTCGTTCGGATCCGTACCGGCCGACGTGGACGTGGACGACATGGCGGCCACCATCCGGGAGCTCTACGAGCCCTTCGTGACCGGCGGTGTGGTCACCGCCCAGCTCGGTGAGCTGATGGACACCATGATCCGCTCGATGGTGCGCTACCGGGTGCGCATCCCCCGTGAGCTGGTCCTGCTGTCCAAGCAGATGCTGTACCTCGAAGGGGCCGCCCGGGCGCTCGCCCCCGACGCCGACCTCCTCGAGGAACAGACCGTCATCTACCAGTCCCTCATGACCAAGTACCCGGCGCTCGCCGCCGAGATCGCCGAGGCCGTGCAGCGAGGCGCCGAGATGGACGCTGCCGTCACCGGTGGCACCGGGTCCGTCGGGCCAGGGCGCAGGAGCCGGGGGTAACCTGTCGACGTGCCCGCGCCGTCGTCGATGTCCGCGACCGAGACGCCCGCCGTCGAGGGCCCGGTCGACAGCGGGGCGACGGCAGCGGCCGGCGGGTCGGGTCGACGTTGGGCGGGGTGGGTGCCGCCGGCGGCGACCGGGGCGGTGATGGCCGCCGCCACCGCCTACACGACGGTGGTGAACCCGAACACGTCGTCGGCCTTCCCGGTGTGCCCGCTGCGCTACCTGACCGGCATCGACTGCCCGGGCTGTGGCGGTCTCCGGGCCGTGCACGCCCTCACCCACGGTCGCCTCGTCGACGCCCTCGACTTCAACGCCCTGGCCGTCGTGGTGCTGCCGGTGCTGGCCGTCGCCTGGGTCCTGTGGATGGGACGGTCGCTCGGCCTGCGCCTGCCGGAGGTGCGGCTCGGCCCCAGAGCCGGCATCGTCGTCATGGTGGCGATGGTCGTGTTCGGGGTGGTCCGCAACCTTCCCGTGGGCGCCCTCGAGGTGCTGCGCAGCTCGACCTGAGGGTTTCGCCCTCTCTCGGTCGCTGCGCTCCTCCGCTCGGGCGAGCCGCCCGTCAGCCGATGCGGCGGAGGTCGGCGCGGTAGCGGCGGGCCCGGGCCCGGTAGCTCTCGACGCCGGGACGGATCATCGCCTCGGGATCGACCACCCCTTCCCGCAGCCTGGCCGGCACCCCCAGGGCCATGGCCCTCGCCGGCACCCGGAACCCGCCCGGCACCACGGCGTTGGCGCCGACCAGGGCACCGCTCTCCACCACGGCCCGATGCAACACGATCGACCCGGAGCCGACGAGGGCCAGGTCGCCGATGGTGCAGCCCTCGAGGTGGGCGGCGTGGCCGATCACGCAGTCGTCGCCGATGTCGGTGGGGAGCTCCGGGGTGGTGTGCACGATCGTGCCGTCCTGGACCGACGTGCGAGCCCCCACGGCGATGGTGCCGTCGTCGCCTCGCAGCACGGCCCCCGGCCACACCGAGGCCTCGGCGCCCAGGGTGACGGCGCCGATCACCACGGCGTCGGGGTGGACGTAGGCGTCGGGGTGGATGTCCGGCGCTCGGTCGCCGAGGGCGTAGACGGGCATGGTCGGCGAAGGTAGCGGAGCTCCGGCGGGAGGGCGGCTCGACGACGGGTCCTACCCTCGGCGGATGGTCGCCGACGCCCACGCCGATCCCCCACCGGCGACGCCCACCCCGCCGACGGCCAAGCAGGTGCCGGTCGTCCGGGAGCGCTTCGGCGACACGACAGTCGACGATTACGCCTGGCTGCGGGACCGGCAGGACCCGGACCTGCTGCCCCTGCTCGAGGCCGAGAACGCCTACACCGACGCCGTCACCGCCCCCCTCGCCGGCCTCCGCGACCGCATCTTCGCCGAGATCAAGGACCGCACCCAGGAGACCGACCTGTCGGTGCCCCACCGCAAGGGGACATGGTGGTACTACAGCCGCACCGAGGAGGGGAAGCCGTACCGCATCCACTGCCGCCGGGCCGACGACGGCACCGGCGCGTCCATGGGGGCCGACGCCGAGGAGGTCGTGCTGCTCGACGAGAACGCCGTCGCCGAGGGCCACGAGTACCTGAGCATCGGCGTCTTCGAGGTGAGCCCCGACGGTGACCGCCTGGCCTGGTCGGTCGACCGCGAGGGGGACGAGGACCACCGCCTCCACGTCACCGACCTCACCACCGGGGACCGGCTGGGCGAGGCCATCGACGGGACGTCGTACGGGTTGGCGTGGGCGGCCGACTCCTCGACCTGCTTCTACACCACCCTCGACGCCGCCCAGCGCCCGTGGCGCGTCCACCGCCACGTGGTGGGTGTCGACGCCCCCGACGGAAGCGACGACGCGCTCGTGCACCAGGAGAACGACGAACGGTTCTTCGCCTCGGTGGGGACCAGCCGCTCGGGCGCGCTCGTGGCCATCACCCTCGAGAGCAAGGTCACGAGCGAGGTGCGCATCCTCGACGCCCACGACCCGACCCGCGACCCCCGACCGGTGGAGCCTCGCCGCCAGGGCCACGAGTACTCGGTGGCCCACCACGGCGAGCACCTCTACGTCGTCTCCAACGACGGAGACGCTCCCAACTTCGCCCTGTGGCGGGTCCCGCTCGGGGACCTCGGCCGTGACCGGTGGGAGCCTGTCATCACCCATCGGGACGACACCCGCGTCGAGGGGGTCGAGGCCTTCGCGGATCACCTGGTGGTCCACGTCCGTCGCGACGGCATCACCGGCCTGGCCGTCATCGACCTCGCCACCGGCGACCGTCGCGACCTCGATTTCGACGAGGAGGTCCACACCGTGGGCGCCGGCGTCAACGAGGAGTTCGCCACTTCCACCTACCGCTTCGGCTACCAGTCACTGGTCACCCCGGTGACGGTGTTCGAGGAGGACCTGGCCACCGGTGAGCGGCGCCTCCTCAAGCGCCAGCCGGTGCTCGGCGACTTCGACCCGGCCGCCTACGAGTCCACCCGCCTGTGGGCCGAGGCCGACGACGGCACCCGGGTGCCGATCTCCGTGGTGGCCAGGCGGGGCACCCCGAGGGACGGAAGCGTCCCCTGTCTGATCTACGGGTACGGGGCCTACGAGGCCAGCATGGACCCGTGGTTCTCCATCGCCCGGTTGTCCCTGCTCGACCGCGAGGTGGTGTTCGCGGTGGCCCACGTGCGCGGCGGCGGCGAGCTCGGCCGGCGCTGGTACGAGGACGGGAAGCTCCTGGCCAAGCCCAACACGTTCGGCGACTTCCTGGCCTGCGCCCGCCACCTGGTGGCCGAGGGCTGGACGTCGCCGGAGAGGATGGTGGCCCGGGGCGGCAGCGCCGGGGGCCTGCTCATGGGTGCGGTGGCCAACCTGGCCCCCGACGGGTTCGGAGCCATCGTCGCCGAGGTGCCCTTCGTCGACGCTCTCAACACAATCCTCGACCCGAGCCTGCCGCTCACCGTCATCGAGTGGGAGGAGTGGGGCAACCCGATCGAGGACGAGGCGGTGTTCGCCTGCATGCGGAGCTACACGCCCTATGAGAACGTGGCCGCCCGGGAGTACCCCGCCATCCTGGCCACCGGTGGGCTCAACGACCCCCGGGTCGGCTACCACGAGCCGACGAAGTGGGTGCAACGCCTGCGGGCCACGGTGACCAACGGCCCCGATCGCCCCATCCTGTTGAAGATGGAGCTCGGCGCCGGCCACGGCGGCCCCTCGGGCCGCTACGACGCCTGGCGCCAGGAGGCCTTCGTCCTCGCCTTCGCGCTCTGGCAGATGGGCATCACCGACCAGTCGGGCGCCGCTGCTGGCTAGCGGAGGTTGGCGTACCCGCCCCGGAAGAACACGAGTGGGCCGTTCTCCTCGGCGACGCCGAGGTCGTGCACCCGGCCGACCACGATCTCGTGGTCGCCGGCGTCGTGTACGGCCTCGATCTCGCAGTCGATCCAGGCGAGGGCGCCGTGGAGCAGCGGTGCCCCGGAGAACGGTCCCGGCGAGTAGCCGAGGCCCTCGAACTTGTCGGCCGCCCGGGAGGCGAAGGCCCGGCTGACGTGCTCCTGGTCGTCGGCCAGGACGTTCACGCAGAAGGACCCGGCCTCACGGATGCGGGGCCAGGTCGAGGACTGCTTGCCGGCGCAGAAGCCCACCAGGGGCGGGTCGAGGGAGACCGAGAAGAACGAGCCGATGGCCACACCGGCCCGGTCGCTGCCCTTCCCGGCCGTGATGACCGTGACCCCCGTGGGGAAGTGGCCGAGGACCTGCCGGAACCGGGCCGAGTCGAAACCGCCTCCCACGTCGGTGATGTCGGTCATGGCGGGGGCAGGCTATCCGGGGGCTACCGGGGGCTACGCCCCAGAAGGTTGCGCGGAATAGGTCACGTCCTGCCTCCCAAAGCAGTGCGGCTTCGCCGCAACACGCGCCGTGCTTGATGGAGGCCTCGCCTATCGGCTCGGCCTCTACACCGCGATGACGCTTCGCGGGCCGTCCTCGCTGTTCCGACCGACAACACTCGCTTCGCTCGTGGTCGGTCGGTCAGGCCGTGGTGGCGGCGGCCGGCGCCGGGGCGACCGGCGCCGGGACGGGGGCCGCCGCCGACAGCGCGACCGTCAGGCCCTCGTGGGCGGCGATCACCTCGTCGAGCCCTCGCTCGGCACCTGCCACCCGGGCCTCGGTGAGCAGCCCGTCGAGGGCGTCGTCGCCGCGAGCGGGGTCATGGTGGAACAGGGCCAGCCGGCGGGCACCAGCGGTGGCGGCGACGTGGACGGCGTAGTCGACGGTGCAGTGCCCCCAGTCGCTCTTCACGGCGAAGTCGTCGGCGGTGAACTGCGCGTCGTGGATCAACAGGTCGACGCCGTCGCACAGCTCGAGCACCGAGTCGGCGACGGCGTCGGTGCCGTCGACGGGCTGTTGGTGGTCGCTCACGTAGGCGATCGAGATCCCGTCGAGCTCGATCCGGTACCCGTTGGTGGCGCCGACGTGGGGGACGTCGCGCACGAGGATCTTGGCTCGACCGAAGGTGAGGTCGGTGTCGGCGGCGTCGTGGAACTGGATCTCGCCGAAGAGGTCGTCGCTGCGCACGGGGAAGTACGGCGGACGCATGAAGTCGTCGAAGGCCTCGGCCACCGACACCCCTGCGACCTGGCGGGGGGCGTACACGTCGAGGTGCGCTCCCGGGCAGTTGATGGGTACGAAGAACGGCAGCCCCTGTACGTGGTCCCAGTGCAGGTGGGTCACGAGGGCGATGCCCCGGAAGGACCCGTCGGTGGGGAGGGTCTGCCCGAAGAAGCGCAGCCCGGTGCCGAGGTCGAGCACGATGGGAGCCATGCCGGGCGCCTCCACCGACACGCAGGCGGTGTTGCCGCCGTAGCGGCGGGTGCCGTCGCATGGGCACGGGGTCGAGCCTCGAACCCCCCAGAAGTTGACGTTCACCAAGGCGCATCCCCCTGTTCAGGTCGGAACCTACCCCGCTTCCCCTTGGCGTGACCCGCGTGTGACCGCTGCCACAAGCAGCCAGGGCCGATCCGGCCGCACCGACGCCACGGCGGGCGGCCCCTACAGTCCGCCCATGGAGCTGACCGAGGGCAGCGTGGAGGCCGACGCGCTGACCTTCGGCTACCTCGAAGCGGGGACCGGCCCGCTGGCGCTGTGCCTCCACGGGTTCCCCGACTCCGCCTGGGGTTGGCGCCACCTCCTCCCGGCCTTGGCCGACGCCGGCTTCCGAGCGGTGGCCCCGTTCATGCGGGGCTACGCCCCCACCGAGGTACCGGCCGACGGTCGCTACCAGGTGGGGCGCCTCAGCCTCGACGCCGGCGCGCTGCACGACGCCCTCGGGGGCGACGGTGAGGCCGTGCTCGTGGGCCACGACTGGGGGGCCATGGCCGCCTACGGCGCCGCCGCCTGGCAGCCGGAACGATGGCGGAGGGTGGTCGCCGCCGCCGTGCCCCCCGCCGGTGCTCTCGCCGCCGACTTCGTGGCCTACGACCAGCTCCGCCGATCCTGGTACGTGTTCTTCTTCCAGACACCGTTGGCCGACGCCGTCGTCGGCATGGACGACCTGGCCTTCATCGACCGGCTCTGGGCGGACTGGTCGCCGGGCTACGACGCCACCGAGGACCTGCGGCGCGTGAAGGACGCCCTCCGGGAGCCCGAGCGGCTGGCGGCGGCGTTGGGCTACTACCGGGCCATGATCAGCGGCGTGGGCGTCGACCCGGCCCTCGACGGCGTCCAGGCCGCCGCCGCCGCCCCCACCCCGCAACCGGCGCGCTGTACCTCCACGGCGCCGACGACGAGTGCACGCATGGGTGTCGGCCTCGCCAGCGGGGCCATCGCCTGCCTTCCCACCGAGGGCTCCCGGGTCGAGATCGTCGAGGCGCCGGCCACTTCCTCCACCTCGAACGGCCCGACGTGGTCAACCGCCTCGTCGTCGACTTCCTCGACGAAGGAAGGTGACGCCGCGTTCTTGTTGCTCCGGCGCCGCACCGTGGGAGGATCTCGAGTGAGCCGGCGCTCCTCCACCGTCCCCAGGGGGATCGCACCGAGGACCGCCGCTCTCTTGGAGCACAACGCTCAACAGTAGGAGCAGACATTGGACTGGATCACCACTCCGATTCCCGACGTCGGCAAGATCGGTGCCACCGGCCTCGTGATGTTCTTCATGACGCTCGGGTACACGCGTCTCGTGGGCTTGCGATCCTTCGCCAAGATGTCGAGCCTGGTTCGCGTCGACGATCGCGATCGGCTCCACGATCTCGTCGGTCATCCTGTCGCCGACGATTTCGCTCGTGTCTGGAGCGGTGACGCTGGCACTGCTGTTCCTCCTGCCGTGGGGCATCAACGCGCTTCGGCGTCGGAGCGAGCGCTGGCGCTCACTGGTGGACAACGAGCCGACGTTGCTCATGTTGGACGGCAAGGTGATCGATCAGAACCTCGACAGAGAGCAGGTCGCCATGGATGACCTCCGGTCGAAGCTGCGTCAGAGCGGGGTGGCTGACCGGAGCCAGGGTTCTCGCTGTCGTCCTTGAGACGACCGGTGACATCTCGGTGATCCAGGGACAGGGCCACTCGACGAGTGGCTGCTCGAGGGGGGTCGACCGGTACGAGCGATCCGCTGTCGGCGGAAGCTGACCAACCGACGCTGGGTCCTCTACAGGCCAGGCGCAGCCGGCTTCGGGAGCCGAAGCGACGGGAGGCGGCGAGCACCTGAAGAGGGCCAGCATGAGCGATGCCTGCAGCCAGCGCAGCCCGTGGCCCACCCAGCGGTGTTTCACCGCCGTCGAGGCCGGGCATGGCGCCAGGCGAGGGTCTTCCATCCGCCGAGAGCACGAGGAGCTCGCATGGCAGCACGACGGTGGCTGTGGTCACGGGTGCATCCGCTGGCGTCGGACGGGCGAAGCGGTCGCCCTCGCCGAGCGTGGCTTCGATGTCGCGCTCGGTCGCGCGGGGCCAGGCAGGGCTGGCCGCCGCCGCCCAGGACGTGGAGGCAGCCGGGGGACGGGCGCTGCCGGTGGTCACGGATGTGGCGGTCTGGGAGGAGGTCGACGACGCCGCCGATCGCGTCGGCGAGCTCGGGGAGATCGACGTCTGGGTCAACAACGCCATGACGACGGTCTTCGCGCGGTCGACACCGACCCTGCCGACATCAAGCGGGCCACCGAGGTCACCTACCTCGGTCAGGTGCACAGGACGATGGCGGCGCTGCGCCGGATGCGCCCACGTGACCGGGGTCGGATAGTCGACGTCGGCTCCGCGCTGGCCTACGTCGGCATCCCCCTCCAGGCGGCGTACTGCGGCGCCAAGTTCGCCTGCCGCGAGTTCTTCGAGAGCGTTCGGGCCGAGCTGATCGAGGCCGACAGCAACGTCACCATCTCGATGGTGCACCTGCCGGCGGTCAACACACCACAGTTCAGCTGGTGCAAGGCGGCACTTCCCCGACCACCCGCAGCCGGTCCCGCCGATCTACCAGCCGGAGGTGGCGGCCGCACGGATCGTGGAGGTGGTCTTCGACACCCGGCGCAGCACCGTCCTCGAGCTGGAACCGGCTCATCGTCGGCGGCTCGAAGATCGCCCCGTCGGTGTTCTCCACTTCGCCGCCCGCACCGCCGTCGAAGGGCAGCAGACCGACGAACCGGTCGACCCGGACCGACCGTCCAACCTCCGCTCACCCGTGGACGACCGCGACGCGCCTGGACGGCGCGGCGAGTTCGACGACCGCGCCAACGGCGTCCGGGACCAGGGCTTCGTCGCCTCCCTCCCCCGGCAAGCCGTGTCACTCGGCAAGGCGCTCGCCGCCACCATCGCCTTCAAGGCCGGTGCTGCCGCCCGCCGCGCCGCCCTCGAGGCCAAGATCAACGCCGGCTCGACCCCGGGCCGGCCCGACCAGGAGGGTGAACGAATGAGCGCAGCGCACAGGCCAACCGGGATCCGGCGGCGACCGTCCGGGCCACCCGCCTCCGCCGTCGGCGGCCGCACGGGTGGGATCGGACGCTCCACCTCGGACGCCGCCGAGGCGGTGAGCGACGATCTCCGGCAGGGTGCCGGCCCGCTCCTCGACCGGCGCCGCCGCCTCGCCGGTCCTCGCTGGGGTCCATCGCCGCGTTCGCCGGCGTCGCCGCCTACCAGACGGGTGTCATCCGCCACCTCCCGGAGCCGCCGATCGGGCTGCTCGACGCCGACTCGGTGGATGCCTCCGGGGAGGCCTACCAGCAGCTCAAGACACCTGACGCCATGCGCTCGGCATCGCCAGCTCGGCCGTGACCCTCGTCCTGATCGGCATGGGCGATGGCCGGCGTGTCGAGGAGCGCCCCTGGTTGCCTCTCGCCATGGCCGCCAAGGTCGGCTTCGACGCCTTGGGCGGGCTGTACCTCACCGCTGAGCAGGCCTCGAAGCACCGGAGGTTCTGCGGCTGGTGCCTCGTGGCCACCGCTGCGTACCTGGCCATGGTCCCCAGGTCGTGCCCGAGGCACGGCTGGCCCTCGCGGAGCTCCGCTTCTGGCCGCCGCTGAGGCTCGGCAGTTGGGCCCCTGGCCCCGAGGAACGGTCGGGTTGCCCCCCGCCATCCGGCTCGCACCGGGTGCTCGGTGACGGGCGAAGCAGCGCTCTGCTCACCCCCGGCGCCGAGGTGGACTGGTGGTGCGCGCCCTCGCTCGACTCCCCGCCGGTCCTCTGGTCGCTGCTGGACCCGGGCGGCGCCCGTGCCGGCTGGCCCGGTGCACGGCTCGTGGAGGCCGCCGCCGAGCCGGCTGGTCCCTCCACCCGCACCACGCTGGCGCTCGGCCGGACCCGCATCGAGGTGTGGGACGGCCTCCTGCCCATCAGCGGTGACGGCTCCGCGCTCGTGCGCCTCGTGCGCACCCTCGACGAACCCGTCGAGGTGGTCCACGAGCTCACCGCTGGTGGCTTCGACGGGCCGGTTGGGCGCTGGTCGAACACCGCGGCGCGGCTCGCCGACGTCGAGGTGCACCTCACCGGCGGTCGCATCGCCATCGGCCCGGACGGGGTCGCCACCACCCGGCTGCTCGTGACGACGGACTGGACCCCGGTCGTCGTGTCGTGCGGCCAACCTGTCGGCGCCGACCCAGCGGCGCTGGCGCACGCCCTCCGACAGACCGAGACGGCGCAGCGGTCCGCACTCGGCCGGGCACTGCTGCCCCGCCACCACCCGGAGCGAGCGCGAGAGGCGCTGGCGGTGCTCGAGGCCTGCACCGACCGGGGAAGCGGTGCGATCGTCGCCGCGCCGACGACGTCGCTCCCCGAGGTGCCCGGCGCTGACCGTCAGTTCGACTACCGCTTCACCTGGCTGCGCGATGCGTCCCTGGCGGCGTCGGTGGCCTCCCTCCTCGGCGACGGCGAGGCGGCGGAGCGCCACCTCTCCTTCGTCCACCGCATGGCCGGCGGTGACGCCGTCCCGGCCCACCCGATGAGCGACATCCGGGGTGGACCCGTCCCCCAGGAGCGCGAGGTGGAGGGCGTCAGCGGCTGGGCCAGCTCCTCGCCCGTGCGCGTCGGCAATGCCGCCGGTGACCAGGTCCAGCTCGACGCGCTCGGGCTGCTGCTCGAAGCCATCTCGGTCTACCTGCAGACAGGGGGCTCCCTCGACGACGACACGTGGCGGCTCGTGTCGCGGGTCGCCGACCACGCCGCCGATGGCGACGACCCGATGTCGAACGGGATCTGGGAGCTCCGCGAAGCCCGACCCCTGGTCAGCGCCGACATCGGTCGGTGGATCGCCCTCGACCGCGCCGTGTGGATCGCACGGGGCTGGCGCCCGCTGAGCCGCCGGCGGCGCTGGAAGCGGGCTCGCAAGGCGGCGCGTGACCGGGTGATCGCCGCCATCAGGCCCGACGGCTCGCTGCCCCAGGCCTACGACGACGACCACGCCAGCCTCGACGCCTCCGGGCTCATGGCGGTGCTGTTCGGGCTCTTGGACCGCGACGACCCACGGGCGGGCGCCGTGGTCGACACCACCATCGCCGGGCTCGGGGCGGGGCCGTTCCTGTACCGATACCAGCCCGGTGGCGACGACGGGTTCGCCGGGAGCGAGAGCACGTTCACCCCCACGTCATGGTGGGCGGCGGCTGCGCTCGCCCAGACCGGTCGCCTCAGCGAGGCGCAGGCGCGTGTCGACGCGTTGTGCGCTGGCTTGCCAGCACTACTTGCCGAGGAGCTCGATCCTGCAAGTGGCGCGAGCCTCGGGAACGTGCCGCTCGTGTGGTCCCACATCGAGGCAGCACGGACCATGTACATCCTCGACGCCGAAGCACTGCGGGCCCGCTACGGGACCGCCGGCCTGTGGGCGTGGCGCCTGGGGCGCTACATCTCACTACGGCACCGCCACCGTCGGCGCCCACCACCCGCCCCTGCTCCGGCGCTGACGCCGCTACGGCACTGTGACCGAACCGTTGCAAGGCCGTAGCCAGGCCGATCCTGGGCCGGGTATGCACGGCTGCGGGCCTCGTCGGGGGTTCTTCCCGCCGCAGGGCAACACGGTGGTTGCACCACACTGGTAAGGAGGGACATGCGACAGATCCTCGTGGCAGTCGACGACAGCGAGGCGTCCCAGCGCGTCGGCGAGTTCGTCAACCGCTTCTTCGGCGAGCTCGACGTGTCGATCACGGCGGTGAACGTCGGAACGGTCCCGCTGGCATGGGGGCCCTATCCTGCCGCCCCCGGCGTGATCTACCCGTGGGCGTACGCCCCCGTCGTGCCACCCGTGGATCCGGGCACGGGCTCGACCCTGGCTGACACGGCCCGCGACGCAGCCGAGCAAACGGTGCAGTCCAGCGGTGTCCGGGCGAGCGATCACGTGATCGAGCTCGAAGGAGACGTGGCCGACACCATCCGGCGGGTCGCCGAGGAGCGTGACGTCGACCTGTTGGTGGTGGGTTCGACGCACAAGGGGCTGTTCGAGCGATTGCTCTCGCCGTCGGTCTCGGCCGACCTCGCCAAGTCGGCGCCACGGCCGGTCCTCATCGTCCACTGACAGAGGGAATCCTCGAACGCGCATCCCGTCGCTCGGATCTCCGGCGACGTAGCCCCCAGGACGGGCGGGAAGGACACGCATGACCGTCGCCCTCATCGTGGCCGGCTGCCTGCTGATCGTGACCACCGTCGTCGACGTGGTGTGGACGGCGGTGGCCGCCGGAAGCGGCGCCGGGCCGATCACCGGTCCTCTTACGGGTGCGCTGTGGCGAGTGGCGCTCGCCCTGCCACCGGCGCCGCCCGTCGCACGCCGTGCTGTCGTTCGCGGGTGTTGCCGTCGTGGTCTCGGTGCTCGCGGTCTGGATCGCCCTCTTCCTGGTCGGATGGCTCCTCGTCTTCACCGCATCCGCCGGTGCCGTCCGGGCCACCCAGACCGGCGTCCCGGCCGACCTCGTCGCCCGCATCTACTTCGTCGGGTACTCGGTCTTCACCCTGGGCAACGGCGACTACTCCCCGGGCCGTGGTACCTGGCAGATCGCGACCGTCGTCAGCACCGCGACGGGACTCGTGCTGGTCACCCTGTCGATCACCTACCTCGTGCCGGTCGCCTCAGCCGTGGCGCAAAGCCGCCAGCTCGCCAGCTACATCGCGTCGCTCGGTTCCACACCGGCCGAGATCGTCACGAGGAGCTGGACCGGCTCCGGCTTCGGGTCCCTGTCCCAGCACCTCGTGTCGCTCACGGCGTTGGTTCTCGGCAGCCGCCAACAGCACCTGACCTATCCGGTGCTGCACTACTTCCACAGCCGAGATCGGGAGAGCGCCGCCGCACCGGCCATGGCCGACCTCTCCGGTGCACTTCACCTCCTTCGCCATGGCGTCGCCACCGGCGCCCGCCCCGACCCGGCTGCCCTCCAAGCCCTCGACGCCGCCATCGGGTCGTTCCTCTCGACGCTGTCCGGCACCTACATCCGGAGCGGCGACGAAGCCCTTCCGCCACCCGCACTTGACGACCTCCGTCGCGCCGGCGTCCCCACGGTCGACCACGACACCTTCGAGCAGGCGACGCCGGGAACCCGAGAGCGCCGGCGGTTGCTCGCCGCCTTCCTCCGCAACGACGGTTGGTGCACGGGCACCGCCCCCTCGCCATCTCCGACCGGATGATGCCCTCGCCGGATCAGTCGTCCCGACCGGTCAAGGAACCCTTGAGCGCATGCATCACGTCGTCGGGGCCGGTCAGCTCACCGCCGAGCCCATCGATGGCCTGCACCAGGTCGTCCTCGGCCCCGTTGCCCTTCGCCACCGAGGCGAAATCTCCCGCTGCCGCGGGGTAGCTCGCACCCTTCAACGCCTTCTGCACGTCGGTCACCTGAAACGCCATCGTCGTCTCCTTACCTCAATGCTCCGTCAGTTCCCATGCTGTCCACGGCTCGGCATTGCAAACGTGGATATCGTGAGGAGGCGGTCATCGAGCTCGCTGATGGAGTGGCCCGCATGGCAACGACGTACCGGCTGAACGACGATGGCGTCGCCAAGGCCCGCCAGATGATCGACAGCAAGCAGTTCGACTCTCGGACGAAGTGGTCTGCTGCCCTGCCGTCAGCCGACGAGGAGAACGCCAAGATCGAGCGGGACGGCTACGACGGCTACGGCGAGTGGCACCTCGCCATCGACACCAACGCGTCAGAGGACACCAAGGACCGCTACGGCTTCCCGTTCGGCGACTTCCGGCGTGTGAACCGCGACGGGCTCATCCATGCAAAGCAGCGGGCGGCGCAGAACGGACACGAGGTGGTCGAGAAGGCCGCTGGGGATCTCCTCGACCACCTCGACGAGGTGCGCTCGCAGTAGCGGGACACAGCTCGGCCACGTTCTCGCCGAAGGCGTGGAAAGCGCTCCGAACGTCGGGTGCGATGGTCGCGATGGTGACGCCTGCGGCGAAGGCGGCGAGGAAGAGGTTGGCGTGCGTGAGCGACCCGAGTGCGAGCACGATGAGCCCGATGGCGACGGCGTCAAGTGGCTCGTGGCGGCGGACGCAGAAAGAACCGGGAGCGTTCCACCCCGATCGCCAGCTCGGCGAGCCCGGCGACGATGTCGTCTTCGGGGCGGAGGGGGACGAAACCAAGGACGCCGTCCCCGACGAGCACACCGGCGACCAGGAAGATCACAGCAGTGGAGAGCACCGTTCGGTGAGCCCGTTCGGTGAGCCCGCTCGGAGACGAGCACGGCGACGAGCAGGCACAGGGAGAAGACGAGCAGTAACGACACGCGTTCCTCGCTCGAAGGGCGGCGGGCGGACCACGGGAGGGTGGTACGGCTCGGCGGCCCCCGCCCGGGTCAGCCGACGAAGACCCGCTCCGGTGGACCGAGCTGCAGGCTGAGCTGCAGGCCGGGGACCTCGTCGCTGAGGTCCGAAGCTGATTGCACGGTCACCCGCAGCCCGCGACCATCCCGCTCGTAGTCGGCATGCACGGCCGTGCCCACGTCCTCCTCCCCCACGCGGGTCCACCCGTCGAGCTCCCGCTCGTAGAACTGGAGCACCTCCCGAACGGTGGTGTTCCGCACGCTGAAGGAGCGGGTCACGACGTCGTTGTCTTCGCTCCGCCTCCCCACCGGGTCGGCCCGAGGCGGGATCGGCAGGCCGTCGAACTCACCTTCGGCGAAGACCGACACGTCGGGGGCGGGCTGGGCCTCGGGCTGGTCGCCCCCACCGTTGGTCTCGTCGCCGCAACCGACCAGCCCGCCGAGCAGCATCAGCGGCACCAACGACACCACCCCCGCCCACGGGCGCCGGTGGGTCTTGCTCTTGGCTTCGGTCACCGTCTCCCTCACCCGACCGACCTGCCCGGCCCGGGCAACGGAGCCGTGACTGAACGGCAACCGGTCGGTAACGGCCACCCTGCCGTGAACGTGGCGTGACCGGGTGGTGACCGAGGGGTGACCGGATCGAGACTGCGGGCGGGGAAGGGTGGCGCCGATGAGATACCGTCCATCGTCGACCACCAGGGGGCCTCGCACCACGACAGTGGCCGACCAGCACGAGCTCGACGGGTACGACGGACCGGGAGAGGGGCTCTCGGCGCCCGGTCCTCTGGACGTCGAACCGGTCGGCGGCCCGGTGTCGGGCCGGGGCCGGGCCGTCGCCGTCGCCCAGGTCGTGGCTGCCGGCTACCTGGCGGTCACCATCACCCTCGTCCTGGCCGGCGAGCTGGTCATGTCGGTGGTCGTCGGCTCCTGGGTGGGCGACATCGACTCGGCGATCACCCACTGGTTCGCCCGCAGCCGCTCAGGCCCCTTCGACGCGATCACCCGGGTGCTGTCGCACCTCGGCGACACGTTCACGGTGCTCGGCGTCGCCGTCGGGGCGGGGACCGTGCTGCTGGCCAGCCGGCTCTGGCGCCAGGCCGCCGTGCTGGCGGTCGGCCTGCCCCTCGAGCTGTCCGTGTTCCTGTCGACGACCTACGCCGTGCGCCGCCCCCGGCCGGACGTCGAGGCCCTCGACTCCGTGCCGGCGACGGCCAGCTTCCCGTCCGGTCACATGGCCGCTTCGATGATCCTGTACGGCGGCCTGGCGCTCATCGCCGGCTCCCTGATGCCGGCCGCCCTGAACCGCCGCTGGGTCTGGGCGGCGGTCACGCTGATCGCCGCCGGTGTGGGTCTCTCCCGGGTCTATCGGGGACTCCACCACCCGAGCGATGTCGTGGCCGGTGCCTTCCTCGGCGTGGGATGCATCATGGTCGCCGTCCTGGCCGCCCGGTTCCTGCCGGGGCCGGCCAACCGGCCTGGCGACGAGGTTCAGGGATGACGGTGACCGCCGGAGGCGGTCCCCGCCAGGGCGGCGGGTGGGGTCGGTGGACGTGACGGTGACCGCCGGAGGCGGTCCCCGCCAGGGCGGCGGGTGGGGTCGGTGGACGTGACACGGGTGGCCGTCGTCGCCCACCGCAAGAAGACCCTGGGAGCCGGCCTCGGGGAGCTGCGTGAGCGGCTGGCCGCCGCCGGGGTGACGGATCCGAGCTGGTACGAGGTGCCGAAGAGCAAGAAGGCGGCCAAGAAGGCCCGCAAGGCGGCCAAGGCCGGGGTCGACCTGATCCTGGTGTGGGGAGGAGACGGCACGGTGCGGCGCTGTGCCGCCGAGCTGTCGGGCACCGGCATCGCCCTCGGCGTGCTCCCGGCGGGCACCGCCAACCTGCTGGCGTCGAACCTGGAGATACCGATCGACCTGGCCGGGGCGCTGGACGTGGCGCTGCACGGCGAGCGACGAGCCCTCGACCTCGGTGTGGCGAACGGCCGGCGCTTCGCGGTGATGGCAGGCACCGGCTTCGACGCCCGCATGATCGCCGACGCCGATCGTGGGCTGAAGGACCGGTTCGGCCGGCTGGCGTACTTCTGGACCGGCGCCAAGGCCATGCGGGGCGAGCGGGTTCGCACCAAGATCAGCGTCGACGGGAAGCGATGGTTCGACGGCCGGTCGAGCTGTGTCCTCGTCAGCAACGTCCGAGCCGTCACCGGCGGCCTCGTCGTCTTCGAGGATGCCCGCCCCGACGACGGACGCCTGGAGGTGGGCGTCGTCATGGCCGAGGGCTTCGACGAGTGGCTTCGGGTCTTCGCCCGCTTGCTCCGCCGCCAGGTCCGCCGGTCCCCGCTCGTGCGGTCAACGGCCGGGGAGAAGATCGAGGTCTCCCTGTCCAAGGCGATGCCGTGGGAGCTCGACGGCAACGACCGCAAGCCCACCGACCACCTCGACGCCCACGTCGAGCCGCTGTCCCTTCTCGTGTGCGTGCCCCGAGCGGGGTCACGGTGAGCGTGCGGGCGGCGGGGCTGAGCGCCGTGCTGCCATGAGCAGCGCCGCGTTCGTCCCCGAGACGTGGCCCCTCGCCGGCGACGACGCGTGGGACACCGTCCGGCGGGTCGGCGTCGGGAGCCTGCTCCTGGCCGCCGGGCAGCGGCTTCGTAGGTCTGACGGGTTCAGCCACGCCCGGTCGCTCGCCTACGTCACCTCCTTGATCGCCGTGCAGGGCCTCATCGCGCTGGTGGGACTGGCCAGTGCGCTGGGGCGGAGCGAGATCGGCCTCAGCGCCCGCCGCCTCGTCCAGGCGACGGCACCGGGCCCCGTGGGCGATTCCTTGTCGACGGCGATCGAACAAGCCCGCACCGCCGGGCACGCCGGGCGGGTGGCGGCCATCGCCGTCGGCCTCCTCGGCTCCCTGGTCACGGCCACGACGGGGATGGGCCAACTGCAGCGGAGCCTGAACCGTCTCTACGGGCTCGAGGTCGACCGCCCGAGCGTCGCCAAGTACCGAAGGGCGGCCCTCTTGGCCGTCAGTGCAGGCACGCTGATCACCCTTGCCTTCGCGTTGCTGGCCACCGGTATCACCCTCGGCGAGACCCTGGGCGACAACGCCCTCACGCCGGTCTGGGGCGTGGCTCGCGTGCCACTGGCGGCCACCCTGCTCGTGGCCGCCGTCGCCCTGCTGTTCCGGTGGTGCCCCGACCGCCGCCAGCCTGGGTGGTCGTGGCTCGCCCCCGGTGCCGCCGTGTCGGTCGTCTCGTGGATCAGCGTGACGGTGCTGCTCGGCCTGGTCTTCCGGTACAGCTCCACGTTCGGTCGGGCCTACGGCCCCCTCGCCGGCGTGGTGGCGTTGTTGCTCTGGGCCCTCCTCTCGTCGATCGCCCTGCTCTTCGGCGCCGCAGTGACGGCACAGCTCGAGGCGGAACGGTCGAGCCGATCCGGCGAGGGTCGCCGGTCCCCCACTTCGGCGCCGGCCCGGTCGGCCCCCACCGAGGCTGGCCTCGACGCCAGCCCCTGCCGCACCCGTCGGTGACCGCGATGCTCCCTGTGGCGGCCATGTCGGCGGGCGCGCTGCTGGCGGGCGTGGCGGTGGCCGTGGTCGTCGCCCGGTCGCCGGCCATCGACCTCGGCGCGCCCCGGCTCGGCGTCCGCCTCCTCCGCCGGGAGGTCCGTGTGCACCCCCGGCTGGCCCGCCTGCTCGAGCGTCGGCTCGACCCGGCCACCGCCACCGGCCTGCTCCTGACGGCCGCCCTGACGGCGCTGGTCCTGTCGGGGGCGGCCGTCGGCTCGCTGCTGCTCATGGTTCGCGAGACCGCCGGGCTGGCCCGCTCCGACGTGCCCCTGGCCCGGTGGGCAGCCGAGCAGGCCACGGCGGCGTCAACCGACGTCCTGCGAGCCGTCAGCCTCCTCGGCGGTACCGGCGTGGTCGTGGGCGTCTCGGTGGTGGTGGCCGCGCTCGAGCTACGACGGACGCCGGGGTGGTCGGTTCCGTGGCTGCTCGCCATCACCGTGGGCGGGCAGTTCGCCATCGTGAACCTCGTCAAGTGGCTCGTGGCCCGCACGCGTCCCGATCTCCTGCAGCTCAGCGGCTTCGCCGGCCCGTCCTTTCCCTCCGGCCACGCCGCCGCGGCGGCGGCCACGTACGCCTGCGCTGCACTGGTGCTCGGCCGGGCTCGTTCCCGAAGGGTCAGAGCCGTGCTGGCCGGTTCGGCCGCCGCCGTCGCCACCGCCGTGGCCGCCACCCGTGTGCTCCTCGGCGTGCACTGGTTCACCGACGTGCTGGGTGGTGCGGCGGTGGGCTGGGGCTGGTTCGCCCTGTGCTCGATCGCCTTCGGCGGCCGGGCGCTGCGCTTCGGTGGACCGGTGGCGGCGGCCGAGCAGGCGGCCAGGAGCCTTCGGGCCAGCGGGAGCAGCCGCACCCGAGCGTGAAGGCGGTCGGGTCGAAGGTGCGGCGGCCGGATCCCATCCTGTCGTGACCGTTTCGTGACCGGCCAGTGACCAAACGGAAAGGTGCGGCGGTAGGGGCGCACGTAACGTCGGGCTGGACGACCAACGAAGCCGAGGAGACGAACAACATGTCGGTGCAACGTCAGGACCGGTCGGCGACCGGCAGCAAGAAGTGGTTGTGGGCCCTGATCGCGGCGGTCGTGGTAGTGGCCATCGCCGTCGTCCTCTTCTTCACACTCGGAGGCGATGCCGACGTGGACACCGACGTGGACACCGATGCTGACGTGGAGGCGCCGGACGCCGATGTCGAGGCGCCGGACGTCGACATCGAGGGTGGCGGGGACGCCGAGGCCGAAGCGGACGAGTGATGGCCCGTTCATGACCGTCGACGTGGGCGACCTCGACGTCTGGCAACAGCACAAGCCCGGGGCGACCCAGCCCAACTGAAGCCCATCAGGGCCAACGCTCGTCCAACGCCCGCTAGTCGATGCGCAGGAAGACCGACGCGGAAGCGGGGGGCGAGGGCGCCGGCCCTCGCCCCCGCGGTTCGTTCCAGACCCCTTCGCCCCTCGGCGAGGGTTCCTCTTCAGAGAACGATCACTCCGCCGGGGTGCCCTGCAAGGCGGCCCCGTTGGTCCACTCCGCTTCGGACACCTTGCCGTCGTCGTTGGTGTCGTACATGTCGAAGTAGAACTTCTTGAAGGTCTCCTTGCCGAGGCTCCCGACGTCGTCCCACCTCTCACCGAGGGCACTGATGTCGAAGGCCTCGGCCACCTCGTCGGCGTCGAGCTCCGAGTCACCGTCGCCGTCCCAGTCAGCGAAGGGGCCGCGATCATTGTTGGCCGGGTACCAGAGCTCGGTGCCGTCCTTCCACTCCTCCTCGCTGACCGTGCCGTTGTCGTGGGCATCCCAGAGCTCGAAGGCATTGCCGCTGATGTCGTCGCTGTCGAGCTCGGAGTCGCGGTCGACGTCCCACTCCTCGAAGGTGCCGACGTCGTCGACGTGCTCGGCGACCTCGTCGACGTCGAGGTAGGAGTCCCCGTTGGCATCGAGCGTGGGGAAGTCCTCCACCTCCACTTCCACCGTGGTGGTCGGGTCGTCGACGGCGACATCGTCATCCTCATCGTCCCCGCAGGCTGTGAGCCCTGCGGTGCCGACGAGCAACGCCACGGCCGCGAACCCGCTGGTCAGTGCTGGCCTCCTTGTTCTCCGTGGTGCATGTGTCGTATCCATGCCTCGATGCTTCCCACGAGGTGTCACACCCGGTAGGGCCACCGTCACGGCTCGGTCACGACGGCACGAGCGTGAAGATGGTCAGCTCGGGACGGCACTTGATCCGCACCGGGACGAGGCTCATGCCCACCCCCCGGTTCACATACACGTAGATCGGGTGGCCCGGCAGCCGAACGGCCTCGTTGTCGAGGACCAGCACACCCGCAGCCTCCAGCGCCACCGGCAGGCGGTCGGCGGCTCCCGACTCGACGTGGTGGTTCCCGAGGACGGCGTAGGTCGGGATCTCGGCTTCGGGAAGCGGGGCGACAATCCACGGCCGTCGCGATGTTCTCGGCTACGTCGTCCTTGCCGTACACGAAGTCACACCGCGCACGAGGCGCCGGCGCCATCTCGGTGCCGCTGGTCACGGCCGTGTCACGGCTTGAACGGGGCCGCCGGCCGGGGCCCTGGTGGAGGAGGGAGCCCCGGCCGGCAGATCCTCTAACGCGAGCGGTCCCGGCGCCGCCACGCCAGCGCCGTCCCGCCGGCGATGGCCAAGCCGCCCAGCGCCCCCAGGGCCACCACCGTCTGGATGGCGATACCGTCCTGGGGAGCCGCCGTGCCGCCAGCTCCGGTCTCCATGCCGCCCGAGGGCGCGGCCCCCGTGTCGCTGTCGGTCGGCGGCGGCGGCGGAGCGGTCGTCGACGTGGTCGGCTCCTCCTCGGCGGCGGCGACGGTCACCATCACGCAGTCCGCGGGCACCGTCCCCTCGAGCGGGAGTGACGGGTCGAGCTCACTCATCTGCTCACCGTCGTATTCGCCACTGTCGTTCAGATTCACGCCGTGCTGTACGACAGCGACGGTCATGCCGGCCAGTTGGGAGGCCAGATCCGGCGAGAGCTCGAAGGTCCGCCCGTACTCGACCATGCCATCGTCATCGGCCACCGGGAAGCGGTCGAGGGCGAGCGCGCTGCTCTCGGCACCGAAGTCGCCCTCGGTGGTCAGCGACACCTGGATGGGCCCGTAGGCGGACTTCCCCTCGGTGGTCGTGAGCACGCCGTCACCGTCGGCGTCGTGCTCCGATGACGGGCAGCTGGCCGGCGTTCCGGGCTCGAAGTGGATGTGCTGTGCGTGGGGCGCTCCGGGAAGCAGGTTGTCGGCCAGGAGGTCGACCCGCAGGAAGTTGCCCTCCAGCGAGACCTCGACGTTGCCCGCCGCCCCCGACTCGTTCAGGGGTGTGAGCTCCGAGGCGGGCTGCTCGGTCTGGGCGACCGACGTGCTGGCCCACCCGGCCACGAGCGCACCGGTTCATGTCTGAGCTCCTTGGTTGGAGGCGGTCGGGCCGTTGCCCGCCGAGCGAAGGCTCTCCAATGCTCGTAACCGCACCCCTGCGACCTCGTCACGACCTCGCAACGGCCGGCGATGGACAACGGGCCGGCGGCCGAGACAGGTCAGCCGTGACCGAGGTGATACGGCGGCGAGGCCGAACCGTGACCGGTCCGGGAAGTGCTGCGGCCATGGCATCCATCCGAACGCTTCAAGGGCCAGCCGTGGTGGCGATGATGTCGCTGGGGCTGATCAGCGCCTGCGCCGAAGAGCGCCCGTACGGCGACGCCGAGCTCGACGAAGAGATCGTCGAGGACGCCGCCGACCCGGAGTTGTACGGCGACCTGTTCACCGACCCAGGCGTCTTCCTGGGCGACGACGTGACCGTGAGCGGAGAGGTCCTCGAGGTCATCGACCCCCGCGCCTTCCGCATCGCCGGGCCCCGAGCGGGCGACAGCCTGCTCGTGGTCAGCGCCCCCCCGCACGGCGTGAAGGAGGACGAGGTGGTGAAGGTGACCGGCCAACTGGACGAGCTCGAGCTCCTGCGCATCGAAGAGGAGCTCGACACCGACCTCGACGACGACGTCTTCGACCCCTACGAGGGCGACTACGTCGTCGTGGCCAAGGCCGTCGACCACTGATCGCACGCCGAGCCCGGTCGGCTCCCGCTACGGATCTCGCAACACGAGCCAGCGCGGCACGGGCGCGCCATCCCTGACGTCACTTCTCGACGGCGAGCTGCAGCCGAGCCCGTTCGGCTGTCTCGGCGTTATCAGCGGTGACGACGTAGCGCGGCGCCGGAAGGAATGGCCGGCCGGAGGAGCCGTGACCGGACCGTTACGGAGCCGAGGCCCTCCGGTGAAGTCCGCCGGGGACAACTGTCCCGGACGCGACGGCCGCCGGCCGGTGTTTCGCGGGTCGGTGTCCGATGACGAGAGGACCGGTGCATGAGTCGAGGGCGCGGGGCTCGAGTGGCGGGCGTGGTGGTCGCCCTCGTCGTGCTCGCCGTCCTCGTCCCGGCGGCAGGACCGGTTCCGGACGGCGAGGGCGGCGGTGGGAGGCCGGCTCGGCCCCCGACCGGCAGAGGCGCACCGCCGTCGACGCCGGAAAGGGCCCCAGCACCGACCACCGGCCCACCGACCGAGGCGGCTCCGCCCCCGGGGAAGGCTCCGACGCCGCAGCCGGAGCCAGCGACGGTCACCGTCCCGAGCGTCGGCATCGACGCCGCGGTCGTCGAGCTGGGCCTCCTCCCCGACCGGACCCTGGAGGTGCCGAGCCGCTTCTCCGACGCCGGCTGGTACGTCGACGGACCCGAGCCAGGGGAACCCGGCGCAGCGGTGATCGTCGGCCACGTCGACTCCACGACAGGGCCGGCCGCCTTCTTCGGCCTGCGGGACGTGCGGCCGGGTGACCGCGTCCTGGTCGCCCGGGACCGGGCCGACACCCTCACTTTCGTGGTCGACGCCGTGGAGCAGCACCCGAAGGATCGCTTCCCCACTGAGCACGTGTTCCGTGGAGGCCCCACGCCAACGCTGCGCCTGGTCACCTGCGGTGGGCGGTCGACCGTGACCGTCGCTCCTATGACGACAACGTCGTCGTGTTCGCCACCCTGCGGTCGCCGTGACGCAGCGTCCACCGGCGCTCGGCCGCCCCTCCACCGAGGGACGGCCCAGGAGGTCACCGGGTCGTTGGCCGGTCCTGCCTGAGCGAACGACGGCGCCGGGCGAGGGGTATGCCGAACCAGGCGACGAGTGACAACAGCGCGATGGCGGCGGCCAAGGGGATGGCGACGCTGCCCGCGTACAGGACGTCGCTGACCAGGAAGACCACAGCCACGAGGGCGACGCCCAGCAAGGCCACCGCCGCCACCGTCTGGCGGGTGACGGTGGTGATCATCTTCACCTTGTCGTACGGCTTGCCCCGCAGGCGGTGGTAGGCGACCTCGCCGACCAGGAACACGATGGACGTCGCGGTGGTCAGGAAGGCGACGAAGTAGGCCCCTCGTTGAGGACCGGTGAGCGATCCGAACCGGGCGGTGAAGGGCACGGTGAGCAGGAAGGCGAAGAGCACGGTGACCCCTGGAAGGACGACACGGAGCTCGCTCAGCAGCTCGCTCAACTCTCGGTCCTCGTCCCGGTCGTCTCCGTCCACTCCCACATCCGCATCGAAGCACCTTCGGACTGGGGGGCGGGACCCGGCGCCCAGCGGTCGAGCTAGTTTGAAGTGCGGTCGCATCTCGGTTCGCTGCAGGCCTGTGGCCGCGTCGCCGCCAGGAGGCTCCCCCATCAACGAGAAGCTCCTCCTCGTCGAGGACGACCCGTCCGTGCGGCGGTCGGCGTCGCTGCTGCTGGAGCGAGCGGGGTACGGCGTCACTTGCGCGGTGGACGGCAGAGAGGCACTCGACGTCTTCAGCCGACAACGGCTCGATCTCATCCTGCTCGACGTGATGTTGCCGGAGCTGGACGGCTTCGAGGTCTGCCGTCAGATCCGCCGCACGTCGCGGGTCCCGATCGTGATGCTCACCGCTCGCACGGACACCACCGACGTGGTCGTCGGCCTCGAACTGGGCGCCGACGACTACCTGACCAAGCCCTTCGAGGGACCGGAGCTGACGGCCAGGGTCCGTGCCGTCCTTCGGCGGGCGACCGGGGAGCCGGACAGCCCGATGATCAGGGTGCGAGGGCTCGAGATAGATGCCGCCGGCTTCCGGGCCAGCCAGTTCGGCGAACCGCTCGACCTCACGGCCACCGAGTTCCGCCTGTTGCTCCAGCTCGCTCGGAACGCCGGCCAGGTGCTGACCAGGGACGGCCTCCTCGAGCGGGTCTGGGGCTATGACTACCTCGGTGATTCCCGGCTGGTGGACATGGCCGTCAAGCGGCTACGCGACAAGCTCGGCGACGACCCCCGCGATCCTCGCCACATCACCACGATCCGGGGCGTCGGCTATCGGTTCGAGAGCGAGTAGCGGCCGATCGGCATGGCCGCCGTCCGCCTCCAGACCGGCTTCCGACGACGGCTGACCATCGCCTTCGTGGTGGTCGTCGCCGTCTCCGGAGGGGTGGTTGCGCTGACGAGCTTCGTGCTGGTGCGGGCGTACCGGACCCGCGTGTTCACCGAGCAGTCGATCGACAAGGCATCGCTGAGCCTGATCTCGGCCCCGGAGGACCTCACCGTGGCCGACGTCGACGACCTGATGGCCGAGTTCCAGCGCCGGGGTGGCTTCGAGACGGTCGTGATCGCCGGTGACGTCGTCTTCTCGTCGGTCTCGGGCCTCGGCCAGGAGGAGATCCCCGACGGCATGGTGACGGCGGTGCGGCCCGGCGAGCTGATCGAGCGATCGGCGACCATCGACGGCGACGCCAACCTGGTCGTGGGCGGGGAGACGTCCACGGGAGGGCTGAAGCTCTTCTTCTTCTTCCCCAAGCAGGAGCTCCTGGAGAGCGTCGAGGACTTCCGGGACGTGCTCGCCCTCGGGTGGCTCACCTCGGTGGCCGGAGCTGCGCTGTTCGGCAACTTGGTGGCTCGACGAACGCTTCGCCCCGTCCACCAGGCGGCCCAAGCGTCGGAGTCACTGGCCGAGGGGCTGCTCGACACCCGTCTGGAGACGTCCTCCGACGACGAGTTCGGGCGATGGGCGAACTCGTTCAACCGGATGGCAGAGGCCCTCGAGGAGAAGATCAGAGACCTGTCCCTGGCCGCCGAGCGGGAACGCCGGTTGACCGCCGACGTGGCCCATGAGCTGCAGACACCGCTCGCCGGGATGCTCTCGGCGGCGTCGCTCGTGGAGGACGAGCTGTCCTCCCTGCCGCCCGATGCGGCGCCGTTCGCCCACCTCCTCGTGGAGGATGTCCATCGGTTGAGGGCGCTCGTGACCGAGCTCCTCGAGCTGGCTCGCCTGGACGCCGGCCAGGAGGAGGCCCACCTCGAAGCGCTCTCGCTGGGGCAGGCGTTGCGAACGGTCATCCGCCCCTGGGGGGTCACCACCTCGGTGAGCCTCCAGGTCGACGACGACGTGATGGTGGTGGCCGATCGAGCCAGGTTCAAGCGGGTGGTCGGGAACCTGTTGAGCAACGCCGTGGAACACGGGGACGGTGGCGTCGAGGTCCGTGGGTACCAGGAGGGCGAGCAGGTCGTCATCGAGGTCTGCAACCGCGGCTCCGGCATCGACGAGATCGACCTCTCGAGGGTGTTCGACCGCTTCTACAAGAGCGATCGGTCGAGGTCAGCGCCCGGCTCGGGGCTGGGGCTTTCGATCGCCCTCGCCAACGCCCGGCTCCAAGGCGGTTCCCTCAGCGCCCGCAAGCTCGAGGGCGGCGTCGCCTGCTTCACGTTCACACTGCGGGCAGCAACCGGCGGCGACGGCGCCGCAGCCTCGTCGGAGGCTCGAACGGTGCCGCTCACCTCCGGGGGATAGACCGACCGATGCCTGCGGTGCGGCCACCGGTCGCAGTCCGTCACAGATTGGTCACGACGGGGCCGGGCCTCTATCGCCGACCGAGCCCTCCGTCGTAGCGTCGGCGCCGACCCTCTGTGGAAGGAGGACCCATGATCGACGGCAAGGCATCCCGCTCCCCCGACGCCATCCTGGCGAGGTCCGAGCTCGACACCCCGCCGGCGGGCCTCAGCGTCACCTCGACGTGGCTCGGCATCGAAGCGCTCGTCATCGTCGTCGGAGAGCTCGACGTCTTCACGGCGCCCGAGCTGGAGCGACGGCTGCGGGAGGCGAGCGCAGCGTCGGCGTCACGGGTCCTCGTCGACGCCTCCGGCCTCTGCTTCATCGATTCGGCCGGCGTGGTGGTCCTCAGGCAGGCAGCCCGTGCGCTGCGGTCACGCGGTGGCCAGCTCGTCCTCCTCGACGCCCAAGAGGGCCTGCGGCGGATCTTGGGGCTGCTCGGCGCGGAGGATGAGATGGCCATGGCGTCGACCGAGCCCCACATCCCCCGGTGATGCACCCTGGGCACCGCTGAAGCAGCCCGTCCCCGTGGGGGCCGCTCAGCCGCCGACCTCGGCGGGGGTCTCGGCCAGGGTGGTCTCGAGCTCGAGCCTCTCGCCGGCGCGGATCACCTCGATCTCCACCTCGTCACCGGGATCGAGCCGGCGCAGACCGCCGAGCAGGTCCTCCACGGTGGCCAGGGGCACGCCGTCGAAGCCGATCAGCAGGTCGCCCGGCTCGAGGCCAGCCCGCGCCGCCGGTGTCCCGGGCGCTACCCCGCCCACGATGACGCCGTCGGTCCGCTCGAGGCCGAAGCGTCGGGTGATCTGGGGGGTGAGCGGCAGGGGCTCGACACCCAGGTACGGGTACGTGACCGTGCCTTCATCGAGGAGCTGCTCGACGAGGTCGACGACGGTCGCAGCGGGGATGGCGAAGCCGATGGAGACGGCACCGGGGCTGTTGGGTGGGTTCGGAGGCAGGTAGGCGACGTTGATCCCGACGACCTGTCCCCGCCCGTCGACCAGTGCGCCGCCCGAGTTGCCGGGCGAGATGGCAGCGTCGGTCTGCACGAGGTCGACGAGGGCGGGGGCGACCTGGGCCGCTCCCGGGATGGCCCGGGCCAGGCCGGAGATCACCCCGGCGGTCACGCTGTTCTCGAAGCCGAGGGGGTTGCCCATGGCGATGGCCAGCTCGCCGACGCGGGGCAGGTCCTCGGCGAAGGGAGCGGCGGGAAGGCCCTCCCGGTCGACTCGAAGCACGGCCAGGTCGCTGCGGGGATCGCTTCCCACCACCTCGGCGTCGAGGCGTTCACCGCTGGCCAGCGCCACCTGCACGGTGTCGAAGTCACCCACCACATGGTCGTTGGTGACGATGATCCCCGACTCGTCGTAGACGACGCCGACGACCTCGGGCACCACCCCGAGGCCGGGGCTGCTCGCGCTGGGCGGTCTGGCCTCACGGCGTCGTCACGGTGCGGTCACAGGCCTGGATTCGGCCGCCTCACGAGCCGACCTTTGCCGAGCCGCGTCACGGTCTCGTCACCAGGTCCCTGGAGGAGTGGCGCACCGGCCACCTACCGGGAAGGATCTCTCGGTGAAGTCCACGTCAGTCCCGAGTGGGCAGGGGCTGAGATGGATCGGGCCGCCGAGCTGTTCTTCCGGGTCACCATCCGATGACCGTTGAGCCTCGGCGGGCAGTGCTGGCCGCAGCCGTGGCCCTGGCTGCCGTCACCTCGGCCGGGTGCTGGGACGGCGAGGACGGGACGCCCTCGGGCCGCGGCACCTCGACGGCGCCGGCGACCGACGCCGACCAGCCGCTCACCGGTGTGTCCATCACGGTCACCGGGCGGGTCAGCGTGGTGGACGAACCGCATCTCATCTCGGTGGGCGACACGGGGTCGGGGCCCGTCCTCGTGTTCGTGCCCCCGGGCAACCCGCGGGTGCGGTCGGGGGACACCGTCGAGGCCACGGGTGCCTTCCGGGACTTCGACCGGGCCCAGGTGGAGGCGGAGTTCGGCATCCGGCTCGACCGCCGCAGGATCGCCGAGTTCGTCGGGCAACCGGTCCTCGTCGTCACGGAGATCCGTAAAACGCGGTGAGCGTCGGCGTGGGCTGGGCGGTCGCGCCGACGTCTCCACCGGCGGCCTCCTAGAGTCCGACCATGACCACCGCTGGGCTCCGGTCGGAGACCGATCCGGGCCCGCCCCCGGTGCTGCCCGACGGGCTCGTGGCCGTGGTGAAGCGGGACTGCCCGACGTGCATGCTCGTGGTGCCCGTGCTCGAGCAGCTCCGGGACGCCGGTGATGGGACCCTGACCGTCTACACCCAGGACGACCCCCGGTTCCCCGAGGCCTTCGACGCCGTCGACGACACCGAGCTGGCCGTGTCCTGGCACCTCGGCCTCGACACCGTCCCCACCCTCGTGCGGGTCGAGGGGGGCGAGGAGGTGGCGCGCACCGTCGGGTGGTCCCGGGAGCGTTGGCAGGAGATCAGCGGTCTCATCGGGCTCGGCCCCGACCTGCCCGACCAGCGCCCCGGCTGCGGATCGCTCACCCAGGACCCGGTCCGGGCCGACGAGCTCGACGTCCGCCACCGGGGCGCCACCCTTCGCAGCCGCCGGATCGAGCTGGCCGCCCTGGAGGACGAGACCGAGGCCCTGTTCGACCGGGGCTGGACCGACGGCCTCCCCGTCGTGGCCCCCACCGAGTCCCGGGTGCTCAAGATGCTGGCCGGGACCACCCGGCCGGCCGACGAAGTGGTGGCGGTGGTGCCACCCGACCTCGTCGAGTGCACCGTCGAGAAGGTGGCGGTCAACGCCGTCCTCGCCGGGTGCCGCCCCGAGCACCTCCCGGTGGTGCTGGCGGCGGTCGAGGCGGCCTGCACCGACGCCTTCAACATGCACGGACTGCTGGCCACGACCATGCCGGTCGGCCCAGTGGTGGTGGTCAACGGGCCGGTGCGCCGCCGGTTGGGGATGAACAGCGGGGTGAACGTCCTGGGCCAGGGCAACCGGGCCAACCTCACCGTCGGCCGGGCCTTGCAGCTCGTGGTGCGCAACGTGGGCGGCGGCCGGCCCAGCGAGGTCGACCGGGCCACCCACGGCAACCCCGGCAAGGTGTCGTTCTGCTTCGCCGAGGACGAGGAGGGATCGCCGTGGGAACCGCTCTCGGTCGAGCGCGGCTTCCCACCCGACGCCTCGACGGTCACGCTGTTCCCGGGCGAGGGGCCGAGGGGGGTGGTCGACCAGCTCTCACGGACGCCCGACTCGCTCGCCGGTTCCCTCGCCGCCTGCCTGCGCACGGTGCAGCACCCGAAGCTGCCGCTGGCCTTCGACGCCCTGCTGGTGGTTTCGCCGGAGCACGCCCGGGTGTTCCGTGAGGCGGGCTGGGACAAGGCCCGGCTCCGGGCCGAGCTGCGCGACCGGCTCGAGCTCCCCGGCCGCGACCTGGTCCGCGGCGCCGGTGGCATCGCCGAGGGCGTCCCGGTCGGGATGGAGGACGCCACGTTCCCGAAGTTCGGGCCCGACGGCCTGCTCATCGTCCACGCCGGCGGCGGGGCCGGCCTGTTCTCGACCATCATCGGTGGCTGGGTGAACGGCGCCACCGGCTCGACACCCGTCACCCGGGAGATCACCTCATGACCGAGCGCAGCCACCCCACGACCATCGTCCTCGACCCCACCGGCGAGCGGTCCCCGGCGGCCCGGCCTCGCGCGGCCCGACCGGCCACGCTCGACGGGCTCACCGTCGGGCTGCTCGACATCGGCAAGGCCCGCGGCGACGTGTTCCTCGACCGGGTGGCCGAGCGCTGCGCCGATCGGGGATGGTCGGTCGCCCGGTTCGCCAAGCCCACCTTCACCAAGCCGGCCCCGGTCGATCTGCGCTACGAGATCTCGCAACGCTGCGACGTGGTGATCGAGGCGCTCGCCGACTGAGGGTCGTGCACGTCGTGCAGTGTGCACGACATCGTCGACCTGGAGCGCAGTGGCGTGCCGGCGGTGTTCGCGGCGTCCACCGAGTTCGTCGAGGCCGCCGCTGCCCAGGCCGCTGCCCTCGGCTTCGACGCCGCCCGGGTCTTCGTGGCCCACCCGGTCCAGGACCGCACCGACGAGGAGGTGCGCACCCTCGCCGATGACGCCTTCGACGCCCTCGTCGCCGCCGTGACCGGCTGACCGGGATCCGGGTCGAGGTTCCGACCCAGCTCAGAGCTTCGCGCACCCGGTCGGGTGGAGCGCCAACTCGGGCAGGGCCGGCCCCAGCGCACCAGCCTGACGGCAGGCAACAGTGGCCCCCGACGGTCAGCTCGGCAGGGTCCAGACCCGTGAGGGGGAGACCATGGCGAGGCCGTCGGCCTCGAGGGTGGAGGCCACCCGCTCGGCCCGGGTGGGGTCCTCCGGCCAGCCCATGGTGGCCGCCAGGTCGTCGGCGGTCACCGGCCCGGCCCGGAGGGCGGCGACCAGGCGGCCCCGGCCCTGGCGGTCCGAGCCGGCGAAGGCGGACTGGGGGCGGGTCGGGCGCCACGGGTCCGGCTCGGGCCGACCGGCTCGCTGCCAGCCGCAGGCGTCGGCCCGGCCCAACGGGCACGCCGCACACGCCGGTGACCGGCCGCACACGCTGGCGCCGAGGTCGAGCACGGCCTGGTTCCACGACCACCCCCGGCCGGCGGGGACGGCGTGGTCGGCGTCGGCCTGGATGACCGGCCGGCCGTGGACCCGGGACAGGACCCGGCGGGCGTTGACGTCGAGGACGCCGACGTCGCGCTCGAAGGCGAAGGCCAGCACGGCCCGGGCTGTGTAGGGGCCGACGCCCGGGAGGGCGGCCAGCGCCACGAGGTCGTCGGGCAACGTCCCGCCGTGGCGGTCCACCAGGGTCGCCGCGCACCGGTGGAGCTGCACGGCCCGGCGGTTGTAGCCGAGCCCGGCCCATGCCGCCACGACGGCACCGACGGGGGCGGCGGCGCAGGCAGCGGGAGTCTCGAAGCGGGCGAGGAAGGCCTCGTAGCGGGGCAGGACCCGTGCCACCTGGGTCTGTTGCAACATCAGCTCCGAGACGAGCACCGCCCACGGGTCACGGGTGGCCCGCCAGGGCAGCTCGTGGCGACCGCGCTCGGCGAACCAGGCGAGCAGGGCGGCAGCGGGATCATGGACCACCCAGCTCCTCCTCCACGACAGGGACGACGGCGTCGGCCCACAACCGGTAGCCGTCGTCGTCGGGGTGGTAGCGGTCGGCGGCGAAGTAGCGGTCGGGGTGACGACGGAAGGCCGGGCCTGTCGCACCGGCGATGTCGACGTAGCCGAGGCCCCGGTCACCGGCCAGGTCGGCGACGACGGCGTCGAAGGTGCCGCCCCGCAGCCCGGCCAGCGCCCGCAGCGGCTGGGCCAGCCGGGGCACGGCGCCCATGTCGGGCACCCCGAGCAGCACCACCCGCGCCCGGTCGGGGATGCGGTCGAGCAGCCGCTGATAGGTGGAACGGAACGTCGCCACCCGGGTGAGGTGGGTGACGTCGTTCGAGCCGACCGTGATCAGCACGAGGTCCACCCCGGCGGTCACCCGGCCGGCCTGCTCGTCGGCCACGTCGCCGACCCGGGCCCCGGACACGGCCAGGCTGGTGAGCGCCACGGGGCGGTCGAGGGCCGAGGAGACCCGTTCGGCCACCAGCCCGGGGAGGGCGGTGCGGGCGGCGGTGGCCCCCACGCCGGCCCCGGTCGAGTCACCCAACCAGGCCATGGCCAGCACCGGCCCGGCGCCGGCCCCCACCCGGCCGTCGTGGTCGAACGGGTCGGCGTCGGGCAGGTTGTCGCCCCGCCGGGCGATCTCCACCTCCACCGCCAGCACGGCGACGGCGGCCACCGGCAGGGCCAGGACCGCGGCCAGCAGCCGGCGACGGCTCAAGCGCCGTCCCAGATGTCCTCTGAGTACGGACGCTGGCGGCCCGGGGAGGCATCGGCCTTCCACACCATCACCTTGCGGCGGAACGAGCACACCTCCTCGCCCCGCTGGTTGATGCCCTTGGTGTCGACAGTGACGATCCCCCGGTCGCCCTTGGACGTCTCCTTCTTGTCCACCACCCGGGTCTCGGCGTAGATGGTGTCGCCGTGGTAGGTGGGCTTCGGGTGCTTGAGCGACTCGATCTCCAGGTTGGCCACCGCCGCCCCGCTCACGTCGGGGACGCTCATCCCGAACACGAGCGAGTACACCAGGTTGCCGACCACCACGTTGCGACCTTGGGGGGCGGCCGCCGCGTACCAGTCGTTCGTGTGGAGGGGGTGGTGGTTCATGGTCATCATGCAGAACAGGTGGTCGTCGTACTCGGTGATGGTCTTGCCCGGCCAGTGCCGATACACGTCCCCGACCTCGAAGTCCTCGTAGTTCCTGCCGAAGGATCGTTCGTGGGTGGTCACGGGCCTCCTGCCTCTCCTGCGCTCGACTCGGGCCGTCATGGTAGGCAGCCGGGTCGGCGGCCCCGAGATGTGAGCGAGCCCGAGCCCGTCGGTAGCCTCGCCGCTATGACGAACCCTGATCTCGACGCCGCCGCGGCGGTGATCCAGCGGGCGTCCGGAGTGGTGACGGCGGCGACGCACCGACTGGCCGCCGGCTCCATCGACGACCAGCAGGTGCTCGCCTACGACCTGGCCCACGCCGCCGCCGCCGTCGAGATGGGCCGCTCGCTGCTCGACTACGGCGCGAAGGGCGACGTGGAGGGTCGCATCACCTGTGCCTTCGTGGCCGACGCCGTGCACGATCTGGCCGCCAAGGTGTTCGGTCGGGAATCGGAGTGGGGCGTCCAGCCAGGAGTGCTCGACGACGTGCAGGGCTTCCTCGCCGCCTACCGCTCCCCGGACTTCCTGGCCTCCATCGACGACACCGGCCCGCGGCACCTCGACGAGGACTTCGAGCTGGTGCAGGACACCTTCCGCCGCTTCGCCGACCAGGAGCTGGCTCCGGTGGCCGAGCACATCCACCGCCACAACGACGACATCCCCGAGCGGGTCATCGAGGGCCTGGCCGAGATGGGCGGCTTCGGCCTGTCGATCCCCGAGGAGTACGGGGGTACGGCTCGGGAGGGAGAGCGAGTACATCGGCATGGTCGTGGCCACCGAGGAGCTGGCCCGGGGCTCGCTCGGAGCGGGTGGTTCGCTCATCACCCGCCCCGAGATCCTGACCCGGGCCCTGCTGGCCGGCGGCACCGAGGACCAGAAGCAGGAGTGGCTGCCGAAGCTGGCCACCGCCGAGGTCATGAACGCGGTCGCGGTCACCGAGCCCGACTACGGCTCCGACGTGGCCGGGGTGAAGGTCACCGCCACCCGCACCGGCGAGGGGGACGGTGCGGGCTGGCTGATCAACGGGGTGAAGACCTGGTGCACCTTCGGCGCCCGGGCCGACGTGTTGATGCTGCTGGCCCGCACCGATCCGGACCGCTCGACCGGCCACCGGGGCCTGTCGCTGTTCGTCGTGCCCAAGCCCCGGGGCGAGGGCCACGGGTTCGCCTTCACCCAGGAGGCCGGCGACGGTGGCGCCCCGGGCGGCGGGACGATGGAGGGCCGCCCGATCGACACCATCGGCTACCGCGGCATGCACTCCTACGAGGTGGCCTTCGACGGGTGGTTCGTCCCCGCCGCCAACCTGATCGGCCGGGAGGACGGCGAGGGTCGCGGCTTCTACTACCAGATGGCGGGGTTCGAGAACGGCCGGCTCCAGACCGCCGCCCGGGCCGTCGGGGTGATGCAGGCGGCCTACGAGGCGGCCCGCCAGTACGCGCTCGACCGCGTCGTGTTCGGCCGCCCGGTCGCGGACTACCAGCTCACCCGGGCCAAGCTGGCTCGCATGGCCGTGATCATCCAGGCCTCCCGCCAGTTCTCCTACGCCGTGGCCGGTATGATGGCCAAGGGCGAGGGCACCCTCGAGGCGTCGATGGTCAAGGCCTACGTGTGCAAGGCAGCCGAGTGGGTGACCCGGGAGGCCATGCAGATCCACGGCGGCATGGGCTATGCCGAGGAGTTCCCGGTGAGCCGGTACTTCGTGGACGCCCGTGTGCTGTCCATCTTCGAGGGCGCCGACGAGACGCTGTGCCTCAAGGTGGTGGCCCGGCGCCTCGTGGCCGAGCGGGCCGCCTGACCGCGGGGCTCTCGACGGTGAGGCCCTGGAGGTAGGTGGCGTAGGTCCGCAACCGGATGTCACCGGACGCCACCAGGCCGAGCAGGGCCCGGTACATGTCCCACGTGGCCCGGAGGCCGGCCCGCCGGCCCAGCTTGTCCCGCTTGGTGCGGTGGTACACCCCGGGCATCAGTCGGCCGACCGTCGGCAAACGACCCTCGGCGATGACCTCGTTGATCCGCACCTCCACGGTGTAGCCGTCCAGCTTGGCGGCGGGGATGGACTCGAAGACCCAGCGGGGCAGGACCCGCTCGCCGGTAAGGGGTGGCCACCACGGCACCAGGCGGTTCCAGAAGGGGCCGTAGTCGAAGAACCCGAGCGACATCGCCGCCCGTCGGGCCACGAACGGCTCGCAGACGGCGTCGAGGTGGGCGGCGGCCAGACCCGTGCAGTCGGCGTCGACGAACAACACGGCCGACGCGTCGGTGGCGGCCACCCCGGCGGCCATGGCGTGGGCCTTGGAACCGGTCGAGCCGGTCCGGGCGATCACCTTGGCCCCGGCTTCCCGGGCCCGGTCGGCGGTGCCGTCGGTGGAGCCGTCGTCCACCACGAGGACCTCGCGGACGAAGCGGCAACCGCTGGCGGCCTCCACGTTGGCGACGATGGTGGGCGCCTCGTCCCGGGCCGGGATGACGGCGTCGATCGTCACCGGCCCCGCGCCCCGCTCCGGCGCCGGGGGCACAGGGTCAGGCGTCGGCGGGCTCCGAGCGGCGCAGTCCGGCCTGCTCGCCCCGGGCCACGAACTTGACAGCCATCTTGCGGGACGCCTCGTCGATCATCTCGTCGCCGAACATCACCGCTCCCTTGCGGTCCTCCTCGGTGGCCTGGCGGTAGGCGTCGAGGATGGCGCAGGCCCGGTCGAACTGCTCCTGTGTGGGCGAGAAGACCTCATTCAGGATGGCCACCTGGTCGGGGTGCAGGGCCCACTTGCCGTCGTAGCCGAGGATGCGGGTCCGTTGGCAGTAGTCCCGGAAGGCGTCGGGCTCGCGGATCTTGAGGAACGGCCCGTCGATGACCTGCAGCCCGTTGGCCCGCCCGGCCATCAGGATCTTCGAGAAGACGTAGTGGAAGTGGTCGCCGGGGTACTCGGGGATCTGGACGCCCCCCGTGAGCACCGGCATCTCGAGGGAAGCGGCGAAGTCGGCCGGCCCGAAGATGATGGCCTCGAGGCGGGGTGACGCGGCGCAGATCTCCTCGACGTTGATGAGCCCGCGAGCGGTCTCGATCTGGGCCTCGATGCCCACGTGGCCGGCCGGCAGCCCGGCCTCCTTCTCCACCTGGTCGAGCAGCAGGTCGAGGGCCACCACCTCCGAGGCCATCTGCACCTTCGGCAGCATGACCTCGTCGAGGCGCTCACCGGCGTTGCCGACCACCTCGATGACGTCGCGGAAGGTCCACTCGGTGTCCCAGGCGTTGACCCGGACGCACAGCACCCGGTCGCCCCAGTCGTTGTTCTTGACCGCCTCGACGATCTTGGGACGGGCGCCGGGCTTCTCGAGCGGAGCGCAGGCGTCCTCGAGGTCGAGGAAGGTCATGTCGGCGGGGAGCGTGGCCGCCTTGGCCATCATCTTCTCGCTCGACCCGGGCACCGACAGGCAGGAGCGACGGGGGAGGTCACGGGAGCGTGCGGACATGGCGGCAGCCTACTTTTCGTCGACGCCGGGGCTCGAACGGGAGAAGTCGACGGCCAGCAGGAGGAGGAGGGCGACCACGGCGAGGATCTCGACGGTGAGGACCCGCTTGGCATCGGTGCTCCAGTCCGGTTCCTTCCAGCCGAACAGGCTCCCCTCCCGGCTGAGGACCAGCGCCACCATGCCGGCGGCCTCGAACAGCGCCGCCGCCAACCACACGACCGGCCGGCGGGCGAAGGCCACGATGGCGACGGCCAGGAGCACCGAGAGAACCGCGTTCACCGGGAAGCCGATCTTGACCACGTCGAGGCCCGGCACGGCACCGTCGGGGATCGACCGGTAGTCCTCGTCCCAGATCAGGTAGTGCAGGACGCCGCCGACCAGCACCAGGACGGCGCCCACAACTCGCAGGACGCCGGTGGCGATGTCGTTGCCCATGAGATGCCTACGCTGCCGGCACCGTCACCGGATCACACGGCGGCCAGGTCGGCCGGTGTGAGCTGCTCGCTCAAGAGGCGCCCGAAGCGAGCGGGGTCGCCGGCCACGAACCGACGGCAGAGGGGCAGCCCCTCCACGTAGCAGGAGATGTAGGCCCGCCAGGTGGGATCGGTGAGGAAGGCCACCATCTTCTCGGCTCTCGGCCTGGCCAGCAGCGCCCAGCGCTCGGCGTAGGCCACCGCGGCGGAAGCGTCGACCCCGTCCTCGTGCAGCAGCAGGGCCACGTTCCCCCGCACGGCGGCGATGGTCTCGCCGGCGGTGGCCACCGCCGCCACCACCTCGGCGTCGTAGGGCACCCCGAGGGGGCGGAGGTGGTCGGCCAGCACCGGCTCCGGCCGGTCCCCGAGCAGCACCTCGAGGCCGAGGTCGGCGAGGCCCTCGGCGACGAGGCACTGGGGGGTGCCGACCAGGAAGATGGTCTCCTCCACCCGGCGGCGCCGGCGGACGAGCCCCACCTCCTTGCGGGTGTGCTCGGTGTGGTGGCCCGGGTAGGCCTCGTGGGCCACGAGGTGGCCGAGCGTGGTGCTCGGTACGGGTAGGTCGACGTTGATGGCCACCCGGCTGCGCAGCTCGCCGAGGTAGTAGTTGAACCCCGACCACGGCTTGTCCCGTTCGAGGACGAAGTCGACGCGCTCCCCGTCGGGCAGGCCGAAGGCCCGGTCGGTGCGCTCCCGGAGGTCCTCGGCCAACGACGCGACGGCCGCCTCGAGCGCGTCGGGCGGCACGACCTGGGACTCCCGCCAGGCGATGAACCGCTCGGCCAGCGCGCCGTGCCCGGGGAGGGCGGCATCGAGGCGACGGTGGGCGTCGGCCAGCTCGTCCTCGGGGACGGCCCGGGGCCGGACCCCGTAGCAGGCCTCGACCTCGTCGCGGTACGGCAACGGCTCGCCGGCGAGCGTGCGGGCGACGGTGTGCAGCCCGACCACCTGGGCTCGTAGCCAGGCCCGACGCTGCGCATCGAGGACATCACCACCCTCGTGCTCGTCTCCCCGGGTGTCGCCGGCGCCGCCGTCGAGGTCGGCGATGAGCCGGCGGGCGTCGTCGGTCAGGGCTCGGAGCGACCGGTGCGGGCCGTCCTCGACCCGAGCCCGCAGGTCGGGCGGGCCGTAGTAGGCGTCCACCAGACCGTCGAGGTGGCGCCCGAGGCCGAGCCCTAGTACGAGGTAGCGCTCGACGACGCCGGGCACCGGTGGCCAGCCGTCAGCCGAGGTGCCGGTGGAGGAACGCGGTGGTGCGGGACCAGGCCTGGGCCGAGGCGGCGGGGTCGTGGACCTCGGGACGGGTGTCGTTGAAGAAGGCGTGGTCGGCGCCCTCGTAGATGAAGAGCTCGACGTCCTTGCCGAGGCCGGCCAGCTTGTCCTCGAGGGCCCGGGCCTTCTCGGGAGGGAAGAACCCGTCCTCGGAGGCGAAGTGCCCCTGGACCGACGCCCGCAGGGCCGACCAGGCCGGTTCGCAGCTCTCCCACGGGATCACCCCGTACCAGGGAACGCAGGCGGCGAAGGCGTCGGGTTGCTGGCAGGCGAGGACCAGGGCCAGACCGCCGCCCATGCAGAAACCGGTGACCCCGAGCGCATCGCCGGTGACCGCCTCGTGGCCTTGGAGGAAGGCGACGGCGCCGGCCAGGTCCTTGGCGGCCTGGTCGAGGTTGAGGGCCATCATCAGCTTGCCGGCCTCGTCGGGCTCCGATGCCGTCTCGCCATGGAAGAGGTCAGGGGCCAGGGCGACGAAGCCCTCGGCGGCGAACCGGTCGCAGACGTCGATGATGTGGGGGACGAGGCCCCAGTACTCCTGGAGCACCACGAGCCCCGGCCCCGAACCGCTCTCGGGGACGGCGAGGTAGCCGCTGGCGGACCGACCGTTGCTCGGGAAGTCGACGGTGTCACCCATGGGCGCACCCTACCGAAGCCTCCGGGTCCCCTTCGCCCGGCGCGCTCACACTGGAGGACTCCGTTCAACCGAGCCTGGCACCCTCCGTCACGAGGTGGAGTGGATCAGTAGCCGCCGGCCAGCTTGCGGTGGTCCCAGCTCACCACCCGGTCGACCTGGAGGCGGATGGCCACCCGCTTCTGCACCATCATGCGGGCGACGGCATCGAGGTCTTCGGCTGCAACCTCGGGCTGGTAGCGGGCGATCACCTCCCGGGCGGCGGTCATGAGCAGATCGTGATCGGCGCTGACCTCGGCCGTGCCGACAAGCTCGACGCCCCGCAGGGCGTCGTAGGAGTCGCCGTCCTCCACCAGGGCGGTGATGCGGGGGTCGCGGCGCAGGTTGGCCACCTTCTGGGACTTCTGGAAGGTCTCGAACACCACCGCGCCGTCGAGGAGGGCGTACCACATGGCCACCAGGTGGATGGTGCCGTCATGGTTGTGGGTGGCGATGTTCATCGTGTGGCGTTCGCGGAGGAAGGCGGCGACCTCGTCGTCGCTCATGCGGATCACGTCTCGCCGGGACACCGCCGCTACACCTCCCGCAACAGCTCGGCGGCGACGGGGCAGTCGGTGCGCCGCAGGGCGGCGGCCACCAGTTCAGGGCCGGTCGGTCCGACCAGGCGGTCGACGAGGTCGAGGGGGACGAGCTCCTCGTCGGCGTCCCACGGGTCAGAGGCGGCGTCGAGCCGGGAGGCCACGCTGTCCCAGAGCCGGCGGGGCAGCAGCCGCCCGACGCCGGCCACGAGCCACACGGGCACGCCGGCGTGGCGGGCCACGGCGGCGGCGGCTCGCGACCCGGCCACGGCGACGGCGACGTCTGGGCCCACGGCGTCGGCCTCGAGCAGCACGAGGTCGGCACGGGCGGCGGCGGCACCGAGACCGGCGGCGGGCACATCGGTGGCGACGACGTCGGCGCGGGTCAAGCGGTGGACGAGGCCGGAGCCCACGCCTCGCGCGTCGACCACCAGCACGTCGAGGTCACCCCGGCGGGGCAGGGCCTCCCCGATGGTGTCGGGCCAGCCGAGCACGCACACGGTGGCGTCGTCGGCGATGGCGGCGGCGAGGGCGGCCCCGGTGGGGTCAGCGGCGAGCTCGTCGGCGGCCCGCCACGCCTCGGCCATGGGGTCGGCGGCGGTCAGCACCCGGGCGCACAACCACCACAGCGGACCGGAGGCCGGGTGCCGGGCCACGATCCGCCGACAGCCGGTGACGAGGCCAGCGGGGTCCTGCCGGAAGGCGGCCAACGCCCCGGCCGTCTCCCGTACGAGCGACGCCTGATCAGCCCCGGCCGCCCGTGCCACGTACCGGAGCCGCTCGATCGGGTGCACTTCGGCGACGTTACCGCCGGCTCGAAGCGACCGAGTCGGTCCAGTCCACGATGGAGGCTCGGCAGGGTCCGCGCCGGCCGCCGAAAGTGGATGGGCCCGAGGGGGTGGCTGCGACCGATACTTCGACGGTGGACCAACCTGGCCAGCGTCCGAGCCCGGCGACCGTGGCGGCCGTGCATCGAAGCGCCACCCACGCCTTCTCCAAGTCCGCCACGGCGGCCATCGACGTCGAAGCGGGTCTCGGCGTCGTCGGCGATGCCCACGCCGGGAGCACCGTGCGCCACCGATCGCGGGTACGGGCCGATCCCGACCAGCCCAACTTGCGACAGGTCCATCTGATCCACGCCGAGCTGCACCACGAGCTGAGAGCGGCCGGGTTCACGGTGGGGCCGGGCGACATGGGCGAGAACATCACCACCCGAGGTCTCGCCCTCCTCGAGCTGCCGGTCGGGGCGACCCTGCGGTTCGACCAGCACGCTCTGCTGGCCGTGACGGGCCTGCGGAACCCGTGTCGCCAACTCGACGACCTCCAACCGGGCCTGCTTCACGCTGTGCTCGACCGCGACCAGGACGGAACTCTCATCCGCAAGGCGGGGGTGATGACCGTCGTGATCCAAGGAGGCCGCATCACCGCTGGCTCCACCATCGAAGTCGGGCTCCCGCCTCTTCCCTACGCCCCCCTCGATCGGGTGTGAACCAGGTTGCGAAACCCCGCGTCAGGTCGGCTTCCAGATCATGTCGATCACCATCAGGAGCAACAGGACGTGGAGGATGCCGTTGAAGGCGGCGCTGCGGCGCTCGGCGCCGGCGTTGCCTTCGGCGGCCCGTCGCTCGTTCCAGGGCAGGAGCCCGAACACCACCGCCAGCATGGCGAACCAGAGCACGAAGGCGATCGAGATCCACGGGTCGCTGAACTGCCAGGCGTCGTCGCTGAGCACGACCATGAGGATGCCGAACAGCCCGGCGGCAGCCAGGGCGGGGCCGTGGATCTGGTTCCAGGAGTCCCGGATCACCTTGCCCAACGTGGCCCCGGCGTTCTTGTCCTGGTTGCGCAGCCGGGCCGTCACCACCGGCCAGACGAAGGCGGGGGCGAAGGCCACGAGGATGGCCAGGATGTGGAGCAGGAAGAAGAAGCGGTAACCGAACGAGTCGTGGAACGACGCGAGGACCATGGTGGGCCTTCCTGGAGGTGGTCTGGCGGGCGGCTGGCGGCGCTGAATCTAGCGATCAGCCGGCTCCCATCGGGGTGATCGCGGTTTCGCGAGCCCGGAAACCCCTCGGCTACCTTCTGCCGCCGTGACCGCCGCCAGCCAGGCGCCCGCCGAGCTCGAGCTCGTCGCCCTCGGCGGTGACGCTCGAACCGTGCGGGAGTGGGTGACCACGTTCCACCTGGTGCTGGTGGCGATCGACCCCTACACGGCCGAGAGCGCCTGGCTGCTCGGCACCGCCGGCCGGGTGCTCACCGCGTTCCGGGGGGCGGACTGCCGGGTGGCCTGGCTCGTCACCGCCGATGCCGACGACGCCCGGACCTTCCTCGGCCCCTGGGCCGATCAGTTCCTCACCCTGGTCGACCCCGACCGGCGGGTGGTCAAGGGGCTCGAGCTCGAGCGGCTCCCGGCCCTCGTCCACATCCGCCAGGACCTGACCGTGATGGGGGTGGCCGAGGGCTGGGACCCCGACCAGTGGAGGGCCGTCACCGACCACCTGGCCCAGGTGATGAGCTGGAGCCGCCCGGTGATCCCGGGCCCGGAGGATCCGGGCCCGTTCGAGGGCAGCCCGGCCCTCGGCTAGCTCTCGCCGCCCTCCACCCACAGGCCGTGGACGGGGTGGCCGAGAGCCAGACCCGGGAACGGGTCGCCACCGCCAGGGAGCTCGGGGCCGGGGAGGCCGTGGACCTCCGGGCTGGTCCCGATGCCCCAGGTGGTCCAGCCGGCCCACAGGTTCCAGACCTTCTCGCCGAACTCGCGGTTGACCTGCTCGTAGATCTCCTTGCGCTTGGCCGGATCGGTCTCCGAGCGGCCCTCGTCGAGGAGGCGGTCGATCTCGGGATCGTCGATGCGACCGAAGTTGACCGGGCTGTCGGACTTCCACCAGACGTACTGCCCGTCGGGGTCGCCGCCGGGATGGTTGCGCCAGAAGGTGGCCTGGAAGTCGCCACTGATGGCGGCGTTGATGAGCTGGCCCTGGTCCATGGTGCGCAGGTTGATGGTTATGCCCTCCTCCTTGGCGTTGGCCTGCAGGTACTGGGCAGCCTGGACGAGCTCCGGATCGGGCGGCAGGTTGAGCGTGAACTCGAGCTTCTTGCCCGTGTCCTCCTCGTACTCGTCGAGGAGCTCTCTCGCCTTTTCGGGGTCATAGCCCGGGAAGCCGGCATCCTTCAGGTACCCGACGTTGCCGGGGGCGAAGGGTCCGCTCGCGATCTTCCCCCGGCCCTCGTTCAGCACCTCGTTCGACGTCTGCCGGTCGGTGCCGTAGGCCAGCGCCTGGCGGACCCGAGGGTCGTCGAAGGGTGGCTTGCTGGCGTTCAGCATCACGTAGCCCACCTCGGCGAACTTCGTGCTCTGGTAGAGGCCGACGGTGCCGGCCGCCTCGAGGTCCTCGAGCTGCTTCACCCCCGTGGTGCTCGAGGTGTGGATGGCGTCCACCTCCCCGCTCTGGAGAGCGTTGATCCGCTGTTCGTTCTCGGCGATGGGGCGGAACTCGATGGCGTCGAGGTAGGGGTAGGGCTTCCCGTCGGGTGCCTTCTGCCAGTAGTCGGGGTTGCGCTCCACCCGAAGCCGGTCGCCCACCCGCCAGCTCTCGAACTTGAACGGCCCCGTACCGATGGGTTGGCGGTCGCAGGTCTCGGCGTCGTCGAGCTGGGCCTGGGCCATCATCCCGAAGCGCCCGCCCCCGAACAGGTAGGACTCGAAGGCCACCCAAGGCCGCTTCGTCTTGACCACCACGGTCAACGGGCCGGTGGCCTCGACCGACTCCACGTCGGAGAACACGAACACGCCGAGCAGCGCGTTGCGGCCCTCGTACTGGCCCCGGACGGCGTCGAGGTTGTTCTTCACGACCTCGGCGTCGAGCTTCGAGCCGTCGTGGAAGACGATGCCCTCGCGCAGCTCGATGGTCCACTCGGTGTAGTCATCCGAGTGGGTGACCTCCTTGGCGAGGTAGGGGACCATCTTGCCGTCCTCGCCCGGGACCGTGAGGGTGTCGAAGATCGACCTGGCCACCTGGATGCCCGAGATGGCGAGCTGGGCCTCGGGCAGGCAGTAGCCGCCGGGCGTTTCGGCTTCCAGCCCGTAGACGATCGAGCCGCCGCGTTGCGGCGGCCCGGCGTCCTCATCGCTTTCCCCGCCCCCGTCGCCTCCACCGCAACCGGCGGCCAACAGGGCGGTGGCCAAGAAGGCGACGAGGAGCTTCCGATGTGATCGTGCGGTGGTCATGATCCCCCTACTGCGACGTGTCACAAGTCACCGTACCGTCCGTAACCGGCGAGAGCACGGCGCCCCCGCTTCGTCGCTACCTGCCCCCCCGGGTCATGCCCAGGATGTCGAGGGCCCGGTCGAGCTCCTCGTCGGTCATCAGCTCCTCGTCCCGGACGAGGTCGCGGATGGAGCGGCCGGTCTGCACGCTGGCCTTGATGATCTCGGCCGCCTTCTCGTAGCCGATGAACGGGTTGAGCGAGGTCCCGACGGAGGGCGAGGACTCGGCGTAGACCCGGCAACGGGCCTCGTCGGCCTCGATCCCGACCACGCAGCGGTCGGCGAACAACCGGCTCACGTTGGCCAGGAGGCGTATCGACTCGAGCAGGTTGCGGGCCATCATCGGCATGTAGACGTTCAGCTCGAAGTTGCCCTGCGAGCCACCGAAGGCCACGGCGGCGTCGTTCCCGATCACCTGGGCGGCGACCTGGGTGACGGCTTCGGCCATCACCGGGTTGACCTTGCCGGGCATGATCGAGCTGCCCGGCTGCAGGTCGGGGATGCGGATCTCGGCCAGCCCGGTGCGGGGTCCCGAGCCCATCCAGCGGATGTCGTTGGCGACCTTGGTGAGGGCGACGGCCACGGTGCGCAGGTCACCGGAGATGCCGACGAGGGCGTCCCGGGCTCCCTGGGCGGCGAAGTGGTCGGGGGCCTCCACGAGGCGCAGCCCGGTCTCGGCGGCCAGCGCCTTGACCACCGCGCCGGCGAAGCCGGGCGGTGCGTTGATGCCGGTGCCCACGGCCGTGCCGCCGAGGGGGAGCTGGCCGACGTGGGGCAGCGCCGCCGCCACCCGGGCGGTGGCCTGGTCTACCTGGGTGGCGTAGCCGCCGAACTCCTGCCCGAGCGTCACCGGGGTGGCGTCCATGAGGTGGGTGCGGCCGGACTTCACCACGGTGGCGAAGGCCTCTGCCTTGTCCCGCAGGGCCTCGGCCAGGTGGGCCAGGGCCGGGAGCAGCTCCTCGTCGACGGCCCTGGCCACGGCCAGGTGGATGGCCGAGGGGAACACGTCGTTCGAGGACTGGGAGGCGTTCACGTGGTCGTTGGGGTGGACGGTGCCCGGCCGTCCGAGCCGCTCGCCGGCGAGGGCGGCGATCACCTCGTTGGCGTTCATGTTCGACGACGTGCCCGACCCCGTCTGGAACACGTCGATGGGGAAGTCGGCGTCGCGGGCCCCCGACGCCACCTCGGCAGCGGCGTCGGCGATGGCGGCGGCCACTTCGTCGGGGATGACCCCGAGGTCGGCGTTGGCGCCGGCCGCCGCTCCCTTGATCGATGCCAGGGCGGCGATGAGGGCTCGGTCGATGGGGCGGCCCGAGATGGGGAAGTTCTCGACCGCCCGCTGGGTCTGGGGGCCCCACTTGGCGTCGACCGGCACCCGGACCTCGCCCATCGTGTCGCGCTCGATGCGGTACCCGTTCTGGCTCGGGCTCTCGGTCTCGGTGTTGGGGCCGGTCATGGCGCCGAACCTACTCCCGTCCTCTGAGCGGACGATCACCCGCCGCCCTGCGAGCGAACCCGCACGGCTGGTAGGAACACGGCCATGTCCGACACCACGGCCACCCCCAACTGGTACCCCGACCCCTTCGGCCGCCACGAGCTGCGCTGGTACGACGGTGCGGTCTGGACCGACCACGTCTCGAGCGGCGGCCGCCAGTCGATCGACACGCCGGGCGGGCCGGGCGCGGTGACGACCGTCGCCCGCCCGACCGAGAGGATCCAGCGCGACGTGCAACGGGCCGGGGCCGCCGGGTTCGCGAGCGGTGGCGGGACGATCCTCACCGAACCGGTGCTGGTGGTCAACCAGAAGGCCAAGCTCGTCGAGGTCAACAGCGAGTACGCCGTGTTCGACCAGCACGGCAACCAGCTCGGCGCCGTCCGCCAGGTCGGCCAGAGCGCCGGCAAGAAGGTGGCCCGGGCGCTGTTCAAGGTGGACGCCCTCATGACCCACCACCTGCAGATCGTCGACGCTGCCGGGTCGGTCGTGCTGTCGCTCACCAAGCCCCGGGCCTTCGTCCGGCCTCAGATGGTGGTCAGTGACCCGATGGGCACCGAGATCGGTGCCATCGTCACCCAGCTCCGCCTGGGCAAGGCCAAGTTCAAGCTCATGGTGGGCGAGCACCAGGTCGGCGAGCTCAACGCCGAGAACTTCCGGGCATGGAACTTCGGGATCTTCGACGCCTCCGGGGCCGAGGTGGCCCGCATCACCAAGACGTGGGAGGGGATGGCGAAGGCCATGTTCACCACCGCCGACAACTACGTGGTCCAGGTGCACCGGCCCCTCGAGGAGCCGCTGCGCAGCATGGTCGTCGCCTCCGCCGTCGCCGTCGACCAGATCCTCAAGCAGACCCAGAGCTGATCAGGACCGAGCCGGGGCAGGGGTCAGCGCCGGCGGCCGGCACCGGTCTCGGCGGCCACCAGGCGAGCGAGGGCGTCCATCTCGCTCGGGCGGACGTTGCGGTCCCGCTTGCGGTGGTCGGCCACCTCGCCGAGCACGGCTCGGGCCGCCCCCCGACCGGCGCTGGCGAGGAACCGGTCGACGAAGCGGCGCCGGAAGAGCGTGACGAGGGCCCGCTCGGGGGCCGAGCCGTCCACCTCGCTGACGGCCACGATGATCCAGGTCATGGCCACGTCGGCGGCCGGGGCGCCGCGGGCGGCGTTGGTCCAGTCGATCACCACCGGGCCGGTCGGCGACACGATCACGTTCAGCGGGTGCAGGTCGAGGTGGAGCAGGGCGTCGCCGTCTACGGGCGCGGGCGGCAAGCCGTCCGGGGTGGGCAGGCGGTGCAGGTGGTGGTGGAGGTCGGCCAACCGCCGGGCGTGAGCCGATAGCTGCCACGGTCGGCGGGTGAGGTCCTGGGCCATGGTGGGGCCGGGGACCCGCTCGAGCACCATCTCGCCGGGCCCGACGCGATGAACGGCGGGGACGGGGTAGCCGTGGGCGCGCACGTGCTCCATGACGGCGGCCTCGGTCTCGTAGCTGCGGTCGTCGGGGGCCCGGCGCAGCACCCGGTCCTCGCCGATCGCGAACACCTCGGTGTCGCGGCCGACGGCGATGCGGGCGCCGATCTCCGCTTCGGGCGTCCGCTCGCCGCTGACCTCCACGGCTACGCGAGAGCGACCAGGTCGAGCAGGTCGTCGCTCCAGTGGTCGAGGGTGCCGTCAGGCATGAGCAGCACGCGGTCGGGCCCGAGCGCCCGCACGAAGTCGGTGTCGTGGCTGACCAGGATGATCGAGCCGGGCCAGGTGGCGAGGGCGTCGGCCACGGCCTGGCGGGAGCCGGGATCGAGGTTGTTGGTGGGCTCGTCGAGGAGCAGGAGGTTGTGGCGGCCACCGACGAGCTGGGCCAACGCCAGCTTGGTCTTCTCGCCGCCCGAGAGCGTGCCCGCCGCCTGGAAGACCTTGTCGCCGGTCAGGCCGAACATGCCGAGCAGGCCCCGCAGCTCGTGTTCGGGCAGGGCCGCCGACGCGGCGCGGAGCTGGTCGAGCAGGGTTCGGTCGGCCTCGATGCCCTCGTGCTCCTGCGCGTAGTAGCCGACCGACACGCCGACCCCGGGGCGCACGGTGCCCCGGTCGGCCTCGGTGACGCCGGCCAGGATCCGCAGCAGGCTCGTCTTGCCGGCCCCGTTGAAGCCCATGATGAGCAGGCGCTCGCCCCGGCCCACGTCGAAGCCGACGTCGTCGAACACGGCGTTCGGGCCATAAGCCTTGGCCAGGCCGACCACCTCGACGACGGTGCGCCCGGTGCGGGGCGGCTCGGGGAACCGCACCCGCTGGACCCGCCGGTGGGCCGGGGCGTCGACCCCGGTGGCCTGCAGGCGGGCGATGCGCTTCTCGAGGCTGTGGGCCATCGACGCCTTGCTGGCCTTGGCCCCGAACCGGTCCACGAGCCCCTGGAGCCGGTCGACCTCCTTGGCTTGGGCGGCGGCCTGCTTGGCCTGGCGGACCTCGTCCCGCTCCCGCTGCGCGAGGTACTGGGAGTAGGTGCCCTTGTACTCGACCATCGTGCCGGTCTCCTCGTGGCCACCCCGGTCCAGGTGAAGCACCCGGGTGATGGCCTCGTCGAGCAGGTCGAGGTCGTGGCTGATCACGAGGAGCGCCCCCCGGTAGCCACGCAGGAAGGCGAGCAGCCACTCCTTGGCGTCGGTGTCGAGGTGGTTGGTGGGCTCGTCGAGCAGGAGCAGGTCGCTGCCGGCGAACAGGATGCGGACCAGCTCCACCCGGCGGCGCTCACCGCCCGAGAGAACGCTCAGGGGTAGGTCAAGGCGGTCGTCGGCGAGGCCGAGGCCGGCGGCCAGCCGGCGCACCTCGGAGTCGGCCTGGTAGCCGCCCGCGAGCTGGAAGCGGTCCTCGGCCCGGCTGTAGCGCTCGACGTTGCGGGGCGAGGGGTCCTCCTCGAGGCGCAGGCGAAGCTTCTCGAGGGCGACGGCGGCCTCGTCGAGACCCCGACCGGACAGGACGTGGGTCAGCCCGCTGATCCCGTCGGAGGCCCCGTCGAGTCGCGGGTCCTGGGGCAGGTAGCCGAGCCCGCCGGTGCGGTTGACCACCCCACCCGAGGACGGCACCACCCCGGCCAGCACCTCGAGCAAGGTGGTCTTGCCGGCACCGTTGCGCCCCACCAGGCCAACCTTGTCGCGGGCGCGCACCGTGAACGAGACGCCGTCGAGGAGGGCGACCCCGCCCGCCTCGACCCGGAGGTTGCGGGCCTGGAGCACGCCGTCCAGGGTGACACAACCTCATCGCCGCCCCGAACGCAGTTCGCAGCCCCGCGTCCCGTTCCGTGGTGTCCGGCCTCGGGGGAGGGCTCAGCGGGCCGGGCAGGGGTCGGGCTCGTCGGGCAGCAGCGGGCGCAGGACCAGCTCGTAGGTCGACGTCTCGACGGTCCACTGGGTGTGCCTGGGAACTCCGTCGACGGCCTCGAAGAGCCGCTCGGCTTCGACGCCGTGGAAGGTGCGGCAGCGGTCGTCGCCGAGGTCGTCCTGGCGCTCCCAGGTCGCGGGATCGCCGAGGGGCCAGGCCCGGGTGGTCGGTGTGGCGCCGCTACCGCTGTCCACACCGGCCTCCACAGCGCGGGCGTAGACGGTGAAGCGGTCGGCGACGTAGGCCTCACCGGGCAACAGCAGGGTTTCGGCGTCGTCGACCAGCTGCTCGAGGCGACGGCGGTCGGCTCGTTGGCGAGCGGTCAGATCGTCGTCACCGCCGTCGATGCCCAGGGCGTAGGCCGACTGCGTGAACGTCCGGCCCCCGACGACCACCGTGAGCCTCGTGGTGGGCGCGTCGCTGATGCGCGGCTCGCCGAAGTCGATCTCATGGTCGAGAAACCCGGCGTCGGCGGCGGCAGCGAGGAGGTCCTCGATGTCGGCCTCGTCGAGTCGGACACGGACCACGGGTGGCAGCGCTGGCTCGACCTCGAACGCCACCGGGGACGGGCCGTAGGCCGAGCCGTCGCCCAGGAGCGAGAAGGGCGGCAGCGCGCCGAGCACCTGGTCGTGGCGGGCGAACCCCTCACAGCACGACTCGATCCGCATCACGAGCTCGTCCGCCCCGGTGGGCCGCTCGTCGAGCCGGGGAGGGGAAGGGGGCGCCGGGTCCGATCGGTCCAGGCCCACGCCACACCCGGCCAGGAGGAGGCAGGCAGCCACGGCCGCCGGCAGCGCGCTCCTGGCCATGGTGATCGGGCTCGCCGTCGATGTCACGCCCACTTCGACGCCCGGCCACCGGCACCGGTTCCCCGACTTGTCGCCGCCGGCCCCTGCGTGACCGACGTCATCTGGACATCCCGTCCCGCTCACAACACCATAACGACGTTACGAATAGCCCTCTGAAGCGAGGCCCCAGTGCTGCGCCGAGTCGCCCTGCTGTCCGTCCGCCGCCGCCGGCTGATCCTGGTGGCCGCCGTGCTCGGCTTCGCCGTGGCCGGGGGACTCGGCGGTGGCGTCGCCGAACACCTCTCCTCCGGGGGGTTCGACGACCCCAGCTCCGAGTCCAGCCGGGCCGAGGACGTCCTCGAGGACCGCTTCGGAGCAGGGACGCCCAACGTGGTGCTGCTCGTCACCGCCGACGACGGCTCGGTCGACGACCCAGGGGTGGCGGCGGCCGGGCGACAGCTCACCCAGGAGCTGTCGCAGGAGCCCGGCGTGGTCCAGGCCGGCTCCTACTGGACCCTCGGCTCGGCGCCTCCCCTCCGGTCCCGGGACGGGGACCGAGCCCTCGTCGTCGCCCGCATCGAGGGCAGCCAGGACGACATCTCCGACCGCGCCGAGGAGCTGAAGGAGCGCTTCGTCGGCCCCATCGACGGGGCCACCGTGGAGATGGGTGGGTTCGCCGCCGTCTTCAACGAGATCGGCACCACCATCGAGGAGGACCTCGTGCGGGCCGAGCTCATCGCCCTCCCGCTCACGCTCATCCTGCTGTTGCTCGTGTTCCGGAGCGTGGTGGCCGCCACCCTCCCCCTCGCCATCGGCGCCCTCTCGGTGGTGGCGACGTTCCTCGTGCTGCGCGTGCTCGCCGGCTTCACCGAGGTGTCGGTGTTCGCCCTCAACCTCACCACGGCCATGGGGCTGGGCCTGGCCATCGACTACAGCCTCTTCGTGGTGTCCCGCTTCCGGGAGGAGCTGGCCGCCGGTCACCCACCCCACGAAGCCGTGATCCGCACCGTGCGCACGGCCGGCCGCACGGTGGCCTTCAGCGCCCTCACCGTGGCCGCCTCGCTCTGCGCCCTGCTCGTGTTCCCTCTCACCTTCCTCCGCTCCTTCGCCTACGCCGGCGTGGCCGTGGCGGCGCTGGCCGGCCTGTGCGCCGTCGTGGTCCTCCCCGCCGTGCTCGCCGTCCTCGGCCACCGGGTCGACGCACTCGCCCTCCCCCGTCGTCGGACCGTCCGCCCCACCGGCGCCGGTGTGTGGCATCGGGTGGCCACCGCCGTCATGCGCCGACCGGTGCCCATCGCCACCGTGGTCATCATCGTGTTGCTGCTCCTCGGCAGCCCCTTCCTGCGCCTCGAGCTCGGCCGGCCCGACGATCGGGTCCTGCCCGCATCCGCCGACAGTCGCCGGGTGAGCGACCTCCTCCGCAGCGAGTTCGACTCCCAGGAGGCCGGCGCCCTGTCGGTGGTGGCCGCCGCCAGCGCCTCCGCCGGCACGGGCACCGAGCTCGACGGGGCCGTCGACGCCTACGCCGCCAGGCTGTCCGAACTTCCCGGCGTGGACCGGGTCGACGCCCGGACCGGTGTCTACCTCGACGGGAGCCGCCTGCCCGTCGATGCCGCCCTGACCGAACGGTTCGCGGGTCGGGCCGGCACCTGGCTGTCGGTCGTGCCCACCGTCGAGCCGAACTCGGGCGAAGGCGAGCGCCTCGTCGACCGGATCCGGGACCTCCCGGCGCCGTTCCCGGTCGAGGTGACCGGCATGTCGGCCCAGCTCACCGACGGCAAGGCGTCGCTGTTCGCCCGCATCCCGGTGGCCATCGCCATCATCGCCGTCGTCACCTTCGCGCTGCTGTTCCTGATGTTCGGCAGCGTGGTCGTCCCGCTGAAGGCGCTGGTGCTCAACCTGCTGAGCCTGACCGCCACCTTCGGCGCCATGGTCTGGGTCTTCCAGGACGGCAACTTGGCCAGCGCCCTCGACTTCAGCCCCACCGGCACCCTCGACGCCACCACCCCCATCCTCATGTTCTGCGTGGCCTTCGGGCTGTCGATGGACTACGAGGTGTTCCTCCTCTCCCGCATCAAGGAGGAGCACGACCTCGGGCGGGACAACGTCTCGTCGGTGGCCATGGGCCTCGAGCGGACCGGGCGGATCGTCACCGCCGCCGCCGGCCTGATCGCGGTGGTGTTCCTGGCCTTCGCCACCTCACGGGTGACCTTCATCAAGCTGTTCGGCGTCGGCCTCACCCTGGCCGTGTTGATGGACGCCTTCCTGATCCGGGGGACCCTCGTGCCGGCGTTCATGCGCCTGGCCGGCGACGCCAACTGGTGGGCGCCCCGCTGGTTGCGGCGCATCCACGATCGGGCCGGGCTGAGCGAGGTCGTCGACCTCGACGGCCCCACCCCCGGCGACGGACCCGTCGGCGACGCGACGGCCGGTGGTCCCGGCAACGGCGACCGGGACAGCGACCCGGAGGGTGAACGCGCGCCGGCGGCGGTCAGTTGACCTGGCGCTCCCGCCCCTCCCAGTAGGGCTCCCGCAGCTTGAACTTCTGGAGCTTCCCGGTGGCCGTCCGGGCCAGCTCGTCGCGGAACTCGATCCGCGTCGGCACCTTGAACCCGGCCAGCCGGGTGCGGCAGTGGTCACGCAGCGCCTGCTCGTCCACCTCGGCCCCTGGGGACGGCACGACCAGCGCCATCACCGTCTCGCCCCACTTCGGGTGGGGGACGCCGATGACGGCCACCTCGGCCACGGCGGGATGGGAGAAGAGTGCGTCCTCCACCTCGATGGAGGACACGTTCTCGCCCCCGGAGATGATGACGTCCTTCTTGCGGTCCGAGATGGTGAGGTAGCCCTCGTCGTCGAGCGAGCCGCCGTCGCCGGTGTGGAACCAGCCGTCCACGATGGCGTCGGCGGTGGCCTCGGGCTGGTCCCAGTAGCCCTCGAGCACGTGGTTGCCCCGTGCCAGCACCTCCCCCTCGCCGTCCACCCGGAGGCGGATCCCGAGGGCCGGGGCGCCGGCCCGCCCGAGGCGTTGCGCCCGCTCGGCGGGGGACAGGTCGTCCCACTCGGCGCGGGCGCGGTTCATGGTGAGCAGCGGGGCGGTCTCGGTGAGGCCGTAGATCTGGATGAGCTCCCAGCCGAGCTCGGTCTCGACCCGCTCGATGGTGCGGGTGGGCGGCGGGGCTCCGGCCACGACCATGCGTACCCGGCCCCGGCCCGGGACCTCGCCGTCCCACGTGGCGGCAGCGTCCAGGATGGCAGCCACCACCGCCGGTGCCCCGCACAGGAGGGTGACGCCGTGGCGGTCGACCCGGCGCAGGATCTCGGCTCCGTCGACCTTGCGGAGCACGACCTGCTCGACGCCCATGCCGCAGGTGGCGAAGGGCATGCCCCAGCCGTTGCAGTGGAACATCGGCAGGGTGTGCAGGTAGACGTCGCGGTCGCAGACGCCGGTCTGCCAGCCGAAGACGGCGGCGTTCAGCCACAGGTTGCGGTGCGACATCTCGACGCCCTTGGGCCGAGCGGTGGTGCCGCTCGTGTAGTTGATGGTGGCGGTGGCGTCCTCGTCGGGCTCCCATGGCGCCGGTTCGGACGCTGTTGCTTTCGCTGCCTCGGCCCCCGGGGCAACGCCGAAGAGGGCGGCGTCGGCGTCGGTGCCGATCACGAAGCGGTGCTTGGCCTCGACCCCGGCCAGCACCGGTTCCAGCTCGGGATCGATCAGCAGCACCGAGGCCCCCGAGTGCTCGACGATGTAGCAGACCTCATCGGCGGCCAGGCGGAAGTTGATCGGCACGAGCACCCGCCCGTGCCCGGCCACGCCGAAGAACGAGGTGAGCAGTCGGGCCGAGTTCTGCGACACCACCGCCACCCGTTCGCCGTGGGCCACGCCGAGCTCGTCGAGGGCGACGGCCTGGGCCCGCGCCCTGCGGGCCAGTTCGTCGAAGATGAGCTCACCCCACGACGGCGCCGGCTGGTCGGGCTCGTCGACCACCGCCACCCGGTCGCCGTAGACGGTGACGGCTCGGTCGAGGAAGTCCATGACCGTCATCGGGACCTTCACGGGTCACCTCCTACGCGCTGGCGCCAGATCCGGCCACCGTACCCAGGACCGACCTGCGGGGCGCCCTGCCGTTCGAGGGTCGCGGGGGTCAGTCGCTGTCGCCGTCGAACGCGACGGGATCGGGGGCCCTCTTCTCAGGGGTGTCCTTGGCCGCCTTGGTGGCCTCGGCGGTCGCTCCGACGGTGTCGGCGGCGAACGCGCCACGGTCGCCCAGGGGCTCCTCGTGGCCCTCGGTGGTGTCCTCGTAGGTCTGGCGCTCGAGCTCGGCGTTGATCTCGGCGGCGACGATGATCACGAGCGCGGTGATGTAGAGCCACAGCAGCATGACCGCCACGGCCCCGAGGGTGCCGTAGGTCTCGTTGAACGTGCCGAACTTGTCGGCGAGGAGGGCGAAGACGAGCGAGCCCAGGACCCAGGCGACGGCGGCGAAGACGGCGCCGGGGGTGACCCAGGCCCACCGGGGGTCGTCCCGGTCGGGGCCGTAGCGGAACAGGGCGGCCAACGCCACCACCATGGCCATCGCCAGGAGCGGCCAGCGGACGACGGAGGCGAGGAGCTGACCGCCCGAGCCGAACGGATCGGTGAGCGTGGGGACAAGGGTGATGACGGCGAGCCCGGTCAAAATCAGCGCCACCCCGCCGACGGTGAAGGCCAAGGCCAGGAGGCGGAGCCGGACGAAGCCGCGGGTCTCGCGCTCGTCGTAGGCGACGTTGATGGCGTCGACCAGGGACTTCGCTCCCTTCGATGCGCTGAGCAGGGCGATCAGTATGGCGATGACCAGGCCGACGCCCAGCCGCCCGTTCGAGGTGGAGGCGGCGGATTCCAGCTGAGCGTCGATCAGCCTCTGCGCGCCCTTGGGGAGGGCGGCGTCGAAACGGTCGACCTGGTCCTGCACGTCGGCGGGATCCGAGACGATCCCGTACACCGACAGCACGGCCACGAGGGAGGGGGGAAGGGCCAGGAGCAGGTAGAAGGCCACGCCGGCGGCGAGGATCGACGCGTTGTCCTCCTTCATCTGCTGCTTGGTGCGCATGAGGATGTCCTTCCACCCCCGCGCCGGCATCTCTCGGGGTCGGGTCGCCTCGCGACCCCGTTCGTCCTGCGTGGTTGAGGCCATGAGGCCGTGCTTCCCTGCCTTGGCGGTCCACAAACCGCCGGACTCGGCGCCGCCTCAGCGGGCCGTCCACCCGCCGTCGACGGCGATGGTCTGGCCGGTCACGTAGGTGCTGGCACCGGAGGCGAGGAACAGGAGCACGCCGTCCAGCTCCTCCTCGGCCCCGGCCCGACCCATCGGGCAGTTCCCCTCGACGTAGGCCACCGACGCCTCGTCGTCCCACATGTCGGTGGTCATCTCGCTGGGGAACCAGCCCGGGGCGATGGCGTTGACCCGCACACCCTTGCGGGCCCACTGGCAACCGAGCTCCCGGGTGAGGTTCACGACCGCGCCCTTGGAGGCGCAGTAGCTGGCCTGGCGGATCGGGGCCGAGGCGACGAGGCCGAGCATGGACGCCACGTTGACGATGCTGCCCCGGCCCCGGGCCAGCATGGGCCCCGACGCAAGCTGGCACAGGCGGAACAGGGCGTGCAGGTTCACGTCCACGACCCGCCGGAAGTGGTCGATGGGCTCGTCCTCGGCTCGCATGGGCGTCCCGATGCCGGCGTTGTTGACGACCACGTCGAGACGGTCGCCACCGTGGGCGAGAGCGGCGTCGATCAGGCCCTCGAGATCGGCGTCGACGACCACGTCACACACCACCGGCACCAGCCGATCGCCGCACTCCGCCGCCAGCGCCTCCAGCCGGTCGGCTCGGCGGGCGGCCGCCATCACGGTGGCCCCGGCGCCATGGAGGACCCGGGCGAAGCGGGCGCCGAGGCCCGACGACGCGCCGGTCACGACCGCCACCTGTCCGTCGAGCCGGAACGGGGAGAGGACATCGGTGCCGGCCATCAGCGGCCACGTTAGAGGCCGAGCCGATAGGCGAGGCCTCCATCAAGCACGGCGCGTGTTGCGGCGAAGCCGCACCGCTTTCGGAGACACGACGTGACCTATCCGCGCAACCTGTTAGAGGCCGAGCCGCAGGCGAGGCCGGGGGGCCCGCCGGGTGGGAGCATGGGGAGGTGAGGATCCGGATCGGGTTCGGCTTGGGCACCCGGACGCTCACCAACGATGCGTCGGCCTTCGGGCCCTTCGTCGACATCCTCGAACGGTTGGGGTTCGACTCGCTGTGGGTGTCCGAGCGGCTGACCGGCGAGGCCCCTGATCCGCTCGTGGCGCTGGCCTACGCCGCCGGTCGGAGCGAGCGGCTCAAGCTCGGGACCAGCGTGCTGGTCCTCCCCGGACGCAACCCGGTGGTGCTGGCCAAGGAGCTGGCCAGCCTCGACCGGCTCTCGGGAGGACGGCTGCTGCCGGCGGTCGGCCTCGGCGCCCCCGACCCCGTCGAGCACAGGGCCTTCGGGGTCGAGCCGAAGGAGCGGGCCGGCTGGTTCGACGAAGCCCTCGGGCTGATGCGCCGCCTGTGGACCGAAGATGACGTGCACCACCACGGCCACCGGTTCCAGGTGGACGGGGTGACGCTGCTCCCCCGCCCGGTGCAAGATCCGCTCGAGGTGTGGCTGGGCGGGAGCTCCCCGTCCGAGCTCCGCCGCTGCGGGCGTCTGGGCGACGGATGGCTGCCGTCGTTCTGCACGGTGGCCGACCTCGCCGAGGGGTGGCCGGTGATCACGGCCACGGCCGACCAGCACGGTCGAGCCATCGACCCCGAACACCTCGGTGCCCTGGTCGCGTACACGCACACCCGTGTGCCCGAGGCCGTGGCCGCCGTGCTGGCCCGGCGCCGGCCCGAGCTCGACCCCGCCGACGTGGTGCCGGTCGGCCTGGGCGCCCTCCGGGGACGGCTCGAGGCCATGGTGGCGGTGGGAGCGTCCAAGTTCGTGGTGGTTCCCCTCGACGAGCCACCCGACTGGGACGACGAGCTCGGCTCGGTGGCCGACGCCCTGTTGTCGCTGCAGAGCTGACCACGTCCGCCGCCTCGACGACGCCACGTAGGCTGGCCGGCCATGCACTTCGGAGTGGCCTTTGCCAACGCCGGCCCCGGAGCCGATCCTGCCGTCGCCGTCGCCGGTGCCCGTGCCGCCGAGGCCGCCGGCTTCGAGTCGCTGTGGACCGTGGAGCACGTGGTCGTGCCCGTGGGCTACCAGTCCACCTACCCCTATGACCGGAGCGGGCGGATGCCCGGCGGTGAGGACTTCGACCTGCCGGATCCGCTGGTCTGGCTGGCCTTCGTGGCTGCGGCCACCTCCGGGATCCGGCTCGGCACGGGGATCCTCATCCTCCCGCAGCGGAGCCCGGCGGTCACGGCCAAGGAGGTCGCCACCCTCGACAAGCTGTCCGGGGGCCGGGCCATGCTCGGCGTCGGTGCGGGGTGGCTCGAGGAGGAGTTCGACGCCCTCGGCGTGCCCTTCGCCGCCCGAGGCCGACGGCTCGACAGCTACATCGGGGCCCTGCGGGCGCTGTGGGCCCCCGGCCCGGCGACGGTGGAGGACGAGTTCGTGTCCTTCCGCGACTGCATCAGCCTGCCCGAGCCGCCGCAGGGCACGGTGCCGGTCCACATCGGTGGCCACACCGAGGCCGCCGCCCGGCGAGCAGGCCGCCTCGGCGACGGCTTCTTCCCGGGCAGAGGCTCAGCCGAGCAGATCACCCACCTCCTCGAGGTCATGCGCCGAGCCGCCGACGAGGCCGGCCGTGACGCCGAGGCCATCGAGATCACGGTGAGCGGCCACGGGCTGTTCGGCCCCGATCCCTTGGCCGAGGTCGAGCGCTTCGCCGCCCTCGGGGCCCATCGCATGGTCATCGCCCCGCTGGCCTTCGACGCCGACGGCGCCGAGGAGGCCTACGGCCGCTTCGGGACCGACGTCATCGCCGCCAGCGGTTGACGGGGACCAGCGGACGGGCACGGCTCAGGCACAGCGGGTGGCTTCGATCAGCCGTCGGTCGCCGGCCCCGGGAGCGGGGTCGGGCACCGTCGTGATGGTGGCGTCGGCCTCGGCCGCCCAGTCCTCGAGCATGGCCTGGATGTCGTCGGTGTCCTCGACGGTGTCTCCGGTGACCCGGAACCGCGCACAGGCCTCACCGCCGGCCGCCCAGGACACGTAACGACCGCCGCCCCAGCCGTCCACGCCGTCGCCCTCGAAGCCCCCGAGGATGTCGAACGGGTCGCCGGATGCCAGCAGCGTGATGAGCTCGAGGTCGACGGCCCCGATGGCGCCTTCGTCGACCACGGCGGCGTCGGCGGTCGGGGCGGCGACCTCGATCGCCGGCTCCCGTTCCTCGAAGGCGTCGGGGTCCACCACCTGCTCGCTCGTCGTGGGCGGTCGGGCGATGGCGTCGTCGACGGCCGCCGTCCCGCCGTCGTCCTCGAGCCGACCCACGAGCTGCTCACCCAACAGGTAGGGCAGCTGCTGTTGGAGGATCACGGCGATCGGCAGGGTGGTGATGTCGAAGCCTGAAGCGATCTCGGACTCCTCCCGGGCCACGTCCGCCTGCTCGTCGCTCGAGAGCTGGTCCCGATAGGCGTTCTCGACCGTCCGGGCGCTCCCCTCGACGATGGCGGTGAAGCCGAACGACGACTCGTCGGGTCGCTCCTCGAGCTCGGGCCGGTCGAGGTCGAAGTACTGGTCGTCGAGGGCGTGGGTCAGCTCGTGGACGATGATCGTCCGGCGGTACGGGGTGATCTCGTTGCCCTGGACGAGCAGCTCGGCGGTCTCGGGGTCGTAGAAGCCGAGCACCCCGGCCTCGAAGGTCGACTCGTAGACCTCCACCAGATCGGTGCCCGGCTCGATCAGGCCGAGGCCCTGCAGTGTGACCTGTTCGGCCGCCAACGCATCGGCGACCTGGGACAGCTCGTCGCGGAGCCGGGCGTCGAACTCCTCCTCGGAGGCGGTGCGGACCACCGGCTCCTCCTTGAAGGGGTGGCCCCGGGCCTCCTCCACGAACCGGATCAGGTCCGGCAGCACCGCTTCGAGGTCCTCGGAGGGCACCGCCGTCGGCGGCGGCCCCGTGGTCGACGGCGGCTCGCGGCTCGGCGCCTCGGTGGTCGGCGTGGTGCTGGTGGGGGCCGTGGTGGTGGTCGGTCCCGGTGCCGCCACCGGTTGGCGGTCGTTCTCACGCTCGAGCACAACGCCGATGCCGGCGGCCACGAGCACGGCGAAGACCACGGCCACGGCCACGATGGCCGCCACCGCCCCACGCCGCGACGGTGGTGGAGGGGGCGGCGGCGGAGGTGGGGGCGGAGGGGGCCAGGCCGAGGGCGGGCTCGGCGGGTACAGCGTGCGGTGGGGGTCCCATGGCGCGACCACGGCGGTCAGCCGCCGGCAAACGGGTCGGGGCGACCGGCGCGGGGGCCGCTGGGGTCGTCACCGGCGCCCCCGGCACCGGCCACAATGGCGACGAGGGCGGCCGTACCGAGGGCACGGCGGGCGTCCGAGGTGCAACTGCTCCGCATGGTGAGGTCAGTGTGGCGCGTCGACGTGATGTTGTGGAGGCACGACCATGGGTGAGGACACCCCCATAGACCAGGAGGCGGCGACACCTTCTCCGGTCGCGCCCCGGCTCGTCGACCTGGCCGACGACGACCTCCTCCGGGCGGCACGGGCCGGCGACGACCGGGCCTTCGCCACCCTCATCCAGCGCCACGACGGTCTCCTCACCACGCTGGCCCACCGGCTCGTGTCCGCCACACGAGCCGACGAGATCCAGCGAGCGGTCTACGTCAAGGCCTACCGCGCCCTGCCCCGCCGGCCCGGTCGAGCCGCCCGCCCCTGGCTCATCCGGCTCACCTACCTGGCCGCCGTCGACCGGCAGCGCCGACGGGAGCGGCGGCGAGCCGGTGGGCCCGGTCGCAAGCCCGTGGTCGACGACGACACCGGCGACCTGGGCCACCCCGGGGCCGCCTCGGCACTGGCCGCCCTTCCCCTCGACCAAAGAGCGGTGGTGGTGCTGGTCGACGAGCTCGGGGTGGAGGTCGACGAGGTGGCCGCCGCGCTGGGCACCGACGAGCGCGTGGCTGGGACGCTGCTCGACGAGGCCCGTCGAGCGCTGTCCCCCGCCGACCTCTCGGAGCTTCCCCCTGCGGCTCACGGCCCCGAGTTCTGGGAGCAGCTCGGCCGGCGCCTGCTGGCCGAGCGCGAAGCTCCCCCCGCTCCGACGCCGTCGCTGCCCGACGCCTCGGACGCCTCGGCGGCGGCCCGAGCCACCCGCCCGCCCCCGGTGGCGATGCAGAAGCGACCACCTCGGCGCCGGGGCCGGTTCGGCCGGCGGGAGCCGCCACCACCGGATCCCGTCGAGGGGCTGGCCAGCGAGGCCCGTCGCCAGCGGGTCCGCTCCAGCACGCTGGCCCTCGTGGGCAAGGCCGCTGCCGTGGTGGTGGTCGTCGGGCTGCTCGGCACCGGTGTGGTGGCGGCCATCAGGCTCGGGTCGCGGGCCCGGTCGCCGTTGCGCACCGAGTCGGTCGCCGACATCAGCCGCAGGAGCACGGCGGCGCTGGCCGAGGCCGAGACGTTCGCCGCCGACGTCACCCGGACCGAGGTGGGCCCCGACGGCTCCCGGCGGTCCACCACCTACCGCCTGGCCCGCGACGACCAGGGCTCCTACCTCCTCGCCCGGCTCGACCCCTCGCAGGTCGAGGCCTTCGACGCCGCCACGGCCACGCTGTCGACCCGCGCCATCACCGTCGACGCCACTGGGACGGGCTCGGTCGAAGCCTCCCGGCTGACGGGTCTGGCCTCCGGTCCGCCCGACCCCGACGGGAGGGACGAGGCCCTCCCCGACCAGGACCTCGCACTGGCGGCTCGGGCCCTCCTCGCCGTCGACGACCAGGCGCCGCAGCAGCGGCGGGTCGCCGGGCGGGCGGTGTGGGTCCTCGAGGGCCCCCTTCCCGGTGTCCCATCGGCGGGTCGACCCGACGCCGTCGAGCTGGTGGTGGACCGGGCCCGGTTGGCGCCGGTCCAGCTGACCTTCACGAGAGCGGGCCGCATGCTGAGGGAGCTGCGGTTCACCGACACGGTCATCGATGGGCCGGTCGGGCCGTTCACCGTCGACCTGGAGGGTGAGACGGTGCAGTCCCGCGACCACGGCTTCGATGTCGTCGACCTGCCGTCGCTCGAGGCCGTGGTGGGCTACCAGCCGCCCCGCCCCACCTACCTCCCGGAGGGCTTCGAGCTGGTGATGGTGACCGCCGACGGGGACGACGGCGTGGCGTCGATGCGCTACCAGCGGGGCTTCGAAGCGGTCACGGTGACCATACGCACCGCCCCGGTGCCCGCCGGCACCCCGTGGCCCGACCCGTTCGAGCGGGAGGGTGCGGCTCCGACACCGACGCCCGTGACCCTCACCGGTGGTGCCTTCCGGGTGGTCGAGGCCCAGCGAGTGGCCCGGCCGGGCGCCCTGCCCAGCCTCTGGGGGAGCGACGGTGAGCTCGCCTTCACGGTCTCGGGCGATCTCAGCGCCGAGCAGCTGGTCCGGGTGGCGGAGTCCCTCGGTTGACCGGAAGGGCCGGGCTCAGCCGGCCGGCGCCCGATCGAGCAAGGCTCGGACCTCCTCGTCGGAGACCTGGGTGAAGTCCTCGTAGAAGGACCCGACGGCGCCGAGGGTCACCGGGGCCAGCACGGAGATCACCTCGTCGACCTCGGCTCGCAGCTGCTCACAGGCCGCGGCGACGGCCACCGGGAGCCCCACCACCACCCGGCCGGCGCCCCTGCTCTTCACGGCCGCCACCGCCGCCCACATCGAGGAGCCGGTGGCCAGACCGTCGTCGACCACGACCGCCGTCCGACCCTCCACCGGCACGTGGGGGCGCACGCCGCGGTAGCGCTCCTCCTTCCGGTCCAGCTCGGCCCGGGCGGCAGCGGCGGCCTCCTCGAAGGCCGCCGGGGGGAGGTCGAGCATGTCGAGGACCGGCCGGTAGTGGATGGTGATGCCGCCGGGGGCCACGGCTCCCATGGCCAGCTCCGGGCGACCGGGAGCGCCGACCTTGCCCACGACCATCACGTCGAGCGGGGCGGCGAGCGCCGCGGCCACCTCAGCGGCCACCACCACGCCGCCTCGCGCCAGGCCGAGCACCACCATGTCCCCTGTCCCGGCGAGGTGAGCGGTCAGGGCCGCCAGCTCCCGGCCGGCGTGGTGCCGGTCCCGGAACACCGCACGCTCCCAACGGGTCACGGGGGTCGACCGCCGCCCACCCGCTCGGAGGCGCCCTCCAGGTCGGAGGCGGGACCGAACGGCTCGAGCGGGCGCAGCCTCAGGCCCCGGGAGTGGGGGGGACCGGCTCGCGCCCGCCACCGGCGTCGCCGCTGGCGGGCGGGGACTGCTCGCTGGCGCTGGCCTCGATCGGCGCCTGGTCCCCGGAGCGGCCCGAAGCCACGTTCACCCGACGGGGCTTCCCGTCCTTGCGGGCAGGGACCCGCACGGTGAGCACACCGTGGTCGTAGCGGGCCTGCATCCGCTCGAGGTCGACGGTGTCGCCCAGGATCACCTGGCGCCGGAACTCACCCCGGGGCCGTTCGGCCACGAGGTAGGTGTCGCCCCCACCCTCGCCGCGCCCTCGGCTGGCCTGCACGGTGATGGTGTCACGTTCGACGGTCAGGTCGATGGCGTCGGGGGCCACGCCGGGTAGGTCGAACTCGAGCACCACCTCGTCGTCGTCGCGCCAGGCGTCCATGGCCATGAGCGTTCGGGACTGGGAACCGCCGAGGTTGCGGAGCACCTGTTGGTTGAACCGGTCGAGCTCGTCGAACGGGTCCTGTCGGATGAACATCGCACCCCTCCTGTGTTCGATCCTGGTCCTCGGCGGCATGACTTCCCTGGGCACGTCGGCGTCAAACCCGCCACCGCGGTCCCGGTTTGTGAGTGCCATCCTGCGGGCAGCACGGCCCCGCCCAACCCGGAGGACCATCCATGCCCGTCGACCTGCCCGCTTCGAGCCGTTCGCCGTGGTTCGAGCCGCGCCCAGCCGAGCACCCGGCGCTCACCGGCGACGAGCGGGCCGACGCCGTCGTGGTGGGAGCCGGCATCGCCGGGCTCACCACCGCCGCGCTCCTCACCCGGGCGGGGATGGCGGTGTCCGTGCTGGAAGGGTCGGTCATCGGCAGAGGCACCACCGGGCACACCACCGCGAAGATCACCGCCCTGCAGGGCGTCCACCTCCAACAGGTGGAGAAGGCCCACGGCGCCGATGCCGCCCGCCGCTACACCGTCGCTCAGCTCGCCGCCCTGGACTTCATCGCCGCCGAGGTGGAGGCCCAGCGCATCGACTGCCGGTTCGAGCGGCGCCGGGCCGTCACCTACACCACCGATCCCGGGCGGGCGGCCACCGTGGCTGCCGAGGGCGACGCCGCCCGCCGCGCCGGGCTGGCCGCCGTCGACACCACCGACCTCGACCTGCCCTTCCCCGTGGCCGCCGGCGTGGTGCTCCCCGACCAGGCCCAGTTCGATCCCCTCCCCTACCTGCGGGCGCTCGCCGCCGAGGTGGCGGCGGCGCCAGGGAGCCACGTCCACGAGCAGAGCAGGGTGACCTCGGTGCTCTCCGGGGGCCGGCGGGGGGTGAGGACGGCCGCCGGTCGGGTCGAGGCGGACCACGTGATCGTGGCCACGCTCCTGCCCATCACCGACCAGGGCGGGTTCTTCGCCCGGTGCGAACCGAAGCGGTCCTACGCGCTGACGGTGTCGGTCGACGGCGCCCTGCCTGACGGCATGTTCCTGGGCGCCGACGAGCGGACCCGGACGTTACGGCCCGTCCCTCGCCCCGATGGCGGCGATCCCCTGCTCCTCGTCGGCGGCGGTGGCCATGTCGTCGGACGCAAGACGCCCACCATGGACGAGTACGTCGAACTGCTCGACTGGGCTCGGACCCACTTTCGGGTCGCGGCCGTGCACCACCGCTGGTCGGCTCACGACCTCTCGCCCGTCGACGAGCTGCCCTACGTCGGGCCGGTGTGGTCACCGCTCGGCGGCCCCCTGGTCGCCACCGGGTTCGCCAAGTGGGGCATGACCAACGGCACCGCCGCCGCCCTGGCCCTCGCTGATCGGGTGCTCGAGCGGCCCCACGGCCCCGCCGAGGAGTGGGCGGGGCTGTTCGATCCCGCTCGCCTCTCCCTCCAGGGGGCCAAGACCGCCGTCAAGCTCAACGCCGGCGTGGCCGGCCGGATGGCCCTCGACTGGGCCCGACCCGGTGCCGCCAGCGGCGTCGACGGCGACCCGTCCACCGGCGGGTCCCGATCCGGGCGGGAAGGGGCCCGCCCGGTGGGCGAGACCGTGGTGGACGGCCGCCCCTGCCGGCTGTCGCTCGTGTGCACTCACCTCGGGGGGGTCGTCCAGTGGAACGACGCCGAGCGGAGCTGGGACTGCCCGCTGCACGGGTCCCGCTTCTCCGCCGACGGCTCCGTCCAGGACGGCCCTGCCATCCGCCCGCTGAAGCGCCTCGACGACGGCGGGACCTGACCGACCCGCCGTCAGCTCACCTGGACGGGGACCGACCGGGCGGCGGTGGCCGCCACCGACGCCAGGGTCCGGTGCCGGCGCACGACGAAGGGTCCCATGGCCAAGAGATCGACCGGCGACGAGCCGAAGCACTCGAGGGCGTCGCGTGGGTCGTCGACCATCGGCCGCCCCGCCGTGTTCAGGCTGGTGTTCACCACGACGGGGAGGCCGGTGCGGGCCTCGAAGTCGCTGAGCATGCGATGCACGAGGGGCTCGTCCTCGGCGGCCACGGTCTGCACCCGGGCCGTGCCGTCGACGTGGACGACGGTGCGGATGCGCTCCCGCCACTCCGGGCGCACCCGGTGGGTGAAGAGCATGTAGGGGCTGGGGAGCGGGCCCCCCTCGAAGAGGTCGGCGGCCCGCTCGGCCAGCACCATCGGTGCCACCGGTCGGAACTGCTCGCGACCCTTGACGTCGTTCAACCGCTCGAGGTTGTCGAAGCCCGGATGGGCCAGGAGGCTGCGATGCCCGAGAGCGCGGGGCCCGTACTCGCTGCGGCCCTGGAACCAGGCCACGATCCCGTCGCCGGCGAGCGCCTCGGCCACCTCGGCGGCCAGGTCGTCGGGACGGTGGTAGTCCACCGCCGCCGTGCGCAGCGCCGACTCGATCTGGTCGTCGCTGAACCCCCGGCCGAGGGCGGCAGTGGTCATGGGGGCCACGTCGTCACCGAGGGCGTGGGCGAGGTGGAGCGCCGAACCGAGCGCGGTGCCGGCGTCGCCGGCGGCCGGCTGCACCCACACGTCGTCGAAGGGCCCCTCGGCCCACAGGCGCCGGTTGGCCACGCAGTTGAGGGCCACGCCCCCGGCCATGGTCAAGGCCGCCTCACCGGTGCGGTCGTGCACCCACCGGGCCAGGTCGACCAGCACCTCCTCGATGCGCACCTGCACGGTGGCGGCCAGCTCGGCGTGGACTGCCGTGAGCTCTTCGCCGTCGCCGCGGGGCGGCGCGAAGGACGCCCAGTCGACAGGATCGGTGGTGAACCCACCTCGGGGCTCGGCTCGGAGGACCGGCCTGAAGCGGTCGAGCATGGTCGGCTCGGCGTAGGAGGCGAGGGCCATGACCTTGTACTCGTCGGAGCTGCGCCGGAACCCGAGGTGGGCGGTGAGCTCCTCGTAGACGAGCCCCAGCGAGTGCGGCAGGTCCTGGGTGGCCAGCACCTCGAGATCACCACCCCGGGCGTGGCCGGCGAGGAACGAACCCCGCTCACCGCGGCCGTCCACCACCAGCACGGCCGAGGAGTCGAAGGGGGCAGCCAGGTGGGTGGAGGCGGCGTGGGCGACGTGGTGGGGCACGTGGCAGACCCGCTCCGGGTCGAGACCGGGCAGGGCGCTGCGCAGGAAGAGGGGCGCCCGCTCGACGAACAGGGTCCGCAGCCCCTCCCAGTCGTCGGCCACGACGTCATCGGTGAGGGGAGGGGCGAGGGAGGGGTCGTAGGAGTAGCCGACGGCGTCGATGTCGGCCGGCGTCAGGCCGGCGGCCCGTAGGCACCAGGACGCGGCCGCCTCGGGGACCTCCCAGGTCGAGAACGGCACCGGCACCTTGCCATGCTTGCGGCGGCTGAACCGCTCCTCCTCGGCGGCGGCCACGATCTGGCCGTCGACGACCACGGCAGCGGCCGGATCGTGGAAGACGGCGTTGATGCCGAGGACGCGGGCCATGCTTCCTCCTGGTGGGTCGAGGTCCGCCACTCCCCTGCCCCACCGTCGGGAAACACCCGCTGGCGGCGACGGGCGGCGACGGCCGGCGGCGCCGCCCGTAGGATCGGTCGGTGACCACGACCGTGCTCGTGCCGGTGAAGGCGTTCGCCGTCGCGAAGGTCCGTCTCGCTCCCGCCCTCACCGGCGAAGAGCGTCGAGCGCTGGCCCGCACCATGGCCGACCGGGTGCTCGCCGCCGCCGCTCCGCTGCCGGTGGCCGTGGTGTGCGACGACGAGGAGGTGCGTTCCTGGGCCGAGCAGGCCGGCGGGCAGGTGCTGTGGTGCCCCGGTCTGGGCCTCAACGGGGCCGTCACCGAGGGTGTCGCTCGCCTGGCCGCCGCCGGCGCGACGCGGGTGGTCGTGGCCCACGCCGACCTGCCCCTCGCCACCGCGCTGGCCTGGGTGGCTGATGGCGACGGGGTAACGCTGGTGCCCGATCGTCACGAGGACGGCACCAACGTGGTCTGCGTACCGGCTGGCGCCGGTTTCGGCTTCTCCTACGGTCCGGGGTCCTTCGCCCGGCACCGGGCCGAGGCCAGCCGCCTCGGCCTGCCGCTGCGGGTGGTCCGCGACCCGGCGCTCGGGTGGGACGTCGACCAGCCCGCCGACCTCGACTTCGGGGCCTTCACCGACCCGGCGCCGGCACCGTGCCCCTGACCTCCCGCGACGTGCCCGTCCCGGCCCGGGCGCTGGCGGTGGGAGCCCACCCCGACGACATCGAGTTCGGGTGCGGGGCCACGTTGGCCAAGTGGGCGGCGGCGGGGTGCGAGGTCTCCCACCTCGTCTGCACCGACGGGTCGAAGGGCAGCTGGGACCCGACCGCCGATCTGGCCGCGCTCGTCACCACCCGCCAGCAAGAGCAGCGGGCCGCCGCCACCGCCCTGGGCGCCACCGGTGAGGTGCTGTTCCTCGGCCGTGTCGACGGTGACCTCGAGGCCGACCTCGTCACCCGTGGCGAGGTGGCGGCCTGCATCCGCCGGCTCCGTCCCGACGTGGTCCTCGGCCACGACCCCTGGAAGCGCTACCGCCTCCACCCCGACCACCGGGCGGCGGGGTGGCTGACGCTCGACGGCGTCGTCGCCGCTCGGGACCCCCACTTCTTCCCCGAGCACGGCCTTTCCCACCACCGCCCTGACGCCCTGCTGCTGTTCGAGGCCGACGAGGCCGACCACGGTGAGGACGTCACCGGTCACGGCGACGCCAAGCTGGCCGCGCTGGAGGCCCACCGGTCCCAGTTCGAGTCGACGATGGGCATCACCGCCGCCGACGCCGGCGCCCAGCGGGACCGGTTCCGGCGCCGCCAGCGCGATCGCCTGGCCGAAGTCGGCCGCCAGCTCGGTGTGGCCGAGGGCGAGGCGTTCACCCGCATGACCGCCCTGTAGCGGGTCGCAGGTCAAGAACCGGTCGATGGCACCCAGTTGCCGTGGAAGCCGTAGGGCACGCGGGCGGGCAGGTGGACCGTCGCCACGGGGTCGCCGGCCACGTCACCGGCGGCCAGGATGACGAGGTCGGTCCGGTCGGTCTCGGAGTCGTGCACCAGCGACATCACCCAGCCCTCGTCCTCGGCGGACCCGGGGGCGGCGGGGACGAACACGGCCTCCCCGGTGGAGCGGTCGCGCCCGAAGTCGTGCACCTCGGTCCCTCCGGTGGCCAGGTCGTAGCGGACCACGCTGTGGCCGTCGAAGCCGAGATCCTCGCCGACCGAGAGCGATGCCGCCCACCCGAACCGGTGGGGACGGCCGACGACCCGCTCGTCGACGCGGGGGAACTCGACGGCCCGGTCGTCGAGCTGCTCCTCGGTGGCGGACCCGCTGGCGAGGTCGAGGGTCCAGCGCCACAGCGCCGGGGCACCGTCGTTGGGGCCGAGGCGGTCGCGGTCGAACATGCGGTCGTAACGGATCACGTCGAGCACCACCCGCTCACCGTCGTCGTGGGCGTTGAGGGGGTGGTAGACGTAGCAGGGCTCGACCTCGAACCACGTGACATCGGCGTCGGTGCCCTCCCGAGGCAGCACGCCGAGGCGAGCGCCGTAGTCGGGGTCCCAGCGGTACGGGAACGTCGCGCCGGCCATGGCGCGATCGAGGTCGAAGGTGACGGGCAGGTCATAGACGACGGCGTGGCGCTCGGTGATCGACATGTCGTGCACCATGGGCGCCCCCGGGACGCTGATGCGCTCGACCTTGCGCACCCGCCCGTCGGCCCCGATGACGATGTACTGCAGGTGGGGGAGGGCCCAGTGGTAGGCGACGGCGAACAGCTCGCCGGTGTCGGGGTCCTGCTTGGGGTGGGCGGTGAACCCGTTCTGGAGGGTGCCACCGAAGTCTGAGCGAGCCACGGTCTCGAGCTCATCGGTCAGCTCGACGGGCCGGGCCCCGGCCTCGACGAGGGCCAACGTGCGCCCGGCGTGGCCGATGACGTTGGTGTTGGCCGTGTCCATGCCGCCGTGGGCCTCACCGGCCACGGGCGGCTCACCGAGGGCAGCGACCACGGCGTCGGAGCGGACCCACCGGTTGCGGTACCACTCGGCCCGCCCGTCCCGGAGGCGGATGCCGTGCACCATGGCGTCGCCGGTGAACCAGTGGTAGGTGGCGGCGTCGCGAGCGGTGATCGGGTTCGGGCCGTTGCGGAGGTAGCGGCCGTCGAGGCCGTCGGGGATGGCGCCGGTCACCGGGAGGTCGAGCACGCTCAGCTCCTCGGTCACCGGGGCGTAGTTGGCGGCCAGGTAGCGGTTCGTGACCACGGTCATAGGAGCCTCCTCGATACGTAACACTGTTGCACCACGATTGATAACGCCGTTTCGCTACGTTGTCAACCATGAGCCCGAGGAGAGCGGACCCGTCGGTGGCCGTCGCCATCTCCGAGGCCGCCGCCCGCCTGCTGGCCGAGGAGGGCCCATCGGCGTTGACCACCCGCCGGCTGGCCGCCGAGGTCGGGGCCTCCACGACGGCGGTGTACACCCACTTCGGTTCCAAGGAGGAGATCGTCCGGTCCATCTGCGCCGAGGGCTTCAGGCGCCTGGCCCGGCGCCTGGCCCGGGTCCGCCACACCGAGGACCCGGTGGCCGACTGCGCCAACCTGGGTTGGGCCTACCGACGCAACGCGCTGGCCAACCCGCACCTCTACGCCGCCATGTTCGGGGGCGGGATGCCCGAGTTCACCGCCACCGCGGAGGACCGGGGCAACGGGATGCCCACCCTGCAGGTGCTCGTGGCGGCGGTGGCTCGCTGCCAGGAGGCCGCCCGGTTCGACGGCCATGATCCCTGGCCGAAGGCGCTCACGCTGTGGACTGCCGCCCACGGGGTGGTCGCGCTCGAACTGCACGGGTTCTTCGGTGACGTCGATCCCTTCTCGGCCACGGGGCTCCTGCGCCACGCCATGCGCAGCGCCGCCGTCGGCTTCGGCGACGACCCCGACCGGGCCGCCGCCTCCATAGCCCGCACCCGCCCCTGAGCGGGCCACGACCGTTCTCCGTGCTGGGAGGACCAGCCGTGGTCGTCCGGGCACGAAGAAGCGAGCGGGGCGGGCCGCTCAGGGGGGCGGGGCGCGGAGCGGCGGACGGCCGGGACCGGGGCCGCCGGCAAAGGCCTGGGCGATGGCCATCCACCCCTGCGCCGCCGGCCCCTCGACGTCGAGGGCAGTGTCGGCAAGGTGGCGTCTCTGGGTGACCACGAGGCAGAAGTCGAGGGCCGGGCCCGCCACCCGGTCGGCGGCGGCCGGGTCGCCCCATGCCCACTCCGCACCGCTCGGCGCCTCCAGCTCGACCCGTACCTCGGCGGCGGGTGGATCGAGGCCCCGCACGGCGTAGGAGAAGCCTCGCGTCCGCACCCCGAGGTCGGCGATGTGGCGGAGGCGCCCGGTGGCCGGACGGGGGGCACCGACGGCGTCGACCACGTCCTGGCCGTGGGCCCAGGTCTCCATCAGCCTGGCCGTGGCGAACGACATGGCCCCCATCGGTGGTCCGTACCACTCGAGCCGGGCCCGGGCATCGACGGCGCCGAGGACGCCCACGAGCGCCTCACGGCCGAGCCGCCAGGCCCCCAGGAGCTCGTCGGCGGGTACCGAGCGGGCGAAGGCCAGGGTCGACTCCTCGAACCCACCGACGTCGGCCATCACCTCCTCGCGGTGGGCGAGGAAGGCGGCCGGCTCCGTGGCCGACAGGTAGGCGGTGCCGTCGAAGTAGTGCAGGTGCCCGATCTGGTCCCGGACCGACCAACCGGCCGCCGGCGTGGGGCCGTCCCAGGCCGGTTCCGGGAGCGGCGCCACCACCGCGTCGAGGGCGGCGTGCTCGGCGGCGAGGTCGGCCAGCAGGTCGGTGTAGCGCCGGTCGGGCGCGGCGGTGGTCACACCGCCAGTCTGGCGGGGATCGCTACTTGACCCGGGCCAGCTTCGGGGCGGGAGCCTCGCCGTTGACGATCTTCTTGAACCCGGCGCCGGCGGCCACCCGGGGCACCTTCTTGGCCTTGACCTTGATGCTCTGGCCGGTCTGGGGGTTGCGGCCGGTACCGGCCTTGCGGGCCTGGCGCTCGAAGGACAGGAAACCGGTGAGCATCACCTTGTCGCCCTTCTTCACCGCCGCCGTCACGGTGTCCTCGAAGGCCTTGAGAACGGCGGCGGTGGTGGACTTGTCGGCGCCGGCCTGGGCCGCCACCTGTGCGATCAGATCCGCCTTGGACATGGTGGCCACAGCCAACCTCCTGGGATGTTTCGTGTGTTCGAGACGCCGTCATCGGCGACGTCCGCCCCATCATCACCGGCCCGGCGGGTACGAGCGCGGATGGGCCGTGGTGCTTGCCCGTCACACCGGCCTCGGCAAGGCTCCAGCGATGCTCGAGGACGGCACCTACGACGCCATCGTCGTCGATGCCGAGGCCGCCAGCGACGACGGCTCGGTGGTCGCCCTCGACGTCACCGTGCTCGGCGGACCCCACAAGGGCGAGGTGGTGTCGATGTCGGCCACGGGCACGGGCCGGGACGCGCTCGACCTCCTCGGGGTCCCCGCCACCCTCGTCGTGGCCGACGGCCAGCCGACCCTGCGCCTGGAGGGCTGAACCGCCGATCTTCGGCGCTCAGGCGGCCCGCTTGCGGGCGGCGCCGCGCACGGTCGGGCGCACCACGGGGGCAGCCTTGCGGGCGCTCTCCCGGGTGACGTCGTCCTCGCCCAGCTCGAAACCCGACGCGGCAATGGCGTCGGCGGTACGGCGGGTGAGGTGGCAACCGCCGACCAGCCGCTTCCACAGGGGCTCCACCCGGTGCTGCCAGGCCAGTCGGCGGGGCCGGCCGTCGGCGGCGACGTGCTCGAGGAACACGAGACGGCCGCCGGGGCGCAGGACCCGCCGCACCTCGGCCAGGGCGGCGGGCTGGTCGGGCACCGAGCACAGCACCAGCGTGGCGACGACGACGTCGAAGGAGTCATCGGGGAACGGCAGCGCGTCGGCCGACGCCCGCTGCACCACCAGGTCAACCTCCGGTGACGAGGCGACCGGGACATCCGAGAGCTTCCTGCGGAGGCGGTCGAGCATGGCCGGCTCGGGGTCGGTCACCACGAGCCGGGTGACGCCGGGTCCGTAGTGGGCCAGGTTGTGGCCCGTGCCGGCCCCGATCTCGAGCACCTCGCCGCCCACGTCGGCCAACAGGTCGGCCCTCCAGGCCTGGAAGCAGGCCTCCTCGGTGGCAGCGGTGCAGCGGTCGTATATCCGTGGAAGGAGCCAAGCCACCCTGCGACTCTACGAGGGCCGGGACGTGTGGTCCTTGGGCGAGGGGAGAACGATGCGAACCGAGTGGTGGCCGCTGTTCGCGCTCCGGGTCCGTACCCCCCGGTTGGAGCTGCGGCCGCCCACCGACGACGACCTGGACGAGATGTGCGAGCTGGTCACGGCCGGCGTGCACGACCCCGCCCGGATGCCCTTCAACAACGCGTGGACCGACGCCGAGCGGCCCCAGCTCCAGCGGTCGGCGCTGCAGTTCCACTGGCGGGTCCGCTCCTCGCTCACCGTGGAGGACTGGCACGTTCCCTTCGGCGTCTGGGAGCGCGGTCGGCTCGTCGGCCAACAAGACGTGCTCGCCGCCCGGTTCCGGTTGCTGCGGACGGTCGCCACCGGCTCGTGGGTCGGCCTCGCCCACCAGGGACGGGGGATCGGCACGGAGATGCGGTCGGCGGTGCTGCACCTGGCGTTCGCCGGCCTGGGAGCCGTGCGGGCCGAGACCGGCGCCTTCGAGGACAACGCCGCGTCGCTCGCCGTCACCCGGTCGCTCGGCTACCGGCCCAACGGGGACGAGGTGCGACCCCAGCGGGACCGCCCCGGCCGACAGCTCCGCTTCACCCTTCACCGCCAGGACTGGGAGCGTCGCCGCCGGGACGACATCGAGATCGACGGCCTCGAGGCCTGTGCCCCGCTGCTCGGGGTCGAGCCGTCCCAACCCGCCGGGGCGTGACGGCCGACACGTGCAATAGCCTGCGCCCCATGCAACGCCTCACCGGTATCGACGCCGGGTTCCTCTACATGGAGACACCGAGCTCGCCCATGCACGTGGCCGGGCTCGCCGTCTATGACCCCTCGGGCAGCCCGGGCTGGACCGTCGACCAGATCAAGGATCTCCTGCGGCAACGCCTGCACCTGGCCCCGCCCTACCGTCGCCGCCTCGCCACCGTGCCCTTCGGGTTGCATCACCCGGTGTGGATCGAGGACCCGGACTTCGACCTCGACTGGCACGTCCGTCACGTCGGCGTCCCCTCTCCCGGGGACAGCCGCCAGCTCGCCGACCTGGCCGCCCATCTCGTCTCGCTGCCCCTCGACCGCAACCGACCGCTGTGGGAGATGTGGGTCATCGAAGGCCTCGAGCACGGCTACGTCGCCACGCTCTCGAAGGTCCACCACGCCGCCATCGACGGCGCGTCGGGCAACGAGCTGACGGTCGCCCTCTTCGACCTCACCCCCGAGGTCGCGGAGGTGCCTCCGCCCGAGCAGCCGTGGCGACCGGACCGGGTGCCGAGCGACCCGGAGCTGATCGGCTACGCGCTCAACTCCCTGGCCCGCCAACCGCTGCGAGCGGCCAAGACCGTCCGGCGCACGGTGGCCACGGCGCTGAACCTGCGCAGCGCGAACCGCCAGCCCGACGCCGCCCCGCCGCCGGCGCCGTTCTCCGCCCCTCGCACGTCGATCAACGCCGCCCTCACCCCCCATCGCAGCTACGCCATGACCACGCTGTCGCTGTCGGAGGTCAAGCGGGTCAAGAACGCCTTCGGCGCCACCGTGAACGACGTGGTGCTGGCCCTCTGCGCCGGCGCCCTGCGGCGCTACTTCGATGAGCGGGGCGAGGAGCTCGACCGGCCCCTCGTGGCCATGGTGCCGGTGTCGGTGCGGGCCGAGAGCGAGAAGGCGGCCATGGGCAACCGGGTCTCCTCGATGCTGGCCTCGCTGGCCACCGACGTCGACGACCCCGTGGAGCGCCTTGGCGCCATCCACGAGGGCATGCGCCACGCCAAGGACCAGCAGCAAGCCATCGGGGCCGACACACTGACCGACTGGGCCGAGTTCGCGGCCCCGGCCGTGTTCTCACGCGCCGTGCGGCTCTACTCCCGCACCCGCATGGCGGACCGCCACCGGCCGATCTTCAACGTGACCATCTCCAACGTGCCCGGGCCGCCCTTCCCGCTGTACTCGGCCGGTGCCCGGCTCACCGCCAACTACCCGATGGGTCCCATCTTCGACGGCGGCGGGCTCAACATGACGGTGATGAGCTACCAGGACAACCTCGACTTCGGCCTCCTCGCCTGCCCCGAGCTGGTCGACGACGTGTGGTCGATCGCCGATGCGCTCGGCGACGCGCTCGAAGAGCTGACGAAGGCGGCGGCCGCCGCCGAGCGGGCCGCCGCCGGCGCAGGCCAGCGCTCCGAGCCCGCCACGCCGGGGGTGTCGACGGCCGCTGATGTCGGCACCGGCGAGCCGGCCAACAATGGCGTCGCCGCCGCCACGGCATCGGCGTCGGGCCCGGCGTCGAACGGCGAGGTGGCCCCGCCGGCCAGAGCGGCCAGGAAGGCCAAGGTGGCCGGTCCGTCCAAGAGAATGGCGGCGAAGGCAGCTCCGCCGTCCAAGAAGATGTCAAAGAGTCCAGCCCGGTCGGCCAAGCCGAAGTCGACGGCAAGGGCGGCCGGGACGACCAAGAAGACGACGACGAGGCCAGCCCGGTCGGCCAAGAAGACGGCGACGGCAAAGGCGTCCGGGGCGACCAAGAAGACGGCGACGGCAAAGGCGTCCGGGGCGGCGAAGAAGTCGTCGACGGCAAAGGCGTCCGGGGCGGCGAAGAAGTCGTCGACGCGGCCAGCCCGGTCAGCCAAGAAGACGACGACAACGAGGACGTCAGCGAGGACGAGGAAGAAGGCGGCGGCGGCCTCAGAGACGACGTAGCTCGCTATTCGGTGGCGGTGTCGTCCGGTGGGTGATCGGGGTCGTCGTCGTGTCGTGCGGTCGGGTCCGCTCTGCTTCGTCGGTGGCCGTGGCGGTGGTGGTAGGGGCAGAGGAGGGTGCCGTTGTCCTGGGTGGTGTCCCCGCCGTCGGTGTAGGGGATCACGTGGTCGACCTCGCACCGGTGGGCAGGGGTGTCACAGCCGGGCCAGGTGCAGTGCCGGTCCCGGACCTGGATGGCTCGGCGGAGGGCCCCGGTGAAGAACCGACTCCGGCGGCCGACGTCGATGACCCGGGACGAGCCGTTGAACACGATGCGCTCGATGTCGGCCTCGCTGAGCAGGCCGGCCAGGGTGCCGGGGGCGATGATGGTGCCGTTGGCCAGTTCGCAGACCCGCCCGGTGAGGGTCGGGTAGTCGACCAGGGCGGTGATCAACGGTCGGGGACGGCACCCGTCGGCGGGGGCGGTGCGGGCCCGGGCGGCCATCTCCACCAGGGCATCGGCTCGCCGCTGCGCCGGCGTGCGGGCCAGCGTGTCGACGGTGACCTCGTCACCGTGGTCGGCCTTGGCGGCGGCCCAGTCGGCGGCGAACAGTTCGGCTTCGATCCCGGTGAGCGTCTCGTTGAAGATGGCTCCACCAACAGGGTCGAGGAGGGCATCCAATACCCAGGTGCCGGCCAGGGTCTGCGAGCAGTGGGCCCGGCGGGCGTCACGCTGGGACTGGGCGTCGGCTTCGGTGTCTTCGGGGGCAGCCAGTTGTTCCCAGTAGGCCACGGCTCGAGCGAAGCCGGACCAGTCCAGCTCGGTGGCATAGCCGACCAGCATCTCCTCGTCGCGGGCGAAGGCGGCTTCCAGGCCGGGCCGGTTGGCTCGGGCCAGCCGGTCGGCGTGGTCGCGGGAGATGTCACCGGCCGCCAACGCAGCGGCGGTGGCGGGCATCCCGCGGAGCCGGCGGGCCAGGCGGACCTCCCCGTTCAAGGCCCCGCGGGGCTGGTGGGTGCGGTGAGCCAGCCAGGCGGCGGCGGACTTGGCCCCATCGGTCGACCAGGCCCGGCGGCCATCCCAGGCCCCGATCAGCTCCACCCGGACCGCGTCCAGGCGGGCCGACTGGGTGTGCAGGTCCACCAACAACCCCGACAGCTCCTCATCGCACAGCGTGGAGGCGTCGATCGACTGCAACCCGTCGACCGCTTGCCGGAGAGGAGTGACAAGACATTCCATAGGACTTGCCACAACCATAAACAGGGGGTATGACAGTGACCGCCGAAGGCGGTCGTCGCAGCTAGCTCCATGTGGCGCGCTCATTGGGGAACGCAAGTGTCGAGGTCGTCTCGCGACCCTTGTGAGCTCGACGGGACGCCGCGACGACTGCGGCGACGTAGCGCTCGACATCGATGAGTTCGTGGAGAAGTTGGTCGAGGTTGCCGCTGCGGATGGTGAGTCGTTGCCAGCGGTTCTACGGACGAGATCGTGCTGTGGCTCGGAGGACGCGGCCTCCGGCACGAGCATCACGTTCGACGGCGAAGACCAAGCGGTCCGACGGCTCAGCGACGTCTCGTTCGAGGTGTAGCGGCTTGCAACCGCTGCGAGTCGGCGCTCGCACAGCGAGAACCAGCCCGGGGTCGTGCGAAACCCGGGCTACGAGAGCGGGCTCTCACCTTTGGAGTCCCACCGCACCTCGTGTGGCTCGAACCCTGGGAAAGTCACCGCAAGGCCGCGACGAGGTGTCACTGTCCACAGAGCGAAAGTGCGATCTTCGGGCCGGTCCGTGAACTGTGGCGGCCACGCCTCCCGGCTGTCACCGAGGTAGCGGCGGTAGATCTGAACAACGCGGTCGGGGTCGTGCGCTGCGATCGCCGCTGGGCCGCGCACCCGCACTTGGCGGATGCTGGTCGGCGGCGAGAAGTCGTCGACGATTAGTGCCACCTCACTACCCGCTCCGAGCGCGACGAGGATCGGGCTACCGATCCGGCTCGACAGCCAGAATCTGCCCTGCTCGAACAGGAACCACATGCTGCCGAGCAACGGCAACGATGACGGACTCACCGCGGCGACCTGCGCGGGCCGGAGTGGTTCGTCGAGGAAGGCGTGCACGTCGAACGGAGCCCGCACGTTCGCGATCCTGCCACCATCGCACGGACGTACGCTTGCCGCTGACGCCGACGGTGGAGGACGCGATCGCCTTGGCGGCGAACGCGCATCGCGGTCAGCGTTACCCGTCTCCGGAGCGCGAGCCGTACATCTTCCATCCGCTGCGGGTCATGCTCAGGCTGCGAGAGCCCGACGAGCAGATCGCAGCGGTACTCCACGACGTACTCGAAGACACAGAGCTCAGCGTCGAGGACCTAGTCCATGCGGGATATCCGGACCACCTACCGGGGACCCCTTAGGTGATGCGTCGTCGGCGCGTCGCTCGTGGAGCACGGCTATGTCTTCCGGTGCCGGCCCGCTTGCGTTCTCCATAAGGAGCTGGGTGTCGGCTCCCTCCGCCATTCGACTTCTTGACCTCGACGATGGTCGCCCGGTGGCGCCGAAGACGGTCGGGCTACCCCGCTGAGCACCCCATGATGGGGTTTCCGGGAAACGCACCTCGGCAGCCTTCCCCGAGCGGCAGGGCAGCGGCACGATGCGGGCTGGCCGAGGAACGCGGCGTGTACAGCCGCCACTGCACTCAGGCCGTCTCGGGCACCGGTTCGACGTCGTCGAGGCCGCCGTCCTCGGGGCCCTCGGCGGCGGCCTCCTCGTGGTACTCCTCCTCGACGTTGACCGACCAGATGTCGTGGGTGGTGCCCTCGACGATGTTCTCCACGGTGAGCATGGCGGTGAACATCGAGTGGTCCTGGTTGTTGTACTTGTGCATCCCGTTGCGGCCGACGGGATGGACGTTCGATGCGTGCTCGGCGAGCCAGCCCCGGAGGACGTCGACGTTCGCCTTGTAGTTCTCGTCGTAGACCGGGTACGCCTTCGGCATGCGCACGACGTAGCCGGCCTCGACCTTGTCAGCTTCGACGAGGCCGAGGGTCTCGAGCTCGCGCTTGCCGAGCTCGACGAGGTCCTCGTCGAGCATCTCCCAGTACTCGTCACCCTCGAAGACGAAGTACTCCATGCCCAGGCACGTACGGCCCTCCTTGATGAGGAACGGCGACCAGGACCCGAAGTTCTGGATGCGGCCGACCTTGACCTTGGGCGAGTGGATGTAGATCCAGTTGTCCGGAAAGGAGTACTTGGCCGGTACGACGAGCGCGATGGTGAGGAAGTCGCGGAACGTGAGGCCGTCGGCGGCCCCGAGCACGGCGTCGTCGGGCCGAGGATCCATCGAGCGGAGCAGCGTCGGGAACGGCATCGACGAGATCACCGCTGTGCACGGGTAGGTCGTCTCGACGCCGTCGGTCTCGGTGACGACGGCGACGGCCTTGCCCCCCTCGTGACGGATCTTCGTCACCGGTGCCCGCATGACCACCTTGGTGCCCTGCGCCTCGACCTTGTCGCGACAGGCCTCCCACATCATCCCCGGCCCGTACTTCGGGTATTGGAACTCCTCGATGAGGGTGGTGATCTCCTTCTGGTTGCGCTTCGGCTTCAGTGCCGTGGTCATGGCGTTGAGGAGGGTGAGGTTCTTGATGCGCTGGGCGGCGAAGTCGGCGGAGATGTCCGAGGCCGGCCGGCCCCAGAGCTTCTCGTTGTAGCTCTTGAAGAGGTGGTGGTAGAGGCGCGTGCCGAAGCGGGCCGAGATCCACCCTTCGAGGAACCGCTGGTCCTTGGGCGGGCGGACACGGGCCCACACGTAGGACAGGATGCAGCGGACGGCCTCGAAGAAGCCGAGGTTCCTGAGGACGTTGACCGGCTTGAGCGGGTAGTCGTAGTACTTGCCTTCGTAGAAGATCCGGCTCATCCGGGGGCGCAGGAGGAAATCCTCGTCGGGGAGGATCTCGTGCCAGAAGGCCTCCACCTCCTTCACCTTGGTGAAGAAGCGGTGGCCGCCGATGTCGAAGCGCCAGCCGTCCCGCTCGACGGTCTGGCTGATCCCACCGACGGCGCTCGTCGCCTCCAGGACGGTCGGGGTGACGCCGCGCCGGTTGAGCTCGAAGGCCGCCGTGAGGCCGGCCGGGCCGGCCCCGATGATCACGACCTCGTGGTCCGGGCGGGCTGGATCGGAGGGCATGCTTCGCCTGACGTCTCGGGGCTTCGAGCGCGGCGAGCATACCTGCGGGCCTGTGGTGCTCCGGTCACCGGGGAGGGGTCGGATCCGACCCGGCCAGCCCGGCGCGGAGGCGGGCGGCCACGGCGGCGGCATCAGCCTCATCGGCGTAGCGGGTGCGGGGCCAGAAGAACCCTCGCAGGCCGTCCTTCGGTCGGCGGGGCACCACGTGGACGTGCAGGTGGGGCACGCTCTGGCTGACCCGGTTGTTCACGGCCACGAAGCTGCCGGCAGCGGCCATGGTGTGTTCCATGGCCCCGGCCAGGAGCCGGGCCCGGGCGAACAAGGGCTCGACGAGCTCGGGCGGGAGGTCCACGAGCGTCTCGTGGTGGGCCCTGGGCACGAGCAGCGTGTGGCCCGGGAAGAGCGGGCGGACGTCGAGGAAGGCCAGGGCCACGTCGTCGTCGAGCACGACGTGTGCGGGCGCGTCGCCGGCCACGATCCGGCAGAAGGCGCAACTCGCCACGCGGTCAGCCGACGGCCCGGGCAAGTGCAGCGAGCAGCCGGTCGGCGTCGTCGAAGGTGTTGAAGGCGTGGGCCGACACCCGCACGGCGTCGCCCCGCACGCTGACGTGCACCCGTTCGGCGGCGAGGGAGGCGGCCACGGTGCGCGGGTCGGCGCCTCGGAGCCGGATGCCGATCAGGTGCGGCGAGCGAACACCGGCCGAGGCCACGCCGAGACCGAGCCCGCCGGCCCCGTCGGCGACCCGGTCGGTGATGGAACCGGCGTGAGCGGCCACGGCGTCGACCCCCCACGACGAGATCAGCCGGAGCGACTCGCTGGCCACGGGGACGAGCGCGAAGTTCGACACCTCGCCGACGTCGTAGCGGCGAGCACCGGGCCGGAAGTCGTCGGAAGGGGCGACGAGGCTGGTGAAGTCGTCGCTGCCGGCCCGCGTCACCCAGTTGTGCTCGAGGGGTGTGCCGCCCCGCCGGTGCGGCGCCGCCCACAGGAACCCCACCGAGTACGGGCCGAGCAGCCACTTGTAGGCCGCGCCGGCCACGAAGTCGGGCTGGACGGCGGCCACGTCGAAGGGCATCGCCCCGATGGCCTGGCACCCGTCCACCACCAGCGCCGCCCCGCTCCTCCGGCACCGCTCCCCCACGGCGACGAGGTCGACGACACCGCCGTCGGTCCAGTGGCACGCCGGTGTGGCCACCAGAGCGATGGTATCGCCGGCGCCGGCGAGGGCGTCCAAGGTCTCGAGGAGGGCGGCGGTCCAGTCGCCGTCGCCGGGACGGGCGACGGCGCGCACGCGAGCGCCGACCCGTGCCGCCAGCCACCGCCACACGTGGACGTTCGAAGGGAACTCCTCGGCCAGCATCACGATGACCTCGTCAGCGGCGACGGGAAGGTTGGCCGCCGCCGTGGCCAACCCGTAGCTGACCGAGGGGGTGAGAGCCACGCCGTCCACGTCACCGCCGAGCACGGCGGCCACGAGACCCCGCAGCTCCTCGACGGGCGCGAAGAAGTCCTCGGGCAGGATGGTCCACGGTCGGGCCTTGCGGGCCAGGGCGGCCGTGCCCGCCTCGACCGAGCGGCGGGGCAACGGACCCTGGTAGGCGCAGTTGAGGTAGGCCTCGCTCTCGGGCAGGTCGAAGAGGCCGCGGGGGGCCGGGAGGGTCATGGCCGGCCGATGATGGCATGGTCCGGTTCGTGGAGGCGCCCTGCCGGCGGGGAATACCGGCTTCGCCGCCGACGCTGCGCTCAGCCGGTGAGGCCGTCGACCAGGAGCACCACGCCGAACACGGCGAACAACCCGCCGGAGACGAGCCGGGTGGCCCGCTCGGGGAGGCGAGCACCGAGGACCCGTCCGACCACCACGGCCATCGAACCGGCCAGGCAGATGCCGATGGTGCCCCCGACCCAGGTGAGGACTGGGTCGTCACGGGCGGCGAGGGTGGCGGTGGCGAGCATGGTCTTGTCGCCCAGCTCGGCCACGAACATGGCGCCGGCCACCGACGAGAGCACCGACCGGCCCGACACCACAACGGCGTGGGCCTCCTCGTCGCCCCGCAGCAGCGTCCAGGCGGCGAAGGCGAGGAAGCCGATGCCGGCGACGATGCCGATGGGGCGGGTGGGAAGGGCGGCCCCCAGGAGGCCGCCGATGAGCACCGAGAGGGCTTGGGAGGCACCGTAGGCGAGCGCCACGCCGCCCAGCACCGGCGCCGTCCGGTAGCGGGCCGCCAGGCCCAGCGCGACGAGTTGGGTTTTGTCACCGAGCTCGGCCACGAACACCACGGCGACGGCCGTGAGCATCGCTCCCATCGGCCCATCGTGTCCCCGGCCCCGTCCAGGTGCCATCCGCGGCCGCCGAGCCACCGGCTGGTTCGATGGTGACCGGTGAGCCTCCCCGCACCCGTCCCGGGCACCGGTTCCCCGGCCGGCCCGCCGGGTGCAGCCGGATCGCCGCCTCCTCGGCGTCGGGATCGCCTCGGGCGACCTCGTCGGCCCGGGACCACTCACACCACGACCACCCGCCCGTCCGACCACCCGGTGACCGCCGGGGTGGCTGTCCCCGAGGGGAACCCGTGACCCGATCGACCTGCCTCCCGTCGCGCTCGCACACCTACGTGTTGGACACCTCGGTGCTCCTCGCCGACCCCCAGGGCCTGCTGCGGTTCGAGGAGCACGCCGTGGTGGTCCCGGTCGTGGTGATCGGCGAGCTCGAGGCCAAGCGCAACCACCCCGAGCTCGGGTGGGCGGCTCGGGAGGCGCTGCGCCTGCTGGAGCACTACCGGGTGGCGCACGGCTCGATCACCGAGCCCATCCCCGTCACGCCCCAGGGCGGCACGTTGCGGGTCGAGCTCAACCACCAGCACACCGCCGGTCTGCCGGCGGCGCTCACCGCCGACAGCAACGACCACCGCATCCTGGCCGTGGCTCGCAACCTGGCCGACGAGGGGCACACGGTCACCGTGGTGACCAAGGACCTGCCGCTGCGCCTGAAGGCCAGCATCGCCGGGCTGGCCGCCGACGAGTACCGCAACGAGCTGGCCGGTGAGTCGACGTGGCACGGGTTCGCAGAGCTCGACGTCGACCAGTCGATCGTGGACGAGCTGTTCGAGGAGCGGGTCGTCGATGTCGCCGAGGCTCGGGACCTGCCCTGCAACACGGGCGTGGCCCTCGTCAGCGGCTCACAGTCCGGTCTCGGTCGGGTGCACGAGGACAAGCGGGTGCACCTCGTCCGGGGCGACCGGTCGCTGTTCGACGTGCGGGGCCGGAGCGCGGAACAACGCATCGCGGTCGACCTGCTCGCCGACCCGTCGGTGGGCATCGTGAGCCTGGGGGGCAGTGCCGGGACCGGCAAGAGCGTGCTCGCCCTGGCTGCCGGGCTGGACGCCGTGCTGGAGCGCCGGAGCCATCATCGGATCCTGGTGTTCCGGCCCTTGTTCGCGGTGGGCGGCCAGGAGCTCGGCTTCCTCCCCGGCGACCGGGACGAGAAGATGTCGCCGTGGGGGGCGGCGGTGTTCGACGCCCTCGATGCCATCGCCGGGCCCGAGGTGGCCGAGGAGGTGGTCAGCCGGGACCTGCTCGAGGTCCTCCCGCTCACCCACATCCGGGGGCGGAGCCTCACCGAGACCTTCGTCGTCATCGACGAAGCGCAGAACCTGGAGCGGCAGGTGCTCCTCACCGCGCTGTCCCGGCTCGGCGAGGGCAGCCGGGTGGTGCTCACCCACGACGTGGCCCAGCGCGACAACCTCCGGGTCGGCCGCCACGACGGCATCACCTCGGTCATCGCCTCGCTGGCCGGCCACCCGCTCTTCGGCCACGTCACCCTCACCCGATCCGAACGCAGCCCGGTGGCCGCGCTGGTCACCCGCCTGCTCGAGGGACCCGGTGACTGACCCATCGTCGCCGGCGATGGCCGGCATCGGCACAAACCTCGGAGGGCGTCGTTTCACAGGCGGTGTGGCTCCGTAGTTTTTCGTGTACCGACACACGGAGGCCCCAATGGCCGAGCAAGGCGTCGATCTCCCCGCCCGATGGACCCAGCAGTCCTGGATGCAGGACGGGGTCTGCCACGGCCGGACGGCCCTGTTCTTCGCTCCGCACGCCGAACGGCCCCAAGCGCGGGTGCGCCGCGAGGCCAGAGCCAGGCTGGTGTGCCAGACCTGCCCCGTGATCTTCGAGTGCCGGCGCTACGCCCGGCTCCACCTGGAGTACGGCGTCTGGGGCGGAGAGACCGAGGAGGAGCGGGCGGCGGCCGGCTACGCGGTGCCGGCGCCCATCGGCGGCCGGTCCCGACGCCAGGCCATCAGCTGACGCACCGTCGGCATCCCCCAACCGGAGACCGCCGTTTCTTAGGCTGCGCTGCCACGAGGAGCCCCTCGAGGGAGGACGTGGTCCATGGCGAGACGAGCGGTCTACGGGCTCGACATCGAAACCGATACGACCGAGAACGGGCTCGATCCCGACATCGCCGGCATCGTGACGGTGGCCCTCTCGAGCCCGGGGTGCGACGAGGTCTTCAGCGGCCGGGAGACCACGTTGCTGTGTGACCTCGACGCCCGCCTCCGCACCCTCCCACCCGGGGTGATCGCCACCTGGAACGGCGCCGCCTTCGACCTGCCGTTCATCGCCCACCGGGCCAGCCGCCACGGCCTCCAGCTCGGTCTGCGCCTACAGCTCGACCCGGCCATCTCGATGCAGCGGGCGCCGCTGCCGGGGCACCGAGGAGCCTACCGGGGGGCCTGGTACCGCCACGGCCACATCGACGCCTACCGCCTCTACCGGGGCGACGTCGGCCCGGCACTGCGGGTCTCGTGCTCGCTCAAGTCCATCGCCCGGTTGGTGGGGCTGGCCCCGGTGGAGGTGGACCGGAGCCGAGTCCACGACCTGACCCGCGAGGCCCTCCACGCCTACGCCAGCTCCGACGCCCGCCTCGCCCGGGTGTTGACCGAGCGGCGATGGCCAGCCGCCGGCCGTTTCGTCGACCGCCTCTCCAGCGGCGATCGTCGCCCGGAGACGGCGCCGGCTCGACCCGCCATCGCCTGACCCTCCACCAACCCTCACCGCGACCGCCTCCGGCGGTCACTGAGTGTCACATGGGGTTGGCAAGATGAGCCAGAGGCTTGCGATCCCTCGGGCGGCACCGCTCCGATCGCCGGAACCCGCCGGTCACCGGAGATCACCATGCCAGCCCGCCCCCGGCGCCGACGCCGCTCGGCCTGCCCCCCCTCCAAGCGACCTCGTCCCGGCGCGCCACCGCTCCCTCCCCCGTCCCGCCTGCCCGTCGACGTGTCGCTCCCCCGCCTGGTGGCGGGCATCGACGACGCCCTCGACCACGAGCGCGGTCACCCCGCCATGCTCGTGCGGGCCGTGGCCGACCGCTCCGGGCTCGAGGTCGCGCTCGTGCCGCTCGAGCCCGGCGCCCACCCGGTCGATGCCCTGATCGGCTTCTCGGCTCCCGACGAGTGGGCGGCGGTGGGCGTGGTGGCCAACGGCACCGTGACTTCCCTCGGTGGTGCACCAGTGGCGCCCCGACGGGTACGGATCCTCCACCTGCTCGACCGCTCCGGCCGAGAGGCGTCGCTCCTGCACGACCTCGAGGAGGGCAGCACCCACCCGTGTCCGGGCCCGGGCGACGGCCACGTCGCCGACCTGTGCCGACGGATGTTCGGCCTGCCCACCCCGCCACCGCCGCCATCGGTGCTGCCGTGGTGGACCACCGTCTGGCTCGACCGGATCCTGGCCGAGTCACTGGCCGCCCCGACCAGGCGCTGGACCTGGCCCCGGTTGGCGTCGCTCCACCCGATGGTCGCTCCCGACGCGCTGCCGCTCGATCCCCGAGACCTGGCCGAAGCCGCCGTCGCCATGGCCGCCTCGGTGAGCTGGGACACGGTGCGCCGGGCTGCGGAACCCGACGACCTGGCCGGCTGGATGGACGACGGCATGTTCGCCCGGTGGGTCCTGAGCCAGCACCTGGCCCCACGCCACCTCGCCGCCGAGCTGACCGCCGTGCTCGACCCACCAGCGCTGGCCGCGGTGATCGACACTCTCGACGCCCTCGACGCCGCCGATGTCGGCGAGGACGGTGACGGCGGGCAGCCGTGGTGACACCAGCGCCGGCTTGGCTCGGGTCCACCTCTTGCCTGCCGCCGGCGGTGGTGCCACACTCCCGTCCCGACCCGCAGCGCCGCCGAAAAGTGGCGTTGCCGCGATGGCCCCCCGGCCTTCGCCGGCCCGTGAGGCGCCGGCCCCAACCGAAGTCGAGGGGTCGCTCCCATGTCTGTCTCCCGCCGTTGTTGGCGCGCCGCTGTCGCGCTGGCCTCCTTGTTGGCCGCGTTCACCGTGGTCGTCACCGGCGACGGCGTCGAGGCTGCCGTCGTCCACCACGAGGGCTTCGAGGCGACGGTCCTCGGCTCGTCGTCGTGGTACGGCAGCTATGCCTTGGCCGACGTGGGGCCGGTGTGGTGCATCGACAAGGGGTTGTCGGCTCCCGACGCCGACCTCGCCTATGCCCCCACCGAGGTCGACGACCTCTCCGCCGACACCCGGGCGGCGGTGGCGTGGGCCCTCGGCGCCCACGGCCCCACCGTCGACGCCGTCTCCAGCGCCGCCCTGGCCCTCGCCGTCCATCACCTCGTCGGGGCCACCTACCCGGCGGGGAGGATCGACGTGGAACGGCTCGACCCAGGGGACCTGGCGGGGTTCGAGCCGCACACGGAGGCGGTCATCGAGCTCGCCCGTGACTACGCCCGAGAGGCCCTCGCCCACTCCCACCTGCGCGGACCGTACCGGCTCACCCTCGACGCACCGGCGGTGCCGGCTGGCACCCAGGGCACGGCCACCGCCCGTCTCAGCGATGCCGCTGGCCGACCCGTGGCCGGCGTGGAGCTCGGGTTCACCCTCGAGGGGGCCACCGTGGTGGGCACCCCGGACGCGGTGACCGGCGACGACGGCTCGGCGGCCATCGACTTTCGGGCCGCCACCGGCGCCAACCGCGTGGGCGCCGTCGCCGCCCTTCCTGACCTCGCGCTGGCCGCCTTCGCCCCCACGGCGCGGCCGGCCCAACGAGCGGTGCGAGCCGGCCAGGTTCCGGTGGAGGCCGAAGCTTCCTTCCACGCCAGGCCGCCCACCGGCGTCGTGCGCCTGCGCAAGGTCGGCGATGCCCAGGCGTGGGTCCCGGTGGAGGGGGCCCGCTTCGAGGTGCGCGGCGTGGCCGCGGACGGGGCCGAGGGACCGGTGGTGGGCGAGTTGCGCACCGACGATCACGGCGACACCGCCGCCCTGACCCTCCCGGCCGGCCGCTACCGCATCGCCGAGGTCACCGCCCCGTCCGGGTATGAGCGGGCGGGACCGTGGACCGTCGACCTCGCCGCCGGCCAGGAGGCGGTGGTCGAGGCCCGCAACGCCGCCACCAGGGGACGGGCCAGCATCACCAAGGTCGATGCCGGCACCGGTGCGCCGGTGGCGGGGGCCACCCTGGGCCTGGCCTATGACGCCGATGCCGACGGATCCTTCGAGACCACCCTCGAACCGATCATCACCACCGCCGCCCCCGTGGTGCGCGACGACCTGTTGCCCGGGCGATACCGCCTGGTCGAGGCGCGGGCGCCCGACGGCTACCGCGTGAACCCGAGCCCGTTGCTGCTGTCCATCGAGCCCGGCGCCACGGCCACCGTGGCCTTCCCCGACCATCCCCACCCGGTCGAGCTGACCGCCACCAAGGTCGACGCCGTCACCGGGGCCACCCTCGCCGGTGCCGTGTACGACCTGTACCGGGAGCGGCCCGACGGCACCGGTGCCCCGCCGCCAGCTCAACCCCCCGCAACCGACCCCCCGGCCGATGCCCCCGAGATCGCTGGCCACGAGTGGGTCGGCCGCGCCACCGCTGACGCCCAGGGCCACCTCGGTTGGCCGGGGGTGGTCCCGGGTGCGGTCCACTGCGCCCGGGAGCTGCGGGCACCCGACGGCTACCGCACCGACCCGACCCTCGTCTGCACCGACGGCCCGGTGCCCGTCGGCGGTTCCCCCCACCTCGAGCTCAGGGATCAACCGCTCCCGCCCCCGCCGCCATCGACACCACCGTCGCCGACGCCGCCACCCGCCCCGCCACCGCCACCGCCACCACCACCGCCACCGCCACCACCGGCGTCGCCGCCGCCGACACCACCGTCCACCGTGCCGTCGCCGCCGCCGACACCACCGCCGACACCACCGCCGACACCACCGCCACCGTCACCGTCACCGTCACCACCATCCACCGTGCCACCGACGCCGCCACCCTCCCCGCCTCCGCCGACGGCACCGCCGGACGGGGCGGTGCCACCGGGGCTGGCCCGCACCGGCGCACCACTGCCGGGGATGGCCGCCCTCGGCGGTGGGTTGGCGCTGCTCGGCGCCGCCTTCCTCGGAGCCACCCGGCGCCGCCTCCGCCACTGACCCCCGCCGTCATGGATCCCCCGTGCCGCCGGATGCGCCACCGGCGGCACGGGCCCACCGGCGGGCGTCGGGGACGCCGGTGGCCTCCCCACTACCGTGATGCCGTGGCTGACGACCCCCGACCGTCCCCGCCACCCTCGCCCGATCGGCGCAAGCTCCTGGTCGCGCTGGGGTACGCCGCTGCCAATGTGGCCGTGGTGTCCCGGTTCCGGTCGGGTGGCGGGCCGACGGTGGCGTCCACCGACGCGGCGGTGGACACAGTCCCCAAGTCACCCCCTGCCCTCGTCGGGGCAACCCCCACCCCGCCGGACACCCACATCTACCAGCGGGTCATCCGGGGCGGGCGGGTGATCGACCCCGAGACGGGGTTCGACGCGGTGGCCGACGTGGGCATCGACGGCGAGGTGATCGCCGCCATCGACCGCCGCTCGCTGCAGGGCCTCGAGGTCATCGACGCCAAGGGCAAGGTGGTCGCCCCGGGCTTCATCGACATCCTCAGCTACGAGCCCGAGGACACCGGCGCCCTGTACAAGATCGGCGACGGGGTCACCACCAACCTGGGCATGCACGGCATCAACGCCGACGCCGACGCCTTCTTCAGCCGGTTCACGGGCAACTGTCTCGTCCACTTCGGCGGGGCGTTCGACAACCCGTGGGTCCGCAACACCAAGTTCGACCTCAAGATCGACGAGGTGGCCTCGCCGGACCAGATCGCGGCCATGGCCGACGAGTGCGAGCGTCAGCTCGAGCAGGGCTGGATCGGCGTGGACTTCGAGCCCGAGTACGCCCCGGGGACGACCTTCGAGGAGATGGCGGCGCTGGCCCGGGTGGCGCAGCGCTACGACGTCCCCTGCTTCTTCCACGGGCGCCAGTCGGCCTACGGCACCAACGCCGAGACCCTGGGCGAGATCATCCGCGTCGCCAGTGAGACCGGCGCCCGGGTCCACGTCGAGCACATCATCAGCACCGGTGGCACCTTCGACATGGCCGACTCGTTGGCCCGGCTCGAACGGGCCCGTGACGACGGCCTCGACGTCACCGCCTGCATGTACCCCTACGACTTCTGGGCCACCTACCTCGGCTCCACCCGCTTCGCGCCGGGCTGGCAGGACCGGTTCCGGATCACCTACTCGGACCTGCAGGTGGCCGGCACCAGCGAGCGCCTCACCGAGGCCACCTTCGAGTCGCATCGCCGGGACAACCACCTCACCGCTGCCTTCGCCATCCCCGAGGGCGACGTCCGCACCTGCCTACGCTCACCGTTCGTCATGATCGGCAGCGACGCCATCCTCACCGACGGGAACAACCACCCCCGCGCCACAGGGTGCTTCGCTCGCACACTCGGTCGCTACTCCCGGGACCTCGGCGTGGTCGACCTGGTCGACGCCCTGGCCAAGATGACCATCCTGCCCGCCCGGCGCCTCGAACGGCGGGCCCCCGGGTTGCGGCGCAAGGGCCGGCTCCAACGGGGGGCCGACGCCGACATCACCGTGTTCGACCCCGAGGTGATCATCGACCGGTCGACCATCGAGGAGCCGGCGCAGTACTCGGCCGGTGTCGACCACGTCCTCATGCTCGGCCAGGTCGTGAAGACACCGGAGGGGATCGACGACACCAAGCGGTTGGGCCGTCCGATCACCGGCCAACCGGCCTGATGCCGGCCGCCCGACGGCGGGCCCTGAGCCACGCCGTCGCCGGCCTCCACCGCACCTTCCACCGCTACCCGTACCGGCCGGCCATGCCGGCCTGCCCGCACTGCGTCAGCGATGCCGACCTGCGTCGGCTCGGCCGCCCGTTGGACGAGCTCGCCGTCGACGAGGTCCGCCGCTACGCCCGCAAGGCCATCACCACCAGGGGCGACGCGAGGGACTTCAAGCGGATGCTGCCGCGCCTGGCCGAGCTGATGATCACCGACAGCCTCGCCGTCGACCCCCAGCTGGTCACCGGGAAGCTCCGCCGGGCGGCGTGGCAGCACTGGCCCGAGCCGGAACAGGCGGCGGTGCACCACTTCCTGCGGGCCTGGTGGGCCGAGGGGCTGGCCGAGCCGCCGTCGTCGGGTTGCTGCGCGTACCGGCGGCTGGCCGCCGTCGCCGTCGCCGACACCGACATCAGCCCCTACCTCGACGACTGGCAGCGAGCCCTGGCCGCGGACGGTCCGGTCCGCCTGGCCGCCGTCCTCCACCTCGTCAAGCTGGTCATCGACCACGGCGGCCTCGTCGACGACGCCGGCTGGACCGAAGCCCTGTTCGACGAGCCGGCCGCCGGCGCGGCGCTGGCGGCCTGGTTGACAGGTTCGACCACCGTGATCCAGCTCGAGCGGGCCGCCTACGACTACGCCGGGTCGCCCCACGGGCAGCGGGTGGCCGCGGCCACCGCTGTCCTCGAGGACCAGCGGCCACCGGCCTGGCTCGGCGCCCCGATCGAGTCGGCCGACGCGCCCGACGCCGGGGCGCTCGATCAGCTCCCGGCGCCGCCGGGCCAGAAGCTGCGCAGGTGATCGGCGAACTCGGCCGCCCCGGTGCCATCGGCGGCCAGGCCGTCGAGGAGCGCGCCGACCAGCAGGCGATAGAAGGGCTCGGCCTGCTCGGGTGCGGCCGGTGCACCGTCGGCGGCGGCGATGTCGAGCCGGCGGGCGAGGCGATAGAAGGCGTGGACCAGGTACTCGGCTTGGTCTCCGGGCACGTCGGCCTCCCACAGGAAGGCCGGTCCGGCGGCGGCCAACCGTCGCCACTCCTGCAGGCGACGACGGAAGGCGTCGAGGACGTCGGGCGGAAGCCCGGCGCCCGGCTCGATGCCGTGGACCTTGCCGTCGAGCACCCGCTCGGCGTAGTCGGCGAAGGCGACGACGCTGGCCGACGCCACCGGTCCCACCGCCAGCTGCACAGCGCGCACATTAGATGTTGCGCGGATGGGTCACGTCGTGCCTTCGAGACCGGTGCGGCTTCGCCGCAACACGCGCCGTGCTCGATGGAGGCCTCGCCGATCGGCTCGGCCTTCTAGGAACTCATGCCGGAACGGCGCCCCGCTCGGCGGCTCAGATGGCGATCAGGGTGATGGGTGCGGTCAGCAGCGCAACCACGAAGAGGACGAGGCGCGAACGCGACCGGAGCACCCGGCGGGCGATGCCGAGGCAGAGCCTCCGCACCAACGGGTAGCAGAAGGCCAGGAGGAACAGGGTCCACACGGTCACGGTGACGGTGACCGCCACCACCACCCGGACGGCGTCCTGGTCGTTGAGGAGGATGGCGGCCACCAGCGTGTCGGCGAGAGTGGTGATGTTGGCGCCAGCGATGTAGGGCAGCGTGTTGGCCCGGCGGAGGTGGCCCTTGGCCACCACGGGCACGAGTACCGTCAGCGCCACCGAGACCGACAGGGTCAGTAGGCACACGCCGCACCCCACGAGGAACATGGGCCACTTGCGCTCGTACCAGGCCTCACGCCCGTCCTCGAGCCGATGGCCCCCGACCTCGGGAAGGACCCGGTCGAAGAGGGCGAACCCGACCAGCAGCACGCCAAGGCCCAGGGGGAAGAGCGCCCAACCGGGCAGCAGGTCCGTGGCCAGGTCCACGGCCCACCCGAACAGCGCATCGGTGGCCGAGGTCAGGCCCGGGGAGTCTCCGATGCGCAGACCGTCGAAGGCACCGCCTTGGAGCAGGAAGAAGCCGACGATGGCCCCCGGCACGTAGGCCACCATGGTCATCAGCAGCGACAGGATGCCGATCGAGATGGGCGCCCGCGGCTTGTCGCCGACCTTGCGCAGGGCGTAGATCACGCCCACCACCAGCACCACGAACGCCGCCCCCAGCCGGGAGCCCGTCAGCATGGTGAAGGACTCGGTCCGACCGATGGCGCCGCCGTCGAGCAGCGTCAGCGCCGACGCCGCCACCGGCGAACCCGACAGCACGATGCAGGCCCCGAGCCAGCCGAGGCCGAGGGTGCTCCAGTAGTTGTCGGTGAAGACGGAACCCTCGAGCGAGGGAACGAGCTCCTTGGCTCCTTCCTTCATCAACCCGAGGGCGATGACGAACAGCCCGAGGCCGACGATCAGGTAGGCGAGGCGCAGGGGGAGGGGAGCCCGACGAGGCGGGCTGACGACGACGTCCTCGTCGGGCAGCTCCCGACCCTCGATGTGGGCAACGGTGCCGCCGCCGGGTTCCGTCACCGGGACAGTGAACCATTCCCTACCAAGACGGTCAACAAGGGTCCAATCAGGTCAGGACGTTCAAGCTGTGCGCGCCATCCTCCGACCGCCGAGGGCTCGGATCACCCCGGTGGGGTCGTCCCCGGTGGCGGCCAAGCGGCCGAGCAGGGCGCAGGTCACCACCGCCGCCTCGGCGGGGGGCTGCTCGTCGAGACCCGCCGCGGTGCAGAGGTCGTGGCCGGTCACCGACAGGCCCCGCACCGGCGCCTCGGTCCCGCTGGTCACGGGCGTCGACCAGGAGGAGCGGGGTTCACGGCGCCGCAGCCTACGGGGCCCGCGCTTCGGCCCTGTCGACGAGCGCCGTCACCCCCACACGAGGTCGGCGACCTGGCGGAGGTGCTCCGGCGGCCCGGCCACGAGCATCGTGGTCATCACCGTCTCCCGCCACGCCTCGAGCTCGTCTCGGACCTTGGCGAGGGGCCCGACGAGGGCGACGTCCTCCACCAGGGAACGGGGGACGGCGGCGATGGCGTCGTCCTTGTGACCGTCGAGGAAGAGACCCTGGATCTTCGCCACCTCGGCCTCGTAGCCCATGCGGGAGAACACGTCGGCGTGGAAGTTGACCTCCCGGGCGCCCATCCCCCCGATGTAGAACCCGAGCGAGAACCGCACCGTGTCGGCGGCCTTCTCGACGTCGTCGTCGATGACGACCTGGACCAGGTTCGGCACCTCGAAGTCGTCAAGGGTGCGGCGAGCGCCCGGCCGTGCGAAGCCCTCGTGCAGGCACTGCCGGTAGAAGCCGTCCATGCTCGGGGACAGGAAGATGGGCAGCCACCCGTCGGCGATCTCGGCGGTCATGGCCACGTTCTTGGGGCCTTCGGCGCCGAGCAGGATGGGGAGATCGGCCCGGCGGGGATGGGTGATCGACCGGAGCGGCTTGCCCAGCCCGGTCGTGCCCTCGTCGTGGTTGGGGAGCTGGTAGTGGTCGCCCTGGAAGTCGAGCGGCTCGCCGCGGGCGAGCACCTGGCGTACGACCTCGACGTACTCCCGGGTCCGGGCCAGCGGCTTCGGGTAGGGCTGGCCGTACCAGCCCTCCACCACCTGTGGCCCCGACGCCCCGAGGCCGAGCATCATGCGGCCCTCGCTCAGGTGGTCGAGGGTCAGGGCGGTCATGGCCGTGGCCGTCGGCGTGCGGGCCGATAGCTGGCACACGGCGGTGCCGAGGCGCAGGGTCGTGGTGCGGGACCCGTACCAGGCCAGCGGGGTGAAGCAGTCCGACCCGTAGGCCTCCGCCGTCCACGCCGAGTCGAACCCGAGCTCCTCGGCCACCGCCAGCTGCTCGGCCACCCCCTCGGGCGGGCCGGCGAACCAGTAGCCGAGGGCCAGGCCGAGCTGGAGCTCCTTCCCCACCGCCGGCACGTTAGCTTCAACCGGACTAGAACCTGTTATAGTTTTCGGGATGGCGATGCCCACCGACATCGGGATCATCGACCTCATGCTCGGGATCCCGAACGGGCACGAGGAGGACTGGTACGCCTTCCTCAGACCGCAGCTCCGGGAGGAGTCGAAGGACTACGAGTTCCCGGCCCAGTACATGTTCAAGGAGGTCCCCCACCTCCCCGCCGACGTCGACCACGTGGCCGAGACGCTGCGCCTGATGGACGCCTTCGGCATCGAGCGGGCCATGGTCGGGGTGGGCTTCGAACGCACCGACGAGCTCCGGGCCCTCGAGCAGCACCCCGACCGGTTCTTCGGTTCCATGAACGTCGACCCCAACCGGGGGATGGACGGTGTCCGCGACCTCGTCAAGGCATACGAGACGCTCGGCATCAAGGCCGCCATGGCCTTCCCGGCCGGCTACCTGCCCCAGGTGCCGATCAACGACAAGCGCTTCTTCCCGCTCTACGCCAAGTGCATCGAGCTCGACATCCCGATGTGCGTCACCACCGGCATCTGTGGGCCACGGGTGCCCTCGGCCTGCCAGGACACGATGCTCATCGACGAGGTGTGCTGGTTCTTCCCCGAGCTCAAGTTCGTGATGCGCCACGGGGCCGAGCCGTGGGCCGACCTCGCCGCCAAGCTGCTGCTGAAGTGGCCGAACCTCTACTACTCGACGTCGGCCTTCGCGCCCCGGTTCTACCCGAGCGCCATCGTCGACTTCGCCAACACCCGCGGCGCCGACAAGGTGATGTACGCCGGCTACTTCCCGATGGGGCTGACCCTCGAGCGCATCTTCCGGGAGCTGCCCGACGTGCCGTTCAAGGCCGAGGTGTGGCCGAAGTTCCTCCGGGAGAACGCCCTCCGTGTCTTCCGCCTCGACGACGAGGTGGGGCCGGCCCCTGCCCCCCTATAGTGGAACACGTTCTAGATTCTGGCGAGGAGCGCCCGGTGCACCGGTACCCCTTCCCCATCCCGTTCGGATGGTTCCAGGTCGGCTACCCCGAGGACTTCCCCATCGGCCAGCCCAAGCCCCTGTACTACTTCGGCCGCCACCTGGTGGCCTGGCGCGACGAGTCGGGCGAGGTGCACGTACAGGCCGCCTTCTGCCCGCACCTCGGTGCCCACCTCGGCCACGGCGGCACGGTCGAGGGGTGTGAGATCAAGTGCCCGTTCCACGGTTGGAAGTTCGACGGCACGGGAGCCAACACCGAGATCCCCTACAGCGAGCGGACCAACCGCAAGGCCCGCATCGAGACCCTGCCGGTGCTCGAGCGCAACGGCCTGGTGATGGCCTGGTACCACCCCTACGGCGAGCCCCCCAGGTGGGACGTGCCCGAGATCCCCGAGTTCGGCGACCACCCCGACTTCAGCACGGTCCTGCGCACCGACTACCGCATCGACGCCTGCTGGCAGGAGATGTCCGAGAACGGGGTCGACAGCGCCCACTTCCGCTACGTCCACAACACCGCCTCTGTGCCCGACATCGTCCACTACGAGACCGACGGCCACGAGTCGGACATGAGGTCGTCGCAGAAGTTCCCGACCCCACGAGGGGTCATGGAGGGCCGCATCGACTCCCACAGCTACGGGCCGGGCATCTCCCTCGTCTGGTTCACCGGGATCATCGACACGGTGAACCTGGCCTGCACCACGCCCATCGACGCCGCGCGCTGCGACATCCGGTTCAACTTCCGGTTCCGCACCATGGGCGACGAGAAGACCACCACCAACGTGGGCCGGGCCTTCGTGGCCGAGGTCGACAAGCAGGTGCGCGAGGACCGTCCCATCTGGGAGCACAAGGCTCACCTGGTGCGCCCGGCGCTGGCCGACAACGACGGCCCGTTCACCAAGTTCCGCCGGTGGGCGTCGCAGTTCTACGCCGAGCCGGTGGGCGACGAGCGCCTCGTCTACCCGCCGCCGTACTGGGAGGACCGCATGGACGACGCCCCGGCCAAGTCCACCGCCTCCGCCCGCCACGGCGGCGAGTAGCCCTACTTCGTGTCGAGCAGCCCGGAGTCGCCGGCCAGGTGGCCACCGTCGACCACGAACTCGGCGCCGGTGATGTAGGAGGCCTCGTCGGAGACGAGGAACGTCACCACGCTGGCGATGTCGTCGACCGTGCCGATCCGCTTGATCGGAAGGCGGTCGTAGAACTTGCCCATCTCGTTGTCGATGGTGGTGGCGTCGCCGCGGGTCATCGGGGTGTCGACGCCGCCGGGGTGCACGGAGTTGACCCTGATGTTGGCCCGACCGAGGTCGATGGCCGCTGAACGGGTGAGGCCCCGGATGGCCCACTTGCTCGAGGAGTAGGCGGCCAGCATCGGCAGGCCCTCCATCCCGGCGTTGGACGAGATGTTGACGATGGCCCCGCCACCGGCTCTCGTCATCGACGGGGCCACCGTCTTGATGCCCAGGAACTGGCCGACCACGTTGACGTCGAGCACCCGCCGGAACTCGGCGGCGTCCTGGCGGGTGACCGGCCCGAAGGCCAGGATGCCGGCGTTGTTGACCAGCGTGGTCACGGGGCCGAAGGCTTCCTCGGCGGCAGCCACCACCGCCCGCCAGCCGTCCTCCTCGGTGACGTCGAGGTGCTCGAAGCGGGCGCCGTCGCCGATGCTCTCGGCCACGGTCCGACCAGCGTCGTCGAGCACGTCGGCCACGATCACCTTGGCCCCTTCGTCGACGAAGCGGCGAGCCTCGGCCTCCCCCTGGCCCCGTGCGGCCCCGCTGATGATGGCAACCCTGCCGTCGAGACGACCCATGCCCGAACGCTCCTGTGCTCTCACGGCTTGTCGGCGCCCACGACCCACATGGCGAAGAACTGCGAGCCGCCGCCGTAGGCGTGGCCCACGGCCAGGCGAGCCCCGTCGACCTGGTGCTCACCGGCGGCGCCCCGCACCTGCATGGCGGCCTCGGCGAAGCGCAGCATCCCCGACGCGCCGATGGGGTTGGACGACAGCACCCCGCCGGACATGTTGACGGGCAGGTCGCCGTCGAGGGCGGTGGCGCCGTCCTCGACCAGCCGCCAGCCCTGGCCGGGTTCGGCGAAGCCGAGGTTCTCGAGCCACATGGGCTCGAACCACGAGAAGGGCACGTAGATCTCAGCGCAGTCGACCTGCCGCCGGGGGTCGGTGATGCCGGCCTGGCGGTACACCTCGGCGGCACACTGGGCCCCCCCGAGGGGGAGGACGGTGTCGCGGTCGGCCGACATGGTGGGCTCGCTGCGCATGGCCGTGCCGTGGACCCAGGCCGGGGTGCGACCGGCGGCGGCGGCCTCGTCGCCCACGGCTTCGCTGGCGAGCACCATCGCGCAGGCGCCGTCGGAGGAAGGGCAGGTCTCGGCGTAGCGGATCGGGTCCCACAGCATCAGCGAGTCCTTGATCGAGTGGAAGGTGATGTCGTGCTCGTGGAGGTGGGCGTGCGGGTTCCGCAGCGCGTTGGTGCGGTCCTTGAGGGCGACGAGGATGCCGATGTGATCGGGCGCCTGGGCCCTCCGGATGTAGCTGCGGATGTGGGGGGCGAAGTAGCCGCCGGCGCCGGCGTGCAACGGTGGCTGGAACGGGATGGGCATCGACAGCGCCCACATGGCCTCGGACTCGGACTGCTTCTCGAAGGCGACGGTCAGGACCCGCTCGTGGATCCCGGCCTGCACGAGCTGTGCCGCCACGATCGACGTCGAGCCGCCGACGCTTCCCGCCGTGTGCACCCTGAACAGCGGCTTGCCGCTCGCTCCCAGGGCGTCGGCCAGGTAGAGCTCGGGCATCATGACGCCCTCGAAGAAGTCGGGAGCCTTGCCGATCACGACGGCGTCGATGTCGGCCCAGGACACCTCGGCGTCGGCCAGCGCTCGGGCGGCAGCCTCGCGGACGAGGCCGGCCATCGACACGTCGCCCCTCGTGGCCTGATGCTCGGTCTGACCGATCCCCACCACGGCCACCCGGTCCTTGCCCATCACCGCCGCCTCCCGCCGGCCCCGTCGCCCTCGAGCACGCAGACGAGGTTCTGTTGCAGGCACGGCCCGGAGGTGGCGTGGGCTACGCCCCGGTTCGCGGTCCCGTCGTGGATGTGGCTGGCGACCTCGCCGATGCGGACCAGGCCCGCCGTCATCATCGGGTTGGCGGCCAGCGCGCCACCGGAGGGGTTGACGGCGGTGGTGGCGTCGAGCCCGAGGGCGTCGCGCAGGATCAGCTCCTGGTGGGTGAAGGGGGCGTGCAGCTCGGCCACGTCGAGGGGCCCGTCGTGCACCCCGGCCCGTTCTGCCGCCAGCCGGGTCGATCGGGATTCGGTGAGGTCGCGCAGCCCGAGGTGGATCGGTTCGACGCGGTGGTCGATGCCGCTGATCCACGCCGGTCGGCGGCATCGGTCACCGGCGGCGTCGCCGGCGGCCAGCGCGACGGCGGCCACGCCGTCGGAGATGGGGGGGCAGTCGTGGCGGCGCAGGGGGGCGACGAGGTGGTCCTCGGTGAGCAGCTCGCCGGCCGGACGATCCCAGGCCAGCTGGGCGACGGGGTTGTCGAGGGCGGCCCTGCGGCTGCGGGCGGCCACCTCGGCCATGTCGGCCTCGGTGGCCTTGCCGGCGTCGATGAGGGCCCGGGCCTGGAGCGCGGCGAGGCTGATCGAGTCCGGCCAGAGCGGGCCGGCGGTGTACGGGTCGAGCTGGCGGGTGAGCACCATGGGCAGGTCTCCCGCCGACGCGCGGGCGCAGCAGTACACGAGCGCGGTGTCGATCTCGCCGAGCTGCAGCTTCACCCACGCCTCGTACAGCGCCCATGCGCCGTCCATCTCGACGTGGCTCTCCTGGATCGGCGGCCACGGGCCCACCCCGTCGAGGATCATCACGAAGCTGAACGCCTGCCCGGCCAGGTAGTCGGTCGAGCCCGAGCAGGTGAAGCCGATGTCGTCCATGGTCATGTCGATGGCGCCGAGCACGTCGCCCACCACCGGCATCAGCATCTCCACCTCGTTCTCGCTGTCGACGGCCCGCACGTGCGCGGACTGGGCGAAGGAGATCACGGCGACGTCGCGCTTCACGGGCCCTCCCCGGGGGCGGTGCCGCCCACCCACGACCCGAGGCCGGTCCCGACCCCTTCGCCGGGGATGTCCACGTCGGCGTCGGGCTCGCCGGTGGGGCGGAACCACCGGATGCTCTCGAGGGTGGGGCCCAGGTCGGCATCGTCGACCCAGACCGCCTCGACCCGCATCCCGATGCGGACCTCGTCGGCCGGGCACTCCTGGATGAGGTGCATGATCGGCAGGTCCGAGCCGTCGAGGCGGATGTTGGCGGTGACGTAGGGGATCTCCATCTCCTGGCCGTAGAAGGCCACGTTGACCACGCAGAAGGACACCACGGTGCCGGCGTGGGCCAGCTCGACCTGCTCGGCGGTGGGGACCCCGTCGGTCGGGCACGCTCCTCGAGGGGGGACGTACACCTTCTGGCAGACCGAGCAGCGCTCGCCGAGGATGCGCTTCTCGGCGATCCCTCGCAGGAAGCGGGAGGAGGCCGCCCCCGGGGTGTAGCGGTACTCGAGCCGGGCGGGGATGCGCACGCTGCGCACCGGCTCGACGCCCCGCAGGGACTCCGGGAGCACGACGTCGACCATCAGCCCTGCTCGGGCGTGAAGCAGGCCAGGTCGCCGATGGCACCCTCACGCTCGTCGCGCCAGCGGGGCTCCACCCGCATGCCGGTGCGCATGGCGTCGACCGTCCCGGCGTCGACGACGTGGAGCATGGCCGTGTCTGCGCCGTCCAATCGCACGAGCGCCCATGCGAAGGGCCGGTCGAGGGGGTGCTTGGGATGGGGGTGGTGGACCCACGCCCACGTGGTCACCTCACCACCGGGGCCGACCTCGACGAGCTCGGTCAGGTCGTCACCGGTCACCGGGTCGCTCTCGGCCGGCGGCACGATCACCCTGCCGTCGGAGGCCCGGGTCCCCAGCAGGATCCGTTCCCGCAACCCGGTCAGGAAGGCGCCGACCACCGGACCCGTCGTGCGCTTGAACGGGTACTCGATCACCAGCGGCGCGCTGAGCACCTGGACCGCCCGGGTTGGTTCCGTCACGAGCGGCACAATAGAACACGTTTCACTTCGCACGGGGGCTTCGCCCCCCGTGGACCCCCCCAACGCCGCTCCACGCACGGCCGACCGGACCAAGATGTCCGCATGGAGACCATCGAGCTGGACGTGCGGACCGGTGATCGACTGGTGACGGACCTGACCGCCGAGGCCGAGTCGTTCTGCCGCCGGCGCGGTGACGGGCTCCTCCATGTCTTCGCACCCCACGCCACCGCCGGGCTGGCGCTGATCGAGACCGGCTCGGGCAGCGAGGCGGACCTGGCCGAGCTCCTGGCCCGGTTACTCCCCCGTGACGACCGCTACCGGCACCGCCACGGGGCCACCGGCCACGGTGCCGACCACCTGCTGCCGGCGCTGGTCTCGCCGTCCTTGAGCGTGCCGGTACAGGCCGGGGAGCTGCTGCTCGGGACGTGGCAACGGGTGGTGCTGGTCGACACGAACGCCGACAACCCCCACCGCACCGTGCGCCTCAGCTTCCTCCCCGGGTGAGGCCAGACGGTAACGTCGGTCGCATGCTCGACCCCCGGCACCGGTTCTTCATCGAGTTCTGCGTTCCCTGAGACTACGTTCCCCGCGCCGTCGGTCTGGCGGACGAGCTCCTCAGCGGCTGGGCGCCCGTCATCGAGCGCCTCGAGCTCATCCCCTCGTCGAAGGGTCGCTTCGAGGTGACCCTCGACGACGAGCTCATCTTCTCCAAGGCCGACCTCGGCCGCCACGCCGAGCCCGGCGAGGTCGCAGCTTTGGTGCGCGACCGCATCGGTCCCGAGATCCAGCGCGAGAGTTGACCGCCCGCCGCGGCCTGACCGTCCGCTGACCCTCGCTAGAAGGTGATGACCTGGCGGATGACCTCGGCGGCCCGCATGGCGGCGAAGGCGTCGTTGATGTCGTCGATCGCGATCCGCCGGGTGATCATGCCCTCGAGGTCGAGCTGACCGGCCCGCCAGAGCCGGATCAGCCGGGTGAAGTCCGACCGGACGTCGGCCGAGCCGTAGTAGCTGCCCTGCAGGTTCTTCCCGGCGAAGAACAGCTCGAAGGCGTTGAACGACACCTCCTTCTCCATCGCGCCTACCCCGATGATGCAGGCCGTGCCGCCCCGGCGGACGGCGTCGAAGGCGGCCCGCATGGTGGTGGGCAGGCCGATGGCTTCGAACGCGTAGTCGAAGCCGTCGCCGGTGAGGTCGGCCTTCAGCGAGTCCAGCTCGTCGGGCCCGCACCCGTGGGTGGCGCCGAACCGCTTGGCCTGGTCGAGCTTCTCGGCCACGAGGTCGACGGCCACGATCTCGGCGGCACCGGCCACCCGGGCTCCCTGGATGGCGGCGATGCCCACGCCGCCGCAGCCGAAGACCACCACCGACGAACCGGGTTCCACCTTGGCCGTGTTGATGGCGGCCCCCACCCCGGTGGTGACCGCGCAGCCGATCAACGAGGCGATCTCGAAGGGCACGTCGTCGGCGATCTTGATGGCCGCCTCGGCGGGCAGCGTGGTGCGCTCGGCGAAGGTGCCCGTGCCGGCCATGCCGAACACGGGAGAGCCGCCCTGGACGAACCGGGGCAGGCCGCCCCGGCCGAACTGGATCTCGGTGCACAGGTGAGGCGACCGGCGAGCCGTGCAGTTGACGCAGTGGCCGCACGGCGGCGACCAGGCGACGATCACGTGGTCGCCGACGGCGACCTGGCTCACCCCGTCGCCGACGGCACTGACCACGCCGGCGCCCTCGTGGCCGAGCACGGCCGGTGCCGGCTGGGGGATCAGCCCCGTCATAGCCGAGAGGTCCGAGTGGCACACCCCGGTGGCCTCGATGGTGACCGTGACCTCGCCCGCCCCGGGTTCGGTCACCTCCATGTCGTCGACGACCTCGACGGTCTCGTCACCGCTGTTGCGCAGCACCGCTGCTCGCATGGCTCTCCTCGGGCTGGTCCGGCGGGCCGGAGCGTACTGCAACGCGTTTCAGTTCCTGTCGTAGCGTGGCCCCTATGGCCGACACCGGTTTCTGGAAGCTCGCCGCCGCCGACCCCGACCGCATCGCCCTTGTGGCCCCCGACGGCGCCGCCCTGACCGCCGGGGAGCTCGTGGCCCGGGCCAACCGCACCGCTCACGGGCTCCGGGCGCTCGGCCTCGAGCGGGGCGACACCGTTGCGACCATGCTGCCCAACGGGATCGAGATGATGGAGGTGTTCCTGGCCGGGGTCCAGATCGGCCTCTACGTGACGCCGATCAACTTCCACCTGGCCGGGCCGGAGGTGGCCTACATCCTCTCCGACAGCGAGGCGAAGGCCTTCGTCGCCCACGACCGCTTCGGCGAGGTCGCCCGGGCGGCCGTCGACGAGATCGACTTCCCGAGCGACCGGCGGTTCTCGGTCGGTGACACCGACGGCTTCCGCCCGTACGCGGACCTGGCCGCTGGACAGCCCGACTCACCGCCCGAGCACCGAACCAGCGGCATGGCGATGCACTACACGTCGGGCACCACGGGGCGACCGAAGGGGGTCAAGCGGGCCATGCCCGACATCGATCCCGACGACCTCGGCTCCCTGTTCGCCATGTTCCTGATGCTGTTCGGCATCCAGCCGGACGAGGACAACGTCCACCTCACGGGCTCGCCGCTCTACCACACCGCCGTCCTCATGTGGACGGCGTCGTCGCTGCACCTCGGCCACACGGTGGTGCTCATGGACCGGTGGACGCCCGAGGCCATGCTGGAGCTGATCGAACGCCACCGGGTGACGACCAGCCACATGGTGCCCACCCAGTTCCACCGCCTCCTGGCCCTCCCCGACGAGGTGAAGCAGGCCGCCGACGTCTCGTCGCTGCGGTGCATGGTCCACGCCGCTGCTCCCTGCCCACCCGAGATCAAACGGCGGATGATCGACTGGTGGGGCGACGCCGTCGCCGAGTACTACGCCGCCACCGAAGGCGGCGGGACGATCATCACGGCCGAGGAGTGGCTGGCCAAGCCGGGGTCGGTCGGCCGGGCCTGGGCGGGGTCGGAGGTCCGCATCCTGGACGAGGAGGGCAACCAGCTCCCGCCCGGCACCGTGGGGACCGTCTACATGGCGCTGGGCCAGGCCGACTTCGAGTACAAGGGCGATGCCGAGAAGACCAACGCCAACCGCCGGGAGGGCTTCTTCACCGTCGGTGACCTCGGCGAGCTCGACGAGGACGGCTACCTCTTCCTGCGGGACCGCAAGAGCGACATGATCATCTCCGGCGGTGTCAACATCTACCCGGCCGAGATAGAGGGCGTGCTGCTCACCCACCCGAGGGTGGGCGACGCCGCCGTCTTCGGCATCCCCCACCCGGACTGGGGCGAGGAGATCAGGGCCGTGATCGAGCCCGCGGCGGGCGTGGAGCCGGGCGACGACCTGGCCGCCGACATCCTGGCCTTCGCCGGCCAGCGGCTGGGCCGGTTCAAGCTGCCCCGCACCGTCGACTTCGTCGCCGAGCTCCCCCGGGACCCGAACGGCAAGCTCTACAAGCGCAAGCTCCGCGACCCCTACTGGGCCGACCAACCCAGCCAGATCTGACGAAGCGAACGATTGGCGGCGAGACCCCTCTAGCCGTACTGGTCGAGGACGAGGTGGGTGGCGATCTCGACCTCGTCGCCGACCTGGGTGATGCCTGACCACCCGTTCACCCAGCCGATGAGCGACGAGAACCAGACATGGCCGAGGGTGCGGCTGATCAGCGCCCTGGCCTCGGGGTCGACGTCGTCGCCGAGGGCCAGGCCGAGCATGCGGCCCAGGGCCTGGCCCGACTGCTCCTGGGCGGCGGCGGCCCCCCGGTCCGGGGACGAGAGGGCCGTGACCACGGCCTCGGAGAGGCGGGGTTCGCGCTCCATGGCCCGGGTGGCGCGGCGCAGGACGCTGACCACCCGGTCAGCCATGGTGTCGCCGGTGGGCGGCCGGGCCGTCACCCGCCGCTCGAGGTCGTGGACCCACTCCACCATGGCTGCCGCCAGCAGGTGGTCCTTGGAGGAGAAGTAGCGGTAGATCGTGCCGAGGGCGACCTCGGCGGCGGCGGCCACGTCGCGCATCTGGACGGCGTCGTACCCGCCCACCGAACCGAGCTCGAGCGCGGCCTGGATGACGCGGTCGCGCCGAGCAGCCTGGCTCTTGGTGAGGGTGGCGGGGCCGTCCATGGCAGGCCGACGCTACCGACCGGCTCGGAGGAGGTCGCGGAAGGCAACGTCCCGATCGACGCTGGCCTCCCTCGGCAGGTTGAGCACCCGCTCCCCGATGATGTTGCGCTGGATCTCGTTCGAGCCGCCGGCGATGCGGATGGCCGGGGCGTGGAGGAACCGGGCCTGCCACTCGCCGTCATCAGGGCCGTCGGCGGCCAGCATGCCGTCGGGCCCGAGCAGCTCGAGGGCGGCGTCGCCGAGCCGGCGGAGGTACTCGGCGGCGAACAGCTTCATGACCGAGGTCTCCGGGCCGGGCGGGCGCCCCTGGCTGAGCGCGGTCTGGGCCCGAAAGGCGAGGAAGCGTTGGATCTGCTGGCGGCTCCAGCAGTCGACCAGGACCTGCCGCAGCACCGGATGACCGGACCGCCCCAGCTTCCGGGCGAGCGCGATGAGGGCGGCGGTGTCCGAGGAGCGGTTCCCGCCGGCGATGAGGCCCCGCTCGTTGGAAAGCGTGGTGATGGCGCAGGTCCAGCCACCGTGCACCTCACCGAGCACCTGGTCAGCGGGGATGCGTACGCCGTCGAGGAACACCTCGCTGAAGTGGCTGGCGCCGGTCATCTGACGGAGCGGCCGGACATCGAACCCAGGGCTGCGCATGTCGACCAGGAAGTAGGTGATGCCCCGGTGCTTCGGAACGTCGGGATCGGTCCGGGCGAGCAGGACGCCCCAGTCGCTCGCACCTGCCGAGGAGGTCCACACCTTCTGGCCGGTGACCACCCAGTCGTCGCCGTCACGTTCGGCCCGGGTGGCGATGGCGGCGAGGTCCGACCCGGCACCGGGTTCGCTGAACAGCTGGCACCACACCTCGTCGCCCCGCAACATGGCTGGGAGGTACCGCTGCCGCTGGGCGTCGGTGCCGTGCTCCATGATCGTCGGGCCGGCCATGCCGATCCCGACGGCGAAGGCGCCGGTGGTCACCCCGAACCGCTGTTGTTCCTGGGCGAAGATGGAGGCCTGCATGGCCGTGCCCCCCCGCCCACCGAAGCGCCGGGGCCAGGTGATCCCGGCCCACCTGTGGTCGAACAGCCTGCGTTGCCAACCCTTGGACAGGCGGACGTGGTCGGCCTCGTCGATGGTCCCTTCGAGGAAGCCGGTCGAGAAGTCCTCGGGCCCGCCCTTGGCCGGCGCATGGGCTTCCAGCCAGGTGCGGGCCTCGGCGCGGAACGTGGCCTCGTCGGGGGTGTCGTCAAAGTCCACGCCCGCCAGGGTAGAACACGTTCTAGTTCTCGCGGGCGCCGGACATGGGTCACACTGGCCGGGTCCGTCGATCAGGGGAGGCCTCATGGAACGACTGACCGGGCTCGACGCCATGTTCTTGTACCTGGAGACGCCGACCAACCACATGCACGTGGCCATGACCATGGTGCTCGACCCCTCCACCGTGCCCGGCGGGTACAGCTTCGAGACGGTCAAGGAGTTCATCGGCTCCCGTCTCCACCTGGTGCCACCGTTCAGGCGACGCCTGCGGGAGGTGCCGTTCCGCCTCCACCACCCGATCTGGGTGGAGGACCCCAGCTTCGACCTCGACTACCACGTCCGCCGCATTGGTGCCCCGGCCCCCGGCGGTCGCCGTGAGCTGGCCGAGATGGCCGGCCGGATCGCGAGCACGCAGCTCGATCGCACCAAGCCGCTCTGGGAACTGTGGGTGGTCGAGGGCTTGAAGCACGACCGCATCGGCGTGGTCACCAAGGTCCACCACTCGGCCATCGACGGCGCGTCGGGCTCGGAGCTGATGGTCCACCTGTTCGACCTCGAGGCTCCAGCCAACGCCGCCGACGTGTCCTCGGGCCCGACGGTGAGCCCCGACGCCAAGGGGAGCGGTGAGCACCTCCCGTCCGACGTCGAGATGCTCGGCTACGCCGCCGTGTCCCGGTTGCGGCGGAACCTCGGCCTCCCCTCCTTGCTGGGCCAGACGGCCCGGTCGGTGAGCCGGGTCCTGGCCGGCCGTCGGGACCCCGAGCGCCCGGTGGGCGCGGCCCCGCTCACCGCCCCTCGCACGCCGTGGAACGGACCGCTCACGGCTCGGCGGGGGGTCGGGTTCGCGCGGGTCGCCCTCGCCGACGTCAAGGCGATCAAGAACACCTGCGCCGCCACCGTGAACGACGTGGTGCTGGCGGTCTGCGCCGGCACCCTCCGCCGGTACCTCGAGCACAAGGGCGCGCTGCCTGCCGAACCGCTCATCGCGGTGTGCCCGATCTCGGTGCGGGCCAACGCCGACGACCAGCTGGGGAACAAGGTGTCGGCCATGTTCACGTCCTTGGCCACCGACGTCGCCGACCCCGTCGCACGGCTGCGAGCCATCTCCGAGGTGACCAAGGGAGCGAAGGAGGAGCACAACGCCGTCGGTGCGTCGATGCTGCAGGAGTGGGCCGAGTTCGCCGCCCCCAACACGTTCAACCTGGCGTCGCGGCTCTACTCGGGCGCCGGGCTGGCCGGGAGCCACCGCCCCATCCACAACGTGATCATCTCCAACGTGCCCGGCCCCCCCTTCCCGCTGTACTACGCCGACGCCGAGCTGGTGGCCGCCTACCCGATGGGCCCGGTGATGGAGGGATGCGGGCTCAACATCACGGTGATGAGCTACCGCGACTCCATCGACATCGGCTTCATGGTCGACGAAGGTCTGGTCCCCGACGTATGGGACCTGGCCGAGGCCGTCGGCCCCGCCATGGCCGAGCTCACGACCGCCGCCGGCCTCGGCCGCTCCGCTCCACGCTCGCCGACGGCGAGACGTGGTGACAAGGCCACGAAGTCCAGGCCTCGAGCCAAGGCGGCGAAGGTGGGAAAGGCCTGAGCGACGTCGCTCAGGATGAGCTGTCGGCAGCGACCCCGATGATGATCAAGACCACCCCGAGCGCGATCATCAGGTAGCCGATGACGAGGCCGGCGACGGCCAGGCCCCGTCCGGGTTGGGTGCCGCCGCCTTGCTTGATCTGGCTGAGGCCGATGTGGCCGAAGATCACGCCGAGCAGTGAACCGATGCCGCAGGTGAGCAGTCCGGCGATCGAGCACACCAACGAGGCGATGGCCATCCCGTTGGTGCTGGTCGTCGGGGGGCGGTACGGGGGAGCGGCGTAGCCCGGCCCGTAGGCGCCCGCCGGCTGGCCCCAGGAGGGTGGGGACGGCGGGGGGCCGCTCCCCGGTGCCGACCACCCCCCGCCGGGGGAGGCGCCCGGAGGGCCCCAGGTCGGGGGAGGCGGTGGTGGCGGCGGCGGTGCGGCCGGGTACCCGGCGCCAGGCGCAGCGCCGAGCGAGGTGGCGCCGGGCAGCGGCGGTGGCGCCTCGAAGCGGGGAGCCGATCCGCCCCTTTCGGGCGATGGTGTCGGCACGTCGTCACCGCCCCCGTCCCGGACGCCGGTCGGGGTCGTCACCCGGGTGGCGTCGCCAGGACCACCGGGGGCACCGGGGGCCGTGGCAGCGCCGTCCTCGGCGTCGACGGTCTGCCAGCACTGGTTGCAGAAGGTGGCGAGGTCGGGCAGCGGGTTGCCGCAGTTCTGGCACTCCGTCATCGAACCTCCCTGCCTCGCCCGGGCCCGCCTCGGACTGTATCGGTGAGCCGACGGCGTCGACGGGCAGCGCCGCTGGGATCAGGTGGTGTCGCTCGCCGCCAAGATCGCGATGAACACGATGACGCCGATGACGGCGAGAGCGGTGAGCACCCACCCGACGATCACGCCGGCCAGCGCCATGCCCCTGCCCTCCTCGTCGGTGCGCTTGATCTGCCCGAGGGCCACATGGCCCAGGATGGCCCCGACCGGGGCGATGACGGCGCCGAGCCCGCACGTGGCCATGGCCAGGACGGCGGCACCGACCGACGTGCACAACGACCCGATGGCCAGGCCGTTCGTGCGGCGGGGGGGCACGCCGTAGGGCATGGCGTAGGGCCCGCCCGGTGGGGCCGGCGACGCATAGCCCGCCGGCGACCCGCCCCAGCCGTCGGCCGGGGGCGAGTAGGCCGACCAGCCGCAGCGGGCGCAGAACACAGAGCCGTCGGGCAGCTCGTTGGCGCAGGTCGGGCAGGCCATCATGGTGCGGCCTCGACGGGCATGGCGCCCACCGTACCCACGCGGAGCCGAACCGATCCTTTGTAGAACACGTTCTAGTCCTGGTAGAACGAGGTCCGTGGCGTTCAACATCGCCGACCTTTTCGAGCACGCCGTTGACGCCGTCGGCGACCGCACCGCGCTCGTGGTCGGCGACCAGCGCCTGACCTACGCGGCGCTCGACGACCGGGCCAACCGGCTGGCCCACCACCTCGCCGACCACGGGATGGGCGCCGGTGACCACATCGGCATCTACGCCCAGAACTGTGCGGAGTGGGTGGAGGCCATGATCGCCGCCTTCAAGATCAGGGCCGTGCCGATCAACATCAACTTCCGCTACGTGGCCGACGAGCTCGCCTACCTGTTCGACGATGCCGACCTCGTGGCCCTCGTCCACGCCGCCTCCTACGCACCGCGCATCGCCGCCGTACGAGCCGGCCTTCCCGCGCTTCGCCACCTCGTGGCCATCGACGACGGTGGCGACACCGCCGATCTCGGTTCACTGCCCTACGCCGACGCGATCGCCTCGGGGGCGCCCGGGAGAGACTTCGGTGACCGCTCCCCCGACGACCACTACGTCCTCTACACCGGCGGCACCACCGGCCTGCCCAAGGGGGTGGTGTGGCGCCAGGAGGACGTGTTCTTCGCGTTGGGGGGCGGCATCGACGCCACCACCAACGAGCGGATCACCTCCGAGACCCAGCTGGCCGAGAAGGCGGCGGCCACGCCCGCTCCCCTCGTGATGCTGTGTATCCCACCGCTCATGCACGGCGCCGCCCAGTGGGCGACGCTGCGGTCCTTCTTCGAGGGCAACACCGTCGTGTTCCTCCCCCGCTTCCATCCCGACGAGGTCTGGGCGACGGTGGAGCGTGAGCGCGCCAACGTGGCCATGATCACCGGCGACGCCATGGGCCGACCGATGATCGAGGCGCTCGAGGCGGACCCCGACGCCCACGACGTGTCGTCGCTGTTCGTGCTGAGCAGCAGCGCGGCGGTGTTCTCCCCCACGGTCAAGGACCGCTACCTCGACCTGTTGCCGAACCTCATGATCGTGGACTCGATCGGATCGAGCGAGAGCGGGCACAACGGCATGGTGACCGTGGCCAAGGGCGAGACCGAGATGAGAGGCGGTGGCCCCACCGTGGTCGCCGGGCGGGACGCCTGCGTCCTCGACGACTCCCTTACGCCGGTGGCGGCGGGCTCGGGGGTGGTGGGTCGCCTCGCCCGCAGCGGCAACATCCCCGTCGGCTACCACAAGGACGAGGCCAAGACGGCGGCCACGTTCGTCACCGGGACCGACGGGCGGCGCTACGTCATCCCCGGCGACTTCGCCACCGTCGAGCCCGACGGCTCGATCACCCTGCTGGGGCGGGGTTCGGTGTGCATCAACTCAGGCGGCGAGAAGATCTTCCCCGAGGAGGTCGAGGCCGCCCTCAAGGCCCATCCCGCCGTGTTCGACGCCGTGGTGGTGGGTGTGCCCGACACCCGTTGGGGCCAGACCGTCGCCGCCGTGGTCCAACCCCGGAGCGGCCACCGACCCAGCCTCGACGAGCTCGACCGCCACTGCCGCACCCTGATCGCCGGCTACAAGGTGCCCCGCCACCTCCACCTCGTGGATCGGGTGGAGCGGTCGCCGAGCGGCAAGCCTGACTACCCGTGGGCGACCAGGGTCGCCACCGGCACCACCGGAGGTCCGTCGTGAAGAACCGCATGTGCGACATGTTCGGGCTCGAGTTCCCGATCTTCGCGTTCAGCCACTGCCGGGACGTGGTGGCGGCCGTGACCAACGCCGGGGGCATGGGTGTCCTCGGCGCCCTCTACTTCACCCCCGAGGAGCTCGAGATCGAGCTGGCCTGGATCGACGAGCACGTCGACGGACGTCCCTACGGCGTCGACATCGTCATGCCGGCCTCGTCGGCGGCCAACAACCTCGACGTCGTGGAGGACCTCGCCGGGGAGCTCGAGAAGATGATCCCCGACGGCCACCGCGCCTTCGTCGAGCAGCTCCTCGCCGACCACGACGTGCCTCCCTGGCCCGACGACGGCGGCACCCTGAAGACGCTCATCGGCTGGACCGACGAGAACGCCCGCTCCCACGTCGACATCAGCTTCGACCACCCGATCAACCTGCTGGTCAACGCGCTCGGCCCGCCCCCGAAGGACATCGTGGACCTCGCCCACGAAAAGGGGGTCAAGGTGGCCGCCCTCGTCGGGCGGGTCGACCAGGCCCTGACCCAGAAGGAGCGAGGCGTCGACATCATCGTCGCCCAGGGCCACGAGGCCGGCGGCCACACCGGTGAGGTGACCTCGATGGTCCTGTGGCCCGAGGTGGTGGACGCCGTCGGTCCGACCCCGGTGCTGGCGGCCGGGGGCATCGGTGACGGACGCCAGATGGCCGCCGCCCTCGCCCTCGGCACCGACGGCGTGTGGACCGGCTCCATCTGGCTGACCACGGCCGAGAGCGACCTCACGCCGCTGCTCATGGACAAGCTGCTCGACGCCGGTTCGCGCGACACGGTGCGGTCACGGGCGCTGACCGGCAAGCCGGCCCGCCAGCTCCGTTCGGCCTGGACCGACGCCTGGGACGATCCCGACACCCCGAGCCCCCTCCCCATGCCGCTCCAGTACCTCCTCGTGGGTGAGGCCCAGAACCGCATCGGTCGAGCACAGAACCGGGAGCTGTCCGGCTTCCCCGTCGGCCAGATCGTCGGCCGGATGGACAAGGTGCGCCCCACCCGTGAGGTCGTGTTCGACCTCGTGTCGGAATTCATCGAGGCCAGCCAGGCCCTCCACGAGTCACTCGACTAGCGCGCCCCTCCCCTACGGTGGACGACGACACCGTCTTCGACTGAGGAGTGCGACATGGCCCTGTCCTGGAGCTGCCTGCAGCTGCCCCCTGTGCGCAACCCGATGTGGGTCGCCGCCCACTTCGGGCACCGGTAGGCGGCCATGGCCGTCACCGACTTCCCGCCCCGATCGGCCACCGCGCTCCTCGACCGCTACGGCGAGGTGCGAGCCCACACCGAGGCCCTGGCCGGGCCGCTCACCGCCGAGGACCAGGTGGTGCAGTCCATGCCCGACGTGAGCCCGACGAAGTGGCACCGCGCCCACACCACCTGGTTCTTCGAGACGTTCGTCCTCGTCCCCCACGCCCCCGGCTACGAGGTCGTGCACCCCGGCTACGACTACTTGTTCAACTCCTACTACGAGCAGCTCGGGCCGCGGCACCCCCGCCCGGAGCGGGGATTGATCTCCCGCCCGTCCACGGCCGAGGTGGCCACCTACCGCAGCGGCGTCGACGGTGCGGTGCGAGACCTGCTCACCACGGTCGACGACCACGCCCTGGCCGACGTGGCCGCGCTGATCGAGATCGGCCTCCACCACGAGCAGCAGCACCAGGAGCTGCTGGTGATGGACGCCAAGCACGTGCTGTCCCGCAACCCGCTGCGCCCGACCTACGGGCCGGCCGGGGTGCCCGCCGAGCCCGGCCCCGCCCCGACCTCGTCCGGACCGGCAGGGTGGGTCGACATCGACGGGGGGATCGTGGATGTCGGCCACGGCGGCGACGGCTTCGCCTTCGACAACGAGGGACCCCGCCACCGGGAGCTGGTCGAGCCGTTCCGCCTGGCCGACCGACTGGTCACCAACGGCGAGTGGCTGGCCTTCATGGACGACGGCGGCTATCGGCGACCGGAGCTGTGGCTCTCCGACGGGTGGGCCGCGGTGCAGCAGGGGCACTGGTCGGCCCCGCTGTACTGGGAGCCCGACGGCGAGAGGTGGGCCCTGTTCACCCTCCACGGCCTCCAGCCCGTCGCCCCGGCTGCGCCCGTCACCCACGTGAGCTTCTTGGAGGCCGACGCCTTCGCCCGCTGGGCCGGGGCTCGTCTGCCCACCGAGGCCGAGTGGGAGGTGGCAGCCACCACCGCCGACGGGCTCGTGCAGCTCGACGACTCCGTGTGGCAGTGGACGGCCTCGCCGTACCGGCCCTACCCGGGCTTCCGGCCCGCCGCCGGCGCCCTCGGTGAGTACAACGGCAAGTTCATGTGCAACCAGATGGTGTTGCGGGGTGGCTCCTTCGTCACGCCGGCAGGCCACACCCGGCCGACGTACCGGAACTTCTTCCCGCCCCCGGCCCGCTGGGCCTTCACCGGCGTGCGCCTCGCCGCCGACGCCTGACCGCCGGCTCGCTCGTGGCCCCGTCCGTCATCCCGCCCGTCGTCGACGTCCACCTCGGTGCCGGCGACCTGCGCGCCGCCCTGCGCGCCGACGCCGCTCGCGGGCTCACCGCGCAGCCGAAGGAGCTGCCGCCGAAGTGGTTCTACGACGAGCGCGGCAGCGAGCTCTTCGACCAGATCACCCGCCTCCCCGAGTACTACCCGACCGCCCGCGAGCGGGAGATCCTCCTGCGGGAGGCACCCACCATCGCCGCGCTGTCGGGCGCCGACACCCTCGTCGAGCTCGGCTCCGGCACCTCGGAGAAGACCACCGCCCTGCTCGACGCGTTCGTCGCCTCGGGACACCTCCGGCGGTTCGTGCCCTTCGACGTGTGCGAGGGCATCCTGTCGTCCTCGGCCGACGCCATCGCCGCCCGCTACCCCGGCCTGGCCGTGCACGGGGTGGTGGGGGACTTCGAACACCACCTCGACCGGCTGCCCACCGGCGGCCGGCGCCTGATCGTGTTCCTCGGCGGCACCATCGGGAACCTGCGACCGCCGGAGCGCAAGACGTTCCTGGCCGACCTCTGTGCCGGGATGGCCCCCGGTGACGGCCTGCTGCTCGGCACCGACCTCGTGAAGGACGTGGATCGACTGGTGCGGGCCTACGACGATTCGCGAGGCGTCACCGCCGCGTTCAACCGCAACATGCTGGCCGTGCTCAACCGTGAGCTGGGCGCCGACTTCGTGCTCGACCGGTTCGCTCACGTCGCCCGCTTCGATCCCGACCAGGAGTGGATCGAGATGCTGCTCCGGTCCTCCGCCGACCAGACCGTCCGGGTCGTCGACATCGACCTGGAGGTGGGCTTCGCCGACGGTGAGGAGACGCGCACCGAGGTGAGCTGCAAGTTCCGCAAGGAGCGGGTGACGGGCGAGCTCGCTGACGTCGGCCTCGAGATGGCCGAGTGGTGGACCGACCCCGCCGGAGACTTCGCCGTCTCCCTGTCCTTCGCCAGGTAGGCCGTAGGCGGGCGTTCGGGCGTCAGCGCCCCTGGAAGACGGCCGGGCGCTTCTCGGCGAAGGCCCGAGGGCCCTCCTTCGAGTCCTCGCTGGCGTACACCGGCCAGCCCAGCTCGAGCTCGGTGGCCAGGCCCTCCTCCTCGGTGAGGTTCTGGGCGGCGCGGATCGACGCCAGCACGGCCTGGACGGCCACCGGGCCGTTGGCGGCGACGGCGTCGGCCAGCTCGCGAGCCTTGGCGAGCGCCTGGCCGTCGGGGACGACGTGGCCGATGAGGCCCATCTGCTTGGCCTCGGCGGCACCGACGAGGCGACCCGTGAGCAACAGGTCAGCGGCGTTGGTGAAGGCGATCTGCCGGTGGAGTCGCACCGTCGACCCACCGAGGGGGAACAGGCCCCGCCGGACCTCGGCCACCCCGAACTGGGCGCTCTCGCCTCCCACCCTGATCTCGGTGGCCTGCAGGATCTCGGTGCCGCCAGCCACGCAGTAGCCCTCCACGGCGGCGATGAGCGGCTTGCGAGGACGGAAGTGGCGCAGCAGCGCCTTCCAATGCAGGTCGGGATCCTCGGCCATGCGCGCCGACCACCGCTCGTCGATCCCGCCGGCCAACGCCTTGAGGTCCATCCCGGAGCAGAAGTGGCCGCCGGCACCGGTGAGGATCCCCACCCGCAGCTCGGGATCCTCGTCCAGCTCCTTCCAGGCGTCGTAGGCCCGGACGAGCATCTCGCCGCTGAAGGCGTTGCGAGCGTCCGGGCGGTTCAGGGTGACGGTGAGCACGTGACCATCGCGCTCGACCAGCAGGTGGGCATCGGACATGGGTCACAATACTAGAACACGTTTCAGTTCCGGGGTAAGGTCGTCTCCCGTGGAGCTGCGCGACGTCGACCTGTACGACCCCGACAACTACGTCGAGGCCGTCCCCCACGAGATGTTCGCCACCCTGCGACGGGAGGCCCCGGTCCACTGGCACGAGCACCCCGACGGTGGGGGGTTCTGGACCATCACCAGGCACGAGGACATCGTGACCGTGAACCGCGATCCCAAGACGTTCTCCTCCCACGTCGGCGGGGCGCTGATCGACGACTTCGACGCCGAGACCCTGGCGCAGCAGCGGATGATGATGCTCAACATGGATCCGCCCGAGCACACCCGGCTGCGCAAGATCGTGAACAAGGGCTTCACCCCTCGGCGCATCCGCGAGCTCATGGCGGCACTCGAAGCGCGGGCCCGGAGCATCGTCGGCGAGGTGGCCGAGCAGGGCGAGTGCGACTTCGTGACCGACATCGCCTCCGAGCTGCCGCTGCAGGCCATCGCCGAGCTGCTCGGCGTCCCCCAGGAGGACCGCCACAAGGTCTTCGACTGGTCGAACCGGCTCATCGGGTCCAACGACCCCGAGTACGAGGGCCCCCGCGGGGAGGCCCAGGCGGCGGCCATGGAGCTCTACGCCTACGCCCAGGAGCTGGCCGACGAGCGGCGGGGTGACCCTCGCGACGACATCGTCACCTCGCTGCTACAGGCCGAGGTGGACGGCGAGCGGCTGAGCGACCTCGACTTCAACCTCTTCTTCCTGCTGCTGTCCGTGGCCGGGAACGAGACCACCCGGAACGGCATCTCCCACTCCATGCTCGCCCTGATCGAGCACCCCGACGAGCGCCGCAAGCTGCTCGACGACCCCTCGCTCATGGACGCCGCCATCGAGGAGTTCCTGCGCTGGGGCACCCCGGTGATGCACTTCCGGCGCACCGCCAGCGTCGACACCGAGATCGCCGGCCAGCCCATCGCCGCTGGTGACCGGGTGGCCATCTGGCACATGTCCGGTAACCGCGACGAGGCCGTCTTCGAGGATCCCCAGCGCTTCGACGTCACCCGGGACCCCAACCTGCACCTGCTCCAGATCGCCTTCGGCGGCGGCGGCCCCCACTTCTGCCTCGGCGCCAACCTGGCCCGGGCGGAGATGAAGATCATGCTCTCGGAGGTCCTGCGGGTGCTGCCGGACATGGAGCTGGCCGGCCCCGTGCAGCGCCTCCGCTCGAACTTCATCAACGGCATCAAGCACATGCCGGTGATNGCCGGTGACTGGAAAGCGGCGGCTCACATACTCCGTGTGCTGCCTCAGGCCCGGGAGTACACCGAGGTGACCCGTCAAGAAGTGCAGGTGGAGGACAACCGGGAAGAGCGGAACCTGGACGCCGAGATCGCCGCCGCACTCGGCGAGGCGGCTGGCTGAGAGCCGGCGACTGCGCGTTCCCGAGCTCATCGCAGGTGATGGTTGAGGTCACAGGGCAACAACCGCCTCTGCGTCTCTATGGCGCGTCTATGGCGCGGACCAGGCTGTTTCAGGCTGTCTCACCGTGACCACGCAACGCCCTGACCTGCTCCTTCTGTGTCAGCGTGGGTCGGTGTAAACTTCTGAGCCGACTTCACACGCGTGTGACACGAGAGCTCTCGGGAGGCGGCTGGTCGAACGCCGCTTGGACCACCGAGCGGGCCCGGTCGTGGTCGGCCGGGAGCAGATGCGCGTAGGTGCGGAGCAGCACCGCGGGTGAGTGCCCGAGGTAGTCGGCGGCGGCCGCCACCGACACACCGCCGGACAGCAACGTGCTGGCGAACGTGTGCCGTGTGCCATGGAACCTCGCCGCGGGCAGACCGACCTGGGAGCGCAGGCCACGCCAGATGACACCGAAGTGCTGGCGGCGCATCGGCCGCCCGTCGTCACAGCACAGGAGCAGCCCGTCGCTGCACGTGCCGTGGTCCTCGACGTGGCGGGCGAGCGCTTCGACGACGGCATCGGCGAGGGGAACCGTCCGGTACGAGCGCGACGTCTTCAACGGTCCGAAGGTGCAGTCGCCCGCCTTCGGGGACACGAGCTGGCGATCCACGGTGACCTGGCGGCGCAGGAAGTCGATACGGTCCAACGTGAGGCCGGTCGCTTCGCTCAGTCGCAGGCCGGCGCCGAGGCCGAGCGTGAATGCCACGCCGAACCGGTCGGGAGCCGCGGAGCGGAGCGCGGCGACCTCGCCGCTGGTGAACGGCACGACCGGCTCGGAATCGGCCCGGGGACGCTTCGCTCGCCTCGCCGGGTTCACAGCGAGGAACCCGTCGTCCACGGCCGCCTCGAGCATCGTCGACAGGTACTGCGCTGCCGTCCGCGCCGTCTGCCCGGACAGCGGGAGCCGCGCCGCCCACGACTCGACGTCGCCCCGGTTCAGCGTGTTCAACGGTCGGCCGCCGAGCGCGGGGAGGACGTGCATGGTGAACAGGGACGTGACCGACATGCGGGACGACTCCCGCCACGGCTGCCGTTCAGCCCAGGTCTCGTAGTAGCCGCTGACCGTGGTGCGCCCCTTGCTGGGATCGACGTACCCGCCGGTCAACTTCGAGTGCTCGGTCGACGTCAGGAAACGTTCGGCGTCGGCGCGACGCGGGAACGTCTTGGATCGGCTCGCCCCGTCCGGTGTCCGGAACCGGGCACGCCAGCCGGACGGCACCTTCGTGATACTGGCCATCAGAATTCTCCTTCGGTTCGTAGCTCTGCCAGACGGTCGGCCCACCTTCGCGGCATGTCGGGCACCCGTAGCCCTGCCCGTTCCATGTACTCGAGGTGCCGGCGAAGTTCTCGTAGTGCGTCGTCGAAGCGGTCGATAGCCGCTCGCCGGCCCGGACCCTTCTTTGTGGAGGCCGCGTGGTCTGCGGCTCCGCACGCATCACTGACGCGTCTCAGCTCTTGGAACAGCCACATCGGCTGGGCATGCCTGTGCCACGTGTCGAGGGAGATCGCCTTCTGATCCTCTTCTTGGACCAGGGGGCCCTCGCCGGTGATCCAGTCGAGGGCAAGGTGCGGGTGCAGCTTCATGGTCGGAGTCAGAGCTACGCGTTCTTCTTCGCCGAGCGGCAGAAAGAGCAGCGGCGGTGGGACGTTGAGAGCGACGGCCAGCACGAGAGCGTCGACGAGGGAGATGTTGTCGACCCGGGTGGGTGTGGGCTTGCCCTTCCTTCGAGCAGTGCTGACGGCTTCGATCCTCGCGATGGTCACCCGACCCAGCGGGTGGCCGAGCGCTCGTGTCTCGTCAGCGAGCCGTTCCTGGGACCAGCCGAGGCCCTCTCTGTACCGACGAACCCGGTGGGACAACACTTCGCTGACGGTCCAGACCTCAGACATGTCATCTCTCTAATTCAGCACAATCCTTTCGTCTACTGTACACAACCCGTACCATCCCGCACGTGCCTAACGTGCAGCTCTGGTCCCCAACCGACCTCGCCGACTTCCTCGGCGTGCCTCTGAAGACCATCTACAGCTGGCGCGCGCGCAACATCGGCCCGCCCGCGTACCGCGTGGGCAGGCACCTCCGGTACGACCCGGTCGAGGTCAAGTCGTGGCTGGCGGCTCACGCAGACGAACCTCGGGGGGCGGCGTGAGCGATCTCCGCCGCTTCCTCGCTGGCCGGGGCGACCCCGAGGCCCGGCGATGCGACGAGATCGCTGCCGCCCTCGAGGCGGAGCTGGCTGAGATCGAGCAGGCATCGCCGTGACCTTCGATCCGCTGGCACCGATGGCGACCTTCGAAGAGGCGTATCCCGACCTGGAGGTCGAGTCGCCCAACGGAGCGAAGAGCGCACGAAGGGAGCGAAGGAAGCAGGCCCCTGAACCCCGCTCCCTTCACCCCCTTCACGCTCCTTTCAGGGCGACCGACGAGCTGGGAGTCACCCGCTTGTCCGAGGTGGAGCCCCAGCAAGTGACGTGGATATGGCCGGGACGGCTCCCAGCCGGGAAGCTGGTCGTCCTCGACGGCGACCCGGGCACCGGCAAGTCGACGCTCATGATGGACCTGGCCGCCCGGCTGTCCACCGCCTCGCCCATGCCCGACGGGTACCGGCCCACCGTCGCCACGAACGTGGTGTTGTTGTCGGCCGAGGACGCCGCCGACGACACCATCCGTCCCCGCCTCGACGCCGCCGGCGGTGACCCCGCCCGGGTGGTGATCTTCGACGGCGTTTGGAAGCCACGCGACGAAGAACGGGCCGACGACATGGTGATGCGACCGCCATCCCTGCCCATCGACCTCGACCGGCTCGAGACCCTCGTGAGAACGGAGAAGGCCGGTCTGGTCGCCGTCGACGTGCTCAACGCCTTCCTGTCGGCGAAGGTCGACGGCCACCGCGATCAGGACATCCGCACGGCGCTCATGCCCCTGGCTCGACTGGCCGAGGCCACCGGCGCCTGCGTGGCGGTGCTGCGCCACTTGAACAAGAGCGGTGGCGGCAACCCGCTCTACCGCGGTGGGGGCAGCATCGGCATCATCGCCGCTGCCCGGGTCGGTCTCCTCGCCGCTCCTGACCCCGACGACGAGAGCCGCCGCATCTTGGCCGTCTCCAAGTCCAACCTGGCCGCCCCTGCCCCCGCCCTGGCCTACCGGCTGGTCGGCTCACCCGAGCACTGCTGCGCTCGAGTGCAGTGGGATGGTCCGACCGATCATCGGGCCGCTGACCTGCTCACCATCCGGCAACCCGACGACGAGGACGGCGTCGATGCCAGCGACGTGCTGGTCGGCATCCTCTCCGACGGACCACGTTGGGTAAAGGAGGTCCTCGACGAGGCGGCCACCGCCGGGTTCAGCAGGACCAGATGAAGCGGGCGAAGGCCAAGCTCCACGTCCGGTCGGTCAGGGTCGGCGGACCCCGTATGTTCGACTCAGGCTGGAAGTGGTCACTCCTGGAAGGGTGCAGAAGGGGGTGAAGGGAGCGGGGGTCAGGGGCCTGCCCCCTTCACCCCCTTCGTGCCCCCTTCGGAGGACAACCAGTGACCCATCCAACACCGATCCGAAGAAGGAGACCTCCATGACTCTGAGCGGAAAGACTTGCTGTGGATCCAGCGGCTCCCGCCATCGGCTGATCTCACGTCCGCTCAGGTTCGGACGATCAGGCGGCTGAAGCTCGGGGCCGACCCCGGTCGACACCGGCGAGGGCCTTCCGGACGCCGCTGCGATCGCACGTTGGATCGTCGAAGACGCGACAGCGGGTGACGTCGGCTGCACCACGACGTCGCGCTTCGGCGACCACCTGGCCCTCGTCGAAGCCGCCTCCAGCGCCGACCAGCTCGGCGACCCTTTCGGTCCGCTCGTCGCGGCCGAACCGACCCTGTTGAGCGCCGTCGCGGACGTCGGCCCCGACCGGACCCTCGTCGAAGCCCTCGAACTCCTCGGCGTCGCCGTGGGCTCCCTGTGGCCAGTAGAAGAACACCGACCCCGGCGTGACACAGACGGCGACAAGACGTCCGAAACCGGCGGGTAGTGGTGAGTAGTGGCGAGTAGACGTTTGGGCTGGTCAGAGGCGGAATCGGGCCGTTTCCGCTGGTCAGCGGAGAATGCCGTCATCTGATCAACGGCATCAAGCACATGCCGGTGACGTTCACCCCGGCCACGAGCTGACCGCAGGTCGTCGTCGCCCTGGCGACCGGATCGGCCCGACGTCCCGAGCGGGTAAGGATCACGGCATGGAACCCGACGTGGCGCGGCGATGTGGTACCACCTCGAGGCGCTGAACGCGGTCACCTACTTCTCACCGGAGTGCCGGGCGGCCCCTGCCCGCCTCGGGTTGAAGGGCTTCTGGATGGGCTGCCGCGTGCCGCGCCGCCCCTCTTGGTCCGGTCGCCCCCGGGGTGGTCGAGGCGACGTTCTTCAACTTCCACCCATCACGGGTCCGGCGGGCGATCCCCGATGCGTGGGGCTACGCCAGCTCCGCCGACATCCTCGAGGCCCGAGCGAACGCAGCCGCCGCTGCTCTGCAGCGCCTTCTCCCCGAAGGCGTCGCCGGCCGACTCGCCACCGGCGCGCTTCCCCGGCTCGATCTGGCCATCGAAGGCGCCGGCGCAGGAGGGCGGCCCCTCTTTGCCGCCAACCGCGACGTGGGTCTGCCCGCCGAGCCGGTGGCGGCCATCTGGCAGGCGGCCACGACGCTGCGGGAACACCGTGGCGACGGGCACGTCGCGCTGCTCGCGGTGCCGGACTTGACGGCTGTGAGGCCCACGTGCTGTTCGCCGCCTGCCAGGGCGTCGCCCCCGAGCTGTTCCACCAGGGTCGTGGTTGGTCGCCTGAGGACTGGCGTGCCGCCGTCGACCGCCTCGCCACCCGGAACCTCGTCGCCGCCGACGGCACCGCCACCGGCGCCGGGCGCGACCTCCACGTGCGCATCGAGCGGCGAACCGACGAGCTCGCGCTGGAGCCGTACACGGCCCTGGGCGAGGACGGGACCGACCAGCTCCTGCGCCTCCTCGAACCGGCCGCTCGGCGGATCGCCGCTGCCGGTGAGATCGGCTTCCCGAACCCCATGGGCCTTCCCCCACCGGAACCCCCACCGGACTCCTCCTGAGGACCTACTGGGACGGCTTGCGGGCCCGCAGCGGTTGTCGACGCTTCTTGGGGACGAGATGTCGGCCTGGGACCCACCTCTGTACCGTGGAGAGGTGTCCGAGGCAGCGCTCACCTATCGCTGGACCCCTGAGAGGCTTTTTGCGGGCATGGGAAGCAGGGGCGTTCGACCGGCCGGTGGAGATGGTCGACGGCGAGGTGATCCCCGTGGTGATCGGCGACTGGCACGGCCACACGACGGCACGCATCGTGCGTGCCCTGCCCGGCGAGGGCGTGGAGATCACCACGCAGACCCTGCCGGCCGGCGACTCCCTGCCTGATCCCGACTGCTGGGTGCGCCGAGCCGACGCCAGACCTGTCGGTGCCCTGAACGAGCGCCTGTCGCGGTGGGACCCCGAGGACGTCGTCCTCGTGGTGGAGGTGGCCGACCAGACCGAGACCTTCGATCTCACCGCGAAGGCTCGCCTCTACGCCGCCGCCGGGTTCCCCGCCTACTGGGTCGTGACCCGTGATGTCGTGGTCGAGCACCTCGACCCTGGCCCGACGGGGTACCGGCGACGTCGTGAGCATCGCATCGACGACACGGTGGCCGTCCCGGCGCGGCGGGCGAGCTGGCCGTCGCTGACCTCATCGCCCCCGCCCCGTAATCGTCGCCGGCGCTACCTGTCGGCGCTACTCGGAGGGCTTGCGGCCCGCAACGGTTGCCGCCGCTTCTTGGCCCCGCCGCTGGCCGGCTCGGGCTCGGTGTCGGGCTCCTCGGTGAGCGGAGCGGGCGGCCAGGGTGCGGGCGAGGCACCGTCGTCGCCAGCGGGAGGCATCCACGCTCCGCCGTCGTCGGCCGGCTCGTCGCCGTATGGCGCGGTGCGCGATCCCGACGGCGGCGCCGGCGTGGTCATGGTCGTGGTCCTCGGCGCCGTGGGCGTGGGGATGGCCGTCGGAGGCACCGGCGTGACCGGCCTCGTCGTGGCGGTGGGCATGCTCGTGATCGTGGGCGTGCACGACGTGGCCGCCGTGGTCGTGGACGTGGGCGTGGCTGTGCTCGTGATCGGACCCGCTCCCGGTATCCGGGGGCGGTTGGTCGTCGTGACCGGGCCCGACGTCGTGGCCGTTGGTCGGCGCCGGGCTGCCCTCGACGGTCGACGGCGCCGCCATCATCGGCGGCTCCGGCACCGAACCGCCGAGGAGCGCCTCGAGGCGCTCGAGGACCTCGACAGAGCGGTTCGTCTGTGTCTGCTGCTCGTGGAGGAGCCGGGCCAGCGAGAGCTTGAGCAGGCGGGCCATCGCGGAGCGCACGAGGAGACCGGTGCCGGCCACCACCAGGCAGAGACCCAGGACGCCGCCGGAGATGAGGTAGGGGACGTGCTCGGAGAGGTCGAGGGTCCCCGACGCCCCCACCAGCCGAGCACCACGAGCACGATGCCGGCGGCGATAGCGGCGATGCCGGCCTTGAGCAGCTGGCTGTCCCGGTCGCCGGCGGCGCCGGGCACCCTCAGCGTGCCCACGCCGTCCTTCAGCCTCTGGATGCGGTCGGAGTCGGTCATTCGGAGGCCCCCAGGTAGGCGGCGGACAGTTCTCGTTCCATCTCGGACGGCGGGCCGACGGCGGTGACGTCGCCGTGCTGCATGATCACCGCCACGTCGGCCACGCCGAGGACGGTGCGGGCGAACTGCTCGACGACCAGGATCGACACCCCTCCGCGAGCGATATCGGCGACGAGCCCGTAGAGCTCCTCGATGATCAACGGGGCGAGACCCATCGACAGCTCGTCGAGCATGAGCAGGGCAGGGTCGGTGCCGAGCGCTCGTGCCATGGCCAGCATCTGCTGCTCGCCCCCGGACATCGTGCCCGCCACCTGACCGGCTCGCTCCTTCAGGCGAGGGAACTGGGCGAACGCCCGCTCCTCCACCCGCTTCTGGGAGACCCCCGAGTAGGTGACCATGCGGAGGTTCTGCGCACGGTCAGGTTCGGGAACACCCCCGTCCCTCGGGGATCGTGCACACGCCGAGGCGGGCGAGGGCGTCGGCGTCGGCGCCGTTCACATGGCGGCCGGCGAGGTGGACGCAACCGCTGGTCGGCGTCATCTGGCCACTGGCCACCTTGAGCGTGGTGGTCTTCCCGGCACCGTTGGGGCCGAGCAGGGCGACCACGGTGCCCGGGGCCACCACCAGGTCGACGCCGTGGAGCACCTCGATGCGACCGTAGGCGGCCCGCACCCCGCGAGCTGGAGGAGCGGGACGGCGCCGTCGGGTGCGGTGGCGGCCGGTGCGGTGGAAGCGGGAGCGGTGGCGGTCACGGCGGGCCTCCGCGCCGGCGCTGACCGGCTCGGCCCCCAGGTAGGCGTCGAGCACGGCCTGGTCGGACTGGATCTCCTCGGGACGGCCCACGGCGAGGATCGCCCCGAAGTCGAGCACGTTCACCCGTGAGCAGAGCCGCATGACGAGGGGCACGTCGTGTTCGACGAGGAGGACTCCCATGCCCGAGCCGGCCAACTGCCGGAGGAGCCCGGCGAAGGCCTCGGTCTCCCCCTCGTCCTGGCCCGACGCCGGCTCGTCGAGGAGCAGGAGCCGCGGGCGGGTGGCCAGGGCCCGACCGAGCTCGATCAGGCGGGCGATGCCGGTCGGCACCTCGTCGGCGCGGGTGTCGGCCACCGATCGGACCCCGACGAAGTCGATCAGCGCATCGGCCTCGGTGGACGGCGAGACGCTGGCCGCCGCCTCCGGGGGCGAGCCGGGGGGCACGAGGCCGATCAACGAGAGGAGGGCCATCGTGGCCGGCGTGGGGGTCGCCTTGCGACCCCACCGGCGGCGGAGCTCGGCACCCACCAGGACGTTCTCCCTGGCCGTGAGCGACCCGAAGACCTCCAGGCGCTGGAAGGTGCGGGCGATGCCGAGCTGGGCCCGCTTGTGGGCCCGCAACCCGGTGATCTCGTTGCCGTCGTACACCACCCGGCCGCTGGTCGGGCTCTGCAGCCCCGTGATCACGTTGAACATGGTGGTCTTGCCGGCGCCGTTCGGACCGATGAGGCCGGTCACGGTGCCCGGCTCGACGGACAGGTCCACGGCGTCGACGGCCACGTGGCCGCCGAACCGGACGGTCGCCTCGTGCAGCTCCAGCAGGGTCATGGCCGGGCCGGGGTCGGGGTGGCGCGAGCGCCGTCGGTGGCGGGGTCGCCGGAGCCGTTGCCGGCACCGTCCCCGTGGGCGGCGACCAGCTCGCAGGCCACGCCACCGCCGGAGGCCAGTCCGAGCTCCTCATCGAGGCGAGCCAGCTCCGCGGCCGACAAGCGCCCGTCGGCCAGGAGGCGATCGGGGACGAGGGGCACCGGCTCGGCCTCGGGCCCGCGCTCGGCACCCTCGGTCGGTCGCCGGCGGCGGTCGGCGACAGCCTCCTTGATCTGGGCCACGGCGCCGTCGGGGTTGCGGGCCAGGCTGATGCCGGCGATGCCGGGGAGGAGGTACATGATGTCACGCAGGGCCGGGAACGACTGGCCGACCATGGGCATGCCGGTGAGGAGCAGGCCGCCGAGGATGGCCCCCGCCACCGAGGTGATGCCGCCGATCACGGCCAGCAGCACCACCGGCAACCCGGCCAGGGGGCCGTTCAGGAGCGAGAAGTCGTTCTGGTTGACCCCGCCGATCGTGCTCTTCCACCCGGCGAAGAGGGCGCCGCCGAGGCCGGCGATGGCGGCGGAGAGGGCGAACACCTGGAGCTTGGTGGCGGTCAGGTCGAGACCGAGGGTGGCACAGGCGGCCGGGCTGTCCTTGAGCGCCTGGAGGCGTCGGCCGAACGGTCCCCGGCGGAGGGCAGCGACGAGGATGGCCACGCCGGCGAAGGCGGCGGCGAGGAGCACGAAGTTGGCGGTGTCGCTCCCGAAACCGGCCAGCCGAGGGACCCGGGCCACGTTGGTGCTCCCGGTGATGAAGTCGGGGAACTCGGTGAGGATCCGCTTCTCGAAGAGGATGGCGAACGACAACGTGACGAGGGCCAGGTAGAGACCCTTCAAGCGCAGCGCCGGGAGGGCGACGAGCGCGCCCACCGACCCGGCGATCACCACCGCCAGCACCAGGCCCAACGGGTTGCCGTCGGATCCGAGCTCGTACATGACCACCGCGCCGACGCCGGCGAAGGCCAACTGGGCGAGGGAGATCTGGCCGGCGTAGCCGATGAGCGGCACCAACGACAGCATCACGATGGCCAGCCCCACCCCCTTGCCCAGCTCGAACAGCTTGTCCTCGGGCACGATCAGCGTGGCCACGAACGCCGCCGCCACGAGGATCCCGCCGCCGACGATGGTCTGGGTGAGGGTCGGGGTGGGGATCACGTTGCGGGAGCGCACCGTCTCCAGCGAGGCCCGGTCCTGGGGGATGACCACGAGGACCACGAACAGCATCAGGATGGGGATGGCCCCGGTGGTGATGAGGTCGTCGACGAATCCGCCCAGGTCGGCGAGCAAGCCTGTCTTGTCGGCGACCTTGACCACGAAGTAGGCGGCGTAACTCTCGACCAGGCCGAGGATCAGCGCGCCGAGGAACGTCAGCGGCAGGCTGCGGAGCCGCCCCACCAGTGCGGCGGCGTAGGCGTTGATCACGAGCAGGGTGAGCAGCACCACGTCGAGTTGGAGGATGGGGCTGATGAGCACACCGGCCAGCGCGGCCAGGGAGCAGCCGATGGCCCAGGCCATCCCGGACGTGCGGTCGGGATCGATGCCGTTCAACCTGCTCAGGTCGCGGTTGTCGACCACGGCCCGCATGGCCACTCCCAGGCGGGTGCGGTTGAGCAGGAGGTAGAGGGCGCCGGCCACCACCACGGCCATCGCGAACACGATGAGGCTGTGGTAGGTGACGTTGACGTCGCCGATGCGGACGCTCTCGCCCTCGAAGAACCGGCGGGTGCGGTAGCTCTCGTCCTGGGGCCAGATCAGCGCGCCCAACTGGATGAAGGCGAAGAGGAGACCGACCGACACCACGATCTTGGTGATGGTGGAGGCCGTGGCGAGGCCCCGCATGATGAGCCGGTCGATCAGCAACCCGAGCAGCGGGCCCAGCACGAGCAGCACCACGATCAACGCGATCGGTACGGGCACCTCGTGGTTGAACCGCAGCTCCCAGTAGACGAAGGCGGCGAGCATGCCGACCGCGCCGTGGGCGAAGTTGAAGATCCCCGAGGTCGTGTACGTGACCACGAGGCCGCTGGCGGCGATGGCGTAGATAGAGGCCGCCTGCAGGCCGAAGATCAGGTAGGTGATGATGTCCTGCACGGTCGAACCCCCTTCAGGGACGGAGCGGTCAGCGGCTCCCTGCTGCCGTCAACCCTTCTCCTTCGCACCTTCGCCGAAGTCACCCTCCAGCTCGACCACGTCCTCCGGTTTGCACTCGAAACCTTCGTCGGGGAACTCCCGGACGAACTCGCCGCCCTCCACCTTCAGGTAGAGGAAGCACCCGCTGGCCTGGTTGGCCCCCGGGTCGGTCGGGAAGTGCAGGCCGCCGCCGTCCCACTCGTGGATCTCCGACAGCGCCTCCAGCAGGTTCTCCCTGGTGAGGTTGTTGCCGAGCGACGCCGCCGCCTCGGCGAAGAGCAGCCCGGCCGAGAAGGCCTGGACGCCGAGAGAGGTCGGCTCGACGTCGGGCGCCACCTCCTCGAGCCACTTCAGGTACACCTGGAGAGCGGGGTTGTCGTCGGCCTCTTCGAAGGGGGCGGTGTTGGTGAGCACGAGCGCACCCTCGGCGCCGGTGGCGGCGGCCAGCTCGGGGTCGTAGTACTGCTGGCCCAGGTCGATCACCTCTGGCTCGAAGCCCTGGTCGCTCATCGAGAGCAGCAGCTTGGTGGTCTCGCTGACGGCCGAGACCATGGTCACGTACTCGACGCCCTCGGACTCCATCTCGGACACGAACGGCCCGAAGTCGTTGGTGATGATCGGTGTGGCCTTGTCGTACACGAACTCGAAGCCGAGGGGCTCGCACGCCTCCTTGATCAGCTTGGCCCGGTTCGAGGCGGCCGGGATGTCGCCGTAGAGGATGGCTGCCTTCTTCACGGCGTCGGGGAACTTGTCGGCGATGTACTTGCAGGAGCCCGTGGGGTACTGGTTGGCCGGACTCGGCACGGGGTTGAAGAAGCGATCCGAGAGCGTCTTGGCCGCCGACGCCCCGTAGGCCGCCACCTCGACCAGCCCGCAGTCGACCATCTGCTGCGCCCCCGTCTCGAGGACCGAGCCGCTGCCGACCAGGGCGAAGATGTCGGCGTTGCAGGCCTTCTCGGTGGCCTCGGCGTGGGCGCCGATCATCGAGTCGTACTTCGTGAGCTCGAGCGTGCGGCCGTTGATGCCCCCGAGCGAGTTGCAGAAGGCCACGAACGCCTCGGTCGACTCCTCGATGCCCACCGTCGGCACCTTCACCGGCCCGGCCTTGTCGGAGATCACCCCGATCCTGATGGTGTCGGCGGTGACGCCCTCGGTATCCGCAGGGGAGGCGCCTTCGGGCGCGGTGTTGTTGCCGTCGCCTTTGCCGCAGGCCGCCTCCAGGGTCCCCACCTGGCCGGCACCGCCGCCGCCGCCATCGCCGCCGCCGGCCGCTCGGTCGCCACCACCGCCACCGCCACCGCCACCGGCGATCGTAGCCTCGCCCTCGACCCGCGATCCGCACGCCGCCGCCAGCAGCGCCAGCGCGCACACCACGACGAGCCAGTTCCGCTTCATCGAACCCCCACGATCCGGACCTTCGGGGCGACTGTAGCTCAGCCCGGATCCGATTTCTGAGTGACCGTCAGATCCTCAACCCTGCTCCTTGGCGCCCTCGCCGAAGTCGCCCTCGTAGGTCTTCACGGAGTCGGGATCGCACTCGAAGCCCTCGTCGGGGAACTCCCGGACGAACTCGCCGCCCTGGACCCGCAGGTAGAGGAAGCAGCCGCTGGCGTCGTTGGCACCGGGGTCGGTCGGGTAGTGCAGGCCGCCGCCGTCCCACTCGTGGATCTCCGACAGCGCCTTCAGCAGGTTCTCCCGGGTGAGGTCGTTGCCGAGCGAGGCCGCCGCCTCGGCGAAGAGCAGACCAGCCGAGAACGCCTGCACACCGAGCGAGGTGGGCTCGACGTCGGGCGCCACCTCCTCCAGCCACTTCAGGTACACCTGCAGCGCCGGTACGTCGTCGACCTCCTCGAACGGTGCGGTGTTGGTGAGCACGAGCGCCCCCTCGGCGCCGGTGGCGGCGGCCAGCTCGGGGTCGTAGTACTGCTGGCCGAGGTCGATCACCTCGGGCTCGAAGCCCTGGTCGCTCATCGACAGCAGCAGCTTGGTGGTCTCGCTGACGGCCGAGATGGCCGACACGTACTCGACGCCCTCGGACTCCATCTCGGACACGAACGGGCCGAAGTCGTTCGTGATGATCGGGGTGACCTTGTCGTAGGTGTACTCGAAGCCGACCTCCTCGCAGGCCTGGATGATGAGCTTGGCCCGGTTGCTGGCGGCCGGGATGTCCCCGTAGAGGATGGCGGCCTTCTTCACGGCTTCGGGGTGCTTCTCGGCGAGGTACTCGCACGGGCCGGTGCCGTACTGGTTGGCGGGACCGGGCACCGGTGTGTACACGCGATCCGACAGCGACTTGGCTGCCGAGGCGGAGTAGGCGCCGACCTCCACCAGCTTGCAGTCGACCATCTGCTGTGCGCCCGTCTCGAGGACCGAGCCGCTGCCGACGAGGGCGAAGATGTCGTCGTTGCAGGCCTTCTTGGTGGCCTCGGCGTGGGCGCCGATCATCGAGTCGTACGTGGTGAGCTCGAGCGTGCGGCCGTTGATGCCGCCCAGGGAGTTGCAGAAGGCCACGAACGCCTCGGTCGACTCCTCGATCCCCACCGTCGGCAACTTGACGGGACCGGCCTTGTCGGAGATCACCCCGATCTTGATGGTCTCGGCGGTGACGCCCTTGGTGTCCTCGGGGTAGGCGCCCTCGGGCAACGTGTTGCCCCCCTCGCCCTCGCCGCAGGCGGCGTCGAGGGTACCGACGGCGTTCGGGGCCGAGCCCCGTCCTCGCCGGCGGCGACCGGACCGCCCCCACCGCCACCGCTCCCGCCACCGCCGGCAACGGTCGCCTCCCCCTCGATACGAGACCCACAGGACGGCACGACCATGGCCAGCGCGCTCACCACCACGAGCCACCTGCGCACCATCGCACCCCAGCGTCCGGAGCGGAGGCGACTGTACCCCACCCACCGCCGGTGTCTGACGGTCCGTCAGCTCTAGTCCGGGCGGCTCGGCGGCCAGCTTCGCTCCGAGGCGCAGGAGGTGGGTGGTCGCGCCCCAGGGCCAGCTCAAGGGCCTTGGCCCAGCGGAAGCACCGGTGGACCGGGTAGTCCGTGTCGACGCCGATGCCCCCGTGGAGGTGCTGGGCAGCGTGCACCACCCGCTGGCCCCCGTGGGCGGCCCAGAACTTGGCCACGGCCAAGGCGTCGGCGGCGGGGAGCTCCTGGTCGAGCCGCCAAGCCGCCTGCCAGGCCGTGAGGCGCACCGCTTCGGTGTCGATGTAGGCGTCGGCCATGCGTTGGGCGACGGCCTGGAAGGTGGCGATGGGGGCGTTGAACTGGCTGCGCTCGGAGGTGTAGCGGGCAGTGAGCCGCAAAGCCGCCTCGCAGACGCCCGCCTGCACGGAGCAGAGCCCGGCGACCGCGAGGTCGGTTATCCAGGCCGTGACCTCGGTGCCCTGGTCGACCCGGCCGACCAGCTCGTCGCGCCCGACGGTCACGCCGTCGAGGCGGATGTCGAGACCGGTTCCCGGTTGGTGAGCTGCTGGCGGGTGAGCGTGACGCCGGCGACGGTGGGGTCGACCAGGAAGACGGTGCTCGCCGCCTCACCGGTGCGGGCAGGGACGAGGATGCGGGCGGCGAGGTGGGCGGCGGGCACGAGGACCTTCTCCCCGTCGAGCCGCCAGCCGTCGCCCTCGGAGGTGGCCGTGGTCGCCGGCACGGCCGGGGGAGGACATCGCCGGCCTCGGTGACGGCGGCGGTGAGCACGACATCGCCGGACGCAACGCCGCGGAGCAACCGGTCCTGCTCGCCCGACGCCGACCGGAACCGGCCCAGGGGCAGGGCGCCGAGCAGCAGGGTGGCCAGAAGGGGACGGGCGCCACCGAGCGGCCGACCTGCTCGAGCAGGAGGCAGGCCTCGAAGACGCCATACCCGCCGCCCCCGTGGTCTTCGGGCAGGCACAGGCCGAGCAGGTCGGCGCGGGCCAGCTCGGCCCAGACGTCGCGAGCGAACCAGTCGGGGTCGGCGTCCAGGTCTCGCAAGCGGTCGGGGGTGAGCTTGTCCGAGAGGATCCGGCCGGCCAGGTCGGCGATGGCCAGTTGGTCCTCGCTCAGGGTCACGTCCACGGGCCGTCCTTCACTTCACATCCGTGGCGTGCGGGGCATGCCCAGGCCGAACATGGCGATGAGGTCCCGCTGGATCTCGTTGGTACCGCCGCCGAAGGTGAGGATCAATGTCCCCTGGTAGGCCCGCTCCAACCTCCCACGCAGCACGGCGCCGGGAGAGTCGCCGGTCACGATGCCCGACGGGCCGAGGATCTCGAACAGCAACCGGTAGGCCTCGATGTAGTACTCGGTGCCGAAGACCTTGGTGGCGCTGGCATCGGCCGGGTTCATGGCGTCACCGGCGGCCCCGCCGAGGCCACCTTCCAGTTGATCAGGCGGAGGAACTCGAGCCCGGCGTGCACCCGGGCCAGGTTCACCTGCACCCACTCCTGGTCGGCCACCCGGCGGCCGTCGGTGAGCTTCGTCTCCTGCGCCCAGCGGCGGACGTCGGCGTACACCTGCTCCACGATCCCGGGAGGAGCGAGGGAGACCCGTTCGTAGTTGAGCTGGTTGACGATGAGGTCCCAGCCTCGGTTGAGGTGGCCGATGATGGCGCTCTCGGGCACCCGCACATCGTCGTAGAAGGTGTTGAAGGTGCTGGCGTTCACCATGGTTTCGATCTTCGAGTACGAGAACCCGGGGTCGCTCGTGGGCACGGCGAAGATGGTGATGCCCTTGTGCTTGGCCACGTCGGGATCGGTGCGGGCGGCCAGCCAGATGTAGTCGGCGTAGCTGGCCAGGCTCGTGTAGGTCTTCTGCCCGTTGATCACCCACTCCTCGCCGTCGCGCACCGCCCGGGTGGTGAGTGAGGCGAGGTCGGTGCCCGACTGCGGCTCGGTGTACCCGATCGAGAAGTGCAGGTCCCCGGCGAGGATCCTCGGCAGGAAGAAGTCCTTCTGCTCCTCGGTGCCGAACTCCATGATCGTCGGGCCGACCGTGTTGACCGACAGGAACGGCACCGGGGCCCCGGCCCGCCACGACTCGTTCATGAAGATGAACTGCTCGACGGGGCCGAACCCCCGCCCCCCGTACGCCGTCGACCAGCCGACACCGAGCCAACCGTCCCGACCCATCTGGCGCACGGCGTCGAGGCAGGCCGGCGAGCCGGTCTCACCGGCGCTGACCGCCTCCTCGACCTCGGGGGTGGTGAGGGCGGCGAAGTACCTCCGCAGCTCCTGGCGGAGCGCCTCCTGGTCGGCGGTGTAGGCCAGGTGCATCAGTCGGCCATGGCGTCGGCCCTGGGCGGCGCTGGCGGCCGGCGGCGGCCACCGGCGCCGTCGGCGACCGCGGTGCAGGCGGTGACCAGGGGCGTGGCGAAGCTCCGCTTGGCGCACACGGTGTGGCCGTCGTCGATCCGGTGCATCGTGGAGTGCGGTATGGCCAGCAGGAGCCGCATCTGCTCGAGCGGTGGGATGGCGTTGTCCTCGGTCGTCACGATGACGGCCGTGGGCACGTCGACCTGGCCGATCCACTTCTCGGAGTTGTACGTGCCCACCGCATGGGCGGCCTCGAGGATCATGCGCCAGTCGTGCCGGCGCATCTCCCCCGCCGCCCACACCCGGAAGCTCTGGGGCCGACGGCGGATCACGGCGGGCACCCGGTGGCGGACGAAGTCCCACGGCACCCGGGTCATCGCCTGCCCGGCCCGCGTGCCGCTGGCGGCGGCGGCCACGGCGGTGACGAAGATCAAGCGCTCACGGACTCCAGGCACGAATCGGGTGCCGGTGGCGCACAGCACCAGGCCGGCCACCCGCTCGGGGTGGCGCTTCCAGAGCAACTGGGCCACGGGCCCCCCCATCGAGTACCCGACGACGATGACCGGGCCGCAGCCGAGCTTGTCGAGGAGGGCGGCCACGTCGTCGGCGCAATCGGCCAGCGTGAACCGGCGGCCCGAGCGGACACCCCGGCCATGGCCACGCAGGTCGGGGGCGATCACGTGGAACCGGCGACTCAGCGGTTCGAACACCTGGAACCAGTTCAGGCCGGCGCTGGCCACCAGGCCATGGAGGAGGATCACGGTCGGCGCCCCCGGTGGGCCGGCCACCTCCCGGACGAAGGTGGTGCCCCGTCCCGGCAGCTCCACCCGACGACCGTGGGGCAGGGTGGGCTCGTTGACCGGTGAAGGCTCGGGCACTGCGCCACCTTAGGTGACCGACCTGACGGGATGTCAGACTCGGGTCATGGCCGCCGACCGGACCGAGCCCACCATTGACTTCCTGAGCGGCGCGTTCTGGGGACGGGACCCGCACGAGGACCTCACCTGGTTGCGGGCCCATTCACCGGTCCACTGGGACGGCAACGTCTGGGGCATCACCCGCTACGACGACGTACGGGAGATCTCCAAGCAGCCCGACCTGTTCTCCAACGCCGGGGGCATCCGCCCCGACGCCGGGCCCATCCCGATGATGATCGACATGGACGACCCCGAGCACTGGCAGCGGCGCAAGCTGGTCAACCGGGGGTTCACGCCGCGGCGGGTGCGGCCCAGCGAGGACCGCATCCGCGAGGTCTGCGACGAGATCATCGACCGGGTGTGCGAACGGGGCGAGTGCGACTTCGTGTGGGACATCGCCGCTCCCCTTCCGCTCATCATGATCGGCGACGCGCTCGGCGTCGCCCCCGAGGACCGCCAGACATTGCTCGAGTGGTCCGACGGCATGCTGCGGGGGCTCACCGGCGACCCGGCCGCCCTCGGAGCCGCCACCGAGGCGTTCGCCGGCTACACGGAGTACGCCGGACAGGTCATCGCCGACCGTCGGGCCGAGCCCCGCGACGACCTCATGAGCGTTCTCGTGCACGCCGAGGTCGACGGCGACCGCCTGGACCACGACTCGCTGGTCCACGAGTCGCTCCTCATCCTCGTGGGCGGCGACGAGACGACCCGCCACGTCATCAGCGGCGGCGGCTGGCAGCTGCTGGCCGACCGGAGCCGCTGGGACCGCCTGGCCACCGACCCCGGCCGCCTCCCCGGCGCGGTGGAGGAGATGCTGCGCTGGGTGTCGCCGATCAAGAACATGGCCCGCACCGTCACGCGCGACGTGACCTTCCGCGACCACCCGATGGAGGCCGGCCAGAAGCTGCTCCTGCTGTACCCGTCGGCCAACCGCGACGAGGCCGTCTTCGACGATCCGTTCTCCTTCGACATCGATCGTGCGCCGAACGACCACGTGGCCTTCGGCTTCGGCTCCCACTTCTGCCTCGGCAACAGCCTCGCTCGTCTGGAGCTGCGGGTGATGTTCGAGCAGCTGCTCGCTCGTCTGCCCGACCTGGCGCTGGTCGACGAGGTCGAGCCGACGTGCCGGGCGGCCAACTTCATCAGCGGCTACGAGGCCATGCCTGTGCGCTTCGGCCCGTCCCGCCCGCGAGCGGGCCTGAGCAGCTAGCTCCGAGTCGTTGCCTCGAGGGTCGCTCGACGCGCTCATCCCCTGGCCGTCGGAGATGACGGCCATGGCCGGCGGGCTCGAGCTCACCGAGGACACGACGATCACCGTGCGCGGCGGCGTCCACCGGACCGGCGCCGCCGACGGGAGCGGCGCCGCCGAACTGCTGGCCGGCTACCTCCGGCCCGTCACAGGCCTCCCGCTGGCCGTCACCCCGCCCGGCGCCGCCGGCGGTGGATCGTCGATCGTGTTCACCACCGAGGGGGCCGATACCCGCCTGGGCGACGAAGGCTACGAGCTGCGCATCGGCTCCGGCGGCGCCGAGGTGGTGGCCGGGGGGTCGGCCGGCTTCGGGTGGGCGGTGCAGACGATCCGCCAGATCCTGCCGGCCGAGGTGGAGGGCGACCGGGTCACGGCCGGCCCGTGGCACCTGCCGGCGGTCACCATCCGCGACGTTCCCCGGTTCCCCTGGCGGGGCACCATGCTCGACGTCGCCCGCCACTTCTTCGCCCCCGCCGATGTCGAGCGGGTGATCGACCTGGCCGCCCTGTACAAGCTGAACCGCTTCCACCTGCACCTCACCGACGACCAGGGTTGGCGCCTCGAGATCAGGGGCCACCCGGAGCTCACCACGATCGGGGCCACGACGTCGGTGGGCGGGGGGCCGGGGGGCTACTTCACCCGGGAGCAGTACGCCGACGTGGTGTCCTACGCCGCTCGCCGAGGGATCGTGGTCGTGCCCGAGATCGACATGCCCGGCCACACCGAGGCGGCGCTGGCCTCGATCCCTTGGCTGAACGGCGACGGCCAGGCGCCGCCGGTGGCCACCGACCCCGTCGTCCTGACCAGCTCACTCGCCGTGGACCGGGAGGACACCGCGCGGTTCGTCGCCGACGTGTTGGCCGAGGTGGCCGAGATCACCCCCGGCCCCTACATACACATCGGGGGAGACGAGTCACTCGGCACGGACCCGGCCGCGTACCGCCGCTTCGTCGAACGGGCGGCGGCGGTGGTGCGGGCCCACGGCAAGCGGCCCGTCGGGTGGGACGAGATCGCCACCGCCGAGGTCGGGCCGGACACGATCGTCCAGCACTGGATCGACGTCGAGAACGCCAGGTCGGCCGCGAGCCGGGGGATGCAGATCGTCATGTCCCCGGCCGGCCGGGCCTATCTCGACATGAAGTACGACCATTCGACACCGGTCGGCACGACGTGGGCCGGCTACGTCGACACCCGGACGGCCTACGGCTGGGACCCTGCCGCCCAGGTCCCCGGCCTCCCGCCGTCGGTCGTGGTCGGCCTCGAAGCCCCGTTGTGGACGGAGACGGTCACCACCCTCGAGCACATCGAGGCGATGATGCTGCCCCGCCTCCCGGCCTACGCCGAGCTCGGCTGGTCCCGGGCCACGGGGAGGAGTTGGGAGGGGTTCCGGCACCGGCTGGCCCACCACGGGAGGCGCTGGAGCGCCGGGGGCCGGGCCTTCACCTCCGATCCCGCCATCCCTTGGGGGTAGCGGGAACCGTCGGCCGGCGACGGCCGAAGCGAGGGCTCGGGCCCTCGGAAGCCGAGGGTGGGAGCCCTCGAGTCAGGCGAGGCCACCTTTGGCACGACCATCACCGGGCTCGAGCCGAGGCCTGCGCCGCCTGCGCCGCCCACCGGTAGTCGGCCTTGCCGGCCGGTGAGCGCTCCACCTGGTCGACCAGCACGAGCCGCTTCGGGAGCTTGTAGCCGGCCAGCGTCGTGCGGCAGTGGTGGCGCAGCTCGTCGAGGGTGGGCGGGTCGGCGGCGTCCGTCGGCTGCACCACGGCGACCACCGTGCTCCCCCACCGCTCGTCGGGCGCCCCGACCACGAGCACGTCGGCCACGGCGGCGTGGCCGTGGAGGGCGGCCTCGACCTCCTCGGGGAACACCTTCTCCCCGCCGGTGTTGATGCACTGCGACCCTCGACCGAGCAGTGCGATGGTGCCATCGGCCTCGACGGTGGCCATGTCGCCGGTGAGGACGTGGCGCACGCCGTCGACCTCGACGAAGGTGGCTGCCGTCCTCTCCGGGTCGTTGTGGTACCCGAGCGGGATCCGGCCTCGCCGCGCCACCCGGCCGATCCCCCCCGAGCCGGGCTCGACCGGGCGGAGGTCGTCGTCGAGCACCGACGTGTCGGCGTAGGCCTCGAACCGGGTGAGTCCGCCGGAGCGGCCAACGCCTCCGGGCTGGAGGCGCTGGCTGCCCTGGGCGCCGGTCTCGGACGAACCGAACCCGTCGACCAGTGCCAGCGACGGGAACGTTGCGGCGATGCGAGCCTTGAGCGCCGGCGACATCGGGGCGCCACCGTTGGAGAGGGCGAACAGCGACGAGACGTCCCAGCGCCCCGGGTTGGCGTCCCAGGCGTCCATGAGCGGGCGGCCGACGGCGTCGCCCACCACGGTGACCATGTTGACCCGCTCGTCCTCCACCGCCTGCCACACCGCCACGGGGTCGAGGGAGCCGGGCACGAGGGTGGTCTGGCCGCCGGCGAACAGCCAGGACAGGGTCGTCCACTGGGCGGCGGCATGCATGAGGGGCGCCACCGGCAGGTAGCTCATGCCGGCGCCGATCCGGTCGCCGAGATGGGCGGGGTGCTCCACCGCTCCTTCCAGGCGGGTCGGGTCGCCGCCGCCGATGCAGGCGAAGAAGGCATCCTCCTGGCGCCAGACCACCCCCTTGGGCAGGCCGGTGGTGCCGCCGGTGTAGATGACGTAGTGGTCGTCGCCGCTGCGTCCCGGCACCTCGACGCGCTCGCCGCTCTGGGCGGCGAGGACATCCTCGTAGGGGTCGGCGTCGATCCCCAGGCCGTCGGGATGAGCGGCGGGCGGGCCAACCCGGAGCCGGTGACGGATGCCGCCCACCTTCGACACCACGCCGGTGAGCTCGTGTTCGGTGGAGGCGTCGAACACCAGCGTCGTGGCACCGTCGGCGGTCAGCAGTGGGATCAGCTCGGCGGCGGTGTAGCGGTGGTTGAGGTTGACCGGGACGGCCCGCACCGTGAACGCGGCGAGGAAGGTCTCGATCCACTCGACCCGGTTGGGCATGCAGATCCCGACGTGGTGACCCGGGGCGACCCCGACGGACCGCAGGTGACGGACCAGGCGGTTCACCCGCTCGGCCAGCTCGCCGTAGGTGCGGCGCTGGTCGCCGCAGACCAGGGCGGTGCGGTCAGCCACGCGAGGGGCCACCGCCTCCCACACGTCGGCGAAGTTGAACGTGTGAGGGACCGTGGCCGTCGCCGGCGCCGTCAATCGGCCATGGCCAACAAGGCCGCCTCCCGGTAGCGGGTGGTCGAGTGCACGGGGTCGGTGTCGAAGCGGGGGATGACCTCCCGGCCGAACAGCTCCATCGACGACGTCACGACGTCGGTCGGCAGCGTGTTCGTGGTGGGGCTGAAGGTCACCTGGTCGATCCCGATGTCGACCCAGCGCTGGATGGACCGGGCACAGTCATCGGGGTTGCCGATGGCGGCGTAGCCACCGGCCGAGAGCTGCTCGACGGCCTCGGGGGTTGGCTCGGGGAGCTTGTTCGGCCACTCCGGGAGGCCCTTGGGCTTCGGGATGTTGTCGAGCCAGTGGAAGGCGAGGCTCGTGTAGTAGTTCATGCCCATGTCGGAGGCGACCCGGAAGGCCTCGTCGCGGTCCTCCATGCACAACATGTTGGTCACGCCCATGATGTTGTCGTTGACGTAGTCGCCCACCGGCGTGGCGTCGACGATGGCGTCTTTGTAGTTCTTCACCAAGGGGGCGATCTGGGTGGGAGAGCCGAACGAGAAGCAGAAGGCACCGAGGCCCATGCTGCCGGCCTCGGCGAAGGTCGGCGGCGATCCGGCGGCCACCCACATGGCCGGGTGGGAGGGGCCGTGGGGCTTGGGGAACACCTGGCGCTCGGGCACCCGGAAGTAGGTGCCCTCGTAGGAGTACACGCCGTCCTTCCACATCTTGGGGATCTCGGTGATGGCCTCACGCCACATCGCCTTGGTCTCGTTGATGTCGGCGATGTCGAAGCCGTGGACCTCGGTGGTCGACGACCCCCGGCCGGTGCCGAACTCGAACCGGTTCTCGGTGAGGTGGTCGAGGAGGGCCACGTTCTCGGCGATGCGCACCGGCTTGTTCACCTTGGGGGTGATGTTGAAGATGGCCGAGCCGAGGTGGACACGGGAGGTCTGGGCAGCGCAGAAGGCGAGGAAGGCCTCGGGCCCGGGCATGTGCGAGTACTCGTCGAGGAAGTGGTGCTGAGGGCACCAGACGTACTTGAACCCGCTGCGGTCGGCGGCCCGGGCCGTCTCGACGTTGCGCATGATGCGCTTGTGCTCGGCCCGCGGGTCGACGGCGCGCTCCGCGTGGGGGACGAACAGCTGGGCGAAGACACCGAACTCCATGGGCTGTGCTCCCTCGATCCCGGGAGCCGGTCGCCCCCGCCGATCGGAAAACTATAACATGTTCTAGTTTTGCGGGGCCAACCCGACGGACGGCCGTGACAGGGCGAGCGCGTTCTCCCTCATGACGAGGCGGACCTCGTCGTCGGTGAAGCCCTCGAGGTCCTCCACGAAGTCGGTGGGTTCGGCCAACCCCTCGGCGTGGGGCCAGTCGGACCCGAACAGCACGTGGTCGGTGCCGATGGCGTCGGCCAGCCCCCGGATGTCGTCCTCGTAGTAGGGGGCGACCCAGACGTGGCGGCGCACCGTCTCCACCGGGTCGGCCCCGTCGAAGGCACCCGGGGTGAGGGCGAAGGCCTTGCCCAGCTTCTTGAGCAGGCCGGGAACCCACTCGCTGCCGCTCTCGATGGTGGCGATGCGCAGGTGGGGGAACCGGGCGAACAGCCCGTGGCAGACGAGGGCGGCCATGGTGTCGCTGATGGCCCGGTCCGACGTGAGCACCCCGTAGAGCGGCGTTCTCCGGAACGCCTCGAACTCGGCCGACTCCCCCCAGTCGACCATGTAGCGCCCGTAGCCGGACTCACCCGAGTGGTAGGCCACGGTGATGCCGGCCTCGTCGGCCCGACGCCAGAACGGGTCGTAGACCGGGTCAGCCGGTGACCGTCCGCCGGTCGGGTGCATGACCGGCCCCGCCCGCATCACGATCACCCGGGCGCCACGGTCGAGCGCCCACTCCAGCTCGGCCACGGCGAGCGTGGGGTCGAGCAGGCAGAGGTACGGCGCCCCGAAGATGCGATCTCGGTGGTGCAGGCCCCAGTCCTCGTCGAGCCAGCGGTTGAACGACGAGAAGGCGGCATGGGCCGCCTCGGGGTCGCCCACCAGGCCCTCCTCCATGCCCACGCCGAGCGTCGGGAAGAGGAAGCAGCCCTCGAGGCCCTGGCAGTCGAGGACGGCGAGGCGGGCGTCGGGGTCGCGGTACTCGGGACGGATGGGCTCGAGGTCACCGAAGGCGCCGCGGATGTCGTCGGCCGGCGAGCGGCCGCGAAAGTACTCGTCGAGGCAGCCGGGCCGGGCCACGGGGTCGAAGAGCGGGTTGGGGATGAACCGGTTGATCCGGCCGCCGACGACCAGACGGCGCTTGCCGTCGACGTCGGCCCATTGCATGCACCGCTTGGCCATGGACGGCTCGAGGTGGCGGGTGAAGGCGTCGGGCGGCTCGTAGTAGTGGTTGTCGGCGTCGAACGCCTTGAACCCGAGCTCGGCCATCGTCTGCTCCTGTCGACGCCCGCTATTGTCTGACGACCCATCAGATTACTCGGAGGAGAGGAACGGTGGGCATGGGGACCGCCACCGGCCCGCTGCGGGGCGTACGCATCGTCGAGAGCTCGATGCTCGGCCCGGGCGCCATCAGCACCCACCTGGCCGACCTCGGGGCCGAGGTCATCAAGGTCGAGTCGCCTCAGGGTGACTACATCCGGGAGATGACCTGGCCCATCGTCGAGGGCGTGTCGCTGATGCACCTGCACATCAGCCGGGGCAAGCGGTCGATCGTGCTCGACCTGCGCACGCCCGAAGGGGTCGACACCTACCTCGATCTCGTCCGCGGAGCCGACGCCGTCATCGAAGCCATGCGCCCGGGCGGGCTGCAGCGGCGCGGGCTCGGCTACGAGCGCCTGCGCGAGGTGAACCCCCGCATCGTGTTCTGCACCATCTCGGGGTACGGCATGACCGGGCCCTACGCCGACATGCCGAGCCACGGGATCGCCTACGACGTCTGGGCCGGGCTCGTGCGGCCCGAGACCACCGACGACGGGTACTGCGCCATCCCCGAGCACCCGTCGGTGGGGATCCACGCCGGGCCGCTCTTCGGGGCGCTCGGCGTGTTGGCCGGGATCGTGTCGGCCCGGTCCACCGGTGAGGGGTGCCGGTTGGAGATCGCCCAGTCCGACGCCGCCGCCGCCATGGATTGGCTGCGCAGCGAGACCTACCGGGCCTACGAGCGGCCGGCCCAGGAGGTCACCGGCAACAAGGCCGACGGCTACGAGCGCCGGGCCCCGGGCACCGCCGGCATGCGCGACGGGGTGCGCTACCAGTTCTACGAGACCGCCGACGGGCACGTGCTCTTCATGGCCTCGGAGCGGGAGTTCTGGGAGAACTTCTGCCTGGGGATCGGTCGGCCGGAGCTCTTCGAGACCCACCCCGGTTCCCGCTACGCCGACCACGCCCGGGGCGACGCCGAGCTGCGAGCGGAGCTGGCCGAGGTCTTCCGGAGCCGGACCACCGCCGAGTGGGTCGAGCTCGGCGGCAAGGTGAACACCCCCATCGCCCCGGTCAACACACCCCAGACCATCGCCGACGACCCGCAGTTCCGCGACCGCCTCCCGTGGATCCCGGCGTCGCGCACCGGCGCCGACCAGCTCCCCACGCCCATCAAGTTCCTCGACGTCGACCTCCCGGTGCCCGAGCGGGCCCCGACCGTCGGCCAGCACACCGAGGAGGTGCTACGAGAGGTGCTCGGCTACGACGACGATCGGGTGGCCGCCCTCCGGGCCACCGGTGCCCTCGGCTGAGCGGCGTCGCCCGTCATGGCGGCGACGGTGGTGGCGCCGCCAGCAGGGTGCCGGCCGCGGGCACGAGCAGCTCCTCGTGCCAGCGGGTGGTGAAGCGGCGGGCGTGGTCCCGCCAGGCGACGATCCGCTCGTCGGTCCGGTCTCGGGCCGCCCGCATGAGGGCGATGTGGCCGTCGAGGTGGGTGGCCCACAGCGTGCACACCTCGGTGTCGCCCAGCAGCACCTCCCACAGCCCGACCAGCCGATGGCCGTGCTCGGCGGCCACCGGCACCCACGCCTCGGCCACGGCGGCGAGGTACTCGGGACCGGCGCCCGGGCGCACCTGCGTGAGCTCGTGGACGAACACGCTTCCCTGCACGCCGTCAGCGACGAGCTCGGCCGGGGCGGGACTGGCGGGGACGGCGGCGAGGAGCCGATCGCGGCCACCGGTGCGATGGCGGTAGGCCTGGTCCCACCATGTTGACAGCGCGAGGTTGCTCTCGCGGCGCAGGTTCGTGCGCTCGCAGAGCCGCCGCCAGCCCTCCCAGCCGTCGACCAGCTCCCACACGTTGACCACCTGCGGCCACCGGCCGGTGGAACCCATCACCGACCAGGTGCCGAACAGGGTGAGCCCGCGACCGCCGGCGTCCTCGGTGTCGAAGGCCACCGTGTGGGCCATGTAGGGCACCGATCCCTGGCCGACGATGTCGACCACCTCGTGAAGGAACAGCCCTCCGCCCACGGCGGCGGACGCTATCCGGAGGTCTCCACGGCCGGGCCCGATCGAGGCCCGGCGACCACGACGACGAAGCCCTCCGGTCCCAGAAGCCAGACCTCGGGCTGACCGGCGTTCGGGTTCAACAGGGGGCCATCGAGGATCTCGACTCCCCGGCGTTCGACTCGTTCCATCACTGCGTCGAAGTCGTGCGCCGCGAACCACAGCAGGACCCCGTTGCCCCGCGAGGGGTCCGCGGGATCGCCGAGGTGGGGGTGCTCGTCGGCCTCCCAGTGGTGGAGCTGGACGACGAGATCGTCGCCGTCCATCAGCATGTCGTACTCAGGACCCCCGTGCCCGGACGAGAGCCCGAGCACGTCCTGGAACCACCGGGAGCCGGCCTCGACGTCGTGCAGCACGATCATCGGTTGCGGTCGGATCACCAGCGGGAGTGTACGACCTTCGCCGCTCGGTTCGTGCAACCGCATGGTTGCACTATCGTTGGCGTCCTATGGCCGATGACCGCCCGCTCCGGTTCGGCCTGTCAGTCGGTGGTGCCACCGCTCGGCAGTCGTGGCGGAAGCTGGCACGGCGGGTGGAGGCGGCGGGGTTCGACCTCCTCCTGTGCGCCGACCACCTCGAGGAGGCCTTCCCGCCGCTCATCGCCCTCGCCGCCGCCGCCGAGGCCACCGAGCGCGTCCACCTCGGTACCTACGTCGTCAACAACGACCTCCGCCATCCGGTGGTCCTCGCTCGCGAGGCGGCCGCGCTCGGCGTGCTCACCGACGGCCGCTTCGAGCTCGGCCTCGGCGCCGGCCACATGCGCTCGGAGTACGAGGAGGCCGGCATCGCCTTCGACGGTCCGGGTGTGCGGGTGGATCGGCTGGAGGAGTCGGTGGCGATCATCACCGGGTTGCTGGCTGGGGAAGAGGTCACCCACCACGGTGAGCACTACACCGTCGTCGGCCATCGGGGATGGCCGGTGCCGGCGGCCCACCAGCGGGTGCCGGTGCTGGTGGGCGGCAACGGCCCCAGGGTGCTGTCGCTGGCCGCCCGGAAGGCCGACGCCGTGGGGTTCGTGGGCTTCTCCCACGACCGCGACGCCACCGAGGTCCGCCTCACCCACTTCACCGCCGGCGGGCTCGACGAGCAGGTGGCATGGGTGCGGTCCGAGGCCGGCGATCGGTTCGCCGGCCTCGAGCTCAGCGCGCTCGTGCAGCGGGTCGAGATCACCGACGACCGGCGATCCGCCGCCGAGCGCATCGCGCCCCGCCTGGCGTCGCTGACCGTCGACGAGATCCTCGACTCACCGTTTCTCCTCCTCGGCTCACCCGAGCAGATCAACGAACAGCTCCGGGCTCGTGGCGACCGCTTCGGGGTGACGACGTGGGTCACCTTCGCCGATCGACCCGGCTCGGATCAGACGGTGGAGACTCTTGCGCCGGTCATCGACCTGGTGCGCTCGACGTAGTGGTCGGCGAGGCGAGCCGGCAGAACTCGTCGATGCGGGCCCGGAGCACGTCCAGGCTCGACGTCCAGAAGTCCACCGAGCCGACGTCGATGCCGAACCGGGCGGCCAGCTCGGCGGCCGATCCGAGGCCGGTGGAACCGAGAAGGTCGTCGTAGCCGGCCCGGAACCGGTCGGGATCACGCTGGAACTCGGCGTAGAGCCCGATGCCGAACAGCAGGCCGAACGTGTACGGCCAGTTGTAGTAGGCGGTGAAGTAGTGGCCCTTGACAGCCCACATCCACGGGTGGAGGTGGTCGTGGTCCACCCCGTCGAGGTAGGTCCGCCGTTGCGCGTCCACCATGAGCTCGCTGAGCCGGTCGGCCGACAGCACGCCCCGCTCCCGCTCGGCGGTCAGCGCCCGCTCGAACAGGAAGCGGCTGTGGATGTCGACCACCACCTGGGCGGCGCCGACCAGGTCACCGTCGAGGATGGCGAGGCGGGTGCCGTCGTCGCCGGCGGCGGCCAGGCCGGCCTGGACCATCACCGTCTCGCAGAAGATGCTGGCCGTCTCGGCCAGGGCCATCGGGGTCTGGCGCTGCAAGGGTGTGCGGTGCCCGAGGTTGGTGTTGTGGTAGGCGTGGCCGAGCTCGTGGGCCAGGGTCTGCACGCTGTCGAAGCTGCCGTCGAAGTTCAGCAGCACCCGGCTGACGTCGCCCTCCACCGGCATGCAGAACGCCCCGCCGACCTTGCCGTCGCGGGGCTCGGCGTCGAGCCAGCCCTCGCCCACGGCGCGGCGCACGAGCGCGGCGAGGCGAGGTGAGTAGGTGCCGAAGGCGTCGCTGACAGCAGTGGTGGCCTGGGACCAGTCGAAGCGACGACCGTCGCCCACCGGCGCCAGCAGGTCCCACCACGGGAGGCCGCCGGGGTGGCCGAGCACCGCGGCCTTGGCCCGGTTGAACCGGGCGAAGTCGTCGAACGAGGCCACCACCGCCTCCTGCATGGCCTCGACGGTGCCCCGCTCGACGTTGTTGGCGTGCAGCGAGACGTCGAGCGAGTCGGCCCAGCCCCGGCGGCGGTTCAACACGTTGGCCTCGCCCTTGAACGCGTTGAGAGCGAGGGCCAATGGCACCTCCACTCGCTGCCAGGCGGCCAGCTCGGCCTCGAAGGCGGCCCGGCGGACAGCGGCGTCGGGATCGGTGGCCAGACCGCGCACGGCACTCATCGGCAAGGTCCGCACCGTCTCGCTCGGCATCGCCACGTCGGCGGTGAGCCGGGCCGTGACCTCGCCGTGGAGGCGGGCCCAGGCTCGCCCGCCGGTGAGGGCCAGCTCGGCGGCCAGGTCCTCCTCGGGCTCACTCATCTGGTGGGCAGCGGACCGCTCGGCCCGGCGCAGGGGAAAGGCGTGGTCGGCGGCCACCGGGCTGCGCTCGACCAGCGCGTCGGCGCCGACGGTGGCCACCCAGGCGGCGAAGCGCTTGGTCAGCACCGAGAGCCCGGCCGTGTCGGCCTGCACCCGGGACTGGAGGCGGGCGGCCTCGGCGTCGCGGGCGTCGGTGGTGACGTGGGCGTGGAGGTAGGCACCGACCAGGCGCAGCCGGTCCATGAGCGCGTTGGTGGCCGGGATGACGGCTTCGGCAGCGGCGACGTCGGCCTCGGTCGGCGTGCGTGGCTCACCGGCCCGGATGCCGTGGTCGTCGTAGAGGGCCTGGAGGCGGCCGAGGTCGGCCACGAGGCGCTCGTGGGCGGCGGCGAGCTCCCGGGACCCGAGCGACGGGAAGAAGCTGCTCACGTCCCACCGGGGAGGGCTCGCTGCGGTGGGCGCAGGCGCGGTGTCGACCATCGCCCCGGTGTACCAGACGCCGCGGCGGCGATCGTCGGCGATGAGTTCTCGGGGCGCGGGTCGTCAGACTGGTGACGGCCAACTTTCGCTGGAGCATCTGGAGGTTCCGATGGCTTTCCACCCGTACCTGAACTTCGGCGGCAACTGCCGCGAGGCGTTCACCCGCTACCAGGAGATCTTCGGCGGCGAGCTCGTCCTGCTGCCGATGTCGGACATGCCGGCCGACGAGGCTGTGCCCGCTGACCGGGCCGACCTGATCATGCACGCGGCGTTGATGTTCGAGGACCACCTCCTGATGGCGTCCGACGACCCGTCAGAGGACTTCGGTCCTGTGCAGGGGATGTACGTCAACTACGCGGTTGGCGACGTCGCCGAGGCCCAGCGGGTGTTCGAGGCGCTGGCCGACGGCGGTCAGGTCACGATGCCGCTGGCCGAGACGTTCTGGTCGCCGCTGTTCGGCATGTGCGTCGACCGGTTCGGCACGCCCTGGATGGTGAACGCGGAGGCAGCCGAGTCAGCATCCTGACCCCATCCCGGACGGCGGAGCGCCCCCGTGTGGCGCGCCGACGAGGTCGGCATGGTGCTCGGCGCCGCAATCGATTGGGGGGAGGCCGCCGAGCTGGTCACCGAGAGCTACTGCCTCCTGGCGCCGACGGCGCTGAGCGAATCGGTTGACCGCCCGACCGACTAACCCGCATCCAGACCCGGCGCGGCACTCAACTCTCGACGAACGCGTCCTGACGCTCGCCATATGCGGGCCGCAGCGGCGGATAGGGCTCGGGGTCACCCGCCCGGTCCAGACCGATGATCTGGGCTCGGCTGCGGCGGCCAGCGAGCACGCGGTCGGAGGCTGTTCCGACCTGGTGTCCCGGGTCGCGTTCACAGCGAGACGAGAAACAGGAGCGCCCGCAGGATCTCGAAGTAGTCGTCGTGGGCGAAGGCGACGGTGTGGGCGTCGACCTGTTCGGCGCCCGGGTAGTGGCTACGGGCGTAGGCGGCGGCGTGGTCCTTGAAGACCACCTCCAGCCGGGTCGGGCCGACGGCCGCCGTCCTCACCCCGGGCAGACCTTCGGTGAGCGCCTGCTCGGCGGCGGCCCCCACGGCATCGACGGCGTCGTCAGGGTGGAGGCTCAGCGCGGAGGCACCCCGGCCCTCCTTCACGGCCACCGTGGCGATGCCGAGGTCGACCTCTTCGACCTCGTCGCAGAGCGCCCGGTCGCCAGTGACCATGGCGACGGGCACACCGACCGAGGCGGCGGCGTGGAGGTGGATGCGGAACTCCGACGCCGGCTGGCCGTCGAGGCGCACCTGATGGAGCTTGCGGGACGACAGGGTGTGGGCCAGCGGGTTCCCGCCCGACCCCGCCCCGCTGTGGTAGCCGACCATGAGCACGGCGGCGAAGGACGCATCGAGCCCCTGGACCATGGCGAAGGGGTGGCCGTCATAGGCGCGCAGGAGGCGAACCGGCCGCGGCAGCTCACCGGCGGTGAGGTTCCGACCATCGCCGTGGGCGTCCTTCACCACGATGTCGGTGGCGCCGGCGGCCAGCGCCCCCTCGCAGGCGGCCGCCACCTCGCGGTTCATCTGGCGCTGGAACTCTCGGTAGGTGGGTGACTCCTTTCGCGCCTCGTCCCACGCCGTGGCGCCGCAGACACCCTCTATGTCGGCGCTGACGAACACCCTCACGGCCACGACGCTACTTCCGGCCGAACCATCCTGAATCCGGTCCCGACTGGAACAGGTTCTAGATTGGCGGTCGTGGACCTGAGGCGGACCGAGGTGCAGGAAGCCGTCAGGGACGGTGTCGGGCGCTTCCTGGCCAAGGCCTCCTCACCCGAACGGGTACGAGCAGCCGAGCCCCTCGGCTGGGACCGGGCAGTGTGGGACGGCCTGGCGGCGATGGCGGTGCCGGCGATGGGGGTGTCGTCCGAGCTCGGCGGCCAGGGGGCGGTCCTCGCCGACCTGGCCGTCGTCGCCGGAGAGGCCGGTGCCCACCTGGCCCCGGCGCCGGTGGTCGAGGCCATGGTCGCCGCCCGCCTCCTCGCCGGACATCCCGACGTCGGCGGGGAGTGGCTCGGCCACCTGGTCGACGGCACGGGTCCGGTCACCATCGCGCTGCGCCCGCCGCGCGAGGGGCGCCTCACGCTCGTGCCCGGCGGCGCCGTGGCCGACGCCGTCGTGGCGCTCGATGGCGACGAGCTCGTGATCGTCGCCGCCGCCACAGACGCTGACCGCGTCGCTCCTGCCAACCTCGCTTCGGCGCCGCTCGCCGACATCGACCTTGGCCAGGGAGCGTGGGACCGACGCATCGTCCTGGCCGTCGGTGGTCGGGCCAACCGGGCCATGGCCGCTGCCCTTGACGAGTGGCGCTCGCTCACCGCCGCCTGGCTGGTGGGACTGGCCCGAGCGGCGTTCGGGATCGGTGTCCGGTACGTGAAGGACCGCCACCAGTTCGGCGTGCCCATCGGGTCGTTCCAGGCCGTGCAGCACCGCCTGGCCGACCTGGCCACCACCCTCGACGGAGCCGAGTTGCTGGCCGACAAGGCGGTGTGGGCCCTCGACCAGGGCGACGAGGCGTCGAGCCTTCCGGCCATGGCCCTCTCGTTCTGCGGCGAGACCGCCCAGCACGTGACCTCGGCCGCCCTGCACCTCCACGGCGGCTACGGCTTCATGGAGGAGTACGACATCCAGCTCTACTTCCGGCGGGCCAAGGCGGCCCGGCTCGTCCTGGGCGACCCCCGGCGGGAGCTGCGACACCTGGCCGACCGCCTCTTCGGCCCGGTGGAGGGCTGATGGACTTCTCGCTCCCGGCCGAGGTGGAGGACTTCCGGGCCGAGGTGCGGACCTTCCTGGCCGAGCACGTCACCGCCGAGGTGATCGAGCGGGCCCACGCCACCGGCACCTTCCACGACTGGGGCCTGCACCGGAAGATCGCCGCCAAAGGCTGGCTGGCGGCCGGCTGGCCCGAGGAGTACGGCGGCCAGGGCCGATCACCGCTCGAGATGAACGCCCTCAGCGAGGAGATGTACCTGTCGGGGGCGCCCGTGGACGGCGTGGGGGTGGCCGGGCTGGTCGCCCACACCCTGCTCCTCGCCGGCACCGACTGGCAGAAGCGCACCATCGTCCCCCGCATCCTCTCCGGCGACGCTATGTGCTGCCTCGGCTACAGCGAACCCGACGCCGGTTCGGACGTGGCCGCCTGCGCCACCAGGGCCGTGCGGGACGGGGACGAGTGGGTGGTCGACGGCCAGAAGATGTTCACCACCCTCGCCCACGAGGCCCACTACGTGTTCCTGCTCACCCGCACGAACCTCGACGTGCCCAAGCACAAGGGTCTGACCATGTTCGTGGTGCCCATGGACACGGCCGGCATCGAGGTCACGCCCGTCCACACCGTGGGCGGTGAGCGCACCAACATCACCTTCTACACCGACGTGCGGGTCGAGGACCGCTACCGCGTCGGCGAGGTCGACGGTGGCTGGGCGGTGATGATGACGGCCCTCGTGTTCGAGCGGAACTCGGCCTGGTACGGGGAGTGCGTCCGCCTCCTCGACCACGCCGTGGCCTGGGCCGGCGAGGGGCGCGACGACCGCGGCCGGCGCATCATCGACGACCCGTCGGTGCGCGAGCGCCTTGCCCGGGCGTCCATCGGCAACGAGGTGTCCAACCTCCTCGGGTGGAAGGCGGCCTGGATGGCCTCCGAGGGCACCCTCCCGGGGGTGGAGGGCACGATGGCCAAGCTGTTCACCACCGAGCACTACCAGCGGGCGGCCGACGACCTGATCGATCTGTGCGGCCCCGAGGGGCTCCGCCGCCACGGCGAGGACGGTGCCGCCGCCGACGGCTGGATCGAAGCCGCCTACCGCCACTGCCAGGTCACCACCATCTACGGGGGCACGAGTGAGATCTGCCGGGGGATCATCGCCGAGCGGGGCCTCGGCCTTCCCCGCGCCCGCTGACCGCCGTCGGGTCCACGCTGCCGGCGGGCAGTGTGCCCTCCGGGGCCCGGCGCGCTAGACAGGCGGTCGAGTTCCGACGCTGCGTCAGAGGAGCAGGACATGCCCGAAGCCGTGATCGTGGCCACCGCTCGCACCCCCATAGGGCGAGCGAACAAGGGAGCGCTGGTCGACATGCGCCCCGACGACCTGACGGCATCGATCGTCAAGACGGCGCTGGCCCAGGTCCCCCAGCTCGACCCGGCCGACGTCGAGGACGTCATCGTCGGCTGCGGGCAACCAGCCGGCGAGGCCGGCTACAACGTCGCCCGGGCCGCCGCCGTGCTGGCCGGGCTGCCCGACGTTCCCGGCGTGACCGTCAACCGCTACTGCTCCTCGTCGCTCCAGACCATCCGCATGGCCACCCACGCCATCAAGGCCGGCGAGGGCGACGTGTTCGTCGCCGGCGGGGTGGAGACGGTGAGCCGCTTCCTGCACGGCGCGTCCGACACCGGCCCCCACAACCCGGCGTTCGCCGACGCCGAGGCCCGCACCGCCGAGCGGCGCGACGGCACCGGCGGTGACTGGACCGAGCCCGAGGGTCTGCCCGACATCTACATCTCCATGGGCGACACGGCCGAGAACGTGGCCGAGGCCGAGGGCGTGAGCCGGGAGGAGATGGACGAGTACGCCGCCCTGTCCCAGCAGCGGGCCACCGAGTCGCTCGAGAACGGCTTCTGGGAGCGCGAGATCACCCCCGTGGACACCTCGAACGGGACGGTGGCCAAGGACGACGGCATCCGGCCCGGGACGACGGTCGAGGGGCTGGCCAACCTCAAGCCGGTGTTCCGTCCCGACGGCAAGGTCACCGCCGGCAACGCCTGCCCCCTCAACGACGGCGCCGCTGCGGTGGTGGTGATGAGCGACACCCGGGCCGCCGAGCTCGGGATCACGCCCCTGGCTCGGGTGGTGGCCAGCGGCGTCTCCGCGCTCAACCCCGAGATCATGGGCCTGGGCCCGATCGAGGCGTCCCGCCAGGCCCTGAAGCGGGCCGGCATGTCCATGGACGACATCGACCTGGTCGAGCTCAACGAGGCCTTCGCCGCCCAGGTGATCCCCGCCGCTCGCCACCTCGGCATCGAGTGGGACAAGCTCAACGTGCACGGCGGCGCCATCGCCATCGGCCACCCCTTCGGGATGACCGGCGCCCGGATCATGACCACCCTCATCAACGGGCTCCAGACCGACGACAAGACGTTCGGATTGGAGACGATGTGCGTCGGTGGCGGCCAGGGCATGGCCATGGTCGTCGAGCGGCTGAGCTGATCGCACCCAGCCCACCCCCGGCGCCCATGAGCACCGGCTGGGACGACGGGGCCGACCCGGGCGCCCGCCGACCGGCCTCCCGGCCCCTCCGGGCCGCCCCTCGCCCCAGGTCCGGCCCCGCACCGTCGGGCCCCGCACCGTCGGGCGTGGCGCCGTTCGGATGGGCCCTCCTCGGCCTGCTGGCGGTCGGGGTGGTGGTGGCCGTCGTGGTGCTCACCGGCCCGGCCGACCTCACCTTCCCGGCCCGGCTGTTCGTGTTCGGGACCACGGCCGCCTTCTGCACCTACATGGTCCGCGACCACCGCCACCGGCTCCCGAAGCAGCGCCGGCTCCTCATCGTCCGAACCTGCGCCGCCGCTCTGCTGGTGCTGGGCATCGTGCTGGTGGCCACCGCCATCTGACCGATCATTCGGTGCCGTAGACCGGGGCCGGCGGTGGGGCGGCGGCCAGCAGCTTCCGCACGGCCGTCCCCAGGTCGGCGGGGTCCCATCGGGCGCCGTTGTCCAGGACCGGCCCGTGGCGCCATCCGTCGGCCACCGACACCTTGCCTCCCTCCACTTCGAAGACCCGGCCGGTGACCGCCGCGCTGTCGGGCGACCCCAACCACACCACCAGGGGGGCGACGTTCTCGGGAGCCATGGCGTCGAACGATCCGTCGTCGGGGGCACGCATCATGTCGCTGAACACGTCCTCGGTCATGCGGGTGCGGGCGGCCGGGGCGATGGCGTTGGCGGTGATCCCGTAACGGCCGAGCTCGGCCGCCTGGACGAGGGTGAGCGAGGCGATGGCCCCCTTGGCCGCCGAGTACGCCGCCTGGCCGATGCTGCCCATGAGACCGGCCCCCGAGGTGGTGTTGATGATCCGGGCGTCGACCGGGCGGCCGGCCTTGGCCTCCGCCCGCCAGTGCTGGGCCGCCCAGCGAGCCGGCGCGACGTGGCCCTTGAGGTGCACCCGCACGACGGCGTCCCACTCGTCCTCGTCGGCCGACACGAACATGCGGTCCCGCACGAACCCAGCGTTGTTCACGACCACGTCGAGGCGGCCGAAGGCATCGAGGGCGGTGGACACCAGGCGCTGGGCGCCGGACCAGTCGGCCACGTCGTCGCCGTTGACCACCGCAGGGCGGCCCACGGCCTCGATCTCGGCCACCACCTCGGCAGCCGGCCCGGTGGTGCGGTCGCCGGTGCCGTCCAGCTCGGCGCCGAGGTCGTTCACCACCACCATGGCCCCTTGGCGGGCGAACTCCAGGGCATGGGCCCGGCCGATGCCGCGACCGGCGCCGGTGACGATGACCACCCGCCCGTCGCAGATGCCGGCCATGGCCCCTCACCGTATCTGACGGGGCGTCAGGGTATGGTCGCCGGTCGTGGACCTGGGCGTGACCATCCTCGCCACCGACCAGGCCATGCGACCCGACGACCTCGCTGTCGCTGCCGAGGAGCGGGGCTTCACCTCGCTCTGGGTCCCCGAGCACACCCACATCCCCACCAGCCGGCGCACCCCGGCCCCGGCCGGCGAGCCGATGCCCGAGGAGTACAAGCGCACGCTCGACCCGTTCGTGGCCCTGGCCACGGCCGCCGCCGTCACCACCCGGATCCGCGTCGGCACCGGGATCGCCCTTCCCGCCGAGCGCGACCCCATCGTCACAGCCAAGGCCGTCGCCACGCTGGACCACCTCTCGAACGGCCGGTTCTCGTTCGGGATCGGCTACGGCTGGAACGTCGAGGAGCTCGCCCATCATGGTGTCGATGCGAGCCAGCGGCGAGCCGTGGTCCGGGAGCGGGTCCTGGCCATGCAGCGGCTGTGGGCCGACGACGAGGCGAAGTTCAGCGGCGAGCACGTGCACTTCGAGCCGTCGTGGTCCTGGCCCAAGCCGGTCCAGCGGCCACGGCCGCCGGTGCTGATCGGCGGCGCGGCCGGGCCGACGCTGTTCGCCCACGTCGCCGAGTTCGGCGACGGGTGGATGCCGATCGGCGGTGCCGGCCTGCGGACAGCGGTGTCCGAGCTGCACCGGGCCTGCGAAGCGGCTGGCCGCGACCCTGCCGAGGTGCAGATCATGCCCTTCGGCACCGTCCCCGACGCCGGCAAGCTGGTCCACTACCAATCCCTCGGCGTGGCCGAGTGCGTGCTCCGGCTGCCGTCCGCCCCAGCCCCAAAGGTGCTGGCCGCCCTCGACGCCCACGCCCGGTTCCTCGACCGCTGACCGCTCCCCCTCACCGCTCACTGCTCACCGCTCGGTCGCCGCATGGACCCCACCTCCCCCGAACCGGTCACCGATCCGGCCGACCCCCGGGTGGCCGACTACCTCGCCCTCCCCGACGTCGCCCGCCGGTCACGGCTCGAACGCCGCCACGGCTTCTTCATCGTCGAAGGCGTCCTGGCCGTGCAGCGCCTGCTGGCAGCACCGGGCTGGACGGTGCGGTCGGTCCTCGTCACCCCGGGGCAGCGGGCTCGCCTGCCGCCCACTGCGGCGCCCGTGCTCGTGGCCGAGCCGGCCGTGCTGAAGGCGGTGGTCGGCTTCGACCTGCATCGCGGCGTGGTGGCGGCCGTCGACCGACCGCCGCCCCACGACGCCGCCTCGATCCTCGTCGGCGCCCGCCTGGCGCTGGTGCTCGAGGGGATCGTGGACCACGAGAACCTGGGCGGTCTGTTCCGCACCGCTGCTGCCTTCGGGGTCGACGCCGTCCTGGTCGACCCGACCTGTGCCGATCCCCTGTACCGCCGGTCGGTACGGGTGTCGATGGGCCATGTCCTCGCCGTGCCCTTCGCCCGCCTCGAGCGCTGGCCGGACGACCTCCACCTCGTGACCGCCGCCGGGCTGGCCACCATCGCCCTGACCCCCGACGCTGCCGCCGAACCGCTCCCCGCTCTCGATCCCACCGCCCTCGGACCCGCCGCCGTCCTGGTGGGCGGCGAGGGGCCGGGCCTGTCGGAGGCAGCACTGGCTGGCGCCGACCGACGGGTCCGGGTGGCCATGGCCGCCGGTGTCGACTCCCTCAACGTCGGTGTGGCCGCCGCCGTCGCGCTCCACCACCTCGCCGGCGCCGCTCTCCGCTGACCCCCAGCGTCGTTGGCGCCCGCGTCAGCCGAGACGTTCGATGATCGTGACGTTGGCCTGGCCACCGCCCTCGCACATCGTCTGCAGCCCGTAGCGACCACCGGAGCGCTCCAGCTCGTGCACCAGGGTGGTCATCAGCCGGGCTCCGGTCGCTCCCAGCGGGTGGCCGAGGGCGATGGCCCCGCCGTTGACGTTGACCCGGTCGAGGTCGGCGTCGAGCTCTCGCTGCCACGCCAGCACCACCGAGGCGAAGGCCTCGTTGATCTCCACCCGATCGATCTCGTCGAGGGTGAGCCCGGACCGGTCGAGCGCCCACCGGGTGGCCGGGATGGGGGCGGTGAGCATGAGGATGGGGTCGTCGCCGCGCACGCTCAAGTGGTGGATGCGGGCCCGGGGCGTGAGGTGGTGGTCGGCCAGGGCCCGCTCGCTGACCACGAGAAGAGCGGCCGAGGCGTCGCTGATCTGGCTCGACACCGCCGCCGTGACCCGGCCGCCCTCGACGAGGGAGGGCAACGAGCGGATCTTGTCGAGGTCGGGCTCCCGGGGGCCCTCGTCGTGGTCAAGGCCGGCCAGCGGCTCGATCTCGGCCCAGAACCGCCCCTCGGCACCAGCCCTGCGGGCCCGGACGTGGGACTCGACGGCGAACGCCTCCATCTCCTCCCGGGAGATCCGCCACCTCTCGGCGATCATCTCGGCGCTGCGGAACTGGCTCACCTCACCGTCGCCGTAGCGCTTGACCCAACCCTCCGAGCCGCTGAACGGGTCGTCGAACCCGAGCGGCGCGCCGAGGGTCATGGCCGAGCTGATGGGGATCTTCGACATCTGTTGCACGCCGCCGGCCACGACCACGTCGGACACACCGGCCATGACGGCCTGGGCGGCGAAGTGCACCGCCTGCTGGGACGAGCCGCACTGGCGATCGACGGTCGTGCCTGGCACGTGGTCGGGCAGGCCGGCGGCCAGCCAGGCCGTCCGGGCGATGTCGCCGGCCTGGCCGCCGACGGTGTCGACACAGCCGAACACCACGTCCTCGACGGCGGCCGGGTCGATGCCGCTGCGGTCCACCACGGCGCCGAGGGCGTGGGCGCCGAGGTCGGCGGGGTGCACGCCGGCCAGCGCCCCTCCCCGCTTGCCCACCGGAGACCGGACGGCCTCGACGATGTAGGCCTCAGCCACGATGTGGTCCTCCTTGGTGTTGGTCAGATCCCCATGGCTCGGCCGACCCGGTCGCGGTGCCAGGCGGCGGTGCCCCAGGTGGCGGCGAGGGCCCAGGCCCGCTTGAGATAGAGGTGCAGGTCGTACTCAACGGTGTAGCCGATCGCACCGTGGCACTGGAGGGCCTTGGCCCCGACCAGCCGGGCGGCGTCGGAGGCCATCGCCTTGGCCATGGAGACGTCACGGGCTCGGTTGGGTGACCCGACCGCGGCGCTGTAGGCGGCCCGGTGCACGGCCGGCCGGGCCAGCTCGAGGTGCACGAGTGCGTCGGCCAGGTGGTGCTTGACGGCCTGGAAGCTGCCCACCGGCACGCCGAACTGCCGACGCTCGACGACGTAGCCGACGGTCAGGTCGAGCATGTGGCGGGCCAGACCGAGGAGTTGGGCAGCGGCCCCGAGCGCTCCCCGGTCGAAGGCCTGATCGACGAGGGCCGGGGCGGCGGTGACGACGTTGCCGTCGTGGCACCTCCGGTCGGTGAGGTCAGCGGCGTCGATGGCACCGTCCACGGTACGAACGGAGTGGACGCCGGCCTCGTCGGGCCCCAGGAGGTGCACAGCCCCGGTGGACCGGGCATGAACGAGGACACCGTCGGCCCGGGCGGCGTAGGGCACCGCTCTCCCGTCATGGCCGGGTGTGAGCGCGGCGGCGATGCGGACCGTCCCGCCGACGATGCCCGCCAGGGAGCGGCCGCCGCCGGTGGGGGCACCGGCGCTGGCCAGGAGCGGCGCGGCCACGGCGACGGTCTCCACGAAGGGGTGGGGCACGGCGGCGTAGCCGGCCTCCTCGGCCAGCAGCACCCAGTCGAGCTCGGCGAGACCGAGGCCACCGGCCGCCTCCGGCACGGCCACACCGAGCACACCGATGTCAGCCAGGCGGGCCCACACGGCGGCGACGGCGGCCGGTTCGGCCCGGGCGCCGGCACCGGTGCCGTCGTCGGGCCAGGCCGCTCGCACCACCTCGGCCGGGCACTCCTTGTCCAGCATCGAGCGCACCGCATCCCGGAACCCGAGCTGGTCCTCGGTGAACGCGAACCGCACGCCTACCTCCTCGGCAGGCCGAGGACCCGCTCGGCGGCGATGTTGCGCTGGATCTCGTTGGTGCCGGCGTAGATGGGACCGGCGAGGGCGAACTGTTGGGCCTTGGTCCAGGCGGCGTCAACCACGGCGGCGGAGCCGAGCAGGTCCACCGCAGCCTCGTGGAGGGCGACGTCGAGCTCGGACCACCAGATCTTGTTGATGCTCGACTCGGCGCCGACGGCGCCGCCCTCGGTCAGGGCGGTCACCGTCCCCAGCGTGAAGAGCTGGTAGGCCTCGGCCCGCATCCAACCCTCGATCACCCGGTCCCGCATCGCCGCGCTGGCCGGGCCGTCGTGGGCGCAGCGCCGGTAGAGGTCGACGAGGCGGTCGGCGGTGGCGAGAAAGCGCCCGGGTGACCGCAGCGTGAGCCCCCGCTCGGAGCCGGTGGTGGCCATGGCCACCGACCAGCCCTGGTCGACCTTGCCGAGCACGGCGTCGTCGGGCACGAACGCGTCGGTGAAGAAGACCTCGGCGAACCCCTCGTCGCCGTCGAGCCGGCCGAAGCCCCGCACGGTCACGCCATCGCCGTCGAGGGGGACGAGCAGGTAGGTGAGACCCTTGTGGCGCTCTGATCCAGGGTCACTGCGGAACAGGCCGAACAGGTGGGTGCAGAAGGCGCCGCGGGTGGTCCAGGTCTTCTGGCCGTTGAGCAGCCACCCGCCGTCGACCTTGGTGGCTCGAGAGGTCAGGGCGGCGAGGTCGCTGCCGGCGTTGGGCTCCGACCAGCCCTGGCACCACAGGTCCTCGGCGGCGGCCATGCGGGGCAGGATCCGCTGCTGCTGCTCGGGCGTCCCGAACTCGAACACCGACGGAGCCAGCAGGAAGATGCCGTTCTGGGTGACCCGGGGTGGGGCGCCGGCCCGGTAGTACTCCTCCTCGAAGATGAGCCACTCCCACAGCGAGCCGGCGCGGCCGCCGTAGGCCTCGGGCCAGGACAGGGCCGCCCAACGAGCCTCGAAGAGCATCCGCTCCCACTCCAGGTGAAGGGCGAAGCCCTCCCGCGTGTCCCCGGAGGGCACCTGGGCGTCCGCGCCGGTGCCGAGGCCGTGGCGGCGGCGCCAGGTGGCCAGGTGTTCCTCGAGCCAGCCGCGGGCCTCGGCCCGGAACCTCTCCTCGCCGGCCGACCACGTGAGGTTCGTCACGCACCACCGGCCAGGCGCTTCAGGGTGTGGCTGGCTTCGGCCACGATGCGGTCGATCAGCTCGGCCACGGTGGGCAGCTCGCCGATCACCCCGGTGACCTGACCGGTGGGCAGCACACCGGCGTCGGGGTGACCGTCGACCAGTGCCGCCTTGACGAGCATGGGGGCGTTGGCGGCCATGGCCAGCTGGGCCAGGCTGAGGTCCTGGTGGCGGCGCATGGCCAGCCCTTCGCGGACGAGCTCGGCGGTGGAGGTGCCCGTGAGCCGCCGGAACTCGAGGGCGCTGCGGGCGGCCCGGGGCAGCCGGGTCAGGAGGCGGGACCGCTCCAGCCGGTCCACGAGGGCGGTGCGGATCACCCGCTGGGGAGCGCCGTCGAGGGCGGCGGTGACGACCGTGTCGGTCACCGACGCGGCCAGGTACCGCTGCTTGACGGCTTCGGGCACCCGGCTCTCCTGGGTGAGCAGGAAGCGGGTGCCCATGGCCACACCGTCGGCCCCCCAGGCCAGGGCGGCGACGAGACCGCGACCGTCATGGAAGCCGCCGGCCCCGAGGACCGGGATGTCGGCTCCCACGGCGTCGACCACCTGGGGCAGCAGCAGCGTGGTGGGGACGGTGCCGGTGTGGCCGCCGCCCTCGCCGCCCTGCGCGATGACGGCGTCGACGCCCCATTCGAGCATCTTCTCGGCGTGGCGGCGGGCCCCGACGGTGGGCATGCAGAGCAGCCCGTGGTCGTGGAGGACGGCGATGGCCGGCCTGGTCGGGGCGCCGGCGAAGCTCACCAGCTTCACCCCCTCGGCCGCCACGAAGGCGATCCGGTCGGCGAGGTCGGGCTGGTCGGCCCGGAAGTTCACGCCGAAGGGCTGGTCGGTGCGCTCCTTCACCCGGCGGACGGCACCCCGCAGCTCATCGGGACCCATGGTGACGGCGGCCAGGATTCCAAACCCGCCGGCCGCGCTGGTGGCGGCGGTCAGGCCTGCGCCCGACACCCATCCCATGCCGGTCTGGACGATCGGATGGCGGACGCCCACGAGGTCACAGAAGCGGGTGCGGAGCGGGCTCAGCGCCGCTTCTGATGGCTCGTCAGACATCGCCGACGAGCGTAGAGGCCGACCTCGGGCGCCGCCGAACCCACCTCCACCACCGGTTCTCGGGACTTGGGCAGGGTCATCGCCGTCCCCATGTCCCGAGAACGCTCGCGAGTCAGCCGGGGTCGGGGACCTCCCGCTCCCGGCGACCTTCGGGATCGATGACCTCGCGGAGCAGGCGGAGCTCGTCCTCGGACGGCGATCGGCTCTCGGGCACCTCGTCGGGCCGGGCCAGCTCGAAGCCGGTGACGGCCACCACTTCGTCGACGGTGACGCCGGGGTGGACCGAGCGCAGCCGCATGTGGTGGTCGGGCGTCTCGAAGTCGAACACGCCGAGGTTGGAGACGACCCGGCGGGTCTCGTGGAAGCGGGCCGCCACCGGGCCCAGCGCGGCGGCCCGGTCGTACCCGATGCCGCACACGAGGTCGACCTCGGCCACGAAGACCTTGGGCGAGTGGTTGGGCACCCAGTAGCTGGTCGTGTCGTTGATGGTGTTGCCCGGTGCGCCGCGGAAGCCGAGCAGCGCGACCTGGGGACGACGGGGATCGGGGCCGAGCGCGCCGATGTTCTGGTTGCCGTAGCGGTCGACCTGGGTGGCCCCCATCATCACGTGGCGGCGGCCGCTCCACACGACGTCGAACATGCGCCGGTAGGGGTTCCAGGCCTCGACGGTGGGGCCGTCGGGCCAGGCGAACGCCTCGTGGTCGGCGATCAGGGCCGCCTCCCCGTCGGTCATCATCAGGTCCGGTTCGGTGGTGGCCCGGGCCAGGCGGCCGCCGACCATGGGGATGGTGCCGATGGGGTTGGCCAGCGTCTCGCCGTCGCCGCCGAAGCAGTCGGCCACGGCGGCGGCGCACACCTCGGCCCGGGTGGCTCTCGAGCTGGTCACCGGCGGGCCAGCTGTTCCTGGTACGCGGCCTCGTCGAGGTCGAGCCACTCGGCCCGGAACCCTTCCCACGCCTCAGCATTCTTGCCGGAGGCGGCGTAGTCCTTCTGGAAGGCCTCGTCGCGCCCGTAGTCGGGGTCACACGACGTCGGGTGGGCCCCGTTGGGCGCCTCGACGACCCCGTCGACGAAGAGCCGGTTCACCCGCAGCGTGTGCACGCAGCCCTCCCGGGCCAGCTCGGAGGTGTCGACGATGCGTTCGCAGGACACGTAGCCGGCGTCGGCGGCTTCGAGCATGAGGTCGTCGAAGTAGGGGTCCGGACCGAGGAACTGGGCGTTGCCCCGAGCGTCGGCCCGGTTGAGGTGGCAGAGGGCGGCATCGAGCGCCAGGGCGGGCACGGCCACCAGTTCCTCGCCATCGACCCCCTCCAGGTCGCGTGACGGGTAGGGGGAGCGCACGGTGCGGAGCTCGGGGTTCACCCGGAAGAGGTCCGACCCCAGACCGACCCGCGAAGGCAGGAACGGCACCCGCCACGCCGCCGCTTGGAGGCCCAGCAGCACCATGCCCTCGTCGAGCTCGGTGCACTCGATCGACCCGCTCTCGCGGGCGTTGCGGAAATGCGGCTCGAGGGGAATCGAGTCGAGCGACACGAACGCGAACACGAGCCGACGGACCTTGCCGGCGGCGCACAGCATGCCGACATCCGGTCCGCCGTAGCTGACCACGGTGAGGTCGTCGAGGTCACTGCGCAGGATGGCCCGCACCAGCGCCATCGGCTTGCGCCTGCTGCCCCAGCCGCCGATGCCGATGGTCATGCCGCTGCGAAGCCGGCCGACGACGTCGTCGAAGCCCATCGCCTTGTCGGCCATCAGCGGTCGGTCGTGGTGCCGCCGGAGAAGTCGGCGGACCCGCCCGTGGCCAGGAACGCGTTGCGGGCCTCGTCGCCCACGCCCGACAGGTTCAGCTCGAAGGTGAAGCCCTGTTCGAAGCGGTAGCTGCGCTTTGGGTCCCACGGGTCGATCCCGTTGAGCGACTCCTTGGCCGCCCGCATGACCACGGGGCTCTTGGCGGCGATCGCGCCGGCCACCTCCAGCGCCGTGGCCCGCAGCTCGTCGGACGGCACCACGCGCAGCACCGAGCCGAAGTGGTGCAGCTCGGCGGCGGTGGCCGACGCGGCCGTGTAGACCATGGCCCGCACCTTGTGCTGCGGCACGAGTCGGGCGAGGTGGGTGGCGGCGCCGAGGGCACCCCGGTCGACCTCGGGGAGACCGAAGGTGGCGTCGTCCGAGGCGACGACCACGTCGGCGTTGCCGACCAACCCGATCCCGCCGCCGAGGCAGTAGCCGTGCACCGCGGCCACGACCGGCACCGGGCACTCGTACACCGCGGCGAACGCCTCGTAGCAGCCGCGGTTGGCCCCTACCAGAGCGCCATGCCCAACGCTTGCCTGGATCTCCTTGATGTCGACCCCGGCGTTGAAGCCCCGCCCGACGGCGCGGAGCACCACCACCCGCACCGAGCGGTCCGCTCCCAGCCCTCGGACCGTGCTGGCCAACTCGAACCACCCGGCCACGGGGAGGGCGTTGACCGGAGGGTTGTCCATCACCACCTCGGCGATGCCCCGGTCGTCGACGGTGTGGGAGGTCCCCATCCGGTACCTTCTGATAGGTCGTCAGCTCTCGCCGCGCACGGTAGTCGACCTCACGAGGAGCCAGGGATGGCCATCCACATCGACCTGGCCGGCCGGGTGGGCCTGGTGACCGGCGGCAGCCGAGGGGTGGGGCGGGGCATCACCGAGCGGTTGCTCGAGGCCGGGGCCGAGGTGGTGATCTGCGGGCGGACCGAGCCACGACCCGAGGACCTGCCCACCGGGGGGTCCGAGCCATCCCGACGGGCCTCGTTCGTGGCTGCCGACGTCCGGGACCCCGACGCCGTCGACAGGTTGGTCACCGCCGTCGTCGAGGGCCACGGCCGCCTCGACCTGGCCGTCAACAACGCCGGCGGCTCGCCGTCGACCGATAGCGCCACGGCATCGCCTCGCTTCTCCGAGAAGATCATCGCCCTCAACCTCACCGCCCCCATCCACGTCGCGCAGCGGGCCAATGCCCAGATGCAGGCACAAGCCGACGGCGGGGTGATCGTGAACGTGGCCAGCCTCAGCGGACTGCGGCCCTCGCCGGGCACGGCCGCCTACGGCGCGGCGAAGGCCGGCCTGGTCAACCTGACCACGACGCTGGCCATGGAATGGGCCCCCAGGGTGCGAGTGAACTGCGTCTCGGCCGGCATGGTGCGCACCGAGGCCTTCGAGGACTACTACGGCGGACCGGACGGGGCGTCGGCCGTCGCCGCCACGGTCCCCGCCGGCCGGGTGGCTGAGCCCATCGACGTAGCCAACGCCGTCGTGTTCCTGGCCTCGCCCCTGGCCGCCCACGTGAGTGGCACCAACCTCGTCGTGCACGGCGGCGGCGAGCGGCTTGCCTTTGCTGACCACATCACCACGGTCGGTACCATGCCGCGAGGTTCTGACGAGGCGTCAGGAGAGCTTGGATGACCACCGCAACCCGGGTACCGGCCGTCGAGGGCTGGTTCACCATGGACTTCGACCGCCCGGCCCTCATCGGCCAGCGCTGCGGGACGTGCGGCACCTACACGTTCCCGGCGACGGCCTTCGCCTGTCCCAACCCGGACTGCGACGGCAGCGAGCTCGATCGCGTCGAGCTGTCACGCACCGGCACGGTGTGGTCCTACACCGACGCCCGCTACCAGCCGCCTCCCCCTTACGTGGTCCCCGGCGACGAGCACGAGCCGTTCGCCATCGCCGCCGTCGAGCTGGCCGGCGAGGGCCTCGTGGTCATGGGCCAGGTCGTACCCGGCGTGTCGGTCGACGACCTGGCGGTGGGCGACGAGGTGGAGCTCGTGCTCGACACCCTCTTCGTCGAGGGCGACACCGAGCACGTCGTCTGGAAGTGGCGACCGACTGGACGCTCGGCATGACCACCACCGTGGTGCTCGGGGTGGGCATGCATCCGTGGGGGAAGTGGGGGCGCAACTTCGTCGAGTACGGGGTCCACGCCGCCCGCGAGGCGCTGCGAGACGCCGGCATCGGGTGGCGCGACGTGCAGTTCGTCTCCGGAGCCGACACCGTCCGCAACGGCTACCCGGGCTACGTGGCCGGTGCCACCTTCGCCCGCGCCCTCGGGTGGACGGGCGCCCGGGTGGCATCCAGCTACGCCGCCTGCGCATCGGGAGCGACGGCCATGGAGGCGGCTCGGACCCGCATTCTGGCCGGGCTGTGCGACGTGGCCCTGGTGGTCGGTGCCGATACCACCCCCAAGGGTTTCCTGGCCCCGAGCTCGGGCGACCGTCCCGATGACCCCGACTGGTTGCGGTTCCGGCTCCTCGGCGCCACCAACCCGACGTACTTCGCGCTCGCCGCCCGACGCCGCATGGACCTCCACGGTGCCACCGAGGTCGACTTCGCGCGGGTCAAGGTGAAGAACGCCCGCCACGGCCTGGCCAACCCGAACGCCCGGTACGCCAAGGCAGTGACCGAGGACGAGGTGCTGGCGTCGCCGATGGTGGCCGACCCGCTTCGCCTGCTCGAGATCTGCGCCACCTCCGACGGCGGAGCGGCCGTGGTGCTCGCCAGCGCCGACTTCGCTCGCCGCCACACGACCCGCGCCGTGCGGGTGGCGGCCATCTCGACGGTCACGCCGACGTATCCGAACACGATCATCGAGCTGCCCGACTTCGCCACCGACTCGTCGGCGGCGTCACCCCCGCCGGAGCGCTCCTTCAAGCAGTCCATCACCGACGGTGCCTACGCCGAGGCCGGCGTCGGCCCCGAGGACCTCTCGTTGGCCGAGGTCTACGACCTCTCCTCGGCGCTCGAGCTCGACTGGTACGAGGACATCGGCCTGTGCAAGCCGGGCGAGGCCGAGCGGCTGCTCAACGACGGCGACACGACCATCGGGGGCCGGGTGCCGGTCAACCCGAGCGGCGGGCTGGCCTGCTTCGGCGAGGCCGTGCCCGCCCAGGCCATCGCCCAGGTCTGTGAGGTCACCTGGCAGCTCCGAGGTCAGGCCACCGGACGGCAGGTGGAAGGGGCGACCGTGGGCGTCACCGCCAACCAGGGCCTGTTCGGCCACGGCTCGTCGGTCCTGCTCGTCCGCTGAGCCTCGCTCGGGACCGATCGGCCCGGAGTAGCTTCGCAGCGATGGGCATCAGCGTCGTGCTGGCCGAGGACAACGTCCTCCTGCGCGACGGCATGGCCCGGCTCGTCGAGGCGCAGGGAGACCTGGAGCTGGTCGGCACCTGCGGAAGCCTGCCCGAGCTGCTCGACCTCGTGTCCGACCGTGTCCCCGATGTCGTCGTCACCGACATCCGCATGCCCCCGAGCGGCACCGACGAGGGGATCCGCGCCGCCGCCGCGCTGCGGGCCGACCACCCGTCGGTGGGGGTCGTCGTGTTGAGCCAGTACGCCAACCCCACCTACGCCCTCGACCTTCTGGCCGGAGGCAGCGAGGGGCGCGCGTACCTCCTCAAGGAACGGGTCAGCGACGTGGACGAGCTGGTCGAGGCCATCCGCACCGTGGCCGAAGGTGGATCGGTGATCGACGCCAAGGTGGTGGAGGCGCTGGTGACGGCCACATCCAAGCGCACGTCGTCGGACCTCGAACGGCTCACCCCCCGAGAGACCGAGATCCTGCGGGAGATGGCCACCGGGAAGAGCAACGCCGCCATCGCCGAGACCCTCGTGCTGAGCGAACGAGCGGTGGAGAAGCACACCAACTCCATCTTCTCCAAGCTGGGCCTGTCCGAGGAGCGCAGCGTGAACCGCCGCGTCAAGGCCGTGCTCCTCTACCTGGCCGGCTCCGACGGGTGAGGTAGCCACACCCCCTGTCCTCGTGTTCGCACCCTTCCGCTCGCCGCTCCGGAGCTGCGACGATGAGCGGACCATGACCCCCGATCCTGTCCGCGTCTTGATCGTGGACGACCAGGCTCCGTTCCGCTTGGCGGCTCGCATGGTGCTCCGACGGACCGACGGCTTCGAGCTGGCGGGCGAGGCCGGCAGCGGCGAGGAGTCGGTGGAGCAGGTGGCGGCGCTGGCGCCCGACCTGGTCCTCATGGACATCAACATGCCGGGCATCAACGGGATCGAGGCCACCCGTCGGATCATCGAGCGGACCCCGGCCACGACGGTGTTCCTCTGCTCCACCTACCAGCTCGGCGACCTGCCCGCCGACGCGGCGACGAGCGGCGCCCGGGCCTACGTCAACAAGGAGGAGCTGGCGCCCGCGGTTCTGCGCCGGCTCTGGACCGAGCGGGACGGCGAGGGCCTCCTCAGCCCTTGACGGGGGGCCTGACCCCGTCTTCGAGGGGCACGACACCGGTCACGGTGGCGCCCTCGCCCGGCGTGGAGCTCCACACCGCCTCGCCGCCGATGGCCCCGAGCCGGTCGCTCATGTTGACGAAGCCGTGGCCGGCGGTGGCGGCGGCCACGTCGAAGCCCGGGCCGTCGTCGGCCACCTCGAAGCGCAGCGTCCCGGCCTCCTCCCACACGCGGACCCGGAGGTGGGCGCCAGGGGCGTGCTTGGCGGCATTCTGCATGGCCTCGAGGCAGCAGAAGTACACCGCCGCCTCGGTCTCGGTCGGGTGGCGACCGACGCTGGCGTCGACCTCCACGTCGAGCGGGCTGCGGGCGGCGGCGGCGGCCAGGGCCTCCCCCAGGCCGCTGTCCATGAGAAGCGGGGGATAGATGCCGTGGGCAAGGTCGCGCAGCTCCTGGATCGTGTCCTTGACGCTGTCTGCCAGCATGGCCAGCATCTCGGCGGCGTCAGGGTCGTCCTCCACCAGGTCCCGGACGAGGCGCAGGTTCACGGCCAGGGCGACCAGGTGCTGTTGAGCGCCGTCGTGGAGGTTGCGTTCGATCTTGCGGCGCTCGGCGTCGGCAGTGGCCACGATCCGGGCCCGGGACTCCTGCAGCTCGCCGGCGTAGCGGCGCACGTCGTCCAGGCTCGCTTGCAGCGCGGAGTCGAGGGCCACGTTGTGGAGGGCCAAGCCGACCTGGCGGGCCAACTCGCCGAGCGCCCGGTCGTCCTCCTCGGTGAAGGCGTCGGCGGTCACTGGCCGTTCCAGCACGATGAGCCCGAGCAGCTCACCGGAGTGGCTGATGGGCGCCACCCGGACCTGCTGGCCCGGCCGGTCCTGCAGCAGGTCGGGCAGCCAGATGGCCACCCAGGCGGTGCCCGAGACGCCCGCTCTCGTGACCACGGGCAACGCCGACGGCTCGATGCGCAGGATGGCGTCGCCCCGATCAGGGACAGAGATGGCGCGGTCGTAGCGGCCGTCGGCGCCGGTCCACACCTCAGCGGCGGCGAGGGCCATCGTCTTGCGAAGGGACTCGGCCAGCTGCAGGAGCAGCTCGTCCATGGGGATGGCCCGGGACAGGCGGCTGCCGAAGGTGCGGATCGCCTCGTCAGGGGCGTGACGTTCGCCGTAGACGAGCCGGTTGGCGGCGTCGGTGAGCCGTTCCCGGGCCGGGAGGTAGAGCGCGGCGGCCACCCCGGCGGCGGCCATCGACAGCACCAGCAGCTCGCGCTCGGCGCGTCCCGGGGTGCGGCCGAGGCCGATGACCACCACCAGGTACACGCCGACCACGACCACGGTCAGGCCGGTGATCGACACGGTGGCGACGAGGAGGCGATCGACCCTGGTCACGAGCGGCGTGGCCGCCGCAAGGAGGGCCAGAGGCACCACGACGGTCGCCGCCGCCACCACCACCGACGCCGACTGCGGCCAGCCGACCAGGATGCGCAGGGCCACGGCGACCAGCGCGACCTCGCCGGCGACGGTCAGCGCGCACCCGAGCCACTGGAGGCGCTGGCGGGTGACCCCTCCGCTCTCGAGGTACCGGCGGTGCGCGGGGCCGATCCCGATGAGGGCGGCGACGACGGCTTCGGTCCAGATCGCCCAGCCGGGCAGGACCCGGTCGGTGACGAGAGCGACCAGGCCAACCATGGTCGCGACGGCGTAGCCGATGCCGACGGTGACCTTCCGAGGACTGGTCACCAGCTGACCGTCGGGGAGGGCGAGGGCCAGGTGGAGGGCAAAGGCCGGAAGGACGGCGGTGCCGAGCACGTGGCCGACATCGGCGAGGGCACCGCCATCGGTGGCCATCGCCGCCGCACCGCCGAGGAAGGCGGCGGCGGCCACGGCGGCGGCGGCGAGCACGATGCCGGCCAGCGGCGGGGAACGGCGACCCAGCACCCACCCGCTCACTGCCCAAGCGGCGACGAGCCCGGCGCGCACCACGTCGCAGGCCACGGGACCGCGGCCCTCGCCGGTGGCGAGGACGACGAGCCCGACCAGCACCATCCCCACGGCGAGAGGGGCGGCGGCCCGCCACCCTCCCACGGTTGGCGGCGGCACGGGGCTCACGCCGGTCAGGTGTTCGTCGGGTGAGGCGATGACGGTCATGGGTTGCTCCATCTCGAATAGCTATTCGCTCCGGAGGACCAGGGCGGGCTGGTCGCGTCGGGCCCGACGAGCGGGCAGGACGGACAGGCCGAGGGCGACGAGCACGGAGGCCAGTACGGCGGCGCCGATGTCGACGAACGGCACGGTCGGCGCGTCGACCACGCCGATCGTCCGGGCCACCGACGACCAGGTGAGCCGCCCGACGGCAACGCCCAGAGGACCCCCCACGAGGACGCCCACCAGGACCATGGTGGTCGACTGGCAGGCCACTGCAACGGAGACCTGGCGGCGCACGAACCCGACGGCGCGCAGGACAGCGAGGTCCCGTCGCCGGCGGCGGACGGAGGTGACGAGGGCATGGACCACGGCGACGGCGGCCACCACCGCCAGGAAGGCGCCGAGGATCTTCGGCAGGGCGTCGACCCGGGCCAGGTTGTGGACCTGCAGGGGCTGCATTCGCGTCAGAGGTTCCCCGTCGATGATCCCTTGATGGCGCTCGGCGATCTCGCCCAGCCGGCGCAGACCGGTCTCGCGGTCCGCCGCTGGTGACCAGTCGATCACGACGTCCGTGGTGCCGACGTAGGCGTCGAGGGCGTCGAGGCCCTCCATGGTGAGCGCGCCCCCATCGGCCACCTCCTCCGTCTCGGTGGCGAAGACCCCCCGGCCCACCACCACCAGGTCGACCGGCCCCTCCACCCCGGCGGCCTCGATCCGGTCGCCGATGCCGACCCCGAGTCGACGCATGGTCTCGCTCCCGAGCACGACCTCGCTGGCGTTGGCGGCGGTACGCCCCTCGATCAGGGTCGGGCCGATGGAGCCCTTGAGGCCCTCGAAGCCGAGGAGCTGGGTCTCCTTGCCGGCGAGGTCGGCCGTGGAGACCCTCAGGGCGGCAGCGCCCTCGACCCCGCCCACATCGGCCAGATCAGGCTCGACGCGGTCGATCACCTTCGCCGCCGGCACCCCCTCGATGCCCCGCAAGGCGACGTCCCAGTTCCACCCGGCGAGCTCGGGCTCGTTCACCAGCTTGGCGAGGCTTGCCCCGAACGTGAGCGTGGCGACCACGCCGAGAACGCCGACGACCGCGCCGGCGAGGGCGGGGCGAACTGGCACCGCCGTCCGTCCCCGTCCGGGCAGGAGCGCCATGCGGACGCCGGTGGCGACCGCCGGGAGCCGTCGCAGCAAGGTGACGATGCTGCTCGCGGCCGGGCCGGCTCGTCGCTCCTGGTCGATCGGCGACGAACCAACCGCCACCGACGACCGCCAGGCGGTGACGCCGGACAGAACCAGGACGATCACGGCGACCGACACAGAACCGACCAACACCACGGCGGCATCGACGCGAACCCCCCGGTCGAGCTCGAAGCGGCGAGCGGGGTCCAGGGGGAACAACGGTGAGGCGGCGACGGCCACCGCCGCCGACACCATCGCCCCCACCACGGCGACAGGGGCGGAGGAGAGGAGCAGGCTGGCGGCACGCTCCCGCTGGGTCATCCCGACGGCAGCGAGGGTGGCTTGGTCCTCGGCCGAGTCGGGCACGGCCCGGGCAAGTGCGGTGGCCACGGCCACGAGGCCGGCCAGCCCCGCCACGACGGAGAACACCACGAGGCTGACCACCAGCACCTCGACGCCGATCTGCACGCGGTCCTGCTCCTCGGCCGAGGACTCGATGAAGAGGTCAGGGCTGCCGTCGAAGATGGCGGTGGCGGCCTCGGTGAAGGCGGCGAAGTCCTCGAACCCGCCCGCCAGCCTCACCCGGGCGGGGTAGAAGGCGAGGAGGTCCCGGGGATGGGCGGCGGCGAAGCCCCCGCTGACGAGGACGATGCCGTCCCGGTCCTCGGTCAGCACCTGCAACGGGACGTTCACGATGCCGACCACCTCGACCACCGCCGGCCGGACACCCTCTTCGTCGAAGGACGTGAGCGACACCCGGTCGCCGACCCCTACGTCCAGGCGTTCGGCCGCCACCGGGTCGACCGCCGCCTCGCTGGGCTGGGTCGGCTCGGGGAGGCGGCCCTGCACCACCTCGATACGATCCACGTCGCGGAACACCCGGCCGTCGCGGCTGGCGGCGACCCCGATCTCGTCGACCGGGACCCCGTCGGCCATCGGGGCCAGCCCGAAGTAGGCGATCGGGCCGAAGGCCTCGACCTGAGGAAGGTCCGCCACCCGGCGCACCAGGGCGGGATCGGGATCAGGGTGGAAGAAGGTGGCGTGGCCGACGAGCGAGGCCTCGCGGTAGCGGTGCTCGGCGCTGGCGCTGCGACGGGCGCCGGCGAGGGTGGCGAGGACCACACCGCCGGCCAGCCCCACCAGGAGGGCCAGCACGAGGGCGGAACGCCAGGATCCTCGGAGCTGCGCCCGAGCCCGGTACCAGGCCGCCGTCACCGCTACTCGCTCCTCAGCACGGTCGTGGCCGACACGGCCGCTGCCCGACGGCCGGGGAGGGCGGCCAGGGCGTTGCCGGCGATGACCGTGCCGGCGACCACGGCGACCAGCGCGACGATCGGAATCTCAGGTAGGGCCACCGCCCCGATTTCGGCGGCGAAGGCCCGCCAGACGGTGCGTCCGGCGGCGACCCCGAGCGGCACACCGACGACGAGGGCCACGGCCACCACACTCGTGGCTTGCCAGGCCACGGTGGACCGGAGTTGGCGACGGCTGAACCCGAGCGTCTTCAGCAGGGCCAGCTCCCGCTGGCGGACCCGCGTCGAGCTGAACAGGAGGTGGGCCACGGTGGCTAGGGCCACCAGGGAGAGCATGCCGGCCAGGGCGAGGGGCGTGGCCCGAGCGGCGTCGGCGCTGACGATGGCGGCCGGCCGTTGGACGTCGAGGACGGCACGGCCAAGGGTCGGGTCGCCGGCCGACGCGACGAAGGCCCGCTCGAGCCGGTGGCGAACTTGTCGCCGGTCGGCGTCGGGCGACAGCTCGACCACCGTCTCGTTCGGCCGCGCCAGCTCGGCCACCCGGGCCAGCCCCTCAGCGGTCATGGCAGCGCCGTCGCCCAGGCCGGTGCGGGAACCGTCGACCCGGCCAACGGCCGGGAAGGCTGCCCGCCCGACCACCCGCATGCGAGCGCGGTGACCTCCGGCCGAGACGTGCACCACGTCACCCACGTCCTTTCGGATGCGGCGCAACGTGTTGGTGCCGAGCACGACCTCGCCGGGCCCCGAGGCCGGGCGTCCTTCGAGCATCGGCGGCGTCCACCTGCCCAACACCTCGGTCACCCCGAGGGCGGCCACCTCGGCCCCGTCGATCGCCACCGAGTCGTAGCTGAGCTGGGCCACCGTGGCCACCCCGGGGATGCTGCTGATCATGCGGCCCTGCTCGGTCGTGGCGTCGCCGTACCCACCCGACTCCGACAGCAGGAAGTCGAAGCTCCACCCGTGGAGGCGAGGCGTGTCGACCAGGCGGTCGAGCGAGGCCCCGAAGCACAGCGCACACATGACAGCCCCGACGGCCAGGGTGGCGCCGGCCAACGTGGCCCGGACGGGCACGGCCCGACGACCACTCCCTGAGTCGAGCCCGAAGCCGATCCCGGCAACGGCCGGCGGAGGAAGGCCGACCCCGGACGCGGCCGACGCAGCCGGGGTGCGCTGCCGGGCCGACCCAGTCGCCGACCGGCGGGCTACGCGGGCACCCGAAACGGATCCGACGGCGAGCACGACAAGGACGATCACGCCGACACCGACGGCAAGCACCGTGGCATCGACGTGCACGCCGGGATCGGGTTCCACCGCTCGCACGGCGCCGACCGGTCCGAGCGGAGACAAGGCGATGGCCGTGCCGACGGCCAGGACCGCGCCCCCGCCGGCCACGAGCGCGCTGGGCAAGACCGCAGCCATTGCGAGCTCGCGGCGGGTCATGCCAAGCGCCGAGCGCACCTCGGTGACCGCCCCCGTTGACGCGAGGTCGCGAGCCAACGCCTGACCGACGACCAGGAGCGCCACCACGGCGGCGAGCGCGGCGAAGACTCCGAGCGCCGCCACCTGCGGCCGTAACGCACGCTGAGCCCGGTTCACCACGTCGCCGATCACCTCGAACGAGGCCGCCGTCCCGTCGCCCTCGGGCTGCTCCCCCACGATCTCGGGGTCGGCGGCCATGCGTTGCACCGCATCCTGCACCGTGGCCACGTCGGCCCGGCCGCGACGCAGCTTCACCCCTTGGCGCAGGTAGGTGGCGCTGTCGCCGTGGGCTGCGAAGAATGCCGGGGTGGTGATCAGCCGGCTCTGGCGGGCGAGGTCGTCCTGGAGCACCTCCTCGTTCTGCACCACCGTGCCTACGATCCTGAGCATGACCGTGTCGAAGAGGGGCAGCCGCTGCGTCCCTTCGACTGCCATGACGTCCGCGACGGTGGTGATGACCAGCTCGACCTCGTCGCCGACGTCCCACCGGCCGGTGTCGGCCAGCGCCACGTTCATCATCGCCTCGTCGGGCCGGGCCGGGTCGGGCAGCCGCCCCTCGACCACGGCCACCCGGTCAGTGTCGAAGAAGCGCCCGTCGACGCTCGTCAGCACCTGCGAGATGGCCTCGAAATCGGGGCGACCCTCGCGTCCGTTCGCCGCTGCCAGCAGACCAGCCGAGAGGCCGCTGTGCTCGACCTGGGGCAGGCCGTCGACGAGAGCGGACAGCTCCACCTCACTGGCATCGCCGGGCGGGAGGTCGATGGTCAGGTCCGAGGCCCGGCCGGCGGCGAGGAACCGGGGATATGCCGAGGCGGTGCGCCGGGCCGCCGCCACCGAGGCCAACGCCACCCCGCCAGCCAGGCCGAGCAGAACGACGAGGGCGGCCCACGCGCGCCACCGGGCTCGGAGATCGCTCCGGAAGCAGGTCAGGACGGCAGCCATCGCCGACCACTGCTTGTGTAGGGTGTGTGTATGGCGCTCGAGCGGATGCAGGTGCTGGTCCGTCCCGACCAGCGGCGCCGGCTCGAGGCGGTGGCCAAGGCAGGCCACACCTCGGTGGCAGCGATCGTGCGCGAAGCCATCGACGAGCACGTCGGCCGGAAGCGGACACGCGAGGAGAGCCTGGCGGCGTTGGAACGGCTCGAAGCCCTGCCGCCCATCGAGCACATCCCGCCCGATGAGCTGCGGGAGCTGATCGACAGCCGCTTCGATGACGAGTACGAGCGGGGTTGACCGTCTTCGTCGACTCGAACGTGCTGGTCTACGCCGAGACCGCAGGCCCCTACCGCCAGCCGTGCCTCGCCCTTCGCCGGGCGATCGGGGAACGCCGACTCGAGGGCATCACGTCGGTGATGGTGATCGAAGAGGTGTGGCACCTGGAGCGACGGCGTCGACTCGGCCTGCCCGACGGCTACGCGTCGGACGTCGCGAGCGTCTTCGAGGAGCTGTTGCCCGTCACCCCAGACGCGCTCCAGATCGCCTTCGCCCTCGACGCCCCTCCCACGCTTGGACCGGCCGACCGTCTCCACGCCGCGACCTGCCAGGCGCACGGCATCGACACCATCGTGACGGCGGACGCCGACTTCGACGGTGTCGGCGGCCTTCACCGGGTGGATCCCCTCGACGAGCGGGCCATCGACTCGCTCGTCGGCAGCGGTTGATCGACCCATCACTCCGCCCTCAACACGACGGCCGGCGGCGTGCGGGCAGCCTGGCGTCCGGGGCCGGCGGCGATGAGGTTGGCGAGGGCCACGGCGGCGAGCGGTAGGACCAGCAGGGCAAGCCATGGGGTGGGGGCCGGGATCGGCGTGCCGAGGGAGTCGGCCACCAACCGCCAGGCCCAGCGGCCGAGCACGACGCCGGCGGGCACGCCCACGAGCGAGGCGGCGCCGCCCAGGAGGCTGGCCTGCCAGGCGACGGTGGCGAAGACGTCGCGGCGAGAGAAGCCGATGGCCTTGAGCACGGCGAGGTCGCCACGCCGGCGACGGACCGAGGCGAGGAGGGCGTGGGCCAGCGTGGCCACCCCTACCAGGGCCACCACGCCGGCGAGCGCGGCAGGCAAGCCCCGCACCCGGCGGAGGTTCTCCCCCTCGGGCGTGCCGTAGAACCGCAGCACGGTACGCCCCCAGTCCTCCTGCAGCCCTGCGTACGCGTCGCCGGGGTCGACGCCGGGGGCGTAGCGAACGAGGAACTGGTGCAACACCACCGAGTCCCCGAAGAACCGGCGCAGGCCGGCGGCGGTGAGCAGTGCGCCCTTCGAGAGCTGGCCGAGGTTGAGGTCGGGGCTGATGACGGCCGTGCCCACGATCCGGAGCGCGAGTTGGCGCGATCCACCTCTCGCCGTGACGACGTCGCCGATCTCGACGCCGAGATCATCGGCCGTGCGGGTGCCGATGGCGATCTCGTCCGGTGCCGACGGCAGCCGGCCGGTGATCGGTTCGGGTCCAACGTCCCCCCGCCCGTCCACGAGGCCGGCGGCGAGGAGGGAGCGGCCCTTGATGGTGAGTGGCTCGACGGGCGCAGCGACACCGGCGTAACCCTCGACGTTGGGGTTGCCGTCCAGCAGGCGCTCGCCTTCCTCGCCGAAGCCCGTGTCGGCCTCGTCGAGGTTGTCGCCCACCACGACGTCCCAGTTCCAGCCCTGGAACCGCGGCTCCCCGAGCAGGCGGTCAACGGCACCACCGAAGCTCAGGGCGGCGGCCACGGCAGCGGCGGCGATGGTCGTCCCGGCCACGGCCGTCCGAAGGGGCACCGCTCCGGCGCCTCTCCCCGGCTCGAGGGCCATCCGCGCGCCGGCGATCGCCGTTGGCCTCATGCCGAGCTGCGCCAGTCGACCGACGATCGTCGACGGGCGGCCGCGACCCACCACGCCCGGGTCGGCCAAGGAGACCTCCGTCGATCGACGAACGGTGACGACGGCGACCAGCCCGGCGGCGCCGAGAAGAGCCACGACGAGGGAGAGGGCGCCGACGCCGAGCACGAGCCAGTCGGCCCGGAAGCCGGGGGCGATCTCGGCTCGACGGCCCAGGCCGATCGGGGCGAGGGGTGACAGCGCCAGGGCCAGCCCGACGGCGACGACGACTGCACCCGTCACCATGGGGACCACACCGGCCACCCGGGCGACCGTCGACTGGCGGCGGGTCACGCCCAACGCCCTCACCGTGGCCTGGTCGATCGACGACATCATGAGCTGGCGGGCGATCGACTGCGCGACGACGGCCAGGCCGACGACGGCGACCAACCCGGCGAACGCGTAGAGGGCCGCGGCCTGGACCTCGATGGACTCCTCGGCCGTATCGCTGACCGAGCTGCTGTCGGATCCGACCTCGATGTCGACGGTCTCGCCACCCGGCAGCGCGCGGACGGCACTCCGGAAGGCAGGAAGGTCGGCCGTGCCGGCCCGCAACCGGACGGCGGCCACCCCCTCGGGGCCGAACCCTGCGACGTCATCCCCATGGACCCGCCAGAAGGCGGGCGTGAAGTAGATGTCGGCGGTGCCCTTGTAGACCACGTCGTCGTCGGGAGCGACCGGCGTGAAGTCGAAGGGCGTCCGCACGATGCCGGCCACCTTCAGCTCGAGACGGGGACCGTGGGGTGCGAAGGCGTCGTTGCCCTCGGCCATGCGCTCGAAGTCGGCCTTGTCGTAGGCGAACATCGTGAACCAGTCGCCGGGGCGCAGGTCGTACCGTTCGGCGGTCCGCTCGTCGATGGTGATCGAGTTCGGATCGGCGAAGTCGGCCCGCTCGCCGGCGACGAGCAAAGCCCGTTCCATGCCCCTCTCGGGCCGCAGCCGGGTACCGGGGAGGAAGGGGTTGACGACTCCGGACGCGTCGACGTCGGGCCGGCCCTCGGGGGTCGGCGGGGCCATGAGCAGGTACGCCCCGTGATCCCAGTCGGCGACCTGTGGCACCCGCACGGCCCGCGCGACCACCTCCGGATCACCGTAGAGCTGCAACGTCTGCGGGCGGGTGTAGTCGAGGAAGCGGTCGAGGGCGGTGGCCGTGCGCCGGGCGCCGGCCACCGATGCGATGACCACCCCGCCGGCGACGCCCGCGATCAGCGTGAGCAGCAGCCACGATCGCCAGCGCTGCCGCAGGTCGGCTCGGGCCAGGAGCCCGATGGCGGCCATGCCCGGGCGACCCGACGGCTCCGGTCAGCCGGCGGCCGAGGTCGTGACCGCCCCCGGAGTCGACGTGCCGGCCGTCCCTCCCGAACCGGTGGAACCAGCCGACCCGTCGGCGCCGGCGCCGACCACCCGGCCGTCCTTCATGCGCACGATGCGCTCGGCAGCGGCGGCCACGTCGTCGTCGTGGGTGACGAGCAGGATGGTCTGCCCACCGGCGTGGAGGCGGCGGAACAGCTCCATGACCTCGTGGCCGCCCTCGGAGTCGAGCGCCCCGGTCGGCTCGTCGGCCAACAACAGCGTCGGCTCGTTGGCCAGCGCCCGGGCGATGGCCAGGCGCTGGCGCTGCCCGCCGGAGAGCACCCCCGGCGCGGCCTTGGCCTTGTCCCCCAGGCCGAGCAGGTCGAGCAGGTCACGGGCCCGCCCTTCGGCCTTCTTGCGGGGCGTGCCGGCCACGACGGCGGGGAGCACCACGTTCTCCTGGGCGCTCATGCCCTCCAGGAGGTTGAAGAACTGGAAGACGATCCCGATGTGCCGGCGCCGCATCCGGGCCAATTCGTCCTCGCTGCGGCCCGTGACCGCCTCGCCGGCCAGGGTGATCTCTCCCTCGTCGGCCTGGTCGAGGCCGGCCACCAGGTTCAACAGCGTCGACTTCCCGCACCCCGACGGGCCCATCACGGCGGCGAACTGCCCCCGTGGCAGGTCGAGGTCGGCCCCTCGCAGGGCCCGCACCGGCGCCTCCTCCGCCTCGTAGGTCTTGCGCAGGTTGCGGACCACCAGTACGTCCTCGCCAGACCTCGCCTCCGTGGTCGATCCCGTCTCTGTCATCCCCGTCCCTCCACTCGATGCTTGCCTCATCCGATCACAATCGATGAGGCCGTCCAAGGGCGCGAGCCTGTGGCGCGAGGGGGTGCTGGCCACCCTCGGACACCAACGATCAACCCGCCACCGGCTCACCGGCGACCCGCGGAAGCTTGTAGGCGGCCACAGGTGCGCGCCGCCCCTTGACGAGCGCCGGCTCGAGCGCCGTGACCGCCGACGGCCGATCCCGGAGCGCCGCCCACGTCGGCTCGGAGAGGACGGTCTCGCCTTCCTCGGCCCACTGCTGGAGGCGTTGGGTGAGGTTCACGGTGTCGCCGACGATCGTGTACTCGAGTCGCTCCTCCGACCCGAGGAGGGCGGCGGCGGCGTCACCGGTGGACAGCCCGATGCCGAGGCCGAACGGCTCACGGCCCTGTGCCCGCCATCGATCGTTCAGCCCGTGCTGGGCGGCGTGCATGGCGTGGGCGGCGACGAGGGCCCGGTCGGCGTGGTCGTCCTGGGCGATGGGCGCGCCGAACACGGCCATGACGGCGTCGCCCACGAACTGCATGACCGTGCCCCCCTCCCCCAGGATGGCGCCGTTCATGGCCGCCCGGTGCTCGTTGAGCTGGGCCGCCAGCGCCGTGGGCGAAGTGCGCTCGGCGATGCCGGAGTAGCCGCGGATGTCGGACATGAGCACGGTCACGACCACGGCCTCGCTCTCGCCGATGTGGCCGCCTTCCCGGCGGACCTTGTCGGCGATGCCTCCTGGGAGGAGGCGCGACAGCGACTGTCCCTGCTCCTCCCGGTCCACGATGGCCTGGTGCAACAACCGCAGCCGACGTAGCGCACCGCTCGCTCCCGAGGACGCCTCCTGGGCCATGTGCAGGAAGAGCTGCTCGACGTCGTCGGCCACCGCTTCGGGGGTGGTGCGGCGGGCCACGGCGATGGCCTTGATGGGCTTGCCCTCGGCCACGAGGCGAAGCAGCTCCTCGTCGTCGTCGCCCATGTCACCGTCGGTGGTCACCGGTCGCATCAGCGAGTCCACGATGGCCGGGTCGAGGGCGGTGCCACCGCAGGCCACGGCCCGGATGGCCTGGACGAGCTGGTCGCCCTCGGCGATGCGGTCCTTCAGTTGGTAGGCGTAACCGGCGGCGCCCTCGCTCAGCAGGGAGATGGCGTACTCGGGATCGTCGTACTGGGACAGCACGACGATCCCGGTGCCGGGGTGGTGCCGGCGCACCTCCTTGGCCGCCTCGATGCCCTCGCGCTGGAAACTGGGCGGCATCCGGATGTCGGTGACCACCACCTGGGGGGCCGCCGCCACGGCCCCCCTGACGAGCTCGTCATGGTCGGCGGCCACCCCGACCACCTCGAGGTCGGGCTCCCGGTTGACGAGCGCCCGGACCCCTTCGCGGACGATCAGGTTGTCGTCGGCGAGGAACACGCTGATCGAGTCCATCGTGGCGATCCGGCCCTTCCTACTCGACGGTGAACTCGCCGGCCATGCCCTCTGTGAAGTGCGGCGGCCCGTCGCCCTCGGCCTCGCCGACCGTTCCCACCGGGATGAAGCAGGCGTAGATGTACTCGCCCGCCTCGAGCTTGGCGATCAGGGCGCCGTCACCGCCTGCCGGGGCAAACCCGGCGTTGACGAACGCCACCTTGGTCATGGCCTCCTCCTCGGGCAGGGCCAACAAGTCCTCCACCGACTCGGTGACCCCGTCGTTCTTGCGGAGCAGGATGAACTCGTGCTGCTCCTTGCCCGTGTTCTCGAAGTCGAAGGCGGCGGGCCCGGCCGGGATCGTCTCGGGGATGCCCTCGAACTCGTAGTCCACCATGGTCACGTCGTAGCTCTCCACGCCACACGACTCGATCACGGCGGCCACGGTGGCCCCGTCCAGGCCGGGCTCGAGGTCACCAGGGTCGCCGGTCTCGGCCACCTCGGCGAACTGCTCGGCCGCTGACTCGGCGTCGGCCTTGGCCTCCTCGGGCAACGAGGGGATGATCTCCTCATAGGCGGCTGCCACCTGGCTGGCGTACTCCTTCACCGGCTCACCACTGTCCTCCTGGGGCACGGGGATGTCGTAGACGCCGAGCGCAGGCTCGCAGAACGCCGCCGTCGCCGCCTCGGTCCCGCCGCTGGTGCCAGAGGTCTCCGCCTCGGTGCTGGCGGTGGTGTCGGTCGACTCGTCGCCGGCCGTGGTCTCCTCGTCGTCGTCGCCGCAGGCGCCGAACCCTCCGACCAGGGTGACGGCGGCCAGGCCGCTCACCACCAGACGTCGCCACGGCCTCGTCTCGCTTCGGTTGTGCATGTGCTTCCCCTCCAGGGTTGTTCGGATGCCGTCATTGGGCGCAGCTCGCCGTCGGCGGGCACAGGGCACGACCATGCGGATCGGCGGTAGTGGCAGCCACACCTCCGGATGCCTGGTGCCCGGGTGTCGGGCCGACGGCCGGGAGCGCAGGCTGTGGTCATGCGCATCGAATCCGCCGTCACCTCGCTCTCCTGGATCCCCTCCGAGGCGGTCAAGGGGATGACCAAGTTGCCCTTCGAGATGGGGGTCGCCCACTACGACCAGCCGCCACCGGACGTGCTCGACGGCCTCGACGAGCTCCGGGCCGCCGACCGGTTCCGCTTCGCCAACCGCCTCGCCGCCTGGATCGAGGTGGAGGACGGCCGGATCGTCGCCCATGGGTTGGGCGACGGCGCCGGGGGCATGATCGGCGCCACCACCATGCGCCTGGGGCAGCGGTCTGCCACCTTCGCCGCCGTCTCGTTGCCCGACCTCGCCCCCGAACCGGAGGTGGGCGAGGGGTGGGTGCGCTTCACCCAGACCGCCGGGGGCCGCACCGGTGTTCCCGCCCCCCGGCGGGTACGGCGCCCGCCCTTCGTGCAGGTGTCGGCGCCGCTGGCGTGGAGCACCCTCTCACTGACGCTGCACGCTGACGGTCGGGTCGAACCGGCCCTCTCGGGGGCGAGCCCCTTCCCCCGGCACTGGGTCTATGACCATCGCGGCGAGCTCATCGGCAAGACCGGGGTGATCGACTTCAAGACGTGGTACCGCACCGCCTTCGGCAAGCACTCACCATGGGGGGACGAGGACTCCTCGGCGCTCGTCACCGCCGTGGGTACCGCGCTCGAGCGGAAGCTCTCGGACCAGTTCATGCAAGGCAAGGCTCGACCGTCCATCAGGAAGGTGCGGGCGGGCCGCACGCTCGTCGAGCAGGGCGACAGCGGCGATTCACTGTTCCTCCTGCTCGACGGCGTCCTGCGGGTGGAGGTGGACGGGGAACCGCTGGTCGAGCTCGGTCCCGGCGCCCTGCTGGGCGAGCGGGCCGCTCTCGAGGGCGGCCAGCGCACGTCGACGCTGCGGGCGGTCACCGCCTGCTCGGTGGCCTCTGCGCCAGCCGACAGCATCGACCGAGAGGCGCTGGTGGAGCTGTCCACCGGTCATCGGCGCGAGGAGCGCTGACGGGGTGCAGGTCCACTTCCTCGGCGTCCGGGGCTCGACGCCGGCCCCGGGTGCCGCCTTCGTCCGGTACGGAGGACACACCTCGTGTGTCGCCCTTGCCCACGACGGCGAGCGGCCGACGTTGGTCATCGACGCCGGCACCGGCCTCCGCCGGATGGAGGAGCTGCTGGACGGGGCGCCGTTTCGCGGCACGGTGCTGCTCACCCACCTCCACTGGGACCACACCCACGGGCTGCCCTTCGCCCGGTCCCTGGACCGAGACGACGCCGTGGTGGAACTGTGGCTCCCCGCCCAGGGCGGGAGCGACGACGGCGCTGAGGTGGCGGCGAGCGCATTGGGTCGGGCCATGAGCCCGCCGAGCTTCCCCATCACCCCCAACGAGCTGCGGGGACAGTGGCGGTTCGAAGGGTTGGAACCTGGCGAGCACCGCTTCGCCGGCTTCACCGTGGCCGCGGCCGAGGTCCCCCACAAGGGCGGCAGGACCTTCGGCTACCGGGTCAGCGACGGCCAGGCCACCATCGCCTACATGTCCGACCACGGACCGGTCGCCCTCGGCCCCGGCCCCGACGGGCAGGGCGACCGCCATTCGGCGGCGCTGGCGCTGGCCGCGGGGGTCGACCTGCTCATCCACGACGCCCAGCACACCGCCGAGGAGTTCCCCCGGTCGGCCTCCTTCGGCCACTCCACCGTGGACTACGCCTTCGACCTCGGTTCCCGTGCCGCCGCCGGCACCGTGGCGCTCTTCCACCACCACCCCGACCGGACCGACGACGAGATCGATGCCATCGTCGCCTCCTTCGCCGACCGCCCCACCCCCCCGGCGGTGCTGGCGGCCAGGGAAGACCTCGTCCTCAGGCTGTGACAAGTCCCTCGGGCTGCGACCGGGGTCAGTACTCCCGATCGGGCACCGAGCGGTCGGGGTGGTCGATGGTGATGTGTTCCTGCAGCTCGGCGAGGCTGCTGAAGATCAGCTCGCAGAACGGGCAGTGGTGGACGTCGGCCATGGTGGAAGTCTCGCAGCACCGTCGCTCCCCCGGGGGCCGCGTCACTGCAGGCGACCGAAGCGGTCCCGGAGCTCGGCCATGTCGCGGCGACGCTGCTCGAAGGTGGCGCCGAGGGCGAGCAGCACAGCCCCGACGGTGGCGAAGACGAGGTAGCGAGGCAGCTCGGCGGTCAGCGGGAGGAGCTGGCGGGCCGCCAGCACGGCCACGACGGTGGACCCGACGGCGACGGGCGCCTGGCCCCGTGCCCGCACCCCGACCAGCAGCACGGCGGTGGCGGCGGCGACGGCGAGGAGCGGGCGCACGAGCCCTGCGCCCTCCAGGGAGACCAGCAGCGTGGGAGCGAAGGCCACCACCAAGGCGGGACCGACGGTCAGCCACGACCCGGTCTCGCCGGACTGGTGTCCGTGCGCCCACCCGGCGGCCAACAGGGCCGCCGCAGCGGGCAGCGAATAGGCCTCCACCAGGGTCACGTCGGCGACGGCGAGGCGGAGCCACACCAGGACGACGGCGGCGGCCACGGCTACCCAGAGCGACGGGAGCCGGGTGGGACGGAGGGCGTGGGCACCGAGGGCGGCGACGACCACCAACAGGCCGAGGCTGAGCCGGTCGACATCGGCCGTGACGACGAGGGCGTGCAGGGCCACCGCGGTGGCCGCCGCCACGGCGGCGTCGACGACGCCGGCGAGCGCGGGCCGACCCGAGCGCTCGAGCAGCCAACCGAGCGAGGACACCAGCGCCGCCCACACCGCCAGGCACGACCACGCGGTGGCCGCCTCCAGACCGAGCGCGAGGGGAACGACGACGGCGAGACTGCCGCCGGCCACGGTGGCCACGGTGACCGCACCGGTTGCCGTGGCCAGGCGGCCTGCGGTCACAGGCCCGCCGGAGGACCCCCCGCGGGCAGGGTCCGGGCCCAGGCCGGTGAGGGCGGCGACGGCGACGGCAACGATGGTGACGGCGGTCATGGCGGTGATCGTGGCGGCCTCGCTGACCAGCCCCCAGCCGATGGCGAGCGCGGCCAGGAAGAGCGCCGACGGCCAGGCCGCCCGGCGGGCCGGGGGCGAGGTGAGGGCGACGGCGGTGGCACCCAGGGCACCGACGAGCACGACGGCCAGGGCCACCGCCACCGAGGCGTCGACCACCAGCGGGAGCGCCGCCACCGACACCACGGAGAGCACGGCGACCGTCGCCCTGGCCAGGGCCCCGAGGCGGTGACCGGCGGCGAGCACCAGAGCCCAGAGCACGACGAGATACCCGCCGGTGGCGCCATCCCCGTGCCAGACGAGCCCGTCGCCGGGGCGCACCGTGGCTCGGGCGGAATCGGCCAGGCGTCCCTGCCACGGCTGTTGGGCCAGGTGCTCAGGCCCGAGGACGGCCTCCAGCAGGGCCTGGGCCCCCGGGCCGCACGCCACGACGGCGACGGCCGCTCCCATCGCCGCCGGAGCGGTGCCCCAGCGGGCGGGGAGGATGCGGGTGACGGCCACCACGGCCACCCCGATCGCCCCCACCACCAGCCACTGCGCATCACCGGCGGCCAGCGGTTCGGTGGCACAGATCAGGGCACCGGCACCGGTGAGGGTGGTGGCGACCAGCGAGGGGAGGCGCACGGCGCCCATGTGCCCCCACGCCAGCGCCGCGCCGGCGGCCACGGCGGCGGCGAGGACGAGCAGTGCGACAGCGTCGACGGCGACGCCCTGGCCGGCCTGGCCGTTCAACGCCACAGCCACCGAAGCCACCGTGGCCACGGACCAGGTGACCGCCGCCCCGCCCGCGGCCACGGCGAGAACCCGACCGTCTACGGCCCCGCCTGGCCTCAACCGGAGGCACGCGAGCACCACCGCCGACTGGACCAGCGCAACGGCGACGACCCACTCGCCGGACGGAGCCACGGCGGCGGCGAGGAGGAGAGCGGGGACCTGGGCGGTGACGACGGCACCGACCCGGCCGACCACGAGCGGAGCCAGCCGACTGAACCCAGCGGCGGCTACGGCCACCACCGCCAGCCCGACGGCCCACACCACCTCCGGGTCCAGGTCGGGCAGCAGGCCGAGGCGCACGACGTTGACGTCGATCACGGCGAGCGCCATCGCCACCGCGCCCACCGCCTCGGCAGTGGCCCGCAACCCGCGGTGGTGGCCGGCGGCGGCCAGGGCGGCGAGGAGGCCGGTGAAGCCGAGCAACAGGCCGCCCTGCGCGATGGCGCCGAGGCGGTCCCAGGTGACGGCCGCGAAGACGACGGCGGCCACGGCCAGGCAGAGGGCTCCCAGGCCGAGCAGCAGGTTCTGCACATCGGCCCCCTCGGTCACCTCCTGCTCCGCCGCTGGTGGAGCCAGCGGAGACCGAGGCGACGTGGTCGACCGGTGCGGAACCGCCGCCGGTGCGGCGCGGTCCGGTGGCCGGTCCGCCTGGCGCAGGCGGTGGAGCACCGCAGCCCGCTGGGCGGCCAGCCGGTGCAGCTCGCCGTCGATCCACCACAGCGTGCCGGCGTCGGGCCGAGGGCGACCCGCTGCTGCTGTCCACCGGAGAGCTGGCGGGGCTTCCGGTCGAGCAGCGGTCCGATGCTCAGGATGTCCGCCGTCTTCCGTACCCGGGAGTCGATGTCGGCCTTCT
>JAUJOW010000001.1:699744-720145 GCA_030447445.1 Acidimicrobiales bacterium | reverse complement strand
AAGTCCCCGGGGCGGTGGCCCGTGACGCCGCTCGAGCGCCCCCCCGCGCCACCGCCGTCGCCCGTCGCCGGCTCCACGTGCTGGTCGCCGCCGCGGGCGAGGACCGCCGCCGGGTCGCCGCCGTCCGCGCCCGGCTGGCCGAGCTCGGCCCGCCCCCTCCTGGTCACATCGACCTGGCCGCCGACTGGGCGGCCCTCACGGCGTGGGCCGCCGCCACCCGGCCCGAACAGCTGGCCCTTGCCACTGCGGCCGAGGAGCGGGCCGCCGCCCTCGCCGCCGAGCATCGATCGCTCAGCGCCGCGCTGGCCGCCCGGTGCGCGGGGGTCGGCGTCCTGATCGACCCCAGCGACCCCGCCGATGCCGTGGCCGAGGCCTCCGCCGAGGCCCGGGCGGCGCTGGCCGGCATCGACCAGGGCATGGAGGAGGCGGCCCGACACCGGCGGGAGGCGGCCGAGCACGGCCGGGTGGCGGCGGTGGCTCGCGACCTCGGCCGCCACCTGTCGGCCAACCACTTCGAGAAGTGGGTGCTCGACGAGGCCCTGCACAGCCTCGTCGGTGCGGCGACGGAGATCCTCCGTGAACTGTCGGCCGGCGACTACTCGCTCGGCCTCGACGAGCGGTCGAACTTCCTCGTCGTCGACCACCGCAGCGCCGACGAGGTGCGCTCGGCCCGCACCTTGTCGGGCGGCGAGACCTTCCTCGCCTCCCTCGCCCTCGCCCTCGCCCTCGCTGACCAGATCGGCCAGCTGGCCGCCCGCGGCGCCGCCCGGCTCGAGTCGATCTTCCTCGACGAGGGCTTCGGGAGCCTCGACCCCGACGCCCTCGACACCGTGGCCGCCGCCGTGGAGGAGCTCGGAGCCCGGGGCCGGGCCGTCGGGCTGGTCACCCACGTGGCCGAGCTGGCCGAGCGGATGCCGGTGCGGTTCGTCGTGCACAAGGGCCCGTCCACCTCGACGGTCACGCGGGTGGCGTCGTGACCATGCGCTTCGCCGTCGAGGCGTGGGCCCCCGAGTACGGGGCCGCCGCCGACCCCGTCCTCGAGGCCACGGCCGAGGAGGTCGACCTGTCCGTCGAGGCGCCCGTGGCCGACTGGGGCCCGCGGAGCCCGCCGCCCGGAGTCGCGGCCCCGGCCGAGGTGTGCTTCGTCGACGGGGTCCGGCGGGTCGACGCCCGGGTGTGGGTCACCACCGGCACTGGCCCGGGCCCGCCTCGCCCGGGCATCTGTGCCAGCTACGCCGCCGGTGTGGTCCGTTGCGACGGCGCTGCCGAGCTGACCGAGGCGTCCGTCGGCCGGCGGCTGTTCTGCCCGGTCGTCGACGCCGGCCCCATCGACACCCCCCACGGTCGCTGGTCACCCCATCCCGTGCCCGGCGAGGATCCCAACGCCCTTTCCCTCGCCCTCCAGGGGGCCATGGCGGACCTCGAGCACCAGGTCAGCATGGCCGCCGGAGCCGTCGCCGCCGGTGGGGATGGCCGCCTCCTCGTGCTCGACGGCCCGTTGCGGGATCGGCACCGGTTGCCTGGCGCCGTCGGGTTCGTCAAGACCCACCACCGGTCCTACCTGCCCGACCCCGGCCTGGCCGTTGTCGCTGCCCTCGCTCCCGGACAGCGCACCCCGGTGTTCCTGATCGGCGGTCGGTGGAGCCGGTGGTCGTGGTACCTGCGGCTGCCGACGCCGCCCACCCACGACTGGGCCGGGGTGGTGCGCTGCGAGGCGTCCCTCGATGTGGCTGCCCCCGAGGCGGCGACCCTCGCCGACCGGGTGGCCCTCGTGCTGCCCCGCTTCGCCTCGGCGGCCCACAAGGACTCCCGGGCGCCGCAGAACCTGTACCCGATCGGTGGGCTCGAGCGCGACCTTCGCCATCGCCTCGGCGACCCGACCCTCATGCTGCGGGCCCTGCGGTCGGCGGCAGCGCCGGCGTCGGCGGTGAGCCAAGAATCACAGCGAGAGCCGGCGACGGCGGCCGGTAGCGTCCCCGCCCGATGACCGCGCCCGTCGCCACCACCACCGCCACGGCGGTCAGCGCGACCGGGCTGGCTCGGAACTTCGGTACCAACGAGGCCGTGGCCGGTGTCGACATCGCCGTGGCCGCCGGGGAGATCTACGGCTTCCGCGGACCCAACGGGGCCGGAAGTCCAGCTTGGTGCGCATGCTCTGCACGCTGCTGCCCCCGTCGGCGGGAACGGCCTCGGTGACCGGTCCACTCGGGATCCTCGCCTTCATCCTGCTGGCGGACGCCTGGGGTCTCGTCTTCACCGGCTTCCCGTACGCCATCGCCCTGAAGACCGGGAACCCCGCCGCCGTCAACTCGAGCTTCATCCTCTTCTTCCCGTTCGCCTTCCTCACCACCGCGTTCCTGCCGAAGGAGCAGCTCACGAGCTGGCTCGACACCGTGGCCACCTACAACCCGGTCACCTACCTGCTCGACGCCCTTCGCTCGCTCATCAGCGAGGGCTGGGAGCTCGGCACACTGGCCAAGGGGGTGGGGGCGGTGGCGGCGGTGGGGCTGGTCAGCTTCGCGCTCTGCCTGGCCGCCTTCCGGGGCCGGCTCGACGCCAGCGCCTGACGGCGGCAGGGCCAAGGAAGCCAGGGCCGACCGGGCCGTACGACGAACGAGGAGGAAGATAGGGCCGTGGGACTCGAGAAGAACGTCGACATCGCCCCCGCCGCCGGCCGGCTCGGGGTCCTGCTCCCCGGCATGGGGGCGGTGGGCACCACCTTCATCGCCGGTGTGCTGGCCATCCGCAAGGGCCTCGCCCCACCGGTCGGCTCCTTGAGCCAGATGGGCCGGATCCGGTTGGGCAAGCGCAGCGAGGCCACCAACCCCCGCATCGCCGACTATGTGCCCCTCGTCGGCCTCGACGATCTCGTCTTCGGCGGCTGGGACGTCTACCCCGACGACGCCTACGTGGCCGCCAGCCGGGCCGGGGTCCTCGAGGGGCACCTGCTCGAGCAGCTCGGTGGGGACCTCCGGGCCATCCGTCCCATGCCGGCGGTGTTCGAGCAGTCCTATGTCCGCAACCTCCACGGCGACCACGTGAAGGCTGGCGCCTCGAAGATGGACATGGCCGACCAGCTCGCCGAGGACATCGGCCGGTTCTCCGACGAGCACGGCTGTGAGCGCCTGGTCGGGGTGTGGTGCGGGTCCACCGAGGTGTACCGGGAGCCGACCGCCGTCCACCAGTCCCTCGAGGCCTTCGAGGAGGGGCTCCGCCGCTCGAGCCCGGACATCGCGCCGTCTCAGATCTACGCCTACGCCTTCCTGAAGCTCGGCATCCCCTACGCCAACGGAGCGCCCAACCTGAGCGTGGACTTCCCGGCCATGGCCGAGCTGGCCCGCCGGACCCGCACGCCGATCACCGGCAAGGACTTCAAGACCGGCCAGACCCTCATGAAGACGATCCTGGCCCCCGGCTTCAAGGCCCGGCTCCTCGGGGTGGAGGGGTGGTACTCCACCAACATCCTCGGCAACCGCGACGGCGAGGTCCTCGACGACCCCGAGTCGTTCAAGTCGAAGGAGGTATCCAAGCTCGGCGTCCTGGACACCATCCTGCAGCCCGACGTCTACCCGGGCCTCTACGGGGACATGGCCCACGTGGTCCGGATCAACTACTACCCGCCCCGGGGCGACAACAAGGAGGGGTGGGACAACATCGACATCACCGGGTGGCTCGGCTACCCGATGCAGATCAAGGTCAACTTCCTGTGCCGGGACTCGATCCTGGCCGCCCCCCTAGTCCTCGACCTGGCCCTCTTCCTCGACCTGGCCAAGCGGGCCGGCCTGCACGGCATCCAGGAGTGGCTGAGCTTCTACTGGAAGAGCCCGGCCCACGCGGAGGGCGTGTACCCCGAGCACGACCTGTTCATCCAGCTCACCAAGCTGAAGAACACGCTGCGCCACCTGAAGGGCGACGAGCTCATCACCCACCTCGGCGCCGAGTACTACGACGGAGACGACGAACCCGACCGGTAGCCTTGGGTCCATGGAGACGACCGTCGAGACCCCCGTCCTCACCGTCACCGATGCCGCCCTGGCCAAGATCATGGAGCTGCGGGCGGCCGAAGAGGATGCCGATTCGCTGGCGCTGCGCATCGAGGTCACCGGCACCACGGGGACCGACTACACCTACGACCTCGGCTTCGAGCCCATGGACGATGCCGACGAGGGCGACGCCCGCTACCACCAGAGCGACCTGCCGGTGTGGATCCCCGCCGACAGCGTCGACGCCCTCACCGGGGCCACCCTCGACCTGCCCGGCACGCCCGGCCAGGGCGGCCTGGTGCTCCGCAACCCGAACAAGCCCGACCCGCTGGCCGGCGTGAAGCTCGAGCTCAGCGGCGACACCGCCGAGAAGGTCCGCCAGCTCCTCGACCAACAGATCAACCCTGCGCTCGCCTCCCACGGCGGCTTCGCCAGCCTGGTCGGCGTGGAGGGCGCCCCCGGCGGAGACCGGGTCTTCGTCACCATGGGCGGCGGCTGCCAGGGGTGCGCGGTCAGCGCCATGACGCTGCGGGAAGGCATCGAGCGCTCGATCAAGGAGAACGTCCCCGAGGTGGTCGAGGTGGTCGACGCCACCGACCACGACCAGGGCGAGAACCCCTACTACACGTAGAGGGTCAGGCGCTCCCGGCGGCGATGAGCCCCACCCCACCGAGGGTGGCGGCCACGCCGAGCACCTGCGCCGCGCTGAGCTGTTCTCGGTGGAACCGCCAGGCCAAGAGGGCGGTCACGGCCGGGTACAGCGAGGCCAGGACGGCGCTCACGCTGACGAGTGACATCGTCGACGCCAGGGCGTAGGCGCCGTTGGCCCCAGCATCGGTGACCCCGATGAGCGCGAGGGTGGGGACGTCGTCGTGGCGGGGGTGCGCGGCCCGCCGCACCGCCACCGCCAGCACCACGGTGGCCAGGCCGGCGTTGACGGCCCGCATGGTGGCGAGGGTCATGACCACGCTGTGCTCGGCCCCCTCGGCGACGAGGACGAGCGTCACGCCGAACCCGAGCGCGGCCACGGCCGACAGCAACAGCGGCCGCAACGAGACCGCCGACCGGACCGTGCCCTCGCTGCGGTCACCGTTGCTGCGGGGCACGCTCCCCTCGCTGTCACCGCCGGGGCCGCAGGCCAGGACCACCCCGACGACGGCCACGGCGATGCCCAGCAGTTGGATCAGCGCCGGCGACTCACCGGAGGCCAACCCGATGGCGACGGGGACGGTCACGCCGGTGGCGGCCACCGGGGCGACCACGCCCATCGTGCCCTCGGCCAGCGCGGCGTAGAAGCAACCGAGGGCCACGCAGCCGGCCAACCCACCGGCCACCCCCCAGGGGACGTAGCCGCCGGCGTCGAGCTCGCCGGCCACCGCCGCGATGCCCAGAAGCCCGATCAGGGCGATGGCCTGGGCCGCCCGCATGACCGTCAGCGGGTGAGCTCGACGGCTGAGCGTTCCCCCGAGGAAGTCCCCCCATCCCCACAGCGCGCTCGCCGCCAACGCCAGGACCACCCCCATGCGCGGCGGGCCCGGCTGGGGTCAGCGGCCGAGGAGGCGGTGCACCTCGGCGACCAGGCCGGCCGCGTCCAAGCCGAGGTCGGCGAGGATGGCGTCGACCTTGGCGTGGGCCACGTACCGGGTGGGCACACCGAGGGCCTGCACCCGTGGCGCCCGGCCGGTGCCCACGGTGCGCTCGGCGATCTCGGCCGCCACCATCGAACCGACGCCACCGTCGCGGTAGCCGTCCTCGGCACAGACCACCACGTCGAAACCGGCGGCGTCCTCGAGCATGGCGTCGTCGAGGGGCTTCACCACGCGGGGATCCCACACCGTGCAGGAGACGCCGTCGGTGGCGAGGCGGTCGGCCGCCTCCTCGGCAACTCCCAGCAGCTTGCCCACCCCGATCAGGCAGACGTCGGTGCCCGAGCGCACCTGGCGGGCGGACAGGCCGTGGCCCACCTCGTCCTCGGCGACCATGCGCGCCGCGCCGGTCGGCCAGCGGAGGGCCGACGGGCCCGAGGTGATCTCGAGGGCGTCGTGGAGCATCACCTGCAGCTCCTGGTACGACGACGGGGCGAACACGGTCATGCCCGGCACCTTGGTGAGCAGCACGAGATCGAGCACGCCGTGGTGGGAGGCGCCGTTGTCGCCGGTGATGCCGGCCCGGTCGATGCACAGCACCACCGGCTGGCCGTGCAGGCCCACGTCGAGGTTGCACTGGTCGAAGGCCCGACTGAGGAACGTCGAGTAGATGGCCACCACCGGGCGCAGCCCACCCATCGCCATGCCCGCCGCCGAGGTGACGGCGTGCTGTTCGGCGATTCCGACGTCGACGAAGCGGTTGGGGAAGCGCTCGGCGAAGGGGATGAGGCCGGTCGACCCGGGCATGGCGGCCGTCACCGCCACCACCTCCGGGCGGACGTCGGCCTCCTTGATCAGGGCCTCGGAGAACGCCTGGGTGTAGGACGGCTTGCCCGCTCCCCGCACGGGCCCCGTGGCCACGTCGAAGATTGCAGCGTCGTGCAGGCAGTTCTCCTCGTCCTCCTCGGCCGGCGGGTACCCGCGGCCCTTGTGGGTGAGGACGTGGACGACGATCGGGCCGTCGAACTCGGCGGCGTTGCGCAGGGCCCGCTCCAGGCCCTCGATGTCGTGGCCGTCGAAGGGGCCGGTGTACTGGACGCCGAGGGTCTCGAAGAAGACCGGCGGCTCGAACATCTCCCGCAGGCCGGCCAGGGCCCCGGCCATGCCCCAGGCGAGGTGGTCGCCGACGACGGGCACCTCCCGCACCAGCCTCTCCACCCGATCCCGCTGCCGGCGGTACTGGGGGTTCACCCGGAGCCGGGACACGCTCTCGGACAGGCGGGACACGGTGGGCGCATAGGAGCGGCCGTTGTCGTTGAGGACGATGATGGCCTTCTTGCCGCTGTGGCCGAGGTTGTTGAGCGCCTCGTAGGCCATGCCCCCGGTCATCGACCCGTCGCCGATCACCGCCACCACCCGTCGGCCGTCGCCGGTGTCGCTCTCCTGGGCCACGGCCAGGCCGTGGGCGTAGCTGATGATCGTGGAGGCGTGGCTGTTCTCCACCCAGTCGTGCTCGGACTCCTCTCGCGAGGGGTAACCGGAGAGGCCGCCGGCCTGGCGGAGGGTGGGGAACTGGTCGCGTCGACCGGTGATGATCTTGTGGACGTAGGCGAGGTGGCCGGTGTCCCACAACAGGATGTCCTCGGGGGACCGGAAGACGCGGTGCAGCGCGAGGGTGAGCTCGACGACGCCGAGGTTCGACCCGAGGTGCCCCCCGGTCTTGGCCACGGCCTTCACGACGAAGTCCCGGATCTCCCCGCAGAGCACGTTGAGCTGCGCGTGGTCGAGCGACCGGAGGTCATCCGGCGACTCGATCGTCTCGAGGAGCATCGGCGTGCACGGTAGCGGCTCACCCCGTCAGCGACCACGCGGCGCACCAGCCTGGATGGGACGCTTCGGCCCCTACAGTGTCGACGTGCCGAACCCGGACAGTCCACGTTCGGCGGGGGCGCAGGCCATCGCCTCGTGGCGGCGCACCCTCGAGGAGCGGTTGGCCGAGCTGATCCAGCGGGACCCCGAGCGGGCGGCCAGCGCCGCCGAGGTCGGCCTCGTCGACCGCAACTGGCTGGAGCGTCCTGGCCAGCACCCGGTGCGCACGGCCACGTCGCTCCAGGTGGTGCAGCGCTTCCTCGAGCGGTCGGTGGAGCAGAAGCCCTCGGTCCTGGCCACCATGGGCCTGAGCACCATCCAGCTGCTGGCCTCCCATGCCGTCGAGGAGCGGGGTGAGGGCAGCTCGGTCTCGACGGTGGCGGTGATGTTCACCGACCTCGAGGGCTTCACCCGGTTCACCTCCGACCACGGCGACGACGCCGCGCTGGCGCTGCTCGAGGACCACCACCGAGCCGTCGGTCCGGTGGTGCGCAGCCGGGGGGGCAGGGTGGTCAAGCGGCTCGGGGACGGTCTCATGCTGGCCTTCGTCTCACCCGAGGCCGCCGCTCTCGCCGCCGTCGAGCTCGTCGCCCTGCGGCCCGAGCCCCTGTGCCTCCGGGCCGGTGTGCACCTCGGTGACGCCGTCCTCACCCGCGACGATGTCGTGGGCCACGTGGTCAACGTCGCCGCCCGGGTGACCGAGGCGTCCAAGGGGGGCCAGGCCCTCGCCACCGTCGACCTGCGTGACGCCGTGAGCGAGCTGCCCGGGGTCCGCTTCACCCGCGCCCGGCGCACACGACTGAAGGGGATACCCGATCCGATGCTGGTCTGCCGGGTCGAGGCCGAACCGGACCACCGATGATGACGGGGAGCGATCGGCGGGGCATGGCGGCACCACTTCGCCGTCAAGGTGATCGGCCCCCGGCTGACTTCACCGAGCTGCTCCGGGTCCAGCGCGACGCCTGCCGACAGATCGGGTCGGACCTGTACGCCCGACTCATCGGCCACGCCATCACCCGGGTGGACCGCCCCGGCCCCATCCGGGACCTGTTGGCCCCCCACGCCCAGGACAGCTTCGGCTCCGCCCTGGCCCTCCGCTTCCTCGGGGCCGTGCACCGCATCGTGCTCGAGGGCCGCGCCCCGGAGTTGGCCGCCCACTACCCCTCGGTCGGGGGGACGCCCGGGCCGGCCGCCGAGGCCGCCTTCGAGGCCGTCGTGGCCGCCCACCTGCCCGAGCTGGCCGAGCGCATCCACGACGGTGTGCAGACCAACGAGGTCGGCCGGTCGGCGGCGCTGGTCGGGGCCTTCCTCGAGGTGGCCGCCGGTGCCGGGGGCGGTGGTGGGATGCCGCTGCGGGTGTTCGAGGTGGGTGCCAGCGCGGGGCTCAACCTCCGCTGGGACCACTACCGCTACGAGGCCGGCGGCCGGGGCGTCGGCGACCCTTCCTCTCCGGTGCGCTTCGTCGAGCCGTGGGTGGGTCGCCGACCGCGGCTCGACCGCACGTGCACCGTGGCCGAGCGTCGAGGCTGTGACCTCTCACCCATCGACGCCACCACCCCCGAGGGCCGCCTGACGCTGCGAGCCTTCGTGTGGCCGGACCTCGTCGACCGCTTGCGCCGTCTCGACGCCGCCATCGAGGTCGCCCGCCGGGTCCCGGCCACCGTCGATCGGGCCGACGTGTCGACCTGGCTCCCGGAGCGGCTGGCTGCGCCGGCACCGGGCACGGCCACCGTGGTCGTGCACTCGATCGTGGTCCAGTACCTCCCGGACGAGGCCCGCCGGACGCTGCGGGAGACGGTCACCGCCGCTGGGGAGGCGGCCACGCCGGAGGCCCCGGTGGCGTGGTTGCGCATGGAGCCCGGTCGCGATGGAGCCGAGGTGCGCCTGGCCGGGTGGCCGGGAGGGGCGGACCGCCTCCTGGCCGTGAGCGCCTACCACGGCCCGCCCGTCCGCTGGCTGGCCAGCTGAGGACACCCCCATCGTTCTCAGCGCGCTGGCTGTCGTTCTCCGGCGGTCACCGCGCTCATCTCGCCGGGCCGGCCTTGGCGAGGGCCCGACCTGCGGTGAAGGTGGCCAGGCGGGACCCGATCAACCAGCCGGCGCCGAGGGCCACGAGACCGCCCACGGCGTCCAGCCAGTAGTGGTTGCCGGTGACGAGGATGCAGAACACCGTGGCCACCGGGTAGGCCACCACGAGGGCACGGACCCAGCGCCGGCGCACGAGCGGCCAGAGCACGATGGCGCACCACGTCGACCAGCCGGTGTGCATGCTGGGCATGGCGGCGTACTGGTTCGACACCTGGGCCATGGCTCCCGAGTCGAACGACCAGAGGCCCCCGTAGACGGCGAGCGTGTCGGTGACCTGGTAACCGTGGCAGGCCTTCTCGGCACCGCGGCAGGCGCCGTAGACGCTGGTGTCGTCGAGCAGCCGGGGCGGCATGAGCGAGAAGGAGGCGAACCCGATGAGCGCGAGGGCGGTCATGGCGGCCAAGGTGTTGCGCCACACCGGGTAGCGCTCGGGCTGGCGCCGGAACATCCACACCAGCGCCACCACGGTGACCACGAAGTGGGCGGTGCCGTAGTAGATGTTCCAGATGCGGATGCCGCCGTTGGCGGGCAGGTCGAGGTACCAGTCCTGCAGCTCTGGCTCGAACCACAACCCGATGGCGTCCTGGATGGCGATGACGGCCTTGGCGTGGTTGAAGGCGATGTCGACGGCGGCCCGGCCGACGCCACCGGCGGACCCGAAGATGTTGCGCACCGCCGAGTAGATCCCGTAGAAGGCGGCGACGTAGAGCACCTCCCGCCACCACCGCAGACGGCTGCGGGCCTCGATGCGGGTGGCGGCGGTGGCGGTGGTGGTGTCGGTGTCGGGCCCGCTCACGCCACCACGGTCGGCCCCGACCGCCCGCCCACGGCGAAGGCCGGTGCCCCGAGGAGGCTCACCACCAGGTTGAGCAGGTAGAGCAGGAGGCCGAGGGCGATCGCCTGCTCGGCGGGCACGCCGAGCGGTTGCAGGAACACCACGAACAGCCCCTCACGGACGCCGAGCCCCGAGATGCTGATCGGCAGGACCTGGGCGATGGCCACGGCGGGGAAGAAGGCCAGCAGCGCCGTCGGCCCCGCCGCCGAGATGCCGATGGCCTGGGCGGCCATCACCGCCGCCAGCACCAGCACGAGCTGGTAGGCGAAGCCGACGGCGAGCACGCTGGCGGCCTGGCCGGGTCGGCGCCGGAGCTGGTCGACGCCGATGTGGACGGCGGCCAGGAAGCGCTTCCACCCCTTCTCGTTGTCGATGTCGCCGAAGCGGTGGGCGGCCACCGCCACCAAAACCAGCAGGAGGAGCACCAGGGTGCCGGCGGCCAGGCTGAGGGCCACCTGGGTGGCTCGGCCGAGGTGGCGCAGGCCGGGGTTGAGGAGGAACCCGACGAAGGTGATGACCGGCAGCACCAACCAGCCGGTCAGCCGTTCCAACACCACCGACGCGAAGCTGGTGGGCGGCTCCCCCGAGTCGCGGGACTGGCGGGTCACCCGGAGCACGTCGCCGCCGATGGTGGTGGGCAACACGTTGGCCACGAACTGGCCGGCGAAGTAGTGGGACAGCAGCCGGGGAAGGCGGGAACGCTGCCCGAGGGCATGCAGGACGGTCTGCCACCGCAGCGCCGACAGGACGATCCCGGCCAGGGTGAGCAGCACGGCCCCGGCCAGCCAGAACGGCGCATCGCCGTCCCAGCGGGGCAGGTCCGAGCGGTCGGAGCCGCTGATCTTGGCCAGCAGGAACCAGAGCATCAGGACGCTCACCACCAGGCGGATCCCGGTGACGACGGCGTTCTTGCGCACCCGCGACCTGGCCATCCGGCCGACCCCTTGCCGATACGAGACTGGTCCAAGACCATATCCGTCCTCCGTGTCGGACCACCGGCACATACGGCGCCGGTCCCCGACGGCGCCGAGGCGGCGCGGGGGCGAGAGGAGCGGACTAGAAACGGCGACGTGAAGGTGCGGGATGTCGACATCGGACCGGTCACCCTGTGCATCTCCGAGGCGGGTGCAGGCCGCCATCCGCTGATGCTGTTGCACGGGTTCACCGGCGCCAAGGAGGACTTCACCGACTGGTTGGACGGCTTCGCCGCCGAGGGTTGGCACGCCGTGGCTCCCGACCACCGCGGCCACGGCGCCAGTGGCGCCCCACGGGAGGAGGACGCCTATTCGCTCGAGGTGCTGGCCGAGGACGTGATCGCCCTCGCCGACACCCTCGAATGGAGCCGGTTCTCGCTGCTCGGCCACTCGATGGGGGGGATGGTCGCCCAGCACGTGGCCCTCGCCGCTCCCGAGCGGCTCACCGCTCTCGTGCTGATGGACACCGGCCACGGGCCGGTCGAGGGCATCGACCCGGAGCTCGCCACGCTGGCCGTCGAGATCGCCCGCACCCAGGGCATCGACGCGCTGGCCGACATCATGGCCAGCCACCAGAGCCCCCTGAGTACCCCGGCCGACCAGCGCCTGCGGGCCGAGCGACCCGAGTACGTCGAGTTCGGGGAGCGGAAGTTCCGGGCCTGCGGCTCGGCCATGTACGCCGCCATGGTGCCGCATATGCTCGGCCAGCCCGACCGGCTCGACCGCCTCCGCTCGCTCGACGTGCCCACCCTCGTCGTCGTCGGCGGCCAGGACCGGCCCTTCCTCGGGCCGTCGCACCGGCTGGCGGAGGCCATCGGCGGCTGTCGGCTGGTGGAGCTTCCCGACGCCGGCCACAGCCCGCAGTTCGAGGCCCCCGAGGCCTGGTGGGAAGCCGTCTCGTCCTTCCTCGACGAGGTGCGGGCCGGGCGAGCGCATGACCGGGCGGTGGGGTGACCGAGACCAACGCCGAGGGCGAGATCGCGTCGGTGGGGCCGGAGGAGGCGCCGACGGCCCGCGCCGGCCACGGCGGGGAGCTGGCCGTCGACGCCCTGCGAGCGTGGGGTGTCACCGAGCTGTTCACGCTGTCGGGCGGCCATGTCTTCCCGATCTACGACGGGGCGGTGAAGGGCGATCCGCCGCTGCGGCTGGTCGACGTCCGCCACGAGCAGACCGCCACGTTCGCCGCCGAGGCCACGGCCAAGCTGACCCGGCGCCCGGGGGTGGCCGTGCTCACCGCCGGACCGGGGGTCACCAACGGGATCAGCGCGGTCACCACCGCCCACTTCAACGGCTCACCGCTGCTGGTCCTCGGCGGGCGGGCGCCGCTAGCCCGGTGGGGGTCGGGCTCCCTCCAGGAGCTCGACCACGTGCCGGTGCTGGCGCCGATCACCCGCATGGCCGCCACGGTCACGGCCACCGGCGACATCCCGGCCATGGTCGACCGGGCGCTTCGCACGGCGCTCACCCCCCACCGTGGTCCCGTCTTCCTCGATCTGCCCCTCGACGTCGTGTTCGGCCACGGGGAGGCGGTGCCGGTGAAGGCCGACGAGCTGCGGGGAGCCGATCCGGACCCCGACGAGGTGGTCCGGGCCGCCGAGCTGATCGCCGGCGCCGAGCGCCCCGCCATCGTGGCCGGGTCCGACGTGTGGTGGGACGGCGCCTGGGTCGAGCTGACTGCCGCCGCCGAGGCCCTCCGGGTGCCGGTGTACGTGAACGGGCTCGGCCGGGGTTGCCTGCCCGCGGACCACGAGCTGGCCTTCTCCCGTACCCGCGGCCGCCTCAAGAGCGACGCCGACGTGGTCGTCGTGGTGGGGACGCCCCTCGACTTCCGCCTCTCCTTCGGGACCTTCGGCTCCGCCCAGGTGGTGCACGTCGTGGACAGCGCCGGCCAGCGGGCGGCTCACGTCTCCCCGGCCGTCTCCCCGGCCGGCGACCTCCGGTCCATCCTGGCCGGCCTGGCCGACCACCGGGGCCGACGATCCGACCACGAACCGTGGATCGCCGCCCTGCGGGAAGCCGAGACGGCGGCCCGAGCGGCCGACGAGCCGCTGCTGGCGACCACCGCCGACCCCATCCGCCCGACCCGGGTCTACGGCGAAGTCGTCCGCCGCCTCGACCGCGATGCGGTGGTGGTGTGCGACGGCGGGGACTTCGTCTCCTACGCCGGCAAGTACGTCGAGTCCTACACGCCCGGGTGCTGGCTCGACCCCGGCCCCTACGGCTGCCTCGGCACCGGCCTCGGCTACGCCGCCGCTGCCCGGATCGCCCACCCCGACCGCCAGGTGGTGCTGCTCCTCGGCGACGGGGCGGCCGGCTTCTCGCTCATGGACGTCGACACCCTCGTGCGCCACCGCCTGCCGGTGGTGATCGTGTGCGGCAACAACGGCATCTGGGGGCTCGAGAAGCATCCGATGCAGATGCTCTACGGCTACGACGTGGCCGCCGACCTCCAGCCCGGGTGCCGCTACGACGCCGTGGTGCGAGCGCTCGGCGGCGCCGGCGAGACCGTCGACCGGCCCGCCGACATCGGCCCGGCCCTCGACCGGGCCCTCGCCGCGGGTGTCCCCTACCTGGTCAACGTCCTGACCGACCCCGCCGACGCCTACCCCCGGTCCTCGAACTTGGGCTGAGCGCGCCAGCACGACGGGAGCGGCTGAACGGCGGGTCGGGGCCTCGAATTCCGGGGGTGGGAGCCCTCGCGACGGGGAGACGAACGAACGGCGGGTCGGGGCCCCCGGGTTCCGGGGGTGGGAGCCCTCGCGACGGGGGACCGAAGCCGACGGAGCGGCCAGACTGGCGGCCATGAGCGAGCAGGCGACCGAGGGCCAGCGACGGGTGTGGACCATGGGCGACTACCCGGTCATCGCCCGCCACCTGATGCCCATCAGCGTGGAGACAGTGGACTTCGTCGGCGTCCGAGCCGGCCATCGGGTGCTCGACGTCGGCGTCGGCACCGGCAACGCCGCCATCGAAGCGGCCCGTCGGGGCGCCGAGGTCACCGGCGTCGACCTCACCCCCGCCCAGATCGAGCTGGCCCGTGCCCGCTGCACCAGCGAGGGTGTGAAGGTCGACCTCCGGGTGGGCGACGCCCAGGCTCTCGAGGTCCCCGATGCCACCTTCGATGTCGTGCTCAGCGTCATGGGGGTCATCTTCGCCCCCAACCACGGCTGGGCCGTGGCCGAGCTGGCCCGGGTTTGCCGACCGACCGGCACGGTGGCGGTCACGGCGTGGGCGGGGGGCGGATGGTCGAGCCGGTGGCGCAGCCGGACCGCCCACCTCGTGCCACCCCCGCCGCCGGGCAGCCCGGCGCCCGACGAGTGGGGCGAGCTCGACGAGGTCGTCCGGCGCTTCGCCACCGCCGGCCTCGACGCCACCGTCGAGGAGCGGCCCTTCGACTTCCGGTTCCCCTCGGTCGAGGACGGGATGGAGGTGTTCCTCGGCGCCGCCGGACCGTTCGTGGCGTTCATGGAGACGGCCTCGGCCCTCGGTCGGGGCGAGGAGGCTCGTGCCGAGCTGCGAGCGGCCATGGAAGAGTCGAACCAGGCCGACGACGGCACCTGCGTCCTCCCGGCGCCCTACCTCTTGGCCGTGGCCCATCCCTGACGCTCGGCGGTGTATCGTTGGTGTATGGCTCGCACCAATATCGACGTGGATGACGAGGCGTGCCGGGCGGTCATGCAGCGATACGGGCTCGCCACCAAGCGGGAGGCCGTGAACTTCGCCCTGCGGACCGTCGCCGCGGAGCCCTTGGGCCTCGGCGATGCCCGGCGGCTCCGCGGTTCGGGCTGGGAAGGTGACCTCGACGGGCTCCGGACCACCCGCGCCGGTTGACGCTGATCGACACGTCGGCCTGGGTGGAGTTCCTGCGCGACACCGGGAGCGCCGTGTGCGTCCGCGTCGACGAGCTCCTCGCCACCGATCTGGCCACCTGTCACCCCGTGCGCATGGAGCTACTCGCCGGCGCTCGGGACGAGCGCCACCTCAGCGACCTGCGCCGACTGCTGGCCCGGGCGTCGCTGATCCCCACCGAAGCGGTCGACTACGAGGAGGCCGCTGCGCTGTACAGAGCGTGTCGCCGACGGGGCGAGACCGTCCGCAGGCTCATCGACTGCCTCATCTCAGCCCATGCCATCCGGGCCGACCTCCCGATCCTGCACGTCGACGCCGACTTCGACGTGCTGGCCCGGCACACACCACTTCGCGTCGAGCAGCTGTGAGGGATGGCCGGTCACCGCTGCCCGTCGAGCCAGGCAGGGAGGGCGGCCAGCGAGGCGAGGGTGGGGACCTCGCCGTCATGGGCTGCCTCCTCGTGGACCCAGGTGATGCCGTAGGGGACGTGGACGGCCCGGGCGCCCAGGGCCAGCGCCGGCAGGACGTCGGAGCGCAGGGAGTTGCCGACCATGCAGAAGCGATCAGGCGCGATGTCGAGGCGATCCATCAGGCGACGGTAGGTTCGCTCGTCCTTCTCGCTCACGACCTCGACGTGGTGGAAGCGCTCGCCGAGGCCGCTCGCCGCCAGCTTGTGCTCCTGGTGGAACAGGTCGCCCTTGGTGACGAGCACAAGGCGGTAACCGGCCCCCGCCAGCGCGTCGACGGCCTCGCCCACCCCGGCGATGAGCTCCACCGGGTGGGTCAGCATGGACTTGCCCAGGTCGAGAAGGCGGGAGATCTCGGCGGCGGTGATCCGCCCGTCGGTGACCTCGATGGCCGTCTCGATCATCGACAGGGTGAAGCCCTTGACGCCGTAACCGAAGACCTCGAGGTTGCGGAGCTCGGTCTCGTAGTGGCGGGCGACCACGTCGAACCCTGGGGCGGTGTACGGCGCCAGCACGGCGGCGAAGGTGTCGTGAGCCTCGGCGAAGTGGGACTCGCTGTGCCAGAGCGTGTCGTCGCCGTCCAGCCCGATGACCTCGATCACCCAGCCAGCCTGCCGTGCCGGTGGGTCAGCGGGCCTTGTCGATGAACCGGTCCCGGTCGACCACGACCCGGGTGACCCGACCGGCGGCGACCACGCCGCGGGTGTCGTTGACCGAGACGGTGAAGGTGAGCCGGCGGCCCTCCACCTTGTCGAGCACGGCGTCGGCGGTGACGGCGTGACCGACGGCGGTGGGCACGAGGTGGTCGAGCTGGACCCGCATGCCCACCGTGGTCTGCCCGGGGCCGAGGGAGGCAGCCACGGCGGCGACGGTGGCCTGCTCGCACAGGGCGACCACCTTGGGCGTGCCGAGCACCGGCACGTCGCCCGAACCCAGCGAGTCGGCGGTGTCGGACTCCTCGACGGTGAGCGCGCAGGACGCGCTCAGTCCGGGTTGCGGGGGCACCCGGGTACGATACGGCCGCCCGTGTGCCGCCCCCAATCCCGGGGGTCGGTCGCCATCGTCCTGCCAACCGCCGTCCGGCCCATGTACGAAAGGCGTCGTCGTGATCGATGAGTCCGTGATCTCCGGGCTGCTCGGTACTGCCCTGCGCACCGGTGCCGACTTCGCCGAGGTGTTCGCCGAGGACAAGCGCTCCACCTCGGCGGTGCTCGACGACGGTCGCATCGAGGAGCTGTCGTCAGGGCGAGACCGGGGCGCCGGCATCCGCGTCGTCACCGGCGAGACGACCGGCTTCGCCCACACCGCCGATCTCAGCGAGGCCGGGTTGCGCAGCGCCGCCGAGGCAGCGGCGGCAGCAGCCGCCGGCGGCGGGGGCGGCACCCGCGTGATCGAGCTCACCCGCCGTCCCACCACCAACCCCACCCCGGTCGAGGTCCAGCCCGCCGACGTGCCCAAGGCCGCCAAGGTGGAGCTGCTCCGCCGGGCTGACGAGGCGGCCCGGGCCCGCAGCCGGTCGGTCACACAGGTGAGCGCCCGCTACGGGGACAGTCGTCGCCGCATCCTGGTGGCCAACAGCGACGGCCTGCTCACCTCCGACGACCAGGTGCGCACCCTATTCTCGGTCGGCGTCGTCGCCACCGGCGACACCGGCATGCAGACGGGTCGCCAGAGCGTCGGCCACACCGTCGGGTTCGAGCTCTTCGACCGCTACGACGTCGACGAGCTGGCCGGCCGGGCCGCCGACCGGGCCACCACCAAGCTCGGTGCCCGCCCCGCCCCCAGCGGGGAGATGCCGGTGGTGATCGGCAAGGGCGGCGGCGGGGTGCTGTTCCACGAGGCCTGCGGCCACGGCCTCGAGGCCGACCTCGTGGCCAAGAGCGCCTCGGTGTTCAAGGGCCGCCGGGGCGAACAGGTCGCCTCACCGCTCGTGACGCTGGTCGACGACGGCACCATGGCCACCGAGTGGGGCGCCTTCGGGGTCGACGACGAGGGCACCCCGGCCCAGCGCAACACCCTCATCGAAGGCGGCGTGCTCACCGACTACATGTGGGACTTCCTGCGGGCCCGCAAGGAGGGGCGGGCCCGATCGGGCAACGGCCGCCGCCAGAGCTACCAGCACCTCCCCATGGTGCGGATGACCAACACCTACCTGCTCGCCGGCCACGACGATCCCGACGACATCATCGCCTCCACTGACCGGGGCGTGTACGTGGCCCAGCTCGGCGGCGGCTCGGTCAACACCGCCACCGGTGACTTCGTGTTCGGCATGTGGGAGGCCTACCTGATCGAGGACGGGGAGATCACCGACCCCATACGCGAGGGCAACCTCATCGGCAACGGCCCCAAGGTGCTGACCGACATCGACGCCCTCGCCGGGGACTTCGCCATGGGCTCGCCGGGGACGTGCGGCAAGGACGGCCAGGGGGTGCCGGTGGGCGACGGCGTGCCCACGCTGCGGGTGGCTCGCCTGACCGTCGGCGGGACGGCGGCCTGATGGGGGGCGCCGCTTCGCCCTCGTCATCCTCCTCGCTCGACCTCCTCGACATCGGCGACCGGATCGTCGCCCGGGCTCGGGACGGCGAGCAGGTCGAGGCCGTGGTCGGCCGTTCCCGCCACACCGAGGTCCGGGCCTACGACGGCGACGTCGAGTCGCTGTCCTCGGCCGAGTCCCAGGGCGTGGGCGTGCGGGTGGTGGCCGGGGAACGGCAGGGCTTCGCCTACGCCGGGACCCTCGACGACGACGTCCTCGACGAGACCCTGGCCGAAGCTCGGGACAACGCCGAGTTCGCCACCACCGACCCCCACCTGGGCCTGGCCGAGCCCGACGGTGTGGCCGTCCCCACCCTCGACCTCTTCCGCCCGGCGCTGGCCGAGTTCCCGGCCGACCGCAAGGTCGCCCTCGCCCTCGAGCTCGAACGGGCCGTGCGAGCCGCCGACCCCCGCATCACCGGGGTGGAGGCGGCCGAGTTCGTCGACGCCATGGGCGAGGGCTGTGTGGTCACGAGCACCGGCATCCGCACCACGGGCCGGTCCACGGCCTGCTACGTGGCCACCTACTGCCTGGCCACCGAGGGCGACGAGACCCAGACCGGTTTCGGGTTCTCGGTCGGTCGTGAGCCCGACGACCTCGACCTGGAGGTGGCCGCCGCCGACGCCGCCCGCCGGGCCACGCGGCTGCTGGGTGCCACCAAGCCACAGAGTGGTCGGGTGACGGTCGTGCTCGACCCCTACGTCACCGCGCAGTTCCTCGCCATCCTCGGCGGCACCATGTCGGGGGAGGCCGTCCAGAAGGGCCGGTCGCTGTTCGCCGACCGCCTCGGCGAGGACGTCGCCGCCTCCGGGCTCAGCCTCGTCGACGACCCCACCAATCCGCTGGCCTACACCTCCTCGGAGACCGACGGCGAGGGCCTGGCCAGCCGGCGCAACCCCTTGGTCGACGGCGGAGTGCTGCAGCGGTTCGTGCACAACGCCTACACCGCCCGCAAGGCCGGCACCGCCTCCACCGGCTCAGCCGTGCGGGGCGGGTTCAAGACCACGCCCGGCGTGGGCTGCCGAGCGCTGTCGCTGGCGCCCGGCCAGCACGACCAGCCGACACTGCTCGACCAGGTGGGCGAGGGCGTGCTCGTGTCCTCGGTCACCGGCCTCCACTCCGGGGTCAACCCGGTGAGCGGCGACTTCTCCACCGGGGCGGAGGGATTGCGCATCTCGGGCGGCACCCTCGGCGAACCGCTGCGGGAGTTCACCATGGCGTCCACCATCCAGCGGATGCTGAAGGATGTTGTCGCCGTGGGGGCGGACGTCGAATGGCTGCCCATGAGCGCGGCCGGGGTCAGCCTCGTCATCGGCGACGTAACCATCTCCGGCACCTGAGCCTCTCCCGCCGACATCCAGCCGGTGTCCGTCCTCGAAGCCGTGGTGCTCGGCATCGTCCAGGGTCTCACCGAGTTCCTTCCCATCTCGTCGAGCGCGCACCTGCGCATCGTGCCTGCGCTCGCCGGCTGGGACGACCCTGGGGCGGCGTTCACGGCCGTGACCCAGCTCGGGACCATGGCCGCTGTCCTCGTCTACTTCCGGGCCGACCTCTGGCGGATCACCACCGCATGGGCGCGCTCGCTGCGCCAACCGTCGTTGCGAGCCAGCCTCGATGCGCGGCTCGGCTGGTACCTGATCGTCGCCACCGTGCCCATCGCCGTGCTGGGCCTGGCCTTCCGCGACCAGATCGAGACCGCCGTCCGTGACCTGCGGTTGATCGGCGCCGCTCTCATCCTCCTCGGCCTCGTCCTGCTGGCCGCCGAGCGCGTCGGCCACCGCCGCCTGGGCCAGGAGGCCCTCACCACCCGGGACGGCGTGCTGTACGGGGTCGCCCAGGCCGGGGCCCTGGTGCCGGGGGTGTCGCGGTCGGGGGCGACCATCAGCGCCGGCCTCTTCCTCGGCTACACCCGGGAGGCGGCGGCCCGCTTCTCCTTCCTGTTGTCGGTCCCCGCCGTGGTCCTCTCTGGGCTGTTCCAGTTGGGCGACGTCGGTGCCGCCGACGGTCCCGGCGCCGGCCTCACCCTGGTGGCCACGCTGCTGGCCTTCGCCACCGGCTACGCCTCGATCGCCTGGCTGCTCCGCTACCTCCTGACCCACTCCACCCTCGTGTTCGTCGGCTACCGGGTCGGGCTCGGCCTCCTCGTCCTCGGCCTCGTCGCCGGCGGTGCGCTCGAAGCCCGCTGAGGGGCGGTTCCTGCGTCTCGGCCACGGCAGG